>NZ_RCCV01000001.1:1809622-2412830 GCF_003664255.1 Micromonospora sp. M71_S20 | reverse complement strand
CCGCGCCGGAGGCGAGCGCGCCGACGACTCCGCCGGCGCTCATCGCCATCAGGATCGCGCCGAGGCGGGCCGGTTCTCCCTGACCGACGAACCACGCCGGCAGCAGCACGCCCTCGACCGGCAGGTAGAGCGCGGCCAGCACCATCGAGAGCAGCGCGATGGTCCGCAGCAGCCGGTCCCGCCAGACGAATTGCAGCCCCTCGACGGTGCCGCGCCACAACCCGGAGGGGGGACGTTCGGGGCGGCCGGCCCCGGGCAGCCGGACGGCGGAGATCATCGCGACGGCCAGCGCGAACCCGGTGGCGGTGACCCAGAGGGTCGAGCCGGGGCCGATCGCGGCGATGAGCACGCCGCCGACGCCGGGTCCGATCAGGAAGGCGAGCCCCCAGACCGCCTCGTGCACCCCGTTGGCCCGTTCGATCCGCCAGCCGGCGGCCTGCGCGGCGGCCGGCAGCAGCGTCTCCCGGGCGGTCAGGCCGGCCGGGTCGAACACCGCGCCGAGCACCGCCAGCGCGACGATCCAGCCGAGGTTCAGCCCGAGCAGCGCGTCGACGACCGGGATCGCGGCGACCGAGACGGCGGAGAGCGTGTCGGAGACCAGTGCCGTACGCCGCCGGCCGAGCAGGTCCACGATCGTGCCGGAGACGAGGCCGGACAGCAGCAGCGGCAGGGCGCTGGCCGCCGCGACCACGCCGGCGGCGGTGGGGCTGCCGGTGCGTTCCAGCACCAGCCAGGGCAGGGCCACGTTCGCCACGCCGTTGCCGGTGTTGGAGAGCAGCGTCGCCGCTTCGACCAGCAGCAGCGGTGCCCTCCGTGGTCCCGGTTGGCGGTGACGGGGATGGTGGCGGTGACGGGCACGGCGGCGCGGTCCGGAGCCGATCATGGTGCCGCCAGCCTAGGGGTGGCGGGGCATCCGGGCAGTAACGGCCGGGGAACGGTCAGCCGTAGTAGCGACGCAGCTCGCGGGCCAGCACCTTGCCCGTGGCGTTGCGGGGCAGGTACTTCACGAAGACCACGTCCCGCGGTACGGAGAACCGGGCCAGGTAGTGCCGGACGTACTCGCGCACCGCCTCCGCGTCGAGCGTCTCGCCGGGGTGCAGGGCGAGGAACGCGGCGAGCCGCTGGCCGTACTCCGGGTCCGGTACGCCGATCACGGCGGCCTCGCGTACCTGCGGGAGCCGGGCGATCAGGTCCTCCACCTCGGCCGGGAAGACGTTCTCCCCGCCCGACACGATCATGTCGTCGGCCCGGCCGTCGACGAAGAGCAGCCCGCCGGCGTCGAGCCGCCCCAGGTCGCCGGTGTCGAGCAGGCCGTCGTGGTGCTCCCGGGCGGCCCCGGAGGTGTATCCCTCGAAGAGCATCTCGTTGCCGACGAAGATCCGGCCCACCTGCCCCGCCGGCACCGGCTCGCCGGCCGCGTCGAGGATCTCCAGCCGGGTCCCGTGCGGCGGGCGGCCGGCGGTGGTCGGAGCCGTGCGCAGGTCGGCGGGGCCGGCGATGGACGCCCAGGAGACCTCGGTGGAGCCGTAGAGGTTGTGCAGCACGTCGCCGTAGACGTCCATGAACCGCAGGGCGAGGCCGCCCGGCAGCGAGGAGCCGCTGACCGCGACCACCTTCAGCGGGGGGCGGGGGTCCGGCGGTGGCACCTCCAGCAGCCGTTGCAGCATCACCGGCACGGCGAAGAGCGCGTCGCAGCGCTGCGCCACCAGGGCGGCCAGCGTGGCGGCCGGGTCGAAACGTCGGTGCAGCACGATCGTGGCCCGCAGGGCGAAGCAGACCTGGAGGGCGGCGTACCCCCAGGTGTGGAAGAGCGGCGCGGCGATCATGACGGTGCCCCGGGCGTGCAGCGGGATCCGGTCGATGATGGAGACCAGCGGGCCGAAGCCGTTCGGCGTGGGGCGCCGGGCACCCTTGGGGGCGCCGGTGGTGCCGGAGGTGAGCACGATGATCCGGCCGTCGCGCTCGGGGGGACGCAGCTCGCCGGGGACCGCGCCGGCGACGAGCGCCTCCCGGGCGCGCTCGTCGAGCCGCTGCACCTCGGCGGGGAGGTTGGCGACCCGGTCGGCGAACTCGGTGTCGTGCACCAGCACCCGCAGCCGCTGCTCCTCCGCCACGGTGGCGAGCTGCCCGGCGGAGAGCCCGGTGTTGACCAGCACCGCGTCCGCGCCGAGCAGGGTGGCGGCCACGATCGTCTCGACCGGGCCGTGGTGGTTGCGGCAGAGCACGCCGACCCGGTCCCCGGCCCGCACCCCGAGCGCCGTCCGCATCCCCCGGGCCAGCCGCTCGGCCCGGTCGAGCAGTTCGGCGTACGTCAGGCCGGTGCCCTGCTCGTCGACGACGGCCGTCCGTTCGGGGTCGCGGGCGGCGGCCTGGCGTAGCTCGCCGGCGATGTTCCAGCCCCATTTGCGCAGCGCCCGGAGCTGGGAGGCGACGCGGATCGGTCGGCCGGGGGCGAGCAGCCCGCGTCGGGTCAGGGTGGCGACGACGAACGGCAGATCCATGACGCAACCTCCTCAGGCGGTGCGCGTGGGGCCCGGGGCAGGGCCCCACGCGGCGATCGGGGAGATCAGGTGCGCGGTGGTACGGGTGCGGCGGACGCCCGGACCGGCACACTTCCGGTACGGCGGCCGCGCTGCGCACCGGTGAGGTGGTGCCGTGGTCCGGTGCTGCGGTCGGTCAGCGGATCTGGACGCCGGAGATGGCCCGGGAGATGACCAGCCGCTGGATCTCGGAGGTGCCCTCGAAGATGGTGTAGATCTTGGCGTCCCGGTACCAGCGCTCCACCGGGTGGTCGCGCAGGAAGCCGGCCCCGCCGAGCAGTTGCACGGCCTTGTCGGTGACGGAGACGGCCACCTCGCCGGCCTTCAGCTTGGACATCGAGCCCTCGCCGGCCGTGAAGGGCCGGTTGTTGCGGCCCATCCACGAGGCGCGCCAGACCAGCAGCCGGGCCGCGTCGATCTCCATCTTCATGTCGGCCAGCGCGAACGCGACCGCCTGGTTCTCGATGATCGGGCGGCCGAACTGGACCCGCTCCTTCGCGTAGTCCAGGGCGTACTCGTAGGCGGCCCGGGCCACGCCCAGCGCCTGCGCGCCGACGGTGGGCCGGGAGAGCTCGAACGTGCGCATGGCGGCCTGGCCCGAGGCGCGCTTGCCGGAGCGGGCGCGGTCGAGCCGTTCGAGCAGGGCGTCCCGGCCGCCGAGCAGGCAGCGCCCCGGCACGCGTACGTCGTCGAGGAAGACGTCGGCGGTGTGCGACGCGCGCAGGCCCAGCTTGCGCAGCTTGCGGGTCGCGGTCAGACCGGCGGTGCCCGGCGGTACGACGAACGCGGCCTGCCCGCGGGAGCCGAGCGACGCATCGACCGAGGCGGTGACCACGTGCACCCCGGCGATCCCGCCGTTGGTGGCGTACGCCTTCTGCCCGCTGAGCACCCACTCGTCGGCCGCCTCGTCATAGACGGCCCGGGTGCGCATCGCGCCGACGTCGGAGCCGGCCTCGGGCTCGGTGGTGCAGAACGCGGCGACGGCCGGCTCGTCGACGGTGCCGAAGCACTGCGGCACCCATTCGACCATCTGGTCGGGGGTGCCGGCGCCGTAGATCGCGGCCACCGCGAGGGAGGTGCCGAAGATGCCCAGCCCGATGCCGGCGTCACCCCAGAAGAGTTCCTCGCTGGCGATCGGGAGGGAGAGGCCGGTGGGGTCGGCCCAGCAGGTGGCGAGGAACTCGAAGCCGTACAGGCCGACCTTCGCCGCCTCCTGGATGATCGGCCAGGGAGTCTCCTCCCGGGCGTCCCACTCGGCCGCGGCCGGGCGCACGACCTCGGCGGCGAAGCCGTGCACCCAGTCGCGCAGATCCCGCTGTTCCTCGTTCAGGTCGAGCGAGAACTCGGCCATGTCAGGCCTTGGGGATGTCGAACAGGTTGGCGATGTTGGCGGCCAGGCCCAGGTCGCCCTTGGCCTTGAGCTTGCCGGTCATGAACATCATGACGGGGTTCGCGCCACCGGAGACGATCTTCAGGAACTCGACCGGGCCCATCGTGAGGCTGAGCTTCGGGTCGTGCTGCGGGGTCTCGTTGACGGTGCAGGCGCCGTCGGCGATGACCACCTCGTAGGTGTCGGTGCCCCCGTCGGGACGGCCGGTGATGTTCCAGTGGATGACCGCGTTGGTCGAGCCGGCCCGGTCGGCGCGGAAGAGCTGCGGCATCCGGCCGAAGACCTCGCCGAGGATCTTGCCGCGCAGGTCGCCGGACATCACCTCGGCGATCTTGTCGTCCGGGGTGGACTTGACCAGCTGGGCGAACTCCTTGGGGCCGACGTTCGCGAAGTTGGCCGGGTCGAAGTCAGTCATGGGGCTGCACCTTCCGGGTATTGGCTACTCGTGCGTAACCTTACGGGCGAGTAGGTATGCTCGCAAGGTGTCCACCCCACCCACCTTCAAGCGCCTCCCCCGCGCCGTACGCGAGCAGCAGATGCTCGACGCGGCCGTGAAAGTGTTCTCCCGCAGGGGATTCCACGCCGCCAGCATGGACGAGATCGCCGAGGACGCCGGCATCTCCAAGCCCATGGTCTACGCGTACCTCGGCACGAAGGAAGAACTCTTCGTCGCCTGCCTGCACCGGGAGGGCACCCGGATGATGCAGGCCATCGCCGGGGCGGCCGCCCCCGAACTGCCGGCCGACGAGCGGCTCTGGCGCGGGCTGCGCGCCTTCTTCGGCTTCGTCGGAGCGCACCGTGACGGATGGGCGGTGCTCTACCGGCAGGCCCGGGGCGAGCAGCCCTTCGCCGGCGAGCTGGCCGGCATGCGTGCCCGGCTTGTCGAGGTGGTCGCCGGGATGCTCGACCACGCGCTGCGCGCCGAGGGCCGCGAGGTGGGCGAGACCGACCTGGAGGTCGTCGCGTACGCCCTGGTGGGGGCGACCGAGTCGCTGGCGGACTGGCTCGCCGACCACCCGGAGGCCGACCCGGAGAAGACCGCCACCCGGATGATGAACGTGGCCTGGCTGGGCGCGGGTCAACTCCTCCACGGCGTCACCTGGCACCCACGGGCCACCCCCTCCTGACCTGCTCGCCCGCCGGCGGCGGGCATCCGCGGCGGCAGTCGCACGAGTGGAACGCCATGGTTGTCAAAGAGGCCCCGAGACAGCCGTGGCGTTCCACCCGTCACGCGGTTCGGCGGCGGGTGTGCCGCGTCCCGTCGCGCGTTCAGCGGCGCCTGCGGCGGCGTAGCCAGCGGAACGACTCCAGCAGGAGGGTGATCGCCAGCGAGAGGCCCACGCCGGCGAGGATGCCCTTGATGGGATCGCGTTCGAAGGCCAGCCCGCCGAAGTAGCCGAGCAGGGCGCAGTAGAGCGCCCAGCTCACCGCCGCGACGGCGTCGAAGAGCAGGAACGACCGGAGCGGATAGCGGACCGCGCCCATGGTGAGGGTCACCGCCGTGCGGCCACCGGGGACGTACCGGGCGGTGGTCAGGATCAGCCCGCCGCGCCGGTGCAGCGCCCGCCGGGCCCATTCCGAGCTGGCCCGGCGCCGGCTGTCCGCCGGGAAGCGGGCGAGCCGGTTCGCGCCGCCGCCGCGACCGATGGCGTACGAGACGTGGTCGCCGGCGAAGGCTCCCAGCGCGGCGGCGACGATCACCCACACCAGGTCGGGGTCGCCGCCGGTGGCGAGCACGGCGGCGGTGATCACGGCCGCCTCGCCGGGCACGGCGGGGAAGAACGCGTCGACCGCGGTGAGCCCGAAGATCAGCAGGTACACCCACGGTGAGGCGACCAGCTGCCGGAGCAGGTCGAGCACGGACTCCATGCCTCCCATGCTCGCCGGGCGCGCACCGGCCGGTGGCCGAGTCGCCGGATCACCCGCGTCGACCTCCGGCGGGGCCCGGCGTCACGCCGACGCCTCGGCCGGCGTTCTGACCGGCGGGAGGGGGCGCGGAGCGAGGAGCGGGCCGTGCGGGGTCTTGTCGTCGGCGGTGGGGCCGTGCGAGGTGAGCACCACCGGCGCGCCGAGTTCCCGGGCCACCGCCGACGGCCAGTCGACGGGCGGGTCGTCGTACACGGGACGGGAGCGCATCAGGCGGGCGGTGAGCGCGGCCTGCCGGTCCAGGTCGCCGGGCGGGCCCGGGGTGAGCCGGTCGGTGGTGTCGTAGCGGCGGCAGATCCGCAGCCCGGGGCCGGCGAGGTCGACGTGGGTGAGCGCCAGGCCGTCGACCCCGCCGGCGGCGGCGAGGGCGTACCGGTGGGCGACCGCGTCGAAGTGGCCGAACCGGAACCGCCCCTGCCACGGGTTGGTCGGGTTGTGCGGGTCGGCCAGCGGCAGGGCCGGGTCCTCGGTCACCAGTGGGCCGGGCCCGTGCCGGGTGGTGACCACCCGGAGCACCCCGATGCGGGTGGCGCCGCCGGGCTGGCCCGCCTCGGTGAGCAGGCTGTCGGCGTTGGCGAAGGTGGTGGTGCTCCACGTGGTGTACGGGTGGAAGCCGTGCCACTCGTCGAGCAGCACTCCCTGCGCGCCCTCGAAGACGCAGGTGCCGGCGCGCAGCGCCCCGGCCAGCCAGCTCCGGTCGACGATCGCGACCCGCCCGGCGAAGCCGGTGAACGCGGGCAGGCAGTCCTCGACGGGCGGCGCGTCCAACGGGCCCAGCTCGGCGGTCAGCCGGTCCCGCAGGGCGGTCAGCCGGCGGCGCAGCAGCCCCGGGTTGCGGCAGTCGGCCACCCGGGGCGCCTCGTCGGGGTGGGCGAGACCGTACGCGACGGTCTCGCCCACCCCCAGCCCGCAGGAGCCGTGCCGGTCGGCTCCCCGGGCGATCTCGCGGGCCCGGTTCGCGGCCCGGTGGTACGGGGTGGCGAGCAGCGCCTCCCCGTCCACGGTCAGCCGGTCGAGCGCGTCGGGCACCCCGACCGAGGTGAGGTGGTCGGCCTCGGCGGCCAGCGCCAGCGGGTCCACCACCACGTGCCGCGACAGGTGCGTACGGACGCCGGGGTGGAACGTACCGGCCCCGAACTGCGCGAACGTGTGGTGCCGCCCGTCGCGCAGCACGACGTTGTGCGCCGCCTGTGCGCCCCCGTTGAAGCGGACCACCGTGTGCACGGGCCGGGTGGCGCAGAGCCAGTCCACGACCGTGCCCTTGCCGGCGTCGCCGTAGCCGAGGTCGACCACCGCCACGTGTCTCATCGCCGGGTCACCTTTCCGGAGCCGAGGTCGACCACCGTCACGGGTCTCACAGCCGGGTCACCTCGCCGCCGGTGTCGCGGAACGCGGGCAGCGTCGACACCTCGGCGCGCCGCCCCCCGCGCAGGCGGGCCAGCGCCTTGGACACGGTGCCGGTGGCGCCCGAGCCGGCCCGGTCGAGGTCGCGCAGGCCCTCGTCCAGGTCGATGGCCTGCTCGCCGAGCCCGATGGTGAGCGCGATCGTCTCGCAGACCGCGTCGAGGTCGTCCAGCACGACGGCGTTCTGCCCGAGCAGGTCCCGCCAGAAGTCGAGCACCTTGGCGTTGCCGGAGTTGTGGCTGCCGGCGGGGAGCAGGTAGTAGGTGTCCCAGCGGCGGGTCAACTCGTCGACGACCTGTCGCAGCGGCACGTCCTGGCGCATGTCGTCGCCGATGACGCGGGCCACCTCCCGGGCCTTCACCTTCGGGTACGCCAGCTCGTCGCCGATGATGAACAGGTAGCCGCGCCGGCCGCGCTTCTCCCAGGAGTCGGTCACGGTGTGCCGGGCCATGAAGTACATGGCCAGCTCGTACGACTCGGTCATCTGTCCGCCGCCGCCGCCCTCCAGCACGATGCGGCCGAGGTCGTCGTCCATCCGGTTGTCCGACTCGAACTGGCCGACCTGCAACGGCACCCGGTCGCAGGTGGCGTCGCCGATCGCGCCGAACATGATCTGGGGGTCGCTGGCGTAGCCCTGCCGTTGCAGCAGCCCGAGCAGCTGCGGCAGCTTGGTCTGCAGGACGCGCGGCACGTTGCGCATCGAGCCGGTGACGTCGAAGAGCACCGCGATGGGCGTCGACCGGGGGTGCTCGGCGGAGTCGCGGCTCTCGCGCATCGCGTCGCGGGGGTCGAGGGCGGAGTGCACGGTCCGCGCCCCGCTGTCGCTGTAGGAGAACGCGCTCTTGCCGGTCTTCCGGCGGTAGCGGTCGGCGGCGTCGTACACGTCGGTGGACCACATTCCACTGCCCATGACAGCTCCTTACGGGTTGAGGGTGAAGGGTCGGAAGGTGCGCGGCCCGTAGAGCCGCTCCAGCACCTCGTCCAGTTCGCGCAGCAGCCGCCACGCGTCGTCGGGCCGGGCGTCCAGGGCCCGCTGCCGGCAGCCCCGCGCGAAGGCGTCCAGCTCGCGGGGCGCGCGCGGCCCCATCAGCCAGCTCATGCATCCGCTGGCCATGGCGATGTCGGTGCCCGGCCCGCAGGGCCGCTTCCGGGGGACCTCGTCCGGGTACCAGTTCGCGTCGTAGCCGGGCACCAGCGCGGGGACCGTGCTGCCGACGGGGGCGGAGAAGCACCAGTCGACCAGCACCACGCCGTGCCCGTCCGGCTCGATCAGCACGTGCGGCGGCAGGACCGCGCCGTGCACGATGCCCGCCCCGTGCGCCAGGCCGAGCGCCACCAGCAGCCGGCGCCACATCCAGGCCACGTCGCGGGCGTCCAGCCCGTCCGGGTACGCGCGCCGGACCTCGTCGAGGTCGTGCAGGCCGGGCGCGGTGGCGAGCACGTTGATCCGCCGTTCGGCGCCGGTCGCGGCGTCCCGGTGCGGGAAGTCCTCGACCAGGCGGGGCACGTACGGCAGGTAGCGCGGGTCGCCGCGCTCGGCGATGGTGCGCAGGGCGTGCGCCTCGCGGGCCATCAGGTCGTTGTCGGCGGGCCGCCGGGGCAGCTTGAGCAGCCGGTCGGCGCCGACGTCGTAGAGATCGGCCAGGTCGCCCGAGTAGGCCGGCGTGCCGAGCCGGTAGTCGCCGAGGACGGTGACCTGCCGGGCCCGCCAGCGGGTGGTGACCCGGATGAACGCGTCGGTGGCCTCGGCGCGTACCGCCGGATCGGGCGGCAGGCGGTCGGGGTGCAGGGCCGCGACCAGCTCGCGGTAGCGCCGGGCCGGCTGGTCCGTGCCGAACAGGTCGGCGTCGGTGCGGGCCGCCGCGACCAGGCGGACGGCGTCGGCGGTCCTCATCGGACCGCCTCCTCCCGGGCGGGGCGCAGCAGCGCCGGGTGCAGCAGTCGGGCGTCGCCGGCCCGGTAGAGCCGGGCGCGGGGGCCGCCCCGGGCGCCGCCGCGCTCGGTGCTGGTGCCGGTGCTCTCCACGAAGCCCGGCACGGAGAGCACCTTGCGGTGGAAGTTGCCGGCGTGCAGCGGGTGGCCCCAGACCGTCTCGTAGACGGCGCGCAGCTCGCTAATCGTGAACTCGCCGGCGAGGAAGCGCGTGGCGAGCGGGGTGTATTCCAGCTTGGACCGGGCCCGCTCCAGCGCGTCGTCGATGATCCGGCCGTGGTCGAAGGCGAGCTGCCGGCCGGTCAGCGCGGTCACCGGCAGCCAGACCGCCTCGTCGGCGTCGGTGCCGGCGGCCGGGTCGGGCAGGTCGGGGGCGAACGCGAGGTGGGCGACCGAGACGACGCGCATGCGCGGGTCGCGGTCGGGGGTGCCGTAGCTGCCCAACTGCTCCAGGTGTACGCGGCGCAGCCCCTCGCCGCCGAGCCCGGTCTCCTCGGCCAGCTCCCGTCGGGCGCCGGCGGTGAGGTCCTCGTCGGGGCGGACGAAGCCGCCGGGGAGCGCCCAGTGCCCCTCGAAGGGGGGCTGGCCGCGCCGGATCAGCAGCAGGTGCAGCGCGCCGTCCCGGATGGTCAGCGCCACCACGTCGACGGTCACGGCGACCGACGGGTAGGCCCCGGGGTCGTACCCGGCCAGGAAGTCCTGCTCGTCAACCATGTCTCTCTCATTCTGAGAACATCTCGCTGTGAGAACAACTTAGCGCACGAGAACGCCCCTGCCAAGCCCGGGATCCGGATCCGGCGGGGGCGTGCCCAGCTTCGGCAGGGGCGCCTCAGCGCACGAGGCCCGCCAGGTGCGGTCGACCACGCGAGTCGTGCAGGGCGAACCCGCCCTCCGGCAGCAGGCCGAAGCTCACCGTGCTCGGCAGCGGCACCGGCAGCTTGAAGGCCACCTCGACCGTGTAGGCGTCCGGCAGCCGGTTCTCCAGCGCGGCCAGGCAGCGGGCCTTGCTCCACATCCCGTGCGCGATCGGCCGGGGGAAACCGAACAGCCGGGCCCCGAGGCGGGAGGTGTGGATCGGGTTGTGGTCGCCGGAGACCCGCGCGTAGTCCGTACCGACGCGGGGCTCGACCCGCCAGCGGGCCGAACCGGCCGGCGTCGTCGGCCGCCCGGTCTGGTCGCGCCGCCCACCGCCGCCGCCCCGCTTGCCATCCCTGCCGAGGTACGTCGAGACGCCCCGCCAGACCTCCGTCCCGTCGACCGAGCCGACCAGCACCACGTCGACCTGCCGCCCCCGGTCGTGCGGGCGCAGGTTCTCGGCGTACGCGCGGAAGTCGAGGGTCTCGTCGGCGGTGACCGGGCGGTGCACGGTGATCCGGTTGCCGACGTGCACCACGCCCGTCAGCGGGATGGGGAACTCGGGCGCGGTCATCAGCCGCAGGGCCAACGGAAAGCCCATGACGTGCGGGAACGTGGCGGGCAGCCGGTCGGTGAGCCGGAACCCGCAGACCCGGTCGTAGTCGGCGAGATGCGTCCGGTCGACGGCGATCCCGCCGACGGCCAGCTCGACCGCCGGGACGCCCGCCGAGCGCCGCCCACCGCCGAGGCCGGGCAGCGCGCCGAGCAGCGCCCGCCGGTAGAGCGCCCCGGCCGCCGGCATCCGGGGCAGCTCGACGCGCTCCCGGGCACCCGTACCGGCCGGGCCCCGGCCCGACAGGTCCTGCGTCGCCTCGGCGGCGGAGGCGGAGAGGTCGTGCGTCTGTTCCAGGCTCAGGTCGTGGCCGGACGCTTCCGGCCCGCGGACCGCGTCCAGGGTGTCCTGCGACAGGATCTCGGTCGGGCCGTCGATCAGCTCGTGCACCGACAGGTCGTCCGGGTCCGGCGCCGGTCGTTCTCGCCTCGCCATCACGCCCCCAGCAGGCTCTGGCCGCAGACCCGGACGACGTTGCCGCTGACCGCGCCGGAGGCCGGCCACGCCAGCCACCCGATGGTCTCGGCGACGTCCACCGGCAGCCCGCCCTGGGACATGCTGTTCATCCGCCGGCCCGCCTCGCGCAGCACCAGCGGGATGCGCGCGGTCAGCCGGGTCTCGATGAACCCGGGGGCGACCGCGTTGACGCTGATCTGCCGTTCGCGCAGCGCCGGGGCGAGCGACTCCACCAGCCCGATCACGCCCGCCTTGCTGGTGGCGTAGTTGGTCTGGCCCCGGTTGCCGGCGATGCCGGCGATCGAGGAGACCGAGACGATCCGGCCGCCGGCCGGGATCAGCTCCCGCTTCAGCAGCACGTCGTTGATCCGCTCCTGGCTGGAGAGGTTGACGTCGAGCACCGAGTCCCACCGGTCGGCGTCCATCCGGCCGAGGGTCTTGTCGCGGGTGATGCCGGCGTTGTGCACCACCACGTCGACCCGGCCGTGCCGGTCGGCGAGGTGCGCGGCGAGCCGGGCCGGGGCGTCGGGGGCGGTCAGGTCGAGCTGGACGGCCGTGCCGCCGATCTCGTTGGCGACCGCCGCCAGCTCGTCCCCGGCCGCCGGGATGTCCAGCGCGACCACCCGGGCGCCGTCGCGGGCCAGCACCCGGGCCAACGCCGCGCCGATGCCCCGGGCCGCCCCGGTGACCAGGACGACCTGCCCGTCCAGCGGGCGGTCCCAGTCGGCCGGCGCCTCGGCCGTGCCGGTGCCGACCCGGACCACCTGCCCCGAGACGTACGCGGACCGGCCGGAGAGCAGGAACCGCAGGGTCGCCTCCAGGCCGGTCCAGGTGCCGGCGTCGGGGTCCTTGGTGACGTGGACGAGCTGGGCGGTGACGCCCCGGCCGAACTCCTTGCCGATGCTGCGGGTCAGCCCCTCCAGGGCCCGCTGGGCGGTTGCCTCCCGGGGCGAGGCGCACTCCCCGGGCGGGGTGCCGAGCACGACGACCCGGCCGCTGGGCAGCACCGACCGGGCGTGCGGGTGGAAGAAGTCGTACAGCTGCCGCAGCTCGGCGGAGTCGGTGATGCCGGTGGCGTCGTACACCAGAGCGGCGAAGCGCCCGGTGGACTCCGCGGCGCCGGGATCGCGCAGCTCGACCCCGGCGGCGGTCAGGAGCTTGCCGGCCTGCTCGGCGAGCCGGCCGCCGGTCGCGGCGCCCAGCAGGACGGGGCCGGGCACGAGGGGGTCGCCGGGGGTGTGCCGGCGCAGTCGCGGCGGGTCGGGCAGCCCGAGGCGCTTGACCAGCGCACGACCGGCCCCCGATCGGACGAAGCTCGCGTACCTGTCGGTCATAGGCGTAGCCTACTGGCGAGTAGGTTGAGAGCAAGTCTTTCGAGGAGGCGGGATCGTGCAGAACATCCGGCGGGTGGCGGTCATCGGCGGCAACCGCATCCCCTTCGCGCGGTCCAACTCGCGGTACGCCAGCGCGTCGAACTCCGACATGCTGGGCGCCGCGCTGGACGGGCTCGTCGCCCGGTTCGGGCTGGCCGGTCAGCGGGTCGGCGAGGTGGTGGCCGGCGCGGTGCTCAAGCACGCGAAGGACTTCAACCTGACCCGCGAGGTCGTGCTCGGCTCGAAGCTCGACCCGCACACCCCGGCGTACGACATCCAGCAGGCCTGCGGCACCGGGCTGGAGGCCGCCATCCTGGTCGCCAACAAGATCGCCCTCGGGCAGATCGACGTCGGCATCGCCGGCGGCGTGGACACCACCTCCGACGCGCCGCTCGCGGTCAACGAGGAGATGCGCCGCACGCTGCTCCGGCTCAACAGCGCCCGCACCCTCGGCGAGCGGCTGAAGATCGCCGCGAAGCTGCGCCCCACCCAGCCGTTCAGGCCGGAGATCCCGCGCAACGCGGAGCCGCGTACCGGGCTGTCGATGGGGGAGCACGCCGCCCGCACGGCGTTGCGCTGGCAGATCGACCGGCAGGCCCAGGACGAGCTGGCGCTGCGCTCGCACCAGCGGCTCGCCGCCGCGTACGACCGGGGGTTCTTCGACGACCTGCTGACCCCCTACCTCGGGCTGACCCGGGATGCGAACCTGCGCCCCGACACCAGCCTGGAGCGGCTCGGCTCGCTGAAGCCGGTCTTCGGCGCGAAGGGGCCCGACGCCGAGGCGGCGACCATGACGGCCGGCAACTCGTCGCCGCTGACCGACGGCGCCTCGACGGTGCTGCTGGCCAGCGAGGAGTGGGCCCGCGCGCACAGTCTGCCCGTGCTGGCGTGGTTCTCCTGGTCGGAGACCGCCGCCGTCGACTTCGTGCACGGCGACGAGGGGCTGCTGATGGCCCCCGCGTACGCGGTGCCCCGGATGCTGTCCCGGGCCGGGCTGACCCTCCAGGACTTCGACTTCTACGAGATCCACGAGGCGTTCGCCTCGCAGGTGCTGGCCACCCTGGCCGCCTGGGAGTCCCCGGAGTTCTGCAAGGACCGGCTGGGGCTGGACGCCCCGCTCGGCGCGATCGACCGGGAGAAGCTGAACGTCAACGGCTCGTCGCTGGCCGCCGGGCACCCGTTCGCGGCCACCGGCGGCCGGATCGTGGCGACCCTGGCCAAGCTGCTGGCGGAGAAGGGCGGCGGCCGGGGGCTGATCTCCATCTGCGCCGCCGGCGGCCAGGGCGTGACCGCCATCCTCGAACGCTGACCCGGGCAACCTGCGCGGCCCCGCTCTCCGTCCCTTGGACATGAGGCGGCGAAGGCGGAACAGGTGAAGCGGGCGGACGAGGACGAGTATCGGCAGTTCGTCGAGGCCCGGCTGGAGCACCTGCGCCGCACGGCGTACCTGCTCTGCCGGGACTGGCACACCGCCGACGACCTCGTCTCCATCACGCTGGGCAAGCTCTACCGGGCCTGGCCCCGGGTCCGCGCGGCGGAGAACGTCGAGGCGTACGTCCGGCAGGTGCTCACGCGCGCCTGGCTGGACGAGCGGCGGCGGCCGTGGCGGCGCGAACGCAGCACCGACGAGGTCCCCGACGATGCCGCGCCGGACAGCGAACCCGACCTGGCCGACCGGGAGCTGCTGCTCGACCTGCTCGGGAAGCTGCCCGAGCGGCGGCGCGCGGTGCTGGTGCTGCGCTTCTACTGCGACCTCTCCGTGGAGGACACCGCGCAGATCCTGGGCGTCACCACCGGCACGGTGAAGAGCCAGGCCGCCAGAGCGTTGGAGTCGCTACGCCTGCTGGCCGTGGACCAGCCGGCCCTGAGGACGGGGAGGTTCGCGTGACGTACCGGGAGATCTTCGACGCGGCGATCGGCGATCCGCCGCCCTCCTCGATCGACCTGGACGGGGTGATCCTGCGGCAGCGCCGGCTGGTCCGCACGCGCCGGCTCGGGGCGTACGCCTCGGCGGCCGGCGGGGTGTTCGCGCTGGTGCTCGGCGCGGGCCTGGTGGTCAACCGTCCGGACATGCAGCCGGCGGCCCCGGCAACCGCCTCGCGGCCCCCGCACCGCAAGAGCAACCAGAACCTGCCCACGGAGGCGGCCTGGCGCTACCGGGACGGGGTGGCGGCGGCCCTCGTGGCGCGGGCGCCTGGAGTCCGTTGGATGTCACCGACCGTGGTGGGCCGCGACGTCGTTCCGACGGGTCCGGCCGGCGACGCGCCGGTCGGGGGCGCGTCCGAGGACTACCGCAACGTCGGTTTCTCGGTGCGCGCCTATCCGGTCGACCCCACCGGCGCGTTCGGCAACGAGTTGTCGGCCCTGGCGCTGGCCGAACCGCAGCCGGGCCTGAACCGCGACGTCATGGACTGCGGGAAGCAGATCGTCGACTCGTGCGGTCTGTCGACGGGGCCGGACGGCGCGCGCGTCCGGGAGACCGCGCGCGTCTGGGAAGCCTTCGGGGGCGGGGCCGTGACGCACTACCGGCGGGTCGACGTATTGCACCGCGACGGCACCTGGATCAGGATCTGGCTGCACAGCCGTGACGGGCGGTTCGTGCTCACCCCGGAGCAGCTCCGGGACCTCGCCCTCGACCCGGCCGCCCGCCCCGCCTGGTGACCCGGCCCGCGGCAGGGTGGGGTCGGCGGCGGATGCCCGGCTGGCACGAGTTGGTCCGGGACCTACTTGATCGTGCCGGCCGGGGCGAGCCATCGCATGGGTTGACCGGTCACTTCGGAGATCTGGTCGAAGTCACGGTCGTAGTGCAGCAGGGACAGGCCCTGGTGTTCGGCCGTCGCCGCGATCAGCAGGTCGACGGCACCGGCCGAGCGGTGGGTGCCCCGGGCGGTGAGCTGTTCCTGGATCTCGGCCGCCCGCTCGTGGATCCGGTCCGGCATGCCCACCCGGTTGAACACCGTGCGAAGCCGCTCTCCCAGCCACCTGCGATCGCTCAGCGAGCGGGCCGAATACAGGAACTCCAGCTCGACCAGCGGGCAGACCGCGAGCAGGCCGGCCGTGAGCGGCTGTTCCCACCGGGCCTGGGCGTCGGGGTCGCGCAGGAGCCGGACCAACGCACTGGTGTCGACCAGGTGGTCCGCGAGCCTCACGACCGGTATGTGCCCTTGTCGAGCAGTTCGTCGAAGTCACCGGCCTGGGCCCGACCGCTGAGTTCCGCGAGGGCGCGGGCGCGACGCAGGCGGGCAGCCCCTTCCCGCAGCGCGACGTTCACCGTGTCCTTCTTGGTCTTGGTGCCGAAGGCCGCGGCCGCGTCCGCCAGTGCCTCGTCGTCGACGTCCACCAGGATCTTGGTCACGCACACCCCCTATATACGTACCGGCGTCCGAGTATATACGGTGCCGGTCGAGCGCGGTGTCCGCGCAGTCGGGCGGGCGGACGCCGTCGTCCGGGCCGTCCCGGGCGACGTGAAAGACTGAGGTACGTGACGATCCCGAACGTGCTCGCCAACCGGTACGCCTCACCCGAGCTGGTCGCCCTCTGGTCGCCCGAGGAGAAGATCCGGATGGAGCGGCGGCTCTGGCTCGCCGTGCTCCGGGCCCAACGGGATCTCGGCGTCCCCGTGCCCGACGGCGTCGTCGAGGCGTACGAGGGGGTGCTCGACCAGGTCGACCTGGCCTCGATCGCCGAGCGGGAGCGGGTCACCCGGCACGACGTGAAGGCCCGGATCGAGGAGTTCAGCGCACTCGCCGGGCACGAGCACGTGCACAAGGGGATGACCTCCCGGGACCTCACCGAGAACGTCGAGCAGCTCCAGGTGCGCCGCTCGCTGGAGCTGATCCGCGACCGCGTGGTCGCCACCCTGGCCCGGCTGGCCCGGCTCGCCGTCGAGCACTCCGACCTGGTCATGACCGGCCGCTCCCACAACGTCGCGGCGCAGGCCACCACGCTGGGCAAGCGCTTCGCGTCGGCCGCGGAGGAGCTGCTCATCGCGTACGAGCGGCTGGACGACCTGATCAACTGGTACCCGTTGCGGGGCATCAAGGGCCCGGTGGGCACCGCCGCCGATCAGCTCGACCTCTTCGACGGCGACGCCGAGCGGGTGGCGGAGCTGGAGCGCCGGGTCGCGGGGCACCTCGGCTTCAGCCGGGTCCTCGACAGCGTCGGGCAGGTCTACCCGCGCTCGATCGACCTGGCGGTGCTCTCCACCCTGGCCCAGGTCGCCGCCGCCCCGTCGTCGCTGGCGACCACGATCCGGCTGATGGTCGGCCAGGAGCTGGCCACCGAGGGCTTCAAGCCGGGCCAGGTGGGCTCCAGCGCGATGCCGCACAAGATGAACACCCGCTCCAGCGAGCGGGTCAACGGCTTCGCGGTGATCATCCGGGGCTACCTGTCGATGGTCGGCGAGCTGGCCGGCGACCAGTGGAACGAGGGGGACGTCTCCTGCTCGGTGGTCCGCCGGGTCGCCCTGCCGGACGCGTTCTTCGCCGCCGACGGGCTGTTCCAGACCTTCCTCACCGTGCTGGACGAGTTCGGCGCGTACCCGGCGGTGATCAACCGGGAGCTGGAGCGGTTCCTGCCGTTCCTGGCCACCACGAAGATCCTGGTGGCGGCGGTCCGGCGCGGCGTCGGCCGTGAGGTCGCCCACGAGGTGATCAAGGAGCACGCGGTCGCGGTGGCCCTGGCCATGCGCGAGAAGGGCGCCGCCGAGAACGACCTCTTCGACCGCCTGGCGGCGGACGACCGGCTGGGCCTGACCCGTGGCGAGATCGACGCCCTCGTCGCCGACCGCACCGCCTTCGTCGGCGCCGCCCCGGCCCAGGTCGAGGCCGTCGCCCGCCGCATCGCCACCGTCGTGGACGCCCACCCCCAGGCCGCCACCTACACCCCACCCCCCATCCTCTAACCCCCACCCCCACCCCACCCACCCCCCGCCCTCAACCCGGTGATCATGAGGTTGGCGGCGGTTTTAGAGATCAACTTCGCCGCCAACTCATGATCACCGGGGCTCGGGTGAGGGGCCCGGGGCCGGTGGGGGTGGGGTGGGTGGGGTTGGTCAGTCTCGGGTGGGGGTTTCCGCGGCCGAGCGGAGGTTGGGGGCGCTCGCCGGTTCGGCGATGCCGCCCGGGGACTCGGCGAAGGCCGGGTCGTGCGCGGTCTCCGCGGCGACCAGCGGCTGGTCGGGCGGCATGACGTCGGGCATCTTGGGCGCCACGACCACCGCCGTGCCGTACGCGCAGATCTCCATCCACATCTCGCCGCAGTCGCGGCTGTCGAAGCGCATCCCCACCACGGCGTTCGCGCCGATGCGGCGGGCCTCCTCACCGAGCCGGGCCACCGAGTCCGTACGCCACCGGGTGAGGTTGTCCGGGGCCATCGGGTCGTACGCCCCACCGCGCAGGTTCTTGACCCCCTCGCGGTACGGGTTCCGCGTCCTGGCCATCGACGACACCACTTCGCCGAGGATCTGGCGGATCTCGTACCCGGGCAGTTGCTCCGTCGTCACGACCAGCACGCTTCCGATGCTGTCAGGGTGGCGAGGCGCCCGATCGCGGGCCTTGTTCACCTGATCGGATGCTGCAAAACGGCGCGGCGCGGACGGCCGGCGCGCTGCCGACCATCCGCGCCTAGCGTGGCGCTAACCGTCAGACACCGGCCGTCTGGGTGATCCAGGCCCGGTTGTACGCGACGCTGCCGTAGTTCTGGATGCTCTGGCCGTCGGCGGTGGAGGCGACGCCGACCTGCGCGCCGTTGTAGAACTGCGGGCCGCCCGAGTCGCCCCGCCAGGCGTTGCCGTTGATCCGGGTGCTCCGGATCGCCTGCCCGCCGTACGCGTCGGTGGCGCTGTTGCTGGTCACCCGGACCGACGCGGTCTTCAGCTGGGTCGAGGCGGAGCAGCCGCTGTAGCAGGTCATGCCCCAGCCGTAGATCGAGTTGGTCGAGTTGATCGGCGGGTTGCTGTTGGCGAGCGTGACGTACGAGGTGCTCACCGAGCTGGACAGGCGCAGCAGGGCCAGGTCGTACCGGCTGTAGCTGGCGCTGACGGTGCGGGTCTGGCCGCCGGAGGTGCGGTTGACGCTGCCGACCCGGACGGACATCGTGCCGTTGACGCAGTGCCGGGCGGTGAGCACCCACTGCGGCGCGATGATCGTGCCGGAGCAGGTGAACGAGCCGTTGCTGAGTACGGCGGCGGCCCACGGGGCCGACGAGACGGTGCCGCCGCCGATGATGTACGGGCTGACGGGTGCGGCGAGGGCGCCGGAGCTGGCGCCGAGCAGGCCGGCCGCTGCGGTGGCCAGCACCGCGATCATGGATCGGATGCGCATGGGGGCTCCTTCGGGGGACGGGGCCCGGGTTCACCGGGTCGAGCTGTCGGCCGGCGGGCGGGGGTGGCCCGACGTCCGATCGACGTACGACGATGTACGGTAGGGCCCCTGAGATGTCGTTCACAAGAGATCCATCGAAAATGATGGATGAGACGGTATGGCGGGACGGGCGACGGTCGGGTGTCCCACGGCCCGGCGGAGCGGGGCGAAACGGGCCGGTCGGCAACGGATGGGCATCGGGATCGCAACGAACCCGCATCGGTCCCCGGGCCCCGCGCCGGGAATGTCGATCACTGCCTGAACTGCGTCCGGCCGGTGCGTCCGGGGCGGTATCTGCCAGGTAGGCTGGCTGCGCTCGCCCGTTGTGGGTCGGCACCCAACTGCGTACACAGTCAGGAGTGCCCAGTGCCTCGCGTCGTCGTCGACGTCATGCTCAAGCCCGAGATCCTCGATCCCCAGGGCCAGGCCGTCGCAAACGCGCTGCCCCGGCTCGGCGTCAGCGACGTCGCCTCGGTTCGGATCGGCAGGCGGATCGAGATCGAATTCACCGGTGAACC
The DNA here is from genome assembly GCF_003664255.1 of Micromonospora sp. M71_S20. Taxonomy (NCBI): domain Bacteria; kingdom Bacillati; phylum Actinomycetota; class Actinomycetes; order Micromonosporales; family Micromonosporaceae; genus Micromonospora; species Micromonospora sp. M71_S20. Next base: position 2,393,461 of record NZ_RCCV01000001.1, on the reverse strand, counting down.
GGACCTGGACCGGGCCCGGGAGATCGCCGACAAGCTGCTCGCCAACCCGGTCATCGAGGACTTCACGGTCCGCGTGGCCGAGGCCGACGAGACCGTGGACGCCCGCTCGTGACCGCCCGGGTCGGTGTGGTCACCTTCCCCGGCTCGCTCGACGACGGGGACGCGGCCCGGGCCGTCCGGATCGCGGGCGCCGAGCCGGTCCGCCTCTGGCACGGTGACCCGCAGCTGCACGGGGTGGACGCCGTCGTCCTGCCCGGCGGCTTCTCCTACGGCGACTACCTGCGCTGCGGCGCCATCGCCCGGTTCGCCCCGGTGATGGGCACGATCGTGGACGCGGCCCGGGGCGGCCTGCCCGTGCTCGGCATCTGCAACGGCTTCCAGATCCTCTGCGAGGCCCACCTGCTGCCCGGGGCGCTCACCCGCAACCAGCACCTGCACTTCCGCAACCGCGACCAGGTCCTGCGCATCGAGTCGGCCGGCACCGCGTGGACGAACACGTTCCAGCCCGGCCAGGAGGTGCTGATCCCGGTCAAGAACGGCGAGGGCTGCTACGTCGCCGACACCGCGACGCTCGACCAGCTCGAAGCCGAGGGCCGGGTGGTCGCCCGCTACGTCGGCGGCAACCCCAACGGGTCGCAGCGCGACATCGCCGCGATCACGAACCCCGCCGGCAACGTGGTCGGCATCATGCCGCATCCCGAGCACGCGGTGGAGGCGCTCACGGGCCCCTCCCTGGACGGTCTCGGCTTCTTCACCTCGGTGCTCAAGCACCTGGTGGGGACGCCGGCGTGACCGTGCGCGGCATCATCGGTCGGCTCACCCGCCCGTCGGGCGGACGCGAGCGCAGCGAGGAGAGGTCATGACCACCCATCCGGACGAGGTACGGGATAACCCGGAGGCCTTCCCGGCCGCCCCGGCGCAGCCGGTGGAGCCGCGTCCGGCCGCCGTCGCGCCGCCGGCCGGGCGTCCCGGGCCGGCGACCGCCGACTGGGCCGACGGCCTGGACACCGTGCCGCGCGCCGGGGACACCCCCGGTGAGCTCCAGCCGTACGCCGAGCTCGGGCTCCGCGACGACGAGTACGAGCGGATCCGGCACATCCTCGACCGGCGGCCCACCCAGGCCGAGCTGGCGATGTACTCGATCATGTGGAGCGAGCACTGCTCCTACAAGTCGAGCAAGGTGCACCTGCGCCAGTTCGGCGAGAAGGCCCCGCCCAGCGACCGGCTGCTCGCCGGCATCGGCGAGAACGCCGGAGTGGTGCAGGTCTCCGACGAGCTGGCGGTGACCTTCAAGGTCGAGTCGCACAACCACCCGAGCTTCGTCGAGCCCTACCAGGGCGCGGCCACCGGCGTCGGCGGCATCGTCCGGGACATCCTCGCCATGGGTGCCCGCCCGGTCGCGGTGATGGACCCGCTGCGCTTCGGCGCCGCCGACCACCCCGACACCGCCCGGGTGCTGCCAGGCGTCGTCGCCGGCGTGGGCGGCTACGGCAACTGCCTGGGCCTGCCGAACATCGGCGGCGAGGTCGTCTTCGACCCCTGCTACCAGGGCAACCCGCTGGTCAACGCGCTCTGCCTCGGCGTGCTGCCGGTCGACCGGCTGCAGAACAAGGCCGCCGCCGGGCCGGGCAACGTCGTCGTGCTGATGGGCGCCAGGACCGGCCGGGACGGCATCGGCGGCGTGTCGGTGCTGGCCAGCGCCACCTTCGACGAGGGCAGCGAGCAGCGCCGCCCGTCGGTGCAGGTCGGCGACCCGTTCATGGAGAAGCTGCTCATCGAGGCCTGCCTGGAGCTCTACGACGCCCGGCTGGTCGTCGGCATCCAGGACCTCGGCGGCGCCGGCCTCACCTGCGCGCTGACCGAGACCGCCGCGGCGGCCGGCACCGGCATGCGGGTGTGGCTGGAGCGGGTGCCGCTGCGCGAGCCCTCGATGGAGCCGCACGAGATCCTCGCCAGCGAGTCCCAGGAGCGGATGCTGCTGGTCGTCGAGCCGGAGAAGCTCGAAGCGGTGCTCAAGACCGCCGAGAAGTGGGGCGTCTGGGCCACCGCGATCGGCGAGGTCACCCCGCCAGCGCCGGACGGGCAGCCCGGCCGGCTGCTGATCACCTGGCACGACCAGTTGGTGGTCGACGTGCCGCCGGGCTCGCTGGTCGACGACGGCCCGGTCTACGCCCGCCCGATGCGCGAGCCGGCCGACCTGATCCTGCTCCAGGCCGACCGCGCCGAGACGCTGCCCCGGCCGGCCGACCCGGAGGCGCTGCGCGAGACCGTGCTGCGCATGGTCGCCTCGCCCAACCTGGCCGACAAGACCTGGGTCACCGAGCAGTACGACCGCTACGTGCTGGGCAACACCGTGCTCGCCCAGCCGGAGGACTCCGGCGTGATCCGGATCGACGAGCGGACCGGCCTCGGCGTGGCGCTGTCGGTCGACGGCAACGGCCGGTACGCGCGGCTCGACCCGTACCACGGCACGAAGCTCGCGCTGGCGGAGGCGTACCGGAACGTGGCCGTCACCGGCGCGAAGCCGATCGCCGTGACCAACTGCCTCAACTTCGGCTCGCCGGAGGACCCGGGCGTGATGTGGCAGTTCGCCGAGGCCGTGCGTGGCCTGGCGGACGGCTGCGCCGAGCTGGGCATCCCGGTCACCGGCGGCAACGTCAGCTTCTACAACCAGACGGGCGCGGCGCCGATCCACCCGACCCCGGTGGTCGGTGTGCTCGGCGTGCTCGACGACGTGGCCGACCGGGTGCCGATGGGCTTCGTGCCCCGGCCGGGCGGCGACCACGACCAGATCTTCCTGCTCGGCGAGACGCACGTGGAACTCTCCGGCTCGGAGTGGGCCTGGGTCACCCACGAGCACCTCGGCGGCGTACCCCCGCAGGTCGACCTGGCCCGCGAGCGGCTCCTGGCCGACCTGCTGGCGGAGGCCGCGCGGGTCGGGCACCTGAGCGCCGCGCATGACCTCTCCGACGGTGGCCTCGCGCAGAGCCTGGTGGAGTCCTGCCTGCGGCGCGGCGTCGGCGCCCGGATCGCGGTGCCGGAGCGGTTCGACGGCGGCTCGATGCCGTTCGTCTACCTGTTCAGCGAATCCGCCGGCCGGGTCCTGGTGTCGGTGCCGCGCGGCCGCGAGAAGGCGTTCACCGCCCTCTGCGCCGAGCGCGGCGTGCCGTTCGAGCTGATCGGCGTCACCGACCCGACCGGCGGGGCGCTGGAGGTGCACGGCCAGTTCCGGATCGGCCTGGACGAGCTGCGGGCCGCGCACGGCGGGACGCTGCCGCGCCTCTTCGGGGGCGCGGGGGTCGTCGAGGTGCCCGCGCCGGCCACCGGTGTGGCGGGTGCCGTCGAGGCCGTGCCGCTGCCCGTCGCCGAATCGGCCGGGGTGGAGCCGGTGGACCCGTCGGCCGTCGTGAGCGAGCCGATCGCGTCGGCCGGTCCGGTCCCGCCGACCGGTGCCGTCGAGCCGGTGGCCCCGGCCGAGGCGGCAGCCCCGGCGGAGGCCGTCGGGCCCGGCCCGGAGCAGCCGGTGGCCGAGGCCGCCGACCGGCCGGCCGAGGCCGGCGGGGCGTCGGCTCCCGGGCCCGGTGACACCGAGCCCGGTCAGCGCTGAGGCGGTGGCCGCGGCCGTCCACGTCCAACCCGGTTCCGGAGCCCGCTTCGACTGGGGGCTGACGGGAGCGGCCGAGCTGGGCCGGGTGTGCGCGGTGCTGGTGGTGGTGGACGTGCTGTCGTTCACCACCGCCGTCGACGTCGCGGTCGGGCGCGGCATGCGGGTGCACCCGTTCCCGTGGGGCGAGCAGGCGGCCGACTACGCGCGGCGGATCGGCGCGGTCGCGGCGGTGGGCCGCCGGCAGACGACCCCGGAGCATCCGTGGTCGCTCTCGTCGGCGGCGCTGACCACCGCGCCGGTCGTCGCCGACCTGGTGCTGCCGTCGCCGAACGGCTCGGCGATCAGCGCGGCGGCCAGCGCGACCGGCCTGCCGGTGGTCGCGGCCTGCCTGCGCAACGCGCGCGCCGTCGGCCGTTGGCTGGACCAGCAGGGGTACGGCTCGACGGACGCGCCGATCGGCGTGATCGCCTCGGGCGAGCGCTGGCCGGACGGCTCCCTGCGCCCCTGCGTGGAGGACCAGCTCGGGGCGGCCTGCGTGCTGGACGCCCTATCGGGTGTGCCCGGCGGCCTCTCCGTGGAGGCGGCCATGGCCCTCGCCGCGCTGGCCAGCACCCCCGACGTGCCCGCCGCGGTCTGCGGCAGCGTGTCCGGCCGCGAACTCATCGAGGGCGGCTTCGCCGGGGACGTGGAGGTCGCCGTCCGGGTCGGCGTCTCGGACGTGGTCCCGGTGCTGCGCCAGGGCGTCTTCTCCGCCGCCTGACCTCCCCGCAAGCGCGCGTCGACCTGGTCGGGGCGGGCCGGAACGGTGGCGAGGGCCGCCCGGAGATCCGGACGGCCCTCGCCGTGCTGCTGTCGTTTCGGGGCCCGTCCCCCGAGCGGATCAGTCGTCCAGCCAGTCCAGCCGGCGGCCACCCCGGTCCTGCTGCGGTGGGCCGTCCGGGCGACCGCGACCGGTCTGCGGGTCCTCGTAGCCGCCCGGCTGGCCGTAGCCACCCTGGCCGTAGCCGTCGCGGTCCTCGTAGCCGCCGCGCTGCTGCGGGGGCTCCTGACCGTAGCCACCCTGACCGTAGCCGCCCTGGTTGTCGTACGAGGTGGGCTGGTCGTAGCCGCCCGGCTGGCCGTAGCCGCCGCGTGGCGCCGGGGGCTCCTGCCCGTAGCCACCGGGCTGGCCGTAGCCGCCCCGCTCGTAGCCGCCGCCCGGCTGGTCGTAACCGCCGGTCGGCTCGCCGCCCCGGCCGTACCCGCCCGGCTCGGACTGGCCGTAGCCCTGCCCCTGCTCCGGCTGGTAGACGCCGGTCGCGTAAGGGTCGGCCGGGGCCGGGTACTGCGTGGCGTCGCCGGTGTAGCGGCCGGTCGGCTCGTCGTACCGCTCGCCGTAGCCCCGGCCGCCGCCCGCCGGCGGGTAGCCCGCGGCACCCGCCGCGCCGGCCGCGCCCGCCGGGGCGCCGTAGTCGTTGCTGCCGTAGCCGCCGCCCGAGGCGGGCGCGTTGCCGTAGCCGCCGCCGGACGAGGGCGCGTTGCCGTAGCCGCCACCGGCTCCGCCGCTGCCGTAGCCGCCGCCGGAGGCGGGCGCGTTGCCGTAGCCGGCACCGCCGTAGCCACCCGCGCCGGCCGGCTCGTCGCCGTAGCCGCCCCAGCCCTGCTGGTTGCCCGCCGCGCCGTAGGGCTGCGGTGGGGCGCCGTACGGGTCCGGCGGCACGTCGTCGACCACGGGGCGGTGCATCATCGTCGGGGCGTCGCTGAGCGCGGTGCCGCCGACCATCGTCGGATCCGGCGTGGCGCCGACCCGGTTGACCACCCGGGTCTGGTCGTCCGCGCCCCGGAACGCCCCGTGCGCCGCCGGGACCGCGCCGGCCGCGGCACCCGCCGGGGCGTCGTCGTCGGCCTCGTCGCCGCTGTCCTTGCGTCGCATCCAGAGCAGCACGATGGTGCCGACACCGGCGGCGACGAGCAGGCCGCCGAGCAGGATGATCAGCCAGGAGCCCATGCCGCCGGAGTCCTCGTTGCTGGCGTTGGCCGCCGCGCCCGGGGTCGCCTCGGCGCTCTCCTCGGGCGTCTCCTCGACGGGCTCGTCGGAGGGGAGGGGCTCCTCGCTGGCCGACGGGGTGGCGCTCGGGGTCGTCTCGACCTTGATCGCCAGGGCGATGCGCTGGCCGGTGACGCTCTGCCCGGCGGACGCGTCGAAGCTCTTGGTGGCGTAGACCTCACCCACGCTGGCGCCGACGGCGAGCCGACCGGGCGCGATCGGCTTCTCGCTGGTGCCGGTGAAGCGGAAGTTGCCGTCGTCGTCACTGATCGTGTCGATCTTCTTGCCGGCGCCGTCCTGGAGCATGACCACGGCGTTCGGCACGGCCTTGCCGTTCGCCTGGACGACCACCTTGCCGGAGACCGACTTGACGGTCTGCGCCTGGGGCGGCTGGGACGGCTGGGCCCTGCCCTTCACGCCGAGCTGGAAGGTGGCGGTGCCGGGGCCGGACTTGTCACCCTCGGCCGCCACCGTCACGGTGACGTTGGCGTCGCCGGCGTTGTCGCTGGCCTTGATCCGCACCAGCTGAGGCCTCGGCTGGCCGCCGGCAAATCTGACCGTCCCGCAGCCGCCAGCGCAGCTCACGCCGCTCGGTAGGCCGGCGAGGCTGATCTCGGCCTCCTCGTCGCCCTCACGGGGGGTCACCAGCACGGTGACGGCGGCGTCGCTGCCGGCGTTGACGGTGACCGAGCCGGGCGACACGGTGACGTCGGCGGCCAGGGCTGGTGTGGCGGGGACGGCGAGCAGAGCGCCGACAACCAGCGCCACGACCACACCGGCCCGCTGCTTCCAGGCACGTCGGTGTGTTGACACGTCCACCGCCTTCCGGACTGACTTCCCTCGGCGGCGAGGCGCCGGGCCGGGGATCATCACGGTACGAATACGCCGTCGGCAACTATGCCTTGTCTGACCGGATCGGCGCGACCCAGGGCCAGCGTCAGACGCGGCGCGTTGAAGCCGTATCGTCCCGTCGTGTCCTCTCCGCACATTAAGTCCGCCGCGGTCGCGGCGGCGTTGTCGGCGCTCGACGAGGGGCGTACGCCCGAACGACCGGTCCTCCGGGAGGCGGTCCGTGCCCTGTTGACCGTCCTCGCGGAGCGCGCCCCCGGCCGATCGGTGGAGGTGCGTGTCCCACCTTACGGCGCAGTTCAGTGCGTTCCGGGTCCCCGACACACCCGTGGCACCCCTGCGAACGTCGTCGAGATGGAGCCCGAGACATGGCTGGCGGTGGCCACCGGACGGCTCGGCTGGGCCGACGCGATCACCCAGGGTCGCGTACGGGTGAGCGGAATCCGGGCGGACCTCTCCGCGCACCTGCCGCTCTAGCTGCGGCGATACCCATCGACCGGTGACACGTTGGAGCCGGATCGTGACTTTCTGTATCGACACGGATTCGCGTACACTGTCAGGCGACGACAGTGGTCCCGGTCGAGGAGTGCGGATCCGCCCCCGCGTGATTCCGCAAGGCCGGTCCAGACCAGCATGAGGGAGCGCAGGTGCCCCGAGGCGACGGCCGGCTGAGCCACGACCTTGATCCCCAACGACCAGGCCCCCAGGACGCGTGCGGCGTCTTCGGCGTCTGGGCGCCCGGGGAGGAGGTCGCGAACCTGACCTACTTCGGGCTCTACGCCCTCCAGCACCGTGGCCAGGAGGCCGCGGGCATCGCGGTCAGCGACGGCTCGGGCGTGGTGGTCTACAAGGACCTCGGCCTGGTCGCCCAGGTCTTCGACGAGCCGACCCTGGCCAGCCTGCGCGGGCACGTGGCGATCGGGCACGCCCGCTACTCCACCACCGGCGGATCGACCTGGGAGAACGCCCAGCCGACCATCCGGTCCACCACGTCGGGCACCACCATCGCGCTGGCCCACAACGGCAACCTGGTCAACACCGCGGAGCTCCAGCGCGAGGTCGCCGAGCGGGGCCTGGTCGCCGACGGCTCGACCAACGACACCTCCCTGGTGACGATGCTGCTGGCCAGCCGCCCGGACCTGTCGGTCGAGGCGGCGGCGCTGGAGGTGCTGCCGCAGCTGCGGGGCGCGTTCAGCTTCGTGTTCATGGACGAGTCGACCCTCTACGCGGCCCGCGACCCGCACGGCGTACGCCCGCTGGTGCTGGGCCGGCTGGAGCGTGGCTGGGTGGTGGCCAGCGAGACCGCCGCGCTGGACATCGTCGGCGCGAGCGTGGTCCGCGAGGTCGAGCCCGGCGAGCTGATCGCGATCGACGAGGACGGCCTGCGCTCCAGCCGGTTCGCCGCCCCGGAGCCCAAGGGCTGCCTCTTCGAGTACGTCTACATCGCCCGCCCGGACGCCACCATCGCCGGCCGCAACGTGCACTCCGCCCGGGTGCAGATCGGTCGCCAGCTGGCCAAGGAGCACCCGGTCGAGGCCGATCTGGTCATCCCGGTGCCGGAGTCCGGCACCCCGGCCGCGATCGGCTACGCCGAGGAGTCGGGTATCACCTACGGCGCCGGCCTGATGAAGAACCCGTACGTCGGGCGCACCTTCATCCAGCCGTCGCAGACCCTGCGCCAGCTCGGCATCCGGCTCAAGCTCAACCCGCTGCGGGAGAACGTCCGGGGCAAGCGGCTGGTCGTGGTCGACGACTCGATCGTGCGCGGCAACACCCAGCGGGCGATCGTGCGGATGCTGCGCGAGGCCGGCGCGCTGGAGGTGCACGTGCGCATCTCGTCGCCGCCGGTCAACTGGCCGTGCTTCTACGGCATCGACTTCGCCACCCGCGCCGAGCTGCTGGCCAACGGGCTGGACAACGACGGCATCCGGCGCTCCATCGGGGCGGACACGCTCGGCTACGTGTCGCTCCCGGGCCTGATCGCCGCCACCGAGCAGCCGAAGACCCGGCTGTGCCGTGCGTGCTTCGACGGGGAATACCCGATCGAGCTGCCCGCCGGCAACCTGATCGGCAAGCACGTGCTCGAAGGGGTGGGCCGGCGGGTCGCCGCGCAGGCGTCCGACACCCCGGAGCACACCGCCCCGCTCGTCGCCACTCCGGGCGGCGTGACCACACACCGCCCGTAGCACCACCCGGCGCGGCCGGTCACCGCCGGTGCGGCGCCAGAACCAAGGGGGAGAACCGTGACGCACGTGTCCGAGCGCAGCGGCGCAGGAAGCAGCCCGACCGGCGCCGGCGACGACCGCCAGCCCTGGACGGCCGGCGCCGGCCGCCAGGCGCGCAAACGCTCGGTCTCGTACGCGGACGCCGGGGTCTCGATCGAGGCGGGCGACCGCGCGGTCGAGCTGCTGAAGTCGAAGGTGAAGCAGACGCGGCGCCCCGAGGTGATGGGCGACCTGGGCGGCTTCGCCGGCCTGTTCCGGCTGGACACGAAGAAGTACAAGAACCCCATCCTGGCCTCGTCCACCGACGGCGTCGGCACCAAGCTGGTGATCGCGCAGCAGATGGACATCCACGACACGGTCGGCATCGACCTGGTCGCGATGGTCGTCGACGACCTGGTGGCCTGCGGCGCCGAGCCGCTCTTCCTGCTCGACTACATCGCCACCGGCGAGGTCGTGCCGGACCGGGTCGCCGAGATCGGCGCGGGCATCGCCGACGGCTGCCGGTACGCCGGCTGCGCCCTGCTGGGCGGCGAGACCGCCGAGCACCCGGGCGTGCTGCGTCCGGACGAGTACGACATCTCCGCCACCGGCGTCGGTGTGGTGGAGGAGAGCGACATCCTCAGCCCGGACCGGGTCGAGGTGGGTGACGTGGTCATCGCGATGCGCTCCTCCGGCCTGCACTCCAACGGCTACTCCCTGGTGCGCCACGTGCTGCTGGGGGCCGGCCGGATGCGCCTCGACGTGGTGATCGACGACTTCGGCCGGCAGCGCACCCTCGGCGAGGAGCTGCTCACCCCGACGAAGATCTACGCGCAGGACTGCCTCAAGCTCATCGCCGAGGCCGAGGTGCGCTCCATCGCCCACGTCACCGGCGGCGGCATCCCCGGCAACCTGGTCCGGGTGCTCCCCGAGCACGTCGACGCGGTGGTGAACCGGTCCACCTGGAAGCCGCAGCCGATCTTCGACCTGATCCAGTCCAAGGGGCGGATCGAGGACCCGGAGATGGAGGCGACCTTCAACATGGGCGTCGGCATGTTCGCGATCGTCTCCGCCGAGGACGCGGACCGCGCACTGGCCACCCTGACGGGCCGGGGCGTCGACGCGTGGCAGGCCGGCGAGATCATCGAGGGCTCCGGCAACGTGCAGATGATCGGCCAGCACACGAGGGGCTGATCGACTCCCGGTGACCGTACGGGCACCTGATCAGGGCTTCACCCGAGTGGCCGTCGCCGCCTAGCCTGAAGGGCACCCTCAAAGCTGTCGGGGCCGCCCGCCCGGGTTCCCCGACAGCCCTTCAGGCGCGGAGGAGGGCAATGGCTGCTCGGGGACTGCCGTTCAGCGGGATGCGCGGCCTGGCCGCCGTCCCCTCGTACGTGGTCATGCAGCCCACCACCCTCTGCAACCTGGACTGCGCCTACTGCTACCTGCCGTTCCGCGCGGCCGACCGGCGGATGCCGGTGCCGGTGGCCGAGGCGGTGGCCGCGTCGGTCAACCCCTGGGCGGCGGCGGGCCGCTTCTCCGTGGTGTGGCACGGCGGCGAGCCGTTGGCGGCCGGCCGGGAGCACCTGGCCGCGCTGATCGCGCCCTTCGGGCCCGAGGTCGAGCACCACGTCCAGACCAACGCCACGCTGATCGACGACGCCTGGTGCGCGTTCTTCGTCGAGCACGGGGTGCGGGTGAGCGTGAGCGTGGACGGCCCGCGGGAACGCAACGGCGACCGGGTCACCCGGGGCGGCGGGCCCGCGTACGACCGGATCCTGCGCGGGGTGGCGGCGCTGCGCCGGCACGGCCTGCCGTTCTCGGCGCTGGCGGTGGTGGGTCGCCCCGGGCCGGGCCTGGCCACCGAGCTGTACGACTACTTCCTCGACCTGGGCTGTGACGTGCTGGGCGTCAACATCGAAGAGACCGAGGGGGTCAACCTCCGCGACAACTCCCACGATCCACGGCTGGTGACCGCCTTCTGGGCGGAGCTGGTGGCGGCCTGGCGCCGGGAGCCCCGGATCCACCTGCGCGAGGTCGAGTGGTCGCTGCGGTACGCCGCGGCGGTCCTGGACGGCAGCGCCGACGACCTGCTCCCCCGGCGGTTGGACCCGATCCCGACCGTCGGCCACGACGGCTCGGTGACCGTGCTCTCGCCGGAGCTGGCCGGTTTCACCGATGTCCGCTACGGCGACTTCAGCAGCGGCAACGTGCTGGCCACCCCGCTGGTCGAGATCCTCGCCCACGCGGACCGGACGCCCTGGGTCGGCGAGTTCCTCGCCGGCGTCGAGGCGTGCCGTTCGTCCTGCCCCTACTTCGGGTTCTGCGGCGGCGGCCACGCGGCCAACCGCTACTTCGAACAGGGGCGTTTCGACGGTACGCAGACCGCGCACTGCCGCAACAGCAAGATCCACTTACTGGAGGGAGTGTTGGAGCATGCCCGAGACCACCAGTCACCGGCATCCTGACCGGAGGACGGACACCCCGGACGAGGTAGCCGACCGGGTGCGGGACGCCGCGCCGGGGCTCACCGCACTCCTCCACGAGGCCGAGGCCGCGCGGCGACTACGGGCCGAGGTGGCGGGCGGCGACGGCGCGAGCGCCGTGTGCGCCTGGAACCACTTCGAGAACATCCCGACGTTCTACAACTGGAACAACCGTCCCCGCTGAGACGGACCGTGATCAGGGACCTGCCGATCGTCCGGAGGGCTCTCCGGGAGGGGCAGGTCCCTGATCGTCGGTCGTGGCGCCGCTTCGATGGGCACATGCGTGAGCACGCGGGCGATCACCGCGTGCTCAGCTGCTGCCGGAGGTCAGCGGGGCGGACGTACCCAGGGATCCGGGTCTTCGTCCGCATGATCCTCATCATCGTCGTCGACATACTCTTTGTAGTCGTCGTCGAAGTTGTGCTCAGACTTACCAGCACCCGCCAACTCGCGCTGCAAGGCGGTGAGGTCGGTGTTCGGGGAGTGGTACTTCAACTCCCGGGCCACCTTCGTCTGCTTGGCCTTAGCACGGCCGCGCCCCATGGCTCGACCCCCTCGCACAGAATGCGGGGCAGCCCGAAGGCGGGCCCCGATGACGTCAGGCATCTCTCGTGGCTCTTACGGTACATGGGGATGCCACCGTTCGGCACCTCGGGTTACCGTCGACCGACACCGCGCGTCGCGGTCATCCGGCCGTCACCGATTGTACCCGGTAAGGAGCGGCGCCGGGAGCGCCCGTGACACCGGGCAAAACTGTGTGAAACCACCCTAACGGGACGGGCCGCCCACCGGGGCCGGGGGCGGAACAGCCGCTCCGCCCCCGAGGCCCTCAGCGCAGGTGGATCGTGCGCAGCCGGCCGACGTCGGCCATCCGCCGCTCCGCCAGCCGGTCCGCCGCGACCGCCGGCGGCACGCCCTCGGCGTCGGCCAGTCGCAGGATCTCCCGGGTGGTGTCGTAGATCCGGGTCGCGCGCAGCTTGGCCCGGTCGAAGTTGAAGCCCTCGATCTCGTCCGCCACCTGGATCACGCCGCCGGCGTTCACGACGTAGTCCGGGGCGTAGAGGATGCCACGGTCGGCGAGGAGCTTCTCGATGCCGGAGTGGGCGAGCTGGTTGTTGGCCGCGCCGGCGACCACCTTGGCGCGCAGCGCCGGCACCGTGTCGTCGTTGAGCGCGCCACTCAGCGCGCACGGGGCGTACACGTCGATGTCGGCGGCGACCAGCGCGGCGGCGTCGTCGAGCAGCGCGACCTGCGGGTGGGTGGCGCGCGCCCACTCCAGGGCCTTCGGGTTGACATCCGTCGCGACCACCTCGGCGCCGTCGTCGATCAGGTGCCCGACGAGGTACTTGCCGACCTTGCCCAGGCCGGCCACGCCGACCCGCCGACCGGCGAGGGTCGGGGCGCCCCAGACGTGCTCGGCCGCGGCCCGCATGCCCTGGAACACGCCCCAGGCGGTGAGGATCGAGGAGTCGCCGGCGCCGCCGTGCTCGACGCTGCGGCCCGTGACGTACGAGGTCTCGCGGGCGATCACGTCCATGTCGGCGACGTAGGTGCCCACGTCGCAGGCGGTGTAGTAGCGCCCGGCGAGGGACTCCACGAAGCGGCCGTACGCGCGCAGCAGCGCCTCGCTCTTGATCCGCTCCGGGTCGCCCCAGATGACCGCCTTGCCGCCGCCCAGGTCCAGCCCGGCGATGGCGTTCTTGTAGGCCATGCCCCGGGAGAGGTCGAGCACGTCGGCGAGGGCGTCGGACTCGCTGGCGTACGGGTAGAACCGGGTCCCACCGAGCGCGGGGCCGAGCGCGGTGGAGTAGATGCCGATGATCGCCTTGAGGCCGGTCTGCTTGTCCTGGCAGAAAACGACCTGTTCGTGACCGCTGGATCCCGGGTCTTCGGTGGTGGCGAATACGCCCATGACTCGCTCCTGGTGTGGGGTGCGTCCTTGTGGGACGCGGACCGGTGGACCGCCGGCGGGATGCTGCCGGTGCCGCTGAGCCTAGTATCGGCCGACGCCGTCCGGCCGCCCACGTCGTGCGTGATCGTGCCGCCGGCGACGGCCGAGTTCCAATTCGTGGGAGGATCGCGCCGTGCCGTCGCTCTTCGCTTCATACCTGCGCGTGTACGAGCCGCTGACCGCCTTCGACCGGGACCGCCAGGCGTACTGGCGGCGCTACGTCGAGCAGGGGCGGGCGGTGGCGCCGGTGGAGGGGCCGGGCCGGCAACGGACGTCGGTGCTGGAGGCGCTCGGCGCCGGCTGGACCCGGCTGCCCGACCTGCCGGACGAGGCGTACGTCCTGGAGACCGACGAGGCCCTGCTGGTCTGCCCGTGGAACCTGCGCATCCGGGTGGCCGAGGCGGCGTTGAGCGCGCGCGACGGGGTGCCGCCGGTGCTGGCCGACGCCTTCGTCCCGCCGGTGCTCGCCGGTCAGGCGAAGGCCGTGGTGGAGGACTGGCGCAGCGGGGCGCGGGTGCTGGAGCACGGCGTGCCGCGCGTGCACGAGCAGATCGCCACGTGGGGCGTACCGCTGCGCTGGTTCGTGCTCTTCGACCCGGAGGAGCGGCACCACGTGACCCACCCCGGGCGGCGGGCGCTGCGCTACCGGACGGAGATCTCCAAGGCGCGGCGTCGTTCGTCGCGGGCCCTGTCGGTGCTGCGCAAGTCGATCGGCGACGCGCCGATCACGGAGGCGGTCGAGGAGGCCGCCCGCTGGCTGGAGGAGTTCCACCCCCGTTCGATGGTGGAGCTGGACTACGGGGGCCTGGTCGAGCTGCTGTCGGACGAGACGCTGGCCGCCGACGACTCCCCCGAGCTGGTGGCGAGCGGGCTCGCCGGGCTGTCCCGCGGCGAGGCGGAGGAGGCCTCGGCGGCGTACGACAGGCTGGTCGCGCGCTGGCGGGCGATCCAGTTGCTGGAACGGTGCAACTGATACGAAATCGCCCAGGGAGCGCTCCCAAGTCGAGGCGAGTTCGTAGTCGACGCATCACGAACCGTGATCATGAGTCCGAATAAGGTACTTTCTGCCGTGTAAAAGTCGCATAAATCGGGCATGGTTCATCCGTCCGTCTAGGGACGTTCGGCCGTTCGGCCCATGTCGGACATCGGGGACTAGCCGGACCATGGGAGACGCGTCGGCCGGCGGGACCCCGGCCGATGTCTATACATGTGGAGGAGTGACCGATGGCATCGCGAACGCACGAACCAGAGCCGCTACTCACACCGGCCGAGGTGGCGTCGATGTTCCGTGTCGACCCGAAGACGGTGACCCGGTGGGCCAAGGCGGGCAAGCTCAGCGCCATCCGCACGCTGGGTGGCCACCGTCGGTACCGGGAGTCGGAGGTCAGGGCCCTGTTGCAGGGACAGATTCCCCAGCAGCGCCAGGGGGACTGACCGACCGGGAGTCAAACAGGTGTGAACGGAGGGCGGCGGACATGGTCCGCCGCCCTCCGTCGTGTCCGGACCCCGCCCCGCGTACGCGACGGCGGGCGCGGATCAGGCGCCGGCCGCCGGCCGGTCCGCGAGGACGACCCTGATGCCGACCGTGCCGCTCTCGCCGCGACGCAGGCGGCTGCCGAGCAGGCTGAGCCGGCCGATCATCCGGTACTTCTGCTTGATCAGCTCACGCACCCGCCGCGTGCCGGCCGCGTCGCAGAGGGTCGCGTGGGCGGCGACCGCCTCGCCGTGCGGCCGGCCCCGGACGTCGCACGGCGCCACCGTCACGTCGCCGCTGCGCCGGATCCGCTTCACCTTGCCGGCGTCCGCCGCCGACCACACCCAGAGCGCGTCGCCGTCGCGCACCGCCCAGACCGGGGTCGGCACCGCCCGACCGTCCTTGCGAAACGTCGTGAGCAGGATGTACTTCTCCGCGCCGAGGCGGTCCAGGGTGGTCACCCCGCCAGGATACGACCGGTGCGGCTGACTGACCGGCCGGATAGCGTGAAGCCCGTGACGGCACAGCCACGGATCGGTGACGTGTTCGGAGAGATGCTGCGCGACGCGTACGCCGTGGCCACCGGGGTCGGCCCCCGACCGCTGGCCGGCGGGCGGCTGCCGCGACCGGTCATCGAGATCATCGAGCGGGACGACGGGCTCATCAACGGCGCGCCCGCCGCGCACTACCTGGACCCGCCGGCGGACTGGCAGCCGTACGACCACCGGGCCGTCGACCGGGTCCGGGGCGCGACCCTGGACGTCGGCGTGGGGGCGGGCCGGATCGCGCTGCTGCTCCAGGAGCGGGGCGTGCCCGTCACCGGGCTGGACACCTCGGCCGGGGCGCTGGCCGTCTGCCGCCGCCGGGGCGTACGCGACCTGGTGCACGGCACGGTCGACGCGCACGTCGCGGACGGCCGCCGCTACGACACGTTCCTGCTGCTCGGCAACAACGTCGGCCTGCTGGAGGGGCGGGACCGGGGGCCGGCGCTGCTGGCCGCGTTGGCCGCGCTGGCCCGGCCCGGCGCACAGGTCATCGCCCACGGCACCGACCCGTACGGCACCCGGGACCCGGTGCACACCGGCTACCACGAGCGCAACCGGCGCCGGGGCCGGTTCGGTGGGCAGCTCCGGCTGCGGCTGCGCTACCGGGAGCTGGGCACCGAGTGGTTCGACTACCTGGTCTGCTCCCCGGACGAGCTGGCCGAGCTGGTCCGGGGCAGCGGCTGGCGACTGACCGACGTGGACGACCGGGACGCGCCGTACTACCTGGCCACCCTCCGCCTCGCCGGCTGACCGCAAGGCCCCGGCCGCGACAGGGGCCGAGTGGACCTCGGCCGGCGGCCCCGGAACGCCGACGCCGGATCCCCGCCGGACGCGGGAACCCGGCGCGGGTGTCAGACCTGGACGGTCGGGGGGAGCTGCTCGGGCGGCAGGCCGCCGTCGCCGTCGACCACCTCGTCGGGGGTGCCGTCCTCGTCGAGGTCGACCATCGTGATGTCCACCTTGCCGTCGTGGTCGGTGTCGAACTGGAAGAGGTCGGGCTTGCCGTCCCCGTCGGTGTCGGCCACCCAGACGTCGGTGCGGCCGTCGTTGTTGGTGTCGGCGCGCAGCAGGTCGACCCGCTCGTCCCCGCGGGTCTCCACGGTCTCCGCCGCGTCCGTGGCGTGCGCGGTCTCCGGTGCCTGGCTCATCTGGCCGTCCTTCCCTCGGTTGGTGCCGTGGTACCCGATCCTCCGCGCCCCCACGCATGCCGGGAAGATCGCCGCTGCATAGGGTCGGCCCATGAGCGAGTGGAGCGGGCGGCGGGGCGCGGGTCGACCCCGTCCCGCCACCGGAGACAGGGAGGCGTCATGAGCGACCGCTTTGTCGTCGTCGGGGCCGGCACGATGGGCCTCGGCATCGCGTACGTGGCGGCCGGGGCCGGGCACGCCGTCGAGCTGGTCGAGGTGGACCGGGCCCGGGGCGCGGCGGCCGTCGAGCGGCTCGGGGAGCTGTGGGACAGGGCGGTGGCGCGCGGCAAGCTGGACGCCGACCGGGCCGCGATGAACCGGGAGCGGGTGACGCTGCGCTCGGGGCTCGCCGAGGTCGCCGAGGAGCCGGCCGTGGTGGTCGAGGCCGTACCGGAGCGGCCGGACCTGAAGCGGGCGGTGCTGCGCGAGGCCGAGGCGCTGCGGCCGGCGCTGCTGGGCAGCAACACCTCCAGCATCCCGATCGCCGCGCTGGCCGAAGGGCTGGCCCGGCCCGAACGCTTCCTCGGGCTGCACTTCTTCAACCCGGTCTGGGCGATGGCCCTGCTGGAGGTCGTGGTCGGCCCGGCCACCGCCGAGGAGACCACCGCGGCGGCCGTCGCGCTCGCCGGCCGGCTGGGCAAGGACCCCGTCGTCGTACGCGACATGCCCGGCTTCGCCACCTCCCGGCTCGGGGTCACCCTGGGGCTGGAAGCGATCCGGATGGTCGCCGACGGGGTGGCCAGCCCCGCCGACATCGACAAGGCCATGGTGCTCGGTTACCGGCACCCGGTCGGCCCGCTGGAGCTGACCGACCTCGTCGGCCTGGACGTGCGGCTCGACATCGCGCGCACCCTCCAGGCCGCGTACGGGGACCGGTTCGCCCCGCCGCCGCTGCTGGCGGAGATGGTGGCCGCCGGCCGCCTGGGCAAGAAGTCCGGCCAGGGCTTCTACCGCTGGGAAGGCGGGGTGCGCTCATGAGTGGGCTGCGGATCGAGGAGTACGCGGACCGGCTGGTGGTGACGCTCGACCGGCCGGAGAAGCGCAACGCCATCGACGCCGACCTGATCGCCGAGCTGCACCAGGTCTGCGCGGACCTGGAGGCACGGCCCCGCCTGCTGCTGCTCACCGGCGGCACCGAGGGGATCTTCGCCGGCGGGGCGGACATCGGGCAGCTGCGCGAGCGGGGTCGGCTGGACGCCCTCGCGGCGATCAACTCGGCGGCCTTCGCCCGGATCCGGGCGCTGCCGATGCCGACCGTGGCGGCCGTGGACGGGCCCGCGCTGGGCGGGGGCGCCGAGCTGGCGTACGCCTGCGATCTGCGGGTCTGCACGGCGCGGGCGGTGTTCGGCCAGCCGGAGGTCCGGCTGGGGATCCTGGCCGGTGCGGGTGCGACCCACCGGCTGCCGGCGCTGGTCGGGGAGGCCCGCGCCAAGGAGCTGCTCTTCACCGGCCGGCGGGTGGACGCCGAGGAGGCGCTGCGCATCGGGCTGGTCAACCGGGTGGTGGCCGAGCCCGGCGAGCTGCTGCCCACGGCGCACGGGCTGCTCGACGAGATGGCGAAGGGATCGGCGCTGGCGCTGCGGCTGACCAAGCTGGCGGTCGACGCGCCGGCCGCCGCGCACCCGCACCTCGACCTCGTCAGCCAGGCGGTGCTCTTCGAGGACGAGGAGAAGCACCGGCGGATGACCGAGTTCCTGGAGCGTCGACGCCCCCGCTGAGGCCCCGGACGAACGGACGGCCGCACCGGTCACCGGTGCGGCCGTCCGTGTCCGACGGGTGGTGGCTCAGTGCCGGATCTCGACCCCGGCGTCCGCGAGGGCCCGGATCACCTGCGCAGACTCGGCGAAGCCGATGATCAGCACGGCCTCGGCGCCGAAGTCCTTGATCTCCTTCGCGCCCGCGACGAAGTCGATCGGGTTCGCCTTGGCGTCCTCCGGCGGGTCGTAGGTCAGCAGCTTGAGCCGGTCGCCGCCGATGCCGGCCCGCTCCAGTTCGGCCCGGACGGTGCCCTGGAGGCCCTCGCCGTAGGAGTCCTTACGGGCGACGATGGCGATCTTCTGCGGGCCGTCGCGGAGGATCACGTCGGCCAGCGCCCGGCCCTGGAGACTGTCCGGCGGGGCGGTGCGGAAGTAGAGGCCGTTGTCGTCCAGCTCGGTGAGGCTGGCGTCGGTGTTCGACGGGGCGAACAGCACCTTGCCGGCCCGCACCACGTCGGGCAGCACCGCGCGGGAGATGCCGGAGGCGCCGGCGCCGATGATGACGTGGACGTTCCGCGCGACGTGCCGGGCCACGGTGGCCTTGGCGACCGCCGGGTTGGTGCCGTCGTCGCCGTCGATCCAGACCACCGGCTCGCCGAGCACCCCGCCCGCCGCGTTGATCTCCCTGATCGCCAGCTTGGTGCCGGCGGAGATCGGCGGGTACGCGAGGGCCAGGTCACCGGTCTGCGGCAGCAGCCCGCCCATGACCAGCGGCGAGCCGTCGCTGCGGTCGGTACGGCCACCGCGCTGCTTCTTCGCCTTCGGCGGGGCCTTGCTGCTCGCCGCCGACTCGTCCCCGGCCCCGACGAACTCCGTCTTGCCGTCGTTGAGCCGCTGGCCGTCGAAGTGCAGCGTGCCGTAGCTCGCGGTGGACGGCTCGCCGGCGTCGGTGAAGCCGGCCCGGGTCAGCGAGACGCTGCGGTACTCCACGTCCTGCCCCGCGCGGGCCAGGGTCAGGCACTCCGCCACCCGTTCGCAGCGCTGCCCGTCGTTGGTGACCCCGACGATCTGCTTTGCGATGGCGGCCGGATCCGTCGTGCCCGCGAGCTGGGCGGCGATCGCGCTGATCACCACCGCGTCGTACGCCTCGGCGGAGTAGAGGAAGTCGCCCAGCTTCGGGTCGACGGACCGGAGCCGGTTCTTGAAGTCCTCGGGCAGGGGCGTGAGCGGCGTGGTGCCCTTCATGCCGTCGACCAGGCTGGCGCGATCCTTCAGCTCGGCAGGGTACGAGTTCAGCATGTTGCCGTCGGTGCCGTAGAGGCGCACTTGTTGGGTGGCCGCCTCCTCGGGCTCTTCGGTCCCGCAGGCGCTCGTGGCGAGCAGGAACGTCGCGCAGGCAGCCAGGGTGGCCGCCCGCGAGGCGCGTGACTTGAACATGGTCGTCCTTCCTCCGGCGAAGGTCCGCTGCGCACATTAGCGTGCTGGGCCGTGCGGCGGGACCACGGATGCGGCTCAATCCGCAGGTCGCCCGCCCTGACTACGGAAAGTAACCGCCGTCGGGTGGCTTGACCCTTCCCTCTACCGTGCTGTGGGTGACGGACTCACCACAGCAGACGCTCGACGACGCGACCGCCGTGCTCCGCTCGGCGCTGGCCGGGGACGGCGACGCGGTGGCGGGGACTTTCGACGCGGTCGTCGACCGGTCCGGCCTGGCCGGCGCATACGGGGTGGCCTGGTGTCTTGCCGCGACGATGGTCGGCGAGCCGGTGCCGCCGGGCACGTGCGCGCTGGACTTCCCCGGCATCGACGAGGCGGGCTACGACACCCGCTGGGTGGCGCGCTTCGTCAGCGCGTACGCCAACGCCGACGCCGACACCGGCGAGGCGTTGTTCGGGGCGGCGGCGGCCGACGGGCTGCTGCCGGAGTGCCTGCTCACCCTCGCCGGCTCGACCGTGGCGACGCTGCGTAGCCGGGCCGACTGACCCGTCGTGCCGCTCGTCGGCTCGGGACCACCGGGGCGTCCGGTGGCCGCCGGTCGGGCGTGGTGCGGCGGGGCCGGTCCGCCGTGACAGGCTGAGGGGCATGTCCGACGCCATGCTCAGCAAGGTGCGCAAGCTGCTGGCCCAGGCCGAGGACCCGGCCTGCACCCCCGCCGAGTCGGCTGCGTTCACGGCCAAGGCGACCGAGCTGATCGCCCGCTACGGCGTGGACCGGGCGCTGCTGGCCGCCCGGGATCCGGCCACGGACCCGGTGGGCGACCGGGTGGTCGAGGTCGTCGCCCCGTACGCCCGGGACAAGGCCGGCCTGCTCGCCGCTGTCGCCGATCCGCTGCGCTGCCGCTGCGTCCGCCGCCGGGAGGGCGCCGGCTTCGCCATGCACCTGTTCGGCTTCGCCAGCGACCTCGAACGGGTCGAGTTGCTCTTCACGTCGCTGCTGGTGCAGGCCGCCCACGGGCTGGCCGGCGCCGAGGTCCCGGCCGGCGCGCATGTCGCCGCCTTCCGGCGCTCCTGGCTGGCCGGTTTCGCCCAGGTGATCGGGGTGCGGCTCCGGGCGGCGGAGGCCGGGGCGGTCGCCGAGGCGGGCGCGCCCTCGGTGGCACTGGTCCTGGCCGACCGGTCGGACCGGGTCCAGCACCGCGTCGCCGAGGTGTACCCACGGCTGCGTACCGCCGCGCCGCGCCGGCTGGCCGGCGGCGGGTTCGGCTCGGGTGCCGAGGCGGGCCGCCGCGCCGACCTCGGCGGGCGGGGCGTCGCCACCGCGCCGGGCGCGCGTCCCGGCCTCGGCCGCTGACCGCCGCAGCCTCCGGCGGCCGGGTCCGTGCCGGCGGTGGCGGGTGCCCTCGGTGGCGTGTGGGCCTGGGCGGTGCGTGCCGGCGGTGGTGCGTGGGCTCAGGCGGCGCGTCGGCCTGGCCGGTGCGTGTCGGCGGTGGCGCGTGGCCCGGGCGGTGAGCCGCCGGGAGCCGGTCAGCCGGGGCTGCGGTCGGCTACCCTGGCGGCGTAGCGGGTGAGCAGTTCGTGCCAGCCGGCGGTCAGCGCCTGCCGGTAGCCCTCCGCGGCCTCGCCGTGCCGGTCGAAGTGCCGGTGCTCGACCTCCACCCGCGTCCGCTCCGGCCCGTCCGGGTGGAAGAGGACCTCCACCTCGCTCGCCTTCGCCGGGTCCGGCACCGGCGCCCGGTCCGCCCCGATCTGCCAGGTGAAGACCAGCCGCTGGAGCGGATCCCAGGTCAGCACCCGGCCCCAGTCGCAGCGGAAGCCGTGCGGACCGATCTCGTAGAGCATCCCGCCGCTGTGCGGCTCCATGCCCAGGTCGGCGAGCTGCTCCGGCCCGGACCAGGTGTATTCCACCACCCACCACTGTGCCAGGGCCCCGGTGAACACCTCGAACGCCCGCTGCGCGGGAGCGGGGACCAGGAGGGCGCTGCGCAACGCGAACCGTTCGGACTCCTGCCGGATGCCGGCCGGGTCAGCCATCTCCTGTCCCATAGGCCCGGACCATACCGGCTCATGTCCGGGTGCGCAGCTTCGCGATTGCCGTCTTCGGGCCGCCCTTCCGCACGCCGGACCACGCCGGCGCGTCGACCCGTGGCCGGGCGGCTGGCCCGGTCGTATCGCCGTGCCGGCGGGATGTTCGGCCGGATTGCGGGTACCCGCGCCGAACGGTCCCGGCCGGCCCGGCCGGAGGATGCGGAGCGGGGAGCATGAGCGAGTACGCGCAGCAGCGGGACAACGACCGAACCGGCGGCCGATCGAACCGACGCGGCGGGGAAGCGGAGCCTGCCCGCCGCGACAGGGAGGCGGAAGCTCCCCGCCCGGGCGGGGAGAACGAGCCGGACGTGCTGCTGGACATCCCGGAGGTGTCCGTCGACTCGATCCGGCTCGCCGTAGACGGGCTGGACGCCGACGTCTCCCTGCGGGCCCGGCTGGCCAACCTCCTCCAGCTCGACGCCGGGGTGCGGGTGCACCTGGAGGGCGTCGAGCTGGACATCACCGGGGTGCACGCCGAGGCGTTGCTCAAGGTGCGGCTGGAGAAGCTGGTGCAGATCCTCGACCGGGCGCTGACCACCATCGACCGCAACCCGCAGGTCATCCAGACGCTGTCGGGTACGGCGACGGCCGCGATGGACGACGTGAACCGGGCGACGCAGCAGATGTCCCGCCTGGGCGAGCAAATCGTCGGCCCGGGGGAGCAGCGCCCGCTGGAGCGCGTTGGGGGCGCGACCGACGACCTCGGCCAGCAGGTGGGCGCGATCGGCGCGGTCGCCGACCAGTCACTGCGCGAGCCGGGCGGCCCCGGCCGAGGCGGCAAGCCCGGTCCCGGCCGGGGCGGGGGGCCCGGAGCCGGCCAGGGCGGGGAGCCGGGCGGCCCGGGGCGGGGCGGCGAGCCCGGCGCGGAGCAGGCCCAGCGGGGTGGTGGCCTCGCCAGCGGCTCGGGCGGCGGAGGCGAGCAGGGCCAGGCGCAGCGCGCACGCGAGCGGGCGGGCGACGAGGCGGCCCGCCGGGAGCCGGGTCGGCCCGAGGAACGGGAGCACGGCCAGGGCGCCCCGGCGCAGGGCGCGCAGCGGCCGGGCGGTTCGCAACAGGGGGGTGGCGCGGAGCAGGGCGGGCAGCGGCCGGGGCGCGAGGAACAGGGCGCTCAGCAGCCGGGCGGTGAGCGGGTCGGCGGGCCCGGGGGCGGCACGGCCGGAGAGGGCGGAAATCGCGGCGCCGGCGGGCCCGGCGGGCCGGAGGCCGGCCAGCGTGAGCCGTCGGGCGGCCCGGCCGAGGGCGGGCAGGGCCGGCAGCCCGAGAACCGCGGCGGTGGCGGCGCACCGAGTGCCGCCCAGCTCGCCGAGCAGGCGGGGGAGACGCTGAGGCAGGCCGGCCGGAGCGTCTGGGAGGCGATCCAGGACGGGGTGGCCCAGCACCGCCAGCAGCGGCGCTGACCCAGCGGGCGGCCCTGACCGCCGACGGCCTGCCTGCGGCCCCGCCGGGTGACCGCCAAAGGGTCGAGGCCCGGCCGGTCGGCGGCCGCGCAGGAACAGGGCGGCCGTCGCGCCGACCACGACCATCTGCCCCACCGCCAGGCGCCCGGAGTTCACCACCCGCGGTGCCGTCGGTGCCGACCGTGCGGTCGACTGCTCGGCCACGCTCCGTCCCCCCGTCGCGCCGCCCGCTGACGGAACCAGGGCGGGTCGGTGATCAGCCTGGCAGGGCGGGCGGCCTACCGCTGTCCCGGATCCGTCCGTCGACAGGTTCGGGGCGGACGGCAGACGCCGTCATGCCGAGGTCGCGGCGACGCAGAACTCGTTGCCCTCGGGATCGGCCATGACGATGTGGTGCCCGGTCAACTCCTCCAGGACGGTCCCGCCCGCCTGCACCAGCCGCTCGGACTCGGCCCTGATCCGCGCCCACCGCTCGTCGGGGGTGCCGTGGCCCGGCACCCGGACGTCGATGTGCAGTCGGTTCTTCGCCGTCTTCGGCTCGGGGACCCTGAGGATGGAGAGCGCGGGCCCGACGCCGTCGGGATCGCACAGCCACGCCACGTCGTCCACCGGGTCGTCCTCCGGCAGGTGGAAACTCGCGTGCCACTCCTCACGGGTCCGGAAGGGCGCGGGCGGTGGCTCGTCCACGTAACCCAGCGCCGTCTTCCAGAACTCGCCGAGGAGCTTCGCGTCCTCGCAGTCGAGGGTCAGGCTGATTCTGGCTGCCATGGCGGGACCGTACTGCGTACCCCCGACAGGCGCCGCCGTGTCGACGGAGCGGGCCCCGCTGGTACCGCTTGCGACCTTGACGTCCCTTGCATGATGGGCCGCATGAGCCTGAGTGATCCGGACCCGGTGTGGATCGCCGCGCGCCTCGTGATCGTGCTCCTCAGCCTGGCCCTGATCGTTCTCGGCGTGCGCGTCGCCGTGTCACGACGGTTTCCCCCGGCGTGGGTGCGGGTCGCCCGCCTGACGGCGAGCCAGCGGTCCCACCCCGTCCGCGTCGGCGGCGGCCAGGCGCTGCTCGGCGCGTGCCTGCTGCTCCAGCAGGCACCGTTTCTCATTCCCATGCCCTTCCTGGCCGGGCGCACCCTGCTCGTGGTGGCGCTCCTCCTTGCCGTGACCGGGGCGGGATGGTTCGTCCTGCTCCGACGCTAGACACCGGCGTGAACGAGGCGACCGGAGCTGCACCGAACGCCGCCAGGGTGCGAGAGGTGAACGTCTGTGGTCACCGCACCGGGTCCGCGTCGTGTCGCCGGCTGATCCTGCCCAGGCCGGGCAGGAAGCGGCCCACTCTGGCCGCGTACCGGCGGTAGGCGTCGCCGTGGGTGGCGATCAGGTACGGCTCCTCGACGGCACGGACCTGTAGTTGCAGCGCGAGGACCAGGGCGAGCCAGGCGGCCAGTGCGACGGTGTTGGGCACCATCAGGGCCAGGCCGAGGGCGGTGGCCGCCATGGCGGTGAAGATGGGGTTACGGGCGAGCCCGAACGCGCCGCCGGTCACCAGGGGGGTGCGTTCGCCGGGGTCGACGCCGATCCGCCACGAGGTGCCCATGGCGAGCTGGGCGGCGAGCGTGGCCCCGATGCCGACGACGGTGACGACCAGGCCGACCACGTGCAGGGGGCGGTTGTCGAGGCCGGGCACCGGCGACAGGCCGGCGAGGGCGGCGGCCGGACCGGCCGCACCGAGCACGAGGGCGGCGACGAACAGCATTTTCGCCCACCACCGCAGGGTGCCGGGCGGGCCGGCGTCGAGGCGTAGGCCGGTGTCGCCGGTGCGGCGCCTTTGGGCGAGGGTGCGCCAGCCGAAGGCGAGCAGCAGGCCCAGCAGGTAGAGCAGCAGTGCGGGCCAGGCCATCGTCACGCCTTCCCGTCCGTGCAGCAGGCGTCGGCGCAGTCCGGGCCCTCGCCGACGGCGGACAGGGGCGCGCAGTCGTCGCAGTGCTCACCGCGCCAGGCTTCGATGCCTTCCTTCACCGCGACCCCGGCGATCACGAGCGCGGCGATCGGATCCGCCCACGACCAACCCCAGACGGCGTTGAGGACCAGGCCGACGAGCAGCACTGCGGACAGGTACGCACACAACATGGTCTGCGTCGAATCGGCCATGACCGTCGCGGAGCCGAGTTCCCGCCCGGTGCGTCGCTTGGCCCGTACGAGCAGCGGCATCACGATCAGCGACGCGACGGCGAGACCGATGCCCACCGGGCTGGCGTCGGCGTCCCCGCCGGTCGACAGCGAGCGGACGGCGTCGAACGTCACCCAGGCGGCCAGGGCGAAGAACGACACGCCGATCAGCCGCAACGCCAGCCGCTCCCGATCCTCGGGCGCCCGGGAGCGGAACTGCCAGATCAGCACGGCGGCGCTGGACACCTCGACGAACGAGTCCAGGCCGAAGCCGATCAGCGCCGTGGACGAGGCCGCCGCCCCGGCGGCGATCGCGACCAGGCCCTCCACCAGGTTGTAGCCGGCGGTGGCGTAGGCCAGCCACAGGCTGCGTCGCGACAGCACCATCCGACGCTCCGGGGTCGGCAGCGACACGCTCACGTGGTCGCCCCCGCCGCGCCGGCCGGCGTGCCGTAGACCGGGCACAGGGCGACCGCCTCGCCCGTGGCAGCCAGCACCTGTTCCGCCGACCGCAGCAGGTCCAGCAGCTCCGGCCGCGTCAGCGCGTAGAACGACTGGCGGCCCTCCACCCGGTAGTCGACGAGGCCGCAGTCACGAAGACACGCCAGGTGCTTCGACACCGTCGACTGCGCCAGGCCCAACTCGTTGGTCAGGTCCACCACCCTTGCCTCTCCGGTCGCCATCCGGCGCAGGATGGCCAGCCGGGTGGGATCACCGAGGGACCGGAACAGCGCCACGGCAGGAGCCAGCCCGGGAGTGCAACCAATCGCCATGACGCGATGATAGCCAGACTGGGCGATCGGTCTACAGGGTGGGTCGCACGCAAGCCACATGTCATGGGGCGGCGGCCTGTGGGCAACAGGGGGCAGCGGTCAGCGCCAACAGCGGCCGACCACGGCCGGAGGCGATCGATGAAACAGGCCGCGAAGCAGAAGCGCCGCCGGACCATTTGCGAGCACCGATTTCCGCCACCCGGGTCGGCGCGGGTGCCGACAATGAGGAAATGAGAGCACAGAGGTTCCTGCAGAAGGGGCGAGAAGCCGCAGCTTCTCGTCGTACTCCGAAGAGGCAACCAGCCATGACCCGTCGTGGCCCTCGATGGCCACTGATGGCGGCGCTGCTCGCGGCGGGAGCGGCCGGCGCCGCGGCGGTTCGCCGACGCAAGGGTGCCGGGCGCACCGGGCCCAGCGGAGCCGGGCCGACAGGTGACGTCAGCCAGCCCGGTAGTGCCG
This sequence comes from Micromonospora sp. M71_S20, assembly GCF_003664255.1. NCBI lineage: Bacteria > Bacillati > Actinomycetota > Actinomycetes > Micromonosporales > Micromonosporaceae > Micromonospora > Micromonospora sp. M71_S20. Next base: position 2,367,116 of record NZ_RCCV01000001.1, on the reverse strand, counting down.
GCGGTGCTGTCCGGCCCGTCAGCAGCCCCGAAGGGGCCACCCAGGGTCGGCGCCAGGGAGCGTGAAGCAGCAGCCCTTCCCCGGCGCGTCGACCGGACGCGAGGGCATACAAGAAGATCCCCACCGGCGTTTCCGCTGGTGGGGATCTTCTTTAGCCCGGCGAAAGGCTATGTGGCCAGGGGCGGGGTCGAACCGCCGACCTTCCGATTTTCAGGCACGTACATCTTCGCAGGTCAAAGTGCTGACAGAGGTCTGCCGTGCAATGGGCGTGCGATCAGGACGAGGCAGTGCCTTCCAGAGCTTCCGGTTGAACCCTCGGGCCAACCCAGGTGGATGGCGCCGCGACCAGGCGAAGAGCCACCGCAGTGCCGTACGTCTCCGCAGCGCTCGCCAACGTACCCATTGCCGTCAACGCTTCGTTCAAATCGCCGATGAGTAGCCACCATGCCTTCGTGCGAGCGTCGAAGGCGGCACTCACGCTCCGGACCAGACTCCGCTGAGCTTCCCACCGCTCTCCGTCGGCGGGCGCGAGCTGGACGCGCATCTCGATGAGAAACCCTTGGTCATCAGCCACACGCCGACGGTAGCGATCGGGCCGAGGGCTCTCAAAGCTGCAAGATCCCCGTCGTCGAGGTCGACCGCCCGGACCGCAGGACCCGCCGGAGCAAGGCAAATCCGACCCCATCGACGCCATCGCCGCAGCCAGGGCCACCCTCGCCGGCACCGCCATGGGCATCCCGAAGACCCGCACCGGTCCGGTCGAGGCCATCCGCGCCCTACGAGTCGCCCGCCAAGGCGCGGTCAAGGCCCGAACCGCCGCGATCAACCAGATGCGGGGCCTCGTCGCCGCCGCCCCGGAAGGCCTCCGAACCGAACTAACCAAGCTCAGCGCTGCTGTCCTGGTCAACCGCTGCGCCACCCTCACCGCCGACCTGAGCCGACTCCACGACCCGGAACAAGCCACAGCTGCGGCACTGGCCGGGCTCGCCCGACGGGCGCTCGCTCTGACCGAGGAGATCCACGCCCTCGACCGGCAACTGACACCGCTGGTCCGCCGAACCGCACCACGCACCAGCGCCCTGTTCGGCGTCGGCACCGACGTCGCCGCCCAACTCCTGACCACTGCCGGCGACAACCCCGACCGACTCCACTCCGAGGCCGCCCTCGCCCACCTCTGCGGAGCGGCACCCATCCCCGCCAGCTCCGGACGCGTGCGCCGCCACCGCCTCCACCGCGGAGGCGACCGCGGCGCCAACCACGCCCTGCACACCATCGCCCTCTGCCGCCTGCGCTACGACCCACGCACCCGCGCCTACCAGCAACGACGCATCACCGAAGGCCTCAGCAAGCAAGAGATCCTCCGCTGCCTCAAGCGCTACATCGTCCGCGACGTCTACACCGCCCTCCGCGCAGACTTCGCCGCCCTGACCACTTGACCTCCATAGGAGCATCGGGATGGCAGCAGGTTGGGGCGTAGCGCAGCTCAGTCAAGGATGAGCCAGAGGACTTGCAGTGCGACGCATAGTGACCCGCCGAGAACTCCCAAGGTTGCCAGTGCGCGGCAGAAGAGTGGCGTACTTGCGCGTAAGCCGTAAAGGCCGAACACAACGCCAGCGGCTCCCGGAAGGAGAACGGGATGCAGTTCTTCGGACAACGGCACCCAGACCACACCTGCGACGAGCGCCAAGTACGACAGCGCCATGCCTCCGTGATCGCGTGCCATGCCTCCGTGATCGTGTGCCTTCCCTGCTTGATCGCGCGCCAGCGACGGCAGGTCGGCCACCAGGACGTCTAGTTCGCCGTGGGTCTTCGCGTCGTAGGCATGCGCTGACCGGTCCTCGAACTCCGCGAAGGTCAATCGCCCCTCGCTCGCAGCGACGCTGAGCCGGACCACGACCGCTTCTCGGTCACGATCTGACACCCGGATGTCGTTCACAAGCAGAGAGTAGCGACGGCGATGGTCACGAGAGGGACCGAAACCGAATCTGATCGACCCAGCAGGCGAGGAAACGGCGTGCAGCGAACGTGCAACATGTGGCGGTGATTGCCGGCCAAGAGCGGTCAGCCACGGCCAACGGTGATCGATGAGTCAGCCCCCCGCACGCAGAAGCGCCGACCGGCGTTTCCGCTGGTCGGCGCTTCAGTAGCCCGGCGAAAGGCTATGTGGCCAGGGGCGGGGTCGAACCGCCGACCTTCCGATTTTCAGTCGGACGCTCGTACCAACTGAGCTACCTGGCCGTGTTGCTCGGTTCATGCTACCCGTATGGCGGGTTCTCCGCCGGGAGGGTCACATGCCCCGATACGCAGAACGCCGCGCAGGGCGCGGCGTTCTGCGCTGGCGGTCCTGACGGGACTTGAACCCGCGACCTCCGCCTTGACAGGGCGGCGAGCACTCCAACTGCTCCACAGGACCTAGCTTTGTTGCCTCCGGCCGAAGCCGGACCGTGCCCCCAACGGGATTCGAACCCGTGCTACCGCCTTGAAAGGGCGGCGTCCTGGGCCGCTAGACGATGAGGGCGGCCCCGCCATCATTGCACACTCGCAACTTCAAGCGGACTTGCTCCCATCCGGCCCCGCCGGAGGCTTGGATAGCTTACGTGATGGTCGGTCCCTCGACCAAACCGGTATGGCCCTAGCCACAACGGCGGACGAATCCGCAGGTCAGAGGGGTCTAGCGGAGCCGGGCGACGCCGTAGCGGCGCTTCAGGTCGGTGATCAGGTGGGGGCAGGCGGCCAACGTGGCCGCCCGATTGCCGCCCCCGTCGTGCAGCAGCACGACCGAGCCGGGCCGGGCCGCGGCGCGTACCCGCTTGGCGATCGTCGCGGCGGTCGGCTTGCCCCAGTCCTGCGGGTCGACGTTCCAGTGCAGCGACCGCATGCCGAGCTGCCCGGCGACCGTCACCACCTCCCGCGTCCACCGGCCCCCCGGTTGCCGGTAGAACGGCACCTTGGCGCCCGGCACCGCCTTCCGGATCGCCGCGTTGGTGCGGACGAGGTCCCGCCGGATGTCGGCGACCGGCCGCCGGGCCAGGTCCAGGTCGTGGTTCCAGCTGTGGTTGCAGAGCTGGTGGCCCTCCCGCACGATCCGTCGGACCAGCTCGGGGTGGCGTCGGGCCTGCGTACCCACCACGCAGAAGGTGGCGGTGACCCGGGCCGCCCGGAGGCGGTCGAGGACCTTCGGCGTCCAGGCCGGGTCGGGCCCGTCGTCGAAGGTCAACGCCACGGTCCGTACGCCGGTCGTGCGGCGCAGCCCCGCCGGCAGCTTCGCCGGCAGCGGGCGGACCAGGGGCCGGGGCGGGGCGGTGCGGCTCGGTCGCGGGGTGGCCGACGGAGCCGGCTCGGCCGGCAGCGGGGCCGAGGCGACGGGGTCGGGGCCGGCGGCCCGCCGATCGGTCGCGGTGCCGTCGCCGCAGCCGCCGAGGAGGAGCAGGGCCAGAGCGGTGGCCAGCACGGCGCGTGCGCGCATCGTTCGCTCCCGGAGGGGTCGGGGTCGGCGGACCTCCCGACGCTAGTGGACGGCGTTCCGCCCCCGGCACCCCCCGGTCAGTCCGTCGTCGCCTGGTCCAGGGAGTCGCGTAGGGCGAGCGCCAGCGAGACCGCCTCGGTGAGGTCGACCGGCCGCACCACCCCGGCGGGCAGCGAGTCCGCCAGCCAGCCCGGCCCGGCGGCGAGCACCAGCAGCGGCCGGCGGGGCGCGGCGAGCAGGGCGTTGAGCTGGGCGGGGTCGGCGGTGGCCCGGCTGTGCGACCAGATCACCACGGCGGCCGGCCCGGTCCGGTTGACGGCCTCGAGCAGCGCGGGCAGCGGCATCCGGGCGCCGAGCATCCGGTAGCCGACCCCGGCCTCGGCGAGCGCGGCGGCGAGCGCCTCCAACGGCAGGGTGTGCTGCTCCTCGTCGGCGCAGGTGAGCACGATGCGCGGCGGGCCGGCGGGCGCGCCGGCCCGGGCGGCCACCGCGAACGCCTCCGAGACGCAGCGCGACATCAGGTGCTCGACCTCGACCAGGCCACCGGTGGCGGCGTGCCGCTCCCCGATGCCGAAGAGGACGGGGCGCAGCAGCCCGTCCCAGGTGGCGATCACGCCGTCCGCCTGGACGGCCCGGGCGATCGTCTCGCCGATCGCGACCGCGTCCAGCCGCATGGCGGCGCGGGCCAGCCCCCGGGCCGCCGGTCCGGCCCGGCCGACGGGGATCGTCGACCCGCCGCCGTCCCGGCCGGCGACGGCACGCACCCGTGGGCGTACGGCGGCGTCGGCGGGCACGGCGTCCGGCGCCCGGCGGGCCCAGCGGGCCGCCTCCGCCGGGGTGACCCCCTGGGCGGTGAGCCGTCGCATGATCTCCAGGCGCGCGAGGTCGGCCGGCGTGTAGCGCCGGTGGTGCCCGGGTACGTGCTCGCTGGGCCCGAGGCCGTAGCGCTGGTGCCAGGTGCGCAGGGTGGTCACGGCGACGCCCAGCCGTCGGGCGACGGCTCCCGCGCTCAGCGCCTCATCGGCCACCCGACCGCTCCGACGCGTCGTCCGCCGGCGGGCCGGGCGGGATGGCGGCCGGACCCGGCGGGCCGACGGCCGGCCCAGAGGGGGCCAGCAGCCGGTTCACCACCCCGCCCAGCCACGGTGCGTACGCGCGGGGGTCGGCGTCCAGGTCGGCCGCCAGCGTGGCGGGGTCCACCCAGCGCAGCTCGGCCACCTCGTCGGGGTCGGGCAGCAGCGGGCTGCCCGGCCGGAACCGGCCCCGCAGGACGTGGTCGTACTCGAACTCCACCCGACCGGTGGCCGGGTCCTCGGCGTAGTAGACGTACACCCCGACCTCGGTCAGCTCGACCGGGTCGGCGCCGAGCTCCTCGCGCAGCCGGCGGTTGGCGGCCTCGACGAGGGACTCGCCCGGCGTCGGGTGGCCGCAGCACGAGTTGGCCCAGCGCAGCGGGAAGCGGGTCTTCACCGGTGCCCGCCGTTGCAGCAGCACCCGGCCGTCGGGGTCGACGAGCAGCACCGAGAAGGCGCGGTGGAGCTGCCCCGGGGGCTGGTGGGCGGCGGCCACGGTGGTCTCGCCCTGTGGCCGCCCGGCGTCGTCGACGAGCTCGACGAGGTGCTTCTCGCGGGTGGTCACGGCAGGTGTCTCCAGGGTCCGAGGGGGAGGGCCATCAGGATCCCCCGGTGATGCGGCCGGCGGCGAGCTTGCCGGAGATGAGCACCATGGGCACGCCGACGCCGGGCTGGGTGCCCGAGCCGACGAAGACGACGTTCGGCAGAGTCCGGTGCAGGTTCGACGGGCGGAACGGGCCGGTCTGGAAGAGGCTGTGGGCGGCGGCGAACGGGGTGCCGGCGGCCATCCCCTGCTCCGCCCACTCGGCCGGGGTCACGGCCCGCAGCACCTCGACGCCGGCGCCGAAGCCGACGTAGCCGCGCTCCTCCAGGGTCCCGACGAGCTGGTCGGCGTAGCGCTGGGTGAGGTCGCCCCGCCAGTCGAACGGCGCCCGGTCGAGGTTGGGCACCGGGGCGAGCACGTAGTAGGTGTGCCGCCCGGCCGGGGCCACGGACGGGTCGGTCCGGCTCGGGTTGGTGACCAGCAGGGACGGGTCGCTCATCAGCTCGCCCCGCCGGATGACCTCATCGAAGGTGCCCTTCCACGACCGTCCGAAGTGGATGTTGTGGTGGGCGATCTTCCCATACCCCTGCGTCGACCCGACGTGCAGGACCACGCAGGAAGGGGAGTAGGTGAGCCTGCGCGGGCGGCTCGGCGGCAGCAGGTCGCGGTAGGCGACCGGCAGGTCGGGATTGAGCACGACCACGTCGGCCGGGATCAGCTCGCCGTCGGCGGTCACCACGCCGGTGGCCCGGCCGTGGGCGGTCTCCACCCGGGTCACCGTCGTGTCGTAGCGGATCTGGACGCCGTGCTTCTCGGCGGCGCCGGCCATGCCGCGGGAGACCGCGTGGATGCCGCCGCGCGGGAAGTAGACCCCGGCCACCGAGTCGAGGTACGCGATGACCGCGTAGATGGCCAGCGCGTCGTGCGGCGCGAGGCCGGCGTACATCGCCTGGAAGGAGAAGATCCGCTGGGTGCGCGGGTCCCGGAAGAACTGGTTGATCTTCGTCTGGAGCCGCCGGAAGGCGCCGCCGGCCAGCAGCTTGACCAGGTTGCCGGTGAGCAGGTCGGTGGGCGCGTCCAGGTTGCGCTCGATGAAGTCGGCGCGTTCCCACTGCCAGAGCTTGCGCGCGTAGTCGACGAAGCGCAGGTAGCCGTCGGCCTCGCGCGGGCCGCAGACCCGGGCGATCTCGGCGGCCATCCGGGTGGTGTCGGTGATGACGTCGAGCGTCGACCCGTCCGGGTAGTACGCCCGGTAGGCCGGGTCGAGCGGGGTGAGGTCGAGCCAGTCGTCCAGCTCCTCGCCGACCGCGCCGAGCGCCTCGGCGATCAGGTCGGGCATGGTGAGCACGGTGGGCCCGGTGTCGAACTCGTAGCCGTCCACGCCGAGCCGGCCGGCCCGGCCGCCCGGCACCGGCTCGCGCTCCAGCACGGTCACCTGCCGACCGCTGCCCGCCAGGTGCAGCGCGCAGGCCAGCCCGCCCAGCCCGGCGCCCACGACGACCACCCGGTCCGTACGCCCGTCGACGGTGCGCACGCGACCACCTCCTTGTGCGAAGTTGCCCATCATGCCCGCCGGTTGGTGGCGGCGGTGGCGAGGCCGGTGAGCGCGGTGCGCGCGGTCTCGTCGATCGACGCGGTGCCGAGCGCGGTGAGCGCCTCGGTGACCCGGTCGGAGATCATGCGTTCGACCCGGTCGACCGCCCCGGTGTCGGCGACCAGTTCGGCGAGGCGGGCGACCTCCGCGTCCCCCACGTCGGCGCCGACCCCGTCCAGCGCGCGCCGCTGGGTCGGCGTGGCGAGCTGCCGGGCCACCATGAGCAGCACTGTCGGCTTGCCGGTGCGCAGGTCGTCGCCGGCCGGTTTGCCGGTGCTCGCCGGGTCGCCGTAGACGCCGAGCAGGTCGTCGCAGAGCTGGAACGCCTCGCCGACGGCGAGCCCGTAGCGGGTGTACGCGGCGGTCAGCGGGGCGTCGCCGCCGACGCCGGCCAGGCAGGCGCCGAAGAGCAGTGGCCGCTGCACCGTGTAGCTCGCGGTCTTGTAGCGGGCGACCCGCAGCGCCCGGTCCACCGACCAGTTCGCCGCGTCGCTCTCGCCGAGCACGTCGAGATACTGCCCGGCGATCGTCTCCACGCGCATCTGGTCGTAGCAGCGCCGGACGTCGAGCAGACGGGCCGGTGGCAGCGTCGCGCGGGCGAGGAGCCGGTCGGCCCAGACCATGCAGAGGTCGCCGATCAGCACCGCGACCGCCTCGCCGAACCGACGCGGGTCACCCCGGTGGCCGGCGGCGGTGTGCCGGTTGGCCAGCGCCACGTGCGCGGTCGGCCGGCCACGGCGGGTGGCGGAGTCGTCCATCACGTCGTCCTGTACGAGGGCGAAGGTGTGCAGCAGCTCCAGGGCGGCGAACGCGGGCAGCACCGCCGGCAGCGGACCCGTGCCGCCCGGCGCGCCGCGCCACCCCCAGTAGGCGAACGTGGGGCGGACGCGCTTGCCGCCGGCCAGCACGCAGTCGCGCGCCGTCGCGGCGAATCCGCCCATCGCCGCGTCGATCTCCCTCAGCGCGTCGACCTCGGTGGCCAGGAAGGTGGCGAGGGTGCCCTCCACCGCCGTGACCAGGTCCTTCGTGTACGCGGCCAGGACCGCCCGGACCGGGTCGTCCCCGTCTGTCGGGCGGGCGGGGGCCACGCGGAGCGAGTTACCCGCAACTGCGTCGTTGGCCATGTGACCGAGCGTACCCTAGGCTTACGAGTTGCGTCGATTCGTGCGTCGTTCGATGAGGAGGGCCGGTGGACACCGATCTCACCGTGGCCTATGGCCGCTGCCGTGAGCTGCACCGACGGCACGGCCGCACCTACTATCTCGCCACCCGGTTGCTGCCCGCTTGGAAACGGCGGCATGTGCACGCCTTGTATGGATTCACGCGCTACGCGGACGAGATCGTCGACCGCACCGAGGAACTCCCCCCGGCCGGGCGCGCCGCCCGACTCGACGACTGGGCTGGCCGCTTCGTCGCCGGACTGCACGGCGAACCGGTGGACGACCCGCTGCTCCCCGCCGTGCTGCACACGATCGCCGTCTTCGATCTCGACCGGGACGACTTCGCGTCGTTTCTCAAGAGCATGGCGATGGACCTGACGGTCACCTCGTACCGCACCTACGACCACCTGCTCGACTACATGGAGGGTTCGGCGGCGGTGATCGGCACCATGATGCTGCCGATCCTGGGCAGCTCCGACCCGGCGGCGGCCCGGGAGCCGGCCCGCCAGCTCGGCTTCGCCTTCCAGCTCACCAACTTCATCCGGGACGTGGCCGAGGACCTCGACCGGGGGCGGACCTACCTGCCCGACGACGACCTGGCCCTGTTCGGCGTCACCCGCGAGGACCTGGCCGAGGCGCGCGCCCGGGGCCGCGCCACGTCCCGGATCCGGGCGCTGATCGCATACGAGGTGACCCGCGCCCAGGCCCACTACGCCGCCGCGGCCCCCGGGATCACCCTGCTCGCGCCCGCCTCGCAGGCCTGCATGCGCACCGCGTACGCGCTGTACGGCGGGATCCTGGACGAGGTGGCCGCGCGGGACTACGACGTCTTCGTCGACCGGGCGCTGGTGCCGCAGCGCCGCCGGCTGGCGGTGGCCGCCCGCGCCCTGCTCACCCCCGTCGGCGCGCCGGTGGTGATCCCCGGGCCCGCCCTGGTGCCCGGCCCGCTGACCCTGTCCGCCCCGTGACGGGCTCCCGCCGCTGACCGTCCGCCCGCCGCGGGACGGGGCTCCTGCCGCTGGCCGTCCGGGCCGTGGCGGGCCCCTGCCGCTGGCCGTCCGGGCCGCCGTGCGGTCAGAGGCAGGAGTGCGGTCAGAGGCAGGAGTGCAGGGCGTCCGTCAGGGCGTCGACCCGGTCGTGGTCGGCCAGGTGGGACGTGGCGTAGGCGAAGGTGTAGCCGCGTCCGGGATCGGCCCAGGCGGAGCTGCCGCCGATCCCGCCCATGCCCCAGCTGCCGTCCTCCTCCCACTGCATGCCCAGCGTCCAGCGGGTCCGCCGGCCGAGCAGCAGGTCGTCGCCGTCGTACTGGACCCGGGTCGCCTCGGCCACCAGTTCCCGGCCGAACAGCCGTACGCCGTCGAGGACGCCGCCGGCGAGCAGTCCCGCGTAGAGGCGGGCCAGGGCGCCCGCCGTCGAGTGCAGGTTGACGGCCGGCACCTCGGCGCCGCGCCAGAGCGAGCTGTTCACCACCGACAGGTCCCGCCCACCGGGCGGGTTGTCCAGCGCCCGCGCCCAGAGCGAACCCGGCTCGCCCGCCACCCGGTCCGGCCACCCAGGATCGCCGTACCGCAGGTCGGCGCAGCGCCGCTGGTCCGCCGCGCCGAGGCCGAAGCCGAGGTCCAGCCGCCACGGCCCGGCGATCTCCTCGGCCAGGAAGCGGCCCACCGACCGCCCGTCGACCCGCCGCACCAGCTCGCCCACCAGGTGCCCGTACGTCCAGGCGTGCTCGCCCGCGACGGACCCCGGCGGCCACTCGGGCTCGGCGGCGGCGAGGTCGGCGCAGAGCAGGTCCCAGTCGGCGACGGCGGCGGCCGGCCGGGGCACCGGGAAGGCCGGCAGCCCGGCGGTGTGCGTCAACACCTGGCGGACGGTGGCCGGGGCGCGGAAGCCGGGCCAGTGATCGGCGACGGGGTCGTCCAGGTCGAGCCGGCCCCGGTCGACCAGCGCCAGCAGGCAGAGCGCGGCGACCGGCTTGGCGACGGAGTAGACGTTCACCAGCGTGTCCGGCAGCCACGGCCGCCCCGGTGACCGCTCGCCGCCGACGACGTCGACCACCGGCTCGCCGTCGTACCAGATCGCCAGGCCGGCCCCGGTCTCCCGGCCCTCGGCGAGCAGTTCGGTGAAGCAGTCGTGGACGGCGGAGAAGCGGGTGCGCATCCGGCCACGGTAGGAGGCCGGGACGTCCGCGGGCAGCGGATTTCCGGGTCGACCCGCTGGCCGGCCGCCGGGCGGTGCGCGATGCTGGCGGGATGGCGGATCCGGAACTGGTGGACGTGGTCGTGGTCGGGCTCGGGGTCGGCGGCGAGGAGGTGGCCGGGCGGCTCGCCGAGGCGGGGCTGACCGTCGTCGGCGTCGAGCGCGACCTGGTCGGCGGGGAGTGCCCGTACTGGGGGTGCGTGCCGAGCAAGATGATGATCCGCGCGGCCAACGCGATCGCCGAGGCCCGCCGCGTGGACGGGCTCGCGGGCACCGCCGAGGTCCGGCCCGACTGGGCGCCGGTGGCGAAGCGGATCCGCGAGGAGGCCACCGACACCTGGGACGACACGGTCGCGGTGCGGCGGTTCACCGGCAAGGGCGGGCGGTTCGTCCGGGGCAGCGCCCGGCTCGACGGACCCGGCCGGGTCCGGGTCGGCGAGCGGGTCTTCCACGCCCGGCACGGGATCGTGCTGGGCACCGGCACCAAACCGTCCGTGCCGCCGGTCGACGGGCTGGCCGACACGCCGTACTGGACCAACCGGCAGGCGATCGAGGTCGAGGAGCTGCCGGAGTCGCTGCTGGTGCTGGGCGGCGGGGCGATCGGGCTGGAGCTGGCGCAGGTCTTCGCCCGGTTCGGGGTCCGGGTCACCGTGGTCGAGGCCCTGGACCGGGTGCTCGCCGTCGAGGAGCCCGAGGCGTCCGAGGTGGCCGCCGCCGCGCTGCGCGCCGACGGGGTGGAGATCCACACCGGGGTGCGGGCGCAGCGGGTGGGCCACGACGGGCGGGGCTTCACCGTGCACGCCGCCGATGGGGCGGAGTTCACCGCCGAGCGGCTGCTGGTGGTGACCGGCCGCCGGGCCCACCTGGACGAACTGGGCCTGGACACCGTCGGGGTGGACGCCGGCCGGCGCTACCTGACCGTGGACGACCGGCTGCACGTCACCGAGGGGATCTGGGCGGTCGGCGACGTCACCGGCGAGGGGGCGTTCACGCACGTCGCGATGTACCAGGCGGGGATCGTCGTCGCCGACCTGCTCGCCCACGCCCGACGCGCCGACGGCGGGCCCGACCCCAGCGGCACCGCGAACGCGACGGGTGGGGCGTCGGGTGCCACCGGCGTGGGCGGCTCCGCCGGTGCGGTGCCGCGCGCCGACTACCGGGCGCTGCCCCGGGTGACCTTCACCGATCCCGAGGTCGGCGCGGTCGGCCTCACCGAGTCGCAGGCCCGCGAGCGGGGCGTCAACGTGCAGGTCGGCCTCGCCCGGTTGCCGTCGTCGGCCCGGGGCTGGATCCACAAGGCCGGCAACGAGGGCTTCGTCAAGCTGGTCGCGGACGCCGACCAGGGCGTGCTGATCGGCGCGACCTCGGTGGGGCCGGCCGGTGGCGAGGTGCTCTCCGGTCTGGCGGTGGCGGTGCACGCGGCCGTGCCGATCGCCCGCCTCCGGCAGATGATCTACGCGTACCCGACCTTCCACCGGGCGATCGAGGACGCGCTGCGCGACATGTCCTGACGGCCGGGCCGCACGTCGGATGCCGGATGCGGGCAGCGCGCGGCAGCGCAACGCAATCGCCCGGCAGATGGCTGCCCATTTCTTTCACCGAGGTGACGTACGATTGCGGCCGTGACGAAACGGTTGACCGAAGTTGCCAAGAAGGCGGGCGTCAGCGAGGCCACCGTCAGCCGGGTGCTCAACGGTCGGGACGGGGTCTCCGAGGCGACCCGGACGGCCGTGCTGACCGCGCTGGACGTGCTCGGCTACGAGCGGCCGACCAAGCTGCGCGGCGAGCGTGCCCGGCTGGTCGGGCTGGTGCTGCCCGAGTTGCAGAACCCGATCTTCCCGGCGCTCGCCGAGGTGGTCACCGGGTCCCTCGCCCAACGCGGCTTCACCCCGGCGCTCTGCGCCCGCACCATCGGCGGCGTCTCCGAGATGGACTACGTGGAGATGCTCCTCGACCACCAGGTCTCCGGGGTGATCTTCGCCGGTGGTTCGTACGCGCTCGCCGACGCCCGGCACGACCACTACCGCCGGCTGACGGACCGGGGCCTGCCGGTGGTGCTGGTCAACGCGGGTGTGGACGAGTTGGGCTTCCCCCGGGTCTCCACGGACGACGCGGTGGCGGTGGAGCAGGCCTACGGGCACCTGCGCTCGCTCGGGCACGACCGGATCGGGATGGTGCTCGGCCCGGAGGGGCACGTGCCGTCCCGGCGCAAGCTGGACGCGATGGCCCAGGCGGCGGGCTGGGGTGACGACACGGCGTACGTGGAGCGCTCCAGCTTCTCCATGGAAGGGGCGCGGGTCGCCGCGACCAAGCTGGTCGAGCGCGGCGTGACCGGCATCATCTGCGCCAGCGACGTGCTGGCCCTGGGCGCCATCCGGGCCGCCCGGCGGCTGGGTCGTGTGGTGCCGACCGACGTGTCGGTGGTGGGCTTCGACGACTCCGCGTTCATGACCTGCACCGACCCGCCGTTGACCACCGTGCGGCAGCCGATCGAGACGATGGGGCAGGCCGCGGTGGACCTGCTGGTCACCCAGATCGAGGGCGCCGGCGTGCTGCACGACGAGCTGCTGTTCGAGCCCGAGCTGGTCGTACGCGGCTCCACCGCGCCCGCCCCCGGTCGCTGACCCCCGTTTCCGCCCCGACCGCATCGCGCTGACCGCCGGCTGACGGTCCGGCCACGGACCCCGCCTGTCCACCGGACGACGCTCCGGCCACCCATCGACGCTCCGGCCGTCGACCGCTGCTCGCGGTCGGCGGCCGGTTCGTCGTTGCCGGCGACCCCCAGCGCCGCTGTCCCAGGCCGTGCCCGCCTGCGCCCCTGGCGCCGCCGTCGCGTCCCATGATCCGTTGGCGTCGGCCCGGGCGGAGGGCCGCGCGGAGCCGGCGGAGCGTCAACCGATCACGAGTGCCGATCGCGGCACCGGCGGCTCCTGGTGCGAAGCGGGGCTCGATCCGACCGGGTGCCAATCAGGGCGAAGGCCGCAACTCGACCACTTCCAAGCTCCTGTCAAAATCTGTCGACTATGAAGTTCCGTTTTTTCATTATTAGATCGATACCTTGCTGGAACAAGTTCGCTTAGCTACAGTGACCCCACTCACACCTGGCCCCGACGCAGCTGCCCGGGGCCAGGTCGCTCAGCAGATGCAGATCAGTGACGGCGCATCGGCGCGGTGACGACCACCGGGCATCAGCGCAGGTCATGGAGACACCGTTCCCGAAGGGATGGACAGATGTCCGTACCGCAGTACCGGAAGACTGCGGCGTTGGCGCTCGTGGCCGGCCTGGGGCTCAGCCTTGCGGCCTGTTCGACGAAGAGCGATGACGCGACAGGCAGCGCAGGCGGCAAGGTCACCGTCACCGTCGACTGCCAGCCGGTCGGCTCCCAGAAAGAGCTGTTGAAGAACTGGAACGACGACGTCGCCGAATTCCAGCGGCAGAACCCCGACATCGTCATCAAGAGCGTGAGCGTCGGCGAGCAGTGCAACAACCCGCCGGACTTCACCGCCCGCCTGGCCGGCGGCACCGTGACCGACCTGTTCTACGGGTACATGACCGACCTCCAGCAGGTGCTGGACTCCGGCCAGGTCATGGACATCACCGAGTACGCCAACAAGGACACGGTCCCCACCTGGGACAGCGTCGACCCGGCGCTCAAGGAGGTCTTCAGCGACGGCGGCAAGCTCTACGCCGTCCCGGCGAAGAACTACTCGATGGGCCTGGTCTACAACAAGGTCCTGTTCCAGCAGGCGGGGCTCGACGTCAACAACCCGCCCAAGACGTGGCCCGAGGTCCGGGCGGCGGCCAAGAAGATCTCCGCGCTCGGCAACGGCATCGCCGGCTACTCGGAGTACAGCGCCGGCAACACCGGCGGCTGGCACTTCACCTCCCTGCTCTACTCGCAGGGCGGCCAGGTGCTGACCGAGGACGGCAAGAAGGCCGACTTCAACAACGCGATGGGCAAGCATGTCCTGCAGAACCTCAAGGACATGCGGTACGGCGACAACAGCATGGGCAGCCGCCAGCTGCTCCAGTGGGGCGACCTGCTGACCAACGCCGCCGCGGGCAAGGTGGGCATGTTCATCGGCGCGCCGGACGCCACCCAGGCGATCGTCAGCCAGTTCCAGGGCAAGTTCCAGGACTGGGCGATGGCACCGCTGCCCGGCCAGGACGGCCCGGCGAAGGCGACGCTCGGTGGCGGCGAGGGCTACTTCTTCAAGAAGGGCCTCTCTCCGGAGCAGGTCAAGGCCGGTCTGAAGTGGATCGCCTACCAGAAGCTGACGCCCGGCAAGGGCCAGTTCGACTACGTCCGGGCCAAGCCGCAGAACTACCCGGTCGGCCTGCCCCAGCCGCTGCTCTTCGCGGGCGGCAGCGAGGCGCAGAAGCAGGAGCTCGAGCTGCGCAAGGCGAACGCGAACGTCGACACCGCGAACTTCGCGCTCTTCGAGGCCAACCCGGTGCCGATCAAGGGCGAACCGCGTAACGCGCAGGCGATCTACGCGGTGCTCGACGCGGCGATGTCCGGGGTGTTGACCAACCCGAACGCGAACATCGACGCGCTGCTCAAGACGGCCGAAGACAAGGTCAACCAGCTCCTCGCCGCGGAGAGCTGATCCGGAGGTGGGGGCCGGCGCGCCGGCCCCCACCGAAGTCCGCACCGCACGTCCGGTCACTGACTCACCAGGAGTTGCCTTGGCGATCATCTCCGCCCCGGGGGCCACCAGAGACGCGGGTCGTCCCGCGCCGCCGTCCCCGGTACGGCCGCAGCGTACGAGCCTCGGCCGCAAGGTGCGGGACAACCTCACCGGCCACGCGTTCCTGATCGGCGCGGTGCTCTGCTTCGCGGTCTTCTCCTGGTACCCGATGATCCGCGGCATCGTGATGAGCTTCCAGCGCACCCGGCGCGGCGAGACCACCTGGGTGGGCTGGGACAACTACACGCGCATCATGGCCGACCCGAGTTTCTGGACGGCCTGGAAGAACACGTTCTCCTTCACCGTCCTCGCGCTCGTCCTCGGCTACGTGGTGCCGTTCTTCGTGGCGATCCTGCTCAACGAGTTCCGCCACGCCAAGGGGTACCTGCGGATCCTGGTCTACCTGCCGGTGATGCTGCCGCCGGCCTCGGCGCTCTTCCTGTTCAAGTTCTACGCGTACGACCCCAGCGACGCGGGGCTCTTCAACGCGATCCTCAAGGCGCTGCACCTGCCGACGTCGCAGTGGATGCAGTCCCCCGAGATGACGATGCCCGCGATGGTGCTCGCGTCGACCTGGATGAACATGGGCAGCGCGGTGCTGATCTACCTGGCGGCGTTGCAGAACATCCCCGGCGAACTCTACGAGGCGGCCGAGCTGGACGGCGCCGGGATCTGGCGGCGGATCCGGCACGTGACCATCCCGCAGACCCGGCTGATCCTCGCGCTCCTGGCGATGCTCCAGATCGTCGCCACCATGCAGCTCTTCATCGAGCCGTTGATCCTCGCCAACGGCGCGGGCGCGGAGGACTCGGCGACCTCGGTCGCGTACCTCATCTACCAGCACGGCTTCTTCCAGAACGACCTCAACGGCGCCGCCGCGCTCGGCGTGATCATGCTCGTGGTGCTGGCCGGCTTCTCCGCCGTCTACGTGCGGCTGACTGCGAAACAGGACTAGGACGGACGCGGAATGGCACAGGACTCCGGGACCCGGACACTCGTCTCTGCCGCCCAGCTCAGGCGGGGGCGCGGCAGGGTGATCTACTGGACGCTGCTCGCCGTCGTCGTGGCGGGATTCACGCTCGTCTTCCTCGGGCCGCTCTACTGGATGGTCACCGGCGCGCTCAAGTCGGGCCAGGAGATCGCGCAGACCCCGCCGTCGTTGTTCCCGCGGGATCCCCAGTGGCAGAACTACGTCGACGCGTGGAACAACCTGGATCTCGCCAAGCTGCTGTTCAACACGTTCTACTACGCGACCGGCGCGGTGCTGTTCCAGCTCGTCCTCGACACCGCCGCGGCGTACTCCCTGTCGAAGCTCCGCCCGGTCTTCGGCAACGTGATCCTCGGCCTGATGCTGGCGACGCTGATGATCCCGGCGATGGTCCTCATCGTCCCGCAGTACGTGACCGTGATCGACCTGCCGATCCTGCACGTCAACCTGCTCGACTCGCCGTTCGCGATCTGGCTGCCCCTGGTCGCGAACGCGTTCAACATCTTCCTCCTGAAGCGGTTCTTCGACTCGATCCCGGAGGAGCTGATGGCGGCGGCCCTCATGGACGGGGCGACCCCGCTGCGCACGCTCTGGTCGATCATCCTGCCGATGTCGCGTCCCATCCTCGGCGTGGTCTCGATCTTCGCCGTGACGGCGGTCTGGAAGGACTTCCTCTGGCCGAAGCTGGTCATGCCGTCACCCGAGACCCGGACGGTCAGCGTCGGCATCTACGCCTTCTCGGGCGGTACGCCCATGAACGTGGTGGTCGCCGCCTCGGTCATCGCCGCGATCCCGACCGTCATCGTCTTCCTGATCTTCCAGCGGAACATCATGTCCGGCCTCACCACGGGCAGCCTCAAGGGATAGCCCTCGGCGCAACCTTCCGCGGCGGACAACGACTGTTCGCCCGGGACACATCAAGGTCCGGCGAACCCGCCGACGCACTGACGCAGAAAGCAGGTGCTCGTGTCCAGAGCAGACAACGGTCCGTGGTGGCGTGGAGCGGTGATCTACCAGGTGTACCCGCGTAGCTTCGCCGACGGCGACGGCGACGGCATCGGCGACATCGCCGGCATCCGGTCGCGGCTGGACTACCTGTCCGCGCTCGGCGTCGACGCGATCTGGTTCAGCCCCTGGTACCCGTCCCCGATGGCCGACGCCGGCTACGACGTGGCGGACTACCGCGACATCGACCCGGTCTTCGGCACGCTGGCCGAGGCGGAGGCGCTGATCGCGGAGGCGCACGCCCTCGGCATCAGGACCATCGTCGACGTGGTGCCGAACCACTGCTCCGACGCGCACCCCTGGTTCCAGGCGGCGCTCGTCGGCGGACCGGGCGCGCCCGAGCGGGACCTGTTCTGGTTCCGCCCCGGCCGGGGCCCGAACGGCGACCAGCGGCCCACCGACTGGGTCGGCGAGTTCGGCGGCGAGACCTGGACCCGGACCACCAACCCGGACGGCACCCCCGGCGACTGGTACCTGCACCTGTTCGCCCCGGAGCAGCCGGACTTCAACTGGGACCACCCCAGGGTGCGTGCCGAGTTCGAGGACATCCTGCGGTTCTGGTTCGACCGCGGGGTGGACGGCATCCGGATCGACTCGGCCGGGCTGCTGGTCAAGGACGGCACGCTGCCCGAGACCCTGCCGGACCGGCCGCACCCGTTCCGCGACCTCGACGGGGTGCACGAGATCTACCGCGACTGGCGGCGGATCGCCGACGAGTACCCCGGCGACCGGGCACTCATCGGTGAGGTGTGGATGCCGGACCGGCAGCGGTTCGCCAACTACCTGCGCCCGGACGAGCTGCACGCGGCGTTCAACTTCGACTTCCTCGGCTGCGCCTGGGACGCCTCGGCGCTGCGCGAGAGCATCGACGGGACGCTGAGCGCGCACGCGCTGGTCGGCGCCCCGGCCACCTGGGTGCTCTCCAACCACGACGTCACCCGGCACGTCACCCGCTACGGCCGGGCGGACACCACGTTCAGCTTCGCCGCCAAGCGCGAGGGCACCCCCACCGACCTGGAGCTGGGCACCCGCCGGGCCCGGGCCGCCGCGCTGCTGTCGCTGTCGCTGCCCGGCGCCGCGTACGTCTACCAGGGCGAGGAACTGGGCCTCTGGGAGGTCGAGGACATCCCGCGTGAGCTGCGGCAGGACCCCATGCACTTCCGCTCCGGCGGGGTCGACCCCGGCCGGGACGGCTGCCGCGTCCCGATCCCCTGGTCCGGCGAGACGCCGCCGTTCGGCTTCAGCCCCGACGACGCGGCGGCGGCACCCTGGCTGCCCCAGCCGGCCGACTGGAAGGACCGCACCGCCCGCGCCCAGACCGGCGACGTCCACTCGATGCTGGAGCTGTACCGGGCCGCCCTCGCCGTCCGGCGGGCCGAGGCGGCACTCGGCGACGGGGAGCTGAGCTGGCTGCCCGCCCCCGAGGGGGTGCTCGCGTTCCGGCGGGAACCCGGGTTCGTCTGCCTGGTCAACCTGTCGGACACGGCGGTTCCGCTGCCGCCCCACACCGACCGGCTGCTGGTCAGCGGGCCGCTCGACGACGACCGGTTGCCCCCGGACACCGCCGTCTGGCTGCGTACCGCCGAGGCGGCGCCCACCCCGACGCCCGGGACGGACCCGACGCCCGGGACGGCCTGACCCGACGGTGCCGGCGGCCCGTCCCGGCCGCCGGCACCGCCCACCCGCAGGCCCGCGCAAACCGAGGCCGACAGGGAGGTACGCGCACCACACCGCACGACACGGGGGACCTGGCCACCTCAGGAAAGGGAGCGCCGCTCATGGCCGACCACACCACCCCGCACCACCAGCGAAGACACCGCATCCGCGCGGGGCTCGCCGCCCTCACCGGAACCGCCCTCGCGGCGGCCTCGATCTCCGTCGTCGCGCTGACCACCACCGCGACCCCGGCCCGCGCGGCGGGACTCTCGCCGTTCGACATCCCGGGGCGGGGCGCCACCGTCCCGTTCGTCGAGCAGGAGGCGGAGGAGGTCGCGCACACCGGCACGAGGATCGGCCCGGACCGGCGCTACGGCACGCTGCCGTCCGAGGCGTCCGGCCGGGAGGCCGTCACCCTCGACGCCGTGGGCGAGTACGTCGAGTTCACCCTGACCGCGCCCGCCAACGCGGTCACCTTCCGCTACAGCCTGCCGGACAACGCCGCCGGCACCGGCCGGGACGCCAGCATCGACCTGCGGGCCAACGGCACGCTGGTCAAGGCGGTGCCGGTCACCTCGCGGTACGGCTGGTACTACGGCGGCTACCCGTTCAACAACAACCCGGGCGACACCAACCCGCACCACTTCTACGACGAGACCCGGACCATGTTCGGGACCACGTACCCGGCCGGCACGAAGATCCGGCTCCAGGTCTCCTCGACCGCCCAGTCGCCGACGTTCACCATCGACCTGGCCGACTTCGAGCTGGTCGGCGGGCCCATCGCGAAGCCGACCGGCGTGCTCGACGTGGTCACCGACTTCGGCGCCGACCCGACCGGCGCGACCGACTCGACCGCCAGGTTCCAGGCGGCGGTGGACGCCGGCCGGGCCCAGGGGCGGGCCGTCTGGATCCCGACCGGCACCTTCACCCTCTGGGACCACGTCGTCGTGGACGGGGTGACCCTGCGCGGGGCGGGCCCGTGGTACTCGGTGCTCGGCGGGCGGCACCCGACCGACCGCAAGCGGGCTGCCGGCATCTACGGCAAGTACGTCCCCGGCGGCGGCTACAGCGGCGAGATCCGGCCGCACGAGGCCGGCGGTCCCAGCCGCAACGTCACGCTGCGCGACTTCGCCATCATCGGCGACATCCGGGAGCGGGTGGACGAGGACCAGGTCAACGCCATCGGCGGGGCGATGTCGAACTCGGTGGTCGACAACGTCTGGATGCAGCACACCAAGGTCGGGGCCTGGATGGACGGCCCGATGGACAACTTCACCATCCGCAACAGCCGGATCCTCGACCAGACCGCCGACGGGGTGAACTTCCACTGGGGCGTCACCAACTCCACGGTGACCAACACGTTCGTACGCAACACGGGTGACGACGCCCTCGCCATGTGGGCGCAGAGCGTGCCGAACGTGAACAACTCCTTCACCCGCAACACGATCGGCGTGACGATCCTCGCCAACCACCTGGTGACCTACGGCGGGCGGGACATCAAGATCACCGACAACGTCACCGCCGACTCGGTCACCAACGGCGGCGGCATCCACGTCGCCAACCGCTACCCCGGGGTGACCGGCCCGACCGCCGTCTCCGGGACGATCACCGTCGCCCGGAACACCCTGATCCGCAACGGCAACTCGGACTACAACTGGCGCTTCGGCGTCGGCGCGATCTGGTTCTCCGCGCTCAACGAGCCCATCCAGGGCGCGGCGATCAACGTGACCGACACCGACATCCTGGACAGTTCGTACGCGGCGCTGCACTGGATCGAGGGGCAGTCCAGCGGGATCAGCTTCAACAACGTACGGATCGACGGCGCGGGCACGTACGCCCTCCAGGTGCAGGCGCCCAGCCAGGTCTCCTTCACGAACGTGCGGGCGACCGGGATCGCCCAGGCCAACCCGATGCACAACTGCGTCGGCAGCGGCTTCCAGATCACCCAGGGCACCGGCAACTCCGGCTGGTACACGTCGACGCCGTACTGCGGGCCGTGGCCCGAGCCGCAGTGGGGCGGCGGGCCCACCAGCCCGCCCCCGACGACGACGCCCACCGCGCCCCCGACCACCCCGCCGCCCACCACGCCCCCGCCGACCACCCCGCCGACCACCCCGCCCCCGACCGGCGGGAACCTGGCGCAGGGCCGGCCGGCGACCGCGACCAGCACCAACCAGAACTACGGCGCGGCGAACGCGGTGGACGGCAACGCGGCCAGCTACTGGGAGAGCGCCAACAACGCGTTCCCGCAGTCGCTGACCGTCGACCTGGGCGCGGCGCGCTCCGTCGACCGGGTGGTGCTGAAGCTGCCCGCCGGCTGGGAGCGCCGGACCCAGACGCTGTCGGTGCTCGGCTCGACCGACGGCTCCTCGTGGACCACCCTCGCCGGGTCGGCCGGACGCACGTTCGACCCGGCCGGCGGCAACACGGTGTCGATCAGCGTGCCGGCCGGCGAGCGCCGGTTCGTCCGGCTGACCGTCACCGGCAACACGGGCTGGCCGGCGGCGCAGCTCTCCGAGTTCGAGGTGTACGGCGGCAGCCCCACCACCCCGCCCCCGACGACCCCGCCGCCGACCACGCCGCCGCCGACCGGGAACCTGGCGCTCGGCCGACCGGCCGCGGAGACCAGCCACGCCGACGTGTACGTGGCGGCCAACACGGTCGACGGCAACCCGAACACCTACTGGGAGAGCGCCAACAACGCCTTCCCGCAGTCGGTGACGGTGGACCTGGGTGCCAACCGGACGGTGTCCCGGGTCGTGCTGAAGCTCCCGCCGTCCTCGGCGTGGCAGACCCGCACGCAGACGCTGTCGGTGCTCGGCTCCACCACCGGCTCGTCGTTCAGCACCCTGAAGGCGTCCGCCGGCTACACCTTCAACCCGGCCAGCGGCAACACGGTCACCGTGACCTTCGCGGCGACCAGCCAGCGGTACCTGCGGCTGACGTTCACCGGCAACAGCAGCTGGCCCGCCGGCCAGCTCGGTGAGTTCGAGGTCTACTCCAGCTAGCCCGGTGGCCCCCGCCCGTCCCGGGCGGGGGCCACCGGAGTCCGGGCGGCCCGGCGCAGCGCCGCCCCGACCCCCGTCCCGCACCGTCCCCCACCTGTCGCGGCACGACGGGCGTACCCCTGCGCCCGTCACCGGGCAACGCACCCGCACCCCACCCCCGAAAGAGGTGTAGCGACCCCATGTCCAGACTCGGCACCAGACCCGGGACCGCGCCGACCGGCGCGCGCCGTCCCGTCCCCCGGTCCATCCGCCCGGCCAACCGACGGCTGCTCGCCGGCGTGCTCGCCGGGCTGCTCCTCACCGCCGTCCCGGCCGTGACCCCGGCGGCCGCCGCGCCACCGGCGGACCCGGCCGCGACCGCCGCCCGCGCCGCCCTGCTCGCCGGGCTCTCCGCCACCATGAGCGCCAGCAGCCACAACCAGAACTACGTGGCGAGCAACGCCAACGACGGCAACGCCGACACCTACTGGGAGAGCGCCAACAACGCGTTCCCGCAGTGGATCCAGGCCGACCTCGGCGCCACCGTCAACGTCGACCGGGTGGTGCTCAAGCTGCCGCCCTCGTCGGCCTGGCAGACCCGCACCCAGACGCTGTCGGTGCTCGGCTCCACCACCGGCTCGTCGTTCACCACCCTGAAGGCGTCCGGCGGCTACACCTTCAACCCGGCCACCGGCAACACCGTCACCGTCAGCTTCGCCGCGACCAGCACCCGGTACGTGCGGGTGCAGGTCACCGGCAACACCGGCTGGCCGGCCGCCCAACTCTCCGAGGTCGAGGTCTACGGCGCCGCCGGCAACCCCGACACCCAGGCCCCCGGCGTCCCCGGGAACCTGGCGTACACCCAGCCCGCCAGCGGGCAGATCCGGCTCACCTGGTCCGCGTCCACGGACAACGTCGGGGTGACCGGGTACGACGTCTACGCCAACGGCGCGCTGCGCGGCAGCGTCAACGGCTCCACGCTGACGTACACCGACAGCCAGCCGGACAGCGCCACGGTCTCCTACCACGTCCGGGCCAAGGACGCGGCCGGCAACCAGTCGGCGAACAGCAACACCGTGACCCGGACCGGCACCGGCAACCCGCCCGTCGGCACCAACCTGGCGGTCGGCAAGCCGATCACCGCCTCCGGGCACGTGCACACGTTCGTGGCGAGCAACGCCAACGACAACAACGTGGCCACCTACTGGGAGGGCAACGGCAACCCGAGCACGCTGACCGTGCAGCTCGGCGCCAACGCCAGCCTCAGCCAGGTCGTGCTGAAGCTGAACCCGGACTCCGCCTGGGGGGCGCGTACCCAGAACATCACCGTGCTCGGCCGGGACCAGGGCTCCTCGACCTTCACCACCCGGGTCGGTGCCGCGAACTACAGCTTCAACCCGACCAGCGGCAACACCGTGACCATCCCGGTCTCCGGCGCGGCGGCCGACGTGCGGCTCTCGATCGCCTCGAACACCGGCGCCCCGGCCGGGCAGATCGCCGAGTTCCAGGTCATCGGCACCCCGGCGCCCAACCCGGACCTGACCGTGACCGGCATGTCGTTCAGCCCGTCCGCGCCTGTGGAGACGAGCGCCGTCACGCTCTCGGCCACCGTCCGCAACGCCGGCTCGGCGGCGTCCGGCGCCACCAACGTCAACTTCTACCTCGGCACCAACCGGGTGGGCACCGCGCCGGTCGGTGGCCTGGCGGCCGGCGCCTCGGCCACGGTCACCGCCAACATCGGCGCCCGGGACGCGGGCAGCTACCCGCTGAGCGCGAAGGTCGACGAGTCGAACACCGTCGTCGAGCAGGACGACACCAACAACAGCTACACCAATCCGAGCCCGCTGGTGGTCAGCCCGGTCGCCAGCTCCGACCTGGTCGCCGCCGCGGTCGCCTGGTCGCCCGGCACCCCGGCGGCCGGCAACACGGTCAGCTTCTCGGTGTCGATCCGCAACGCCGGCAGCATCGCCTCCGCGTCCGGCGCGCACGGCATCACGCTCACCGTGCTCAACGAGGCGGGCACGGTCGTCCGTACCCTGACCGGCTCGTACTCCGGCGTGATCAACGCCGGGGCCACGGTCGGCCCGGTCAACCTGGGCACCTGGACCGCCGCGAACGGCAAGTACACCGTCCGGGTGGTGCTCGCGGCCGACGGCAACGAGCTGCCGGTCAAGCAGGCCAACAACACCAGCGACCGCGCGCTCTTCGTGGGGCGCGGCGCCAACATGCCGTACGACATGTACGAGGCCGAGGACGGCGTGGTCGGTGGCGGCGCCAGCGTCGTCGGGCCGAACCGGACCGTCGGCGACCTCGCCGGTGAGGCGTCCGGCCGGCGGGCGGTGACCCTCAACTCGACCGGCAGCTACGTCGAGTGGACCACCCGGGCCAGCACCAACACCCTGGTCACCCGCTTCTCCATCCCGGACGCCCCGGGCGGCGGCGGCATCAACTCGACGCTGAACGTCTACGTCAACGGCAGCTTCCACAAGGCCATCGACCTGACGTCCCGGTACGCCTGGCTCTACGGCAACGAGGCCAGCCCGGGCAACTCGCCGAGCGCGGGCGGACCGCGGCACATCTACGACGAAGCCAACGTCATGCTCAACTCCACGGTGCCGGCCGGCAGCCGGATCCGGCTCCAGAAGGACCCGGCCAACACCACCACGTACGCCATCGACTTCATCAACACCGAGCAGGTGGCGCCGATCGCGAACCCGGACCCGGCGCGCTACACCACGCCGACCGGCTTCACCCACTCTGACGTGCAGAACGCCCTCGACCGGGTGCGGATGGACACCACCGGCAACCTCGTCGGGGTGTACCTGCCCGCCGGCAACTACTCCACCGCGTCGAAGTTCCAGGTGTACGGCAAGGCGGTCAAGGTGACCGGCGCCGGGCCCTGGTACACCCGGTTCAACGCGCCGTCCGGCCAGGACAACACCGACATCGGTTTCCGGGCCGAGAACTCGGCGGCCGGATCGTCCTTCGCGAACTTCGCCTACTTCGGCAACTACACGTCGCGGATCGACGGGCCGGGCAAGGTGTTCGACTTCTCGAACGTGTCGAACATCGTGATCGACAACATCTGGAACGAGCACATGGTGTGCCTCTACTGGGGCGCGAACACCGACCACATGACGATCAAGAACTCCCGGATCCGGAACATGTTCGCCGACGGCATCAACATGACCAACGGGAGCACCAACAACCTGGTCAGCAACAACGACGCCCGGGCCACCGGTGACGACAGCTTCGCGCTGTTCTCGGCGATCGACGCGGGCGGCGCGGACATGAAGGACAACATCTACGAGAACCTGACCTCGACCCTGACCTGGCGGGCCGCCGGTGTGGCCGTCTACGGCGGCTACGGCAACACGTTCCGCAACATCTACATCGCGGACACGCTGGTCTACTCCGGCATCACCATCAGCTCGCTCGACTTCGGCTACCCGATGAACGGCTTCGGCGCCAGCCCGCCCACGCGGTTCGAGAACATCTCGATCGTGCGGGCCGGCGGGCACTTCTGGGGCGCGCAGACCTTCCCGGCGATCTGGGTCTTCTCCGCCTCGAAGGTGTTCCAGGGCATCCGGGTCAGCGACGTCGACATCGTCGACCCGACCTACAGCGGCATCATGTTCCAGACCAACTACGTCGGTGGGCAGCCGCAGTTCCCGATCACCGACACGGTCTTCACCAACGTCTCCATCAGCGGCGCCCGCAAGAGCGGTGACGCCTACGACGCGAAGTCCGGCTTCGGCATCTGGGCCAACCCGATGCCGGAGTCGGGGCAGGGCCCGGCCGTCGGGTCGGTCACCTTCAACAACCTTCGCCTGAGCAACAACGCGGTGGACATCCAGAACACCACCTCGACGTTCACCATCAACCGCAACTGACCCACCCCGGTCGCCCGAGCGGCGGCCGATCTTTCGGGCGGTGCGGTCACCGGACATCCGGTGGCCGTACCGCCCGGCCCGTCGGGCCTCCCGCCCGCCCGTCGGTCGGGGCGGCGCGCTGGTCGGGCCTCCGCCCGGTCAGTGGGCCGGGGCGCCGTGCCGGCCGGCGCCGGCGGCGAACCGGGCCGCGCCGGCCGCCGCGTCGGCGGCCAGCGACTCCATCCCGTACGCCAGCTCCACCTCCAGCGCCGCCGGTTCCGGCAGGCCGGCGCCGGCGAGCAGCGCCGCCCGGTCGTTGCGCAGGCAGGTCTGCGGGTGCCGGGCGATCTCGGCGGCCAGCCGCTCGGCCGCCGACCGGGACTCGCCCGGCGCGACCAGCCGGTTCACCAGCCCGATGGCGTACGCCTCCTCGGCCGGCACCGGCCGGCCGGTGAGGATCAGGTCCATCGCCCGGCTCTCGCCGATCAGCCGGGGCAGCCGGACCGTGCCCCCGTCGATCAGCGGCACTCCCCAGCGGCGGCAGAACACCCCGAGCACCGCGTCGGACTCGGCCACCCGCAGGTCGCACCAGAGCGCCAACTCCAACCCGCCGGCCACCGCGTGACCGGAGATCGCGGCGATCACCGGCTTGCTGAGCGTCATCCGGGTCGGGCCCATCGGGCCGTCCCCCTGCGCTTCGACGCGGTTGCCGCTCGGGGTGCCGATGGCCTTCAGGTCGGCGCCGGCGCAGAACGTGCCGCCGGCCCCCCAGAGCACGGCCACGGAGGCGCCGGGGTCGGCCTCGAAGGCGCGGAACGCGTCGGCCAGCGCCCGGGCGGTCGGCCCGTCGACCGCGTTGCGGGCCTCCGGGCAATCCAGGATCACCGTGGTCACCGCCGCGGCGCGTTCGACGCGTACCCCCATTGCGACAGCATGCCCCCGGCGGTGCCGGCGGCGCCAGGCGTCAGTGCGGGGCGGACCGGCCCGGGCGGACCAGGGTGGCGCCCAGCGCGGCGCCGACCACGCAGGCCACGCCGACCGCCTGCGGCCAGGCCAGCAGCTCGCCGAGCAGGACCAGCCCGACCAGCGCCCCGATCGCCGGCTCCAGGCTGAGCAGCACCGCGAAGACCCGGGCCGGCATCCGGCGCAGCGCCGCCATCTCCGCCGAGTACGGCAGCACCGACGACAGCAGCGCCACCGCCGCCCCCAGCGCGAGGGTCCACGGGTCGAGCAGCGCCGTACCGCTGCCGGCGACCCCGAAGGGCAGCACGGCCAGCGCGGCTACCGCCATCCCCAGCGCGAGGCCCCGGCTGCCCGGCACCCGGGCGCTGACCGCCTTGCCGAGCAGCACGTAGCCGGCCCAGCCGACCGCGACGGCCACGCAGCACAGCAGCCCCACCCGGTCCACCCCCGTCCCGCCGAGCCCGCTGATCAGCAGCACGCCCCCGCCGGCCAGCGCCGCCCACGCCACGTCGCCGAGCCGGCGGCTGCCGCCGAGCGACACCAGCAGCGGCCCGGCGAAGCCGATGGTGACCGCGACCCCCAGCGGCACCCGTTCCAGGGCCGCGTAGAAGGCGAGGTTCATCACCGCGAGGGCCAGCCCGAACGCCCCGACCAGACCGGCGGTGCGCCAGCCCAGGCGCAGCCCCGGCCGGACCAGGACCAGCAGGATGAGCGCGGCGAAGCCGAGCCGCAACGTGGTCGTACCGCCGGCGCTGGTGCTGCCGAAGAGTTGCTTGGCGACGGCCGCCCCGACCTGGGTGGAGAGCATGCCCAGCAGCATCAGCAGCGGGGGCGGCACGGCCCGGGGCTGTCCCAGCGCGAGAGTCAGTCGGGTCGCCGGTCGACCGGCCGGCAGCGGGCGGGAGGAGAGTGCGTACACCCGGACCACAGTGGTACCGCGGCGGGCGGCCCGCGACCGGATTTCCACCGCTGCGGGTGCACCGCGCCGCCCGCCGGACCGGGACGGGCCGGGCGGCGCTAGCATCCCGATGGCACGATCATGTGAGGTGCCCCGCGCGAGCGGGGAGAATCGGGAAGCCGGTGCGAATCCGGCACGGGCCCGCCGCGGTGACCGGGGAGCCACCGTCCACGCGTACGCGCAGCCACTGGCCCGCCCGGGCCGGGAAGGCGGACGGCCAGGCGTCGATCCGGGAGTCCGAAGACCGGCCTCGCGTCCGGTGCCCGCGTCCGGCGTGGCGTGGGCCGAGCGCAGCGGGAGCCTGCCTTGGATCTGTACGACGTCATCCACCGCCGCCGGGACGTACGCGCCCAGTTCACCGGGGCGCCGGTGCCCGAGGAGACGCTGGACCGGGTGCTGGCGGCGGCGCACGCCGCGCCGAGCGTCGGCTACTCGCAGCCCTGGGACTTCGTCCTGGTGCGCGACCCGGAGCTGCGCCGCCGGTTCCACGAGCACGTCCGCACCGAGCGGGACACGTTCGCCGCGACGCTCGACGGGGAGGCGGCCGAGCGGTTCGCCCGCATCAAGATCGACGGCGTCCTGGAGTCGACGCTGTCGGTGGTGGTCACCCACGACCAGTCCCGGGGCGGCCCCGCCGTGCTCGGCCGGCACGCCATCGCCGACACCGGGCTCTACTCGACCTGCCTCGCCATCCAGAACCTCTGGCTCGCCGCGACCGCCGAGGGGCTCGGGGTGGGCTGGGTGTCGTTCTACCGGGAGCCCTGGCTCGCCGAGCTGCTCGGCATCCCCGACGGGATCCGGCCGGTGGCGTGGCTCTGCCTCGGGCCGGTCACCCACTTCGAGCCCGTACCCGACCTGGCCCGGCACGGCTGGCGGCAGAAGCGCCCGCTGGCCGACGCGATCCACCACGACCGCTGGGCGGCACGGGAGAGCTGACCTCGGTGGGGCGTCCCGTTACGGGTCTGCGGGGGCCCGATCACGTACGGCTGCGGATCCGTCACCGCCGACCGGTTTGCGCCGGCTCCTGCCGGGAAGTCGGTACGGGTGCGAGCACTCTTGACGAAGATCGAACAGGCATCCGGCCTGGACCGGGTCGGCGACCGGTTGCAGCGCGCCGTCCAGGCCACCCTCCGACCGCAGCGGGTCCGCGACCTGCTGCACGGCGTGTGGCTGGGCCATCCGCTGCACCCGGCGATGGTGCAGGTGCCGGTCGGCGCGTGGATCAGCACGGCGGTGCTGGACCTCATGCCGGGACAGCGCCGGGCCGCCACCACCCTGTGCACGGTGGGCACCGTCAGCGCCCTCCCGGCCGCGGTCGCCGGCCTCAACGACTGGGCGGCACTCGCCCGCGACCAGCGCCGGGTCGGCCTGGTGCACGCCGCGTCCAACAGCGTCGGCCTGGCGTTCTACGCCGGCTCGGTGGCCGCGCGGATGACCGGCCGGCACAACCTCGGCCGTACGCTCGGCTTCCTCGGGCTCGGCGCCGCCAGCATGGGGGCGTACCTCGGCGGGCACCTGGCGTACAAGCAGGGCGCGCAGGTCAACCAGAGCATCTCCGAGCTGCACCGGATGAGCGACGGCTGGCACTCGATCGCGGACATGGCCGCCCTGCCGGAGCGCAAGCTGATCACCCGGGAGGTCGACGACGTCTCGGTGATCCTCTACCGGCACGGCGACGAGGTCACCGTGATGCTGGAGCGCTGCCCGCACCAGAGCGGCCCGCTGGGCGAGGGCGAGGTGCGCGAGATCGACGGGCACGCGTGCGTGGTCTGCCCGTGGCACGGCAGCGCGTTCCGTCTCAACGGCGGCGAGGTCGTACACGGCCCGTCCGGCAACGACCAGCAGGTCCTGCCGACCCGCGTCGTCAACGGCGTCCTGGAGACCCGCCTCCCCTGACCGGCACCCTGCGCCCTCCCGGCCCGGCTGCCGTGCTGTCCGGCTGGGCCATGCCCCTATCCGGCTCGGCCCGCCCGGCTCGGCCCGCCCGGTCCCGTGCTCTCCGGCCTCGGCCTCCGATGTCGATCAAGAGGTTTGGGGCGAGTTCGATCTGCCTGCCGTGACCAAACCTCTTGATCACCCGAGCGGTATCGGTGGTCGCCCGAGCGAAGCGGTTTCGGTTGGGCGGGGTGGGGTGGGGTGGGTGGTAGGGCGTCGGCGGGTGTGAGCAGGGTGGATGGGTCAGGGGCGGCGGTGGCGGCCGATTGGTGTGTCGCGGGACGAACCCGGGTGGGTTCGGCCGTGGCCGGTCAGATCGTCGTCGCGGGCGCCGGCGGTCAGCCCGCCGTCGTAGGTGCCGACGCCGGTGGCCGTGCCGGGGGCGGTCCTGCCCGCGTGAACGATGCCGCTGGCGTACGCGGAGCCGTGACCGGTCGGGTGTGCGGAGTCGTGGGTGCCGGCGTCCGTACCGTCCCGGTCGGCCGTGGTCGCGCTGCCGCGCGGGGTGGTGCCGACGTCCCGGCGACCCGGGCCGCGCCTGGTCGTGGTGGTGTCGCGCGCGGCGGTGCCACGGCGGGCGGCGGCCGTGGTCCGGGCGGCGCCGGCCGGTACGTGGCCCGGTCGGCGGCGTAGGCCCAGGACCGCGCCGATCTGCGCGCCGACGATGCTCGCCACCGCCAGGACGGCGGAGACCGCGAGGGGCCTGTTCACCCGATCGGGTTCGCCGGCCCGGGCGGCTCCCACCGTCACCGTCGGGGCCTGACCGGCGTCCCTCTCCGCCGGGGGCGGCACCGGGGCCTCGGCGGCCGGCGGGGGCGGCGTCGCCCGCTCGGGAGCGACCTTCCCCGGCGCCGGCTGCGGGGCCGGCCGGGTGGGAGCGGGCGGGGTCGGGCGCGCGACGAGGCGGCCGGTGGCGTGCCGGCGGGCCCCCCGGTCCTCGGCGTCCCCGGGCAGCTTCAGCAACTGGCCGGGGTGGATCCGGTCGGGGTCGCCGAGCCGGTTCAGCTCGGCCAACTCCCGGTAGTCGGCGAACTCGTCCAGGTAGCGCTGGGCGACGGCGCCCAGGTGGTCGCCCCGGGCCACCCGGTAGACCGCCACGCCGTCGTCCGAGTCGGCAGGAGCGGACAGGTCGGCCGGCGCGGCCGAGGCGGCCGATGCCGGCCGTGCAACCGGGACAGTCGTCGGGGGCTGAGCAGGCAGGGCGGCCGACAGCGGCCGAGTGACCGGAGCGGCCGAGGCGGGCCGGGCGACCTGGGCGGCCGAGGCGGACCAGGTGCGCGCGGCCGGACCCGGCCAGGCGGCCTCCGCGACAGTCGGCTGCGCGGTCGCGGCCGCTGCCGACGGCAGGGCGTACGGGCCGGCGACCGCCGTCGCCGCGCTCGCCGCCGGGCTGGCCGCGAGGATCAGCGCGACCGAACCGACCAGCGCGGCGGCGGCCCGCTGCTGGCGACTCATTCCCGGCAGCCGGGGCGCGGGTCGGCGCAGCGCCTGCGCGCAGAGTTCGACCAGGACGGAGAGGGCGAACGTGGCCCAGCCGAACCAGCCGGCCAGCGCCAGCGCCCGCAGGAAGAGCCGCCCGTCGTCGCGGCTGGTCAGCGTCGAGCCGATCTCCGCGACGGTGGGCAGGTGATCGGGCAACGGGTTGCCGGCGAGGGCGAGCAGCGCCACCGGCGCGCCGACCAGCACCGCGCAGAGCACGACGAGCGCGCCGAACCCGGTCAGGATGCGTCCGGTCCGCCGTACGGCGGAACGCCCCGATGCGGCCATGGCTGCCTTCCCTTCCTACGGTGCCCCGGTGAGCGGCCGCGCGGTCGCCTCGCCGGAGACGGTGACGGTCTCGTCGAAGCCGAACAGGCCGAGCATGGATCTGCGGTGCGTGACGGTGACGCGTACCCGGACCCGGGTCTCCCCGTCGACGACCGGGAAGCTGACGGTGTGGCCGGCGGCGCCGGCGGCGGCGAGGTAGTCGGCGACGGCCCGGCGGGCCTGGGGACGGTTGATCCGGGTCGGCCCGCCCTCGATGGCGGTGGCCCGGTCGATGGCCTGGCCGCCGGCGCGGGCGGCCTCGGCCGCGAGGTTGTCGGCCCGCTGCAACGTGCGCAGCTGGCCCGCGCCGTCGAAGGCCAGGCCGATGACGGAGAGGACGCCGACCATCGCCACCGCGAGGAAGATGCTCACCCGGCCCTGGTCGTGCCGGCCGGCCACGGCGGTCATCCCCGGCTCCGGTAGCGGTCCAGCGGCGACGTGAAGCTCGCCGACACGCGCTTGCCGGCGGGCATCCCCGGCAGGACGGACAGGTGCAGGTCCCCGTAGGAGACGGTGCACGCGACCCGGACGGTGACCGAGGCGTCCTGCCCGGCCGGGCTGCGGAACGCCGCGTCGAAGCTGGTGGGGGTGCCGCGTACCGCGCCGCTGAAGGTCACCTCGGGAGTGCCGGCGCAGTTCAGGCCGCGCCAGCCGAGCTGCCGGCGGGCCGCGTCCCGGGCCTCGGCGCGGGCGGTGCGGGCGTCCCGGGAGATCGAGGCGGCGCGGGCGGCGTCGTGGGCGGCGGCGTCGATCGCCTCGGCCGCCACGGCGGTACGCCCGGCG
Source organism: Micromonospora sp. M71_S20 (assembly GCF_003664255.1). Classification (NCBI taxonomy): domain Bacteria; kingdom Bacillati; phylum Actinomycetota; class Actinomycetes; order Micromonosporales; family Micromonosporaceae; genus Micromonospora; species Micromonospora sp. M71_S20. The sequence continues at coordinate 2,335,438 of NZ_RCCV01000001.1, read as the reverse complement.
ACGCCGGCCAGCACGATCAGCGCGATGAAGGCCGGGGCGAGCACCGCCACCTCGATCGAGACCGAGCCCCGCTCGGCGGTACGGCTCACGGCGTGGTCCACCGTTCCACGGTTCCGTGCGCGGTCTGGTGCACCGGGAAGCTGACCCCGGGTACGACGGACAGGGACCGCCCGCGCACCGTGCAGGTCACCTCCGTCGTGGTGGTCTGGCAGCTCGGTGCGGGATCGTCCCAGCCGACGAGCCAGCCGCCGGCGGCCCGCAGGAACCGGACGGCCCGGGCCTCACCGGCCCCGGCTGGCGCCTGGTGCAGCCGCTGCGCGTTGACCGCGCTCTGCGCGGCGTTGAGCGCGGTGGAGCGGGCGACGAACCAGGCCGCGGTCTGGATCGAGGCGAAGAGCAGCAGCAGGATCACCGGCATCACCACCGCCAACTCGACGGGGTTGGCCCCCCGGTCGACCCCGCCAACCACGAGCCGCCGCCGGACGGCCGGCACAAGGCGCCGGACGGCACCCGGCACAGGGCTCTGGCCGGCGGCCGGACCGGGGCGCCCGGCGGCAGCCGGGACGGGACGCCGGGCGGCGGTGGCCGCCCGGCGTCCCGGGACGGAGTCTGCTCGGCGCACGGCCCGGCGTTACTTCGGGTCCTGGTGGGTCGGGATGTTGTCCATCCAGTCGTTGGCGGCACCGAGGGCGGCGGCGGTGACCGCCATCGCGACGGCGACCAGACCGAAGATGATCACTGCGGTCGGTACGGGGCTGTCGCCCCGCTCGCCGTCCTCGCGCAGCTCGGCCAGGCGTGTCGACAGCGCGACGTGCAGGCGGGTGATGACGGACATGACGTGCTCCTTCTCTCGGGGTCGGATCACAGGCGGGCGATGAACGGATAGACGGCGAAGCCGAGCAGGACGAAGACGAGCAGCGCCCCGGGGATGTCGAGCCGGCTGGTCACCCCCTCGGCCCTTGCCAGGTTGTCGGTGCGGATCTGGTCGCGCAGCGAGTCGGCGCGGCTGCGCAGGGTCTCGTGCACCTGCGCGCCCTCGCTGCCGGAGGAGCGCATGATCGCTCCGACGTCGCCCAGTTCCGCGATGCCGATGCGCTCGGCGAGGTCGCGAAGCTCGTCCCACGGCGAGTGCATCTGCATCTGCGCGATCCGCAGCGACTCGGAGATGCGGTCGAAGACCCAGCCGTCGCAGACCGCCGCCGCCCGCTCCAGCGACTGCACGGGCCCGTGCGCGGCGGAGAGCTGGAGGGCGACCAGGTCGAGGTAGGTGCAGACCGCCTGGCGGAACTCGTCGCGCGCCTTGTCCGCCCGGTCCAGCACCGCCCGGTGCGCGATCAGGGCGCAGAGCAGCGCCAGCCCGAGGCTGCCGAGCACGGGTACGACCACCGGCAGCCGGATGCCGACGGCGAACAGGGTGACGCCGAGCAGCGTCGGCGCGGCGAGCCCGATCAGCGCGGAAAGCAGCATCGACAGGGCGTACTGCTCGGGTGTCCGGTCGATCAGGGCGAGCTGCCGGTGCGGTGGCCGCAGCCAGCGGGACAGCCCGGTGAGCCACTCCAGCCGCCGGTCGGCGGGCGTGGCGAGCTGCCCGGTGCCGGCCGGCTGGTGCAGCCGGCGCAGCGCGGGCCCGAGCGCGGGGGTGGCCGGCACCAGCTCGCGGACCACCAGGAAGGCGCCCAGCCCGCCCGTCGCCCCGCCGCAGACGGCGACGGCGAGCTGCCAGTTGAGGATCACGGCGTTCACGCGAGCACCTCCTCCGGGTCCGGGGCGGGCAGGAAGCGTGCCGGCCGGCGGGGCTGGCTCATCGACCGCACCCAGGCCAGCAGGCCGACGAAGGCCGCGCCGAGCGCCGCCATCACGAGCTGCCCGAAGGGCGTGCCGTACGGGCTGATGTACTCGGTGTTGAGCAGCCCGTACGCGACGGTGGCCAGGGTCATCCCGGTGAGGAAACGGACCGCGAAGCGGGGCTGGGTGCGCTTCGCCTCGATCTCCCGGCGGGTGGCCACCTCGGCCGCCGCCGCTCCGGCGATCGAGCCGAGCACGTCGCCGAGGCGTTCGCCCCGGTCGGTCACGTGCAGGATCAGCGCGGCCACCACCTGGTCGCAGACCGGGTCGCCGATCTCGTCGGCGAAGGCGAGCAGCGCGGAGCGGGCCAGCCAGCCGGCCTGGAGGCGGGCGGCGAGCAGCCGTACCTCCTCCTGGATCTCCTCGGGCGCGGTGGCGACCGTGCCGATGATCGTCTGCTGGAGTCCCTGGCCGGTGGCGGAGACGTCCTTGAGCCGGCGGGTCCACTCGCCGACCGCCTCGATGCGGGCGATGGCCCGCTGCTCGGCCTTGCCGACGGAGAACAGCCACGGGGTGCCCGGGACGGCCACCGCGACCAGCAGGCCGACGACCGGCAGGCCGGTGACCAGGAAGGCCAGCGCGCCCGCGACCAGGGCGGCGACGAGCAGCGCCTGGTGGGCCCGCTGCTCGCGCGGCGTGGTGCCCGGGCCCTTCCAGAGCCGGTCGATCCCACGGCCCGCGCCGGGCCGGCCGCCGGGAGGCCGGCGGGTGCCGACGAGCGCGACGACCGCCAGCAGCAGCCCGGCCACGCAGGCGGCACCGGAGGCCACCGCGACGATTTCGACGTTGTCCAGCACCTCCGGTCACCGCCGTCCGAGCCGGGTGTGCCGGGGCCGCCGCCACGCGCCCGTGCCGGCCTCGATCCACCGGCTCAGCAGCCGGGCGTCGTAGCCGACCCGGAGGAGCTGGGCGCGCACCCGCTCGGGCAGGTGCCGGGGTACGGCCCGCCCGTCCGGCCCGGGCCCGAACACCTGGGTGGTGGTGATCCGGTTGCCGTCGCCGACGCCGATGACCTCCTCGACGTGCGAGACGAAGCGGTGCTTGCGCCCGCCGATCGCGGTCTCGTCCTCGACGGTGACGTAGACGATCAGGTCGAGCGCGTTGCCGGCCATCCGGCGGGCCTGGTCGACGGTCATCTCCCGGCCGTGCGCGAGCGCCAGCTCGATGATCCGCTCGCTCACTCCGGCGGGCGTACGCGCGTGGATGGTGCACATCGAGCCGCGGCTGGTCGTCATGGCCTGGAGCATCGGGACGATCTCCCGGGACCGGACCTCCCCGACGATGATCCGCAGCACGCCCATCCGCAGGGAGACCGGGATCAGGTCGGCGATGCTCACCTCGCCGGCCGGGCGGCCGTCCGCCCCGCGTTCGCCGTGCCCCTCCCGGGACTCGAAGCTCATCACCGCCCGGTGCTTGAGCCGGCGGCGGGCCGGCAGCAGCTCGCGGCTCTCCTCCAGCAGCACGTACGGCTCGTCGGCCGGGATCTCGTCCATCAGCGCCCGGATGACGGTGGTCTTCCCGGCGCCCGCGAGGCCGGCCACCATGATGTTCAGCCCGGCGCGCATGGAAGCGCGGAGGAAGTCGCGCACCAGCGGGTCGATCATCTCGTCCAGGTCACCCCGGCCCCCGGCGAGGTCGTCGAGGCTCACGTCCAGCGTGTTGTGCTTGCGGATCACCGCGTACGGGCGGTGGCTGACCAGGAACACCGCGGCGAGCCGGCTGCCGTCTGGCAGTTGCAGGTCGAGGGTGGGCTTGGAGGTCGACAGCGAGCGTTCGGTGGCCCCGGCCCGGCGGGCCGCCGCCTGGAGGATCTCCACCAGCTCGTCGTCGCTGTCGGCGATCGGCTCCACCCAGTCGACCCCGCCGCCGTGGCGGGTGACGCGCACCTGGTCGCAGCCGAGGATGTGCACCTCCTCGATGGTGTCGTCGACCAGCAGCGTCTGGAGGCGGCCGAGCCCGGCCAGCTCGGCGGTCACCTGGTCGAGCAGGAGCCGCTCCTCGCCGGCCGCCATCGGGGTGCCGGCCCGGCGCACCGCGTCGGCGTACTCGGCGACCACCGTCACCGCGAGCCGGGCGCGCTCGGTGTCCTCCTCGTCGACGGTGAACTCCCGGCCGCGCTGCCACAGGGCGAGCCGCTCGCTGAGCTCCCGGCGCAGCTCGCGGACCACCTGGAAGTCGACCCGGGGCCGGGGCGGCGGCTGCTCCGGCCGCGGCGCGGTGACCGGCACCGGCAGCGGGGCGGGGTGGTGCCGGCCGTTGGGCGGGGTCAGCGGCGGCGCCGTGGAGGGGGCGCCGGGCGGCTGCCGGCGCGGGTCGCCGGAGACCGGTTCAAACCGCACCCGGCACCCCCTGCGACACGGGCCAGGCCAGCCGGGCGCGCCGGCGTTCCAGCAGCGCCCCGACCGGCACCTCCAGGGCCCCGGCCGCGCGCATCAGGGGCCGACCGGCCCGCACGGTGCCGCCGAGGCCGAGCACCTCGGCCGTACGCGGATCGTGCGGCATCCGGGCGATGACCGGCAGTCGCAGCGCCTTGCTGATCTCGCCGCTGCCGTGGCCGTCACCGACCAGCAGCAGCCGCAGGGTGCCCGGCGGCACCCGGTGCTCGGCGAAGTCCCGCTCGATCGTCCTGGCCATGGCCCGGGTGCCGGAGAGGTCGGGGAGCCGGGCGCCGCTGACCAGCAGCACCACCGAGGCGGCGCGCAGGATCGGCCACGGTGGACCGACGACGTGCAGCCGCCCGCAGTCCACCACCACGTCGTACGGCGGGTCGCCGCCCTCCAGGCCGCCGAAGAAGTCGGCGAACCGCTGCCAGAGTGGGGTGACGCTGCCGGCCTGGGCGGGATCGACGACGCCGGGCAGCAGCAGCCGCTCCCGCTTCGGCGCGTCGAGGTCGACCAGTTGCGACCAGAACGCCGACTCCAGGTTGCCGGCGCGCAACTCGCCGACCGCCAGCTCGCCGATGCCCCGGGGACCGTCGAGCGCGCCGCCCAGGTAGCCGGCGAGGATCGATCCGCCGGCCGGGTCGCACTCGGCGAGCACCAGCCGCCGGTGCCAGGTCAGGGCGCAGGCCAGGGCGGTGGTGGTGACGCCCGGGGAGCCCTTCGCCGCCACCAGCGCGATGATCGCCACGGTCAGGCCGCCTCGGTCAGTACGAGGGCGATCCGCTCCTGGCTGGACAGCGCGACGACGGCCGGCACGTCCCGGACGGCGAGCGCCAGGTAGACCACCACCTCGTCGTCGTCGTCCGAGGTGACGGCGTCGATGACCGTCGCCTCGAACCGGGTGGCGGCGCCCGCCGGACGGTCGTCGTCGCCGTCCGGCGTGCTCACCAGCAGGATCTTGTCGCCGGGGTGGAGCCTGCGGGCGGGCACCTCGGCGGGGCTCAGGCCCAGCGCGAGCTGCTGCTGGCCGGGCCCGAGCAGCGGGTCGTCGGTGAGCTGGGCCATGGTCAGCAGCGTGCCGGGGGTCAGCGACACGGCGGCCCGCTTGCCGACCACCTCGTCGAGCCGGCCGGCGGGCACCGGGGAGAGCCCCTGACCACCGGCCACCTGCACAGGGACCAGGTCGTCGGCGCTGACCTGCCGGCCGACCTCGACCGGCCGGGCCACCGCCAGGTAGCTGCCGGTGGCGCGTACCGAGGTGACCGCGAACGCCGCTCCCAGGCCGCCGAGGGCGATCAGCAGCACGGCCAGGCCGAGCAGCCCGGGCCGCATCCGGCGCTGCCGCACCACCCGGGGCGGGGCGACCGGCGCGTCCACCGGCCCGGTTCCGTTCCGGGTCGCCACACTCACCGGACCATGTCCGTTCGCGACTGCGGGGCTCGCAAGACCGGCTCACTCCTCGCGCTCACTGGGCCACCACCTGTAGCTCGTTGATCCGGACCGGGACCGTTCCCGTGGTCCGGTTGACCGGGATGACGCCGCTCTGGCCGCCGCCCGCCCAGGTGACCGTCCAGTAGGTCGTGGCCCGCACCCGGTAGTCGCCGGCCTTCGGGTAGCCCTGGTAGCCGCAGTCGGGGGAGGGGCGGCCGGCGAGCGGGCCGTCGGCCCGGTACGGCGTACCGGCGCCGGAGCAGGTGACCTTGCGGCCGTTGCCCATGTTCCAGACGATCCGGTCGAACTTGGCCTCGATCCGTACGGTCAGGCCCCGCTCGCTCTCCGACGCCTCCTGGGTCGGCCCGAAGTACTTCCGGTCGTCGTTGCGGCCCCACATCCAGACCGGCAGCCCGACCAGTCCGGGACCGTTGCTGCGGCGGGGGGCGACCGCGATCCGGGGCGCCGCGATGGTGATCTTCGCCAGCGCCCGCCGGGCGAGTTCCTCCGGGTCGGGCGGCGCGCCGAAGCCAGGCGGCGGGGCGTCGCGCAGGACGGTGGTCTGGGAGCCGAGGTCGCCGCCGTTACAGGTGCGCACGTACCACTGCTGGCCCTCGGGGGCCTCCGGCTGCGGTTCGGCGAGCTTGTAGTAGCAGCCGTCGCCGTTGTTGAACCAGCCGAGCACGCTGTCGTAGCACTTGACGGTGCGGCCGTTCCACTGGCACCTGGCGCTGCCGCCCCCGCCGCCCGGGTCACCGCCCCCGCCGTCGTCCCCGCCGCCGCCGGGATCGCCCGGGGCGCCGGGATCGTCGTCCCAGACGCTGCAGTCGCTCTGCCCCGGCGGGCACTCCGCGCCGGGGTCCGCGCGTTGCGCGGCGATCGCGGGCACGGCCGCCCCGAGCGCCAGCAGCAGGGCCAGGCCGACGCCCGCGAGCGACCGGCGGGCCGTCCCGCTCCGGCCGCCACCGTCGGCGGTACGGACGAAGTCCGGCCCGGTGGCCCGTCCCGCCCGCGTCAGCACGGCAGGTCCTCGTGGGCGGCGCCGGCGCTGATCAGCCAGCGACCGTCCGGGAAGCGGGTGGCGGTGGCGGTGGCCAGGTGCCGCGTTCCGCCGGTGCCGGGCACGACCCGCTTGTCCCTGGCGTAGACCAGCCGGTAGCCGGTGGCGTCCAGGCAGTCCTGGATCTCCACCGTGGGCGGGCTCGAATCCAGGCTCACCGAGGTCACGGTGGGGTCGGAGACCAACGTGCCGGTACGCATCGCGCCGTGCTCCTTCGCCTTGCGGATGGTCAGCCGGACCCGGGTCAGCAGCGGGTCGGCGAGGAACCGGGACAGCTCCGGATGGTGGGGGTCGCCGCGCCCGCTCGCCTTGCGGGAGGCGGCGAGATATCCGGCGTACGCGGCCAGCGCCGCCTTCTTCGCCGCCTGTTCGTCGGCGGCCCGGTGGGTGGGGGCGGGAGCGTCCCCGGCGGTCGCCGCCCGGGGGGCCGTTCCGGGCTCGGCGCCGCAGGCCGGGGCCGCGCCGAGCGCCGCGATGGCGAGCAGGCAGGTTGCCCATCGGCTGAACCGCCGTCCGCGCACGTCGTGCCTCCTCGGTGGCCGCCCGGGGCCGGCATGGCGGCCTCCGGGCATGCGACGGCGCGACCGGATGGGGCCATCCGGTCCTGTCGATAAGCGCCGATGCATTTGCCGTTGCTGATCTCTGCAAAAGCGATGTCCCGCGTCGTCCCGTCTTTTCGCTTTGGGTTGCACCACACCCAAGGGGCGAGCATAGGCTGACGCTCGCCGATGCAACAGAGGCAATTCATCTGGATACTGTGAGTGATGACAGGTGGTGGCGGCGGGTGGTGTCGGCTGGTGCGGACGGGTCGGGCGGCGCGGATCGGTGGGGCGGCGGCGTGGGAAGCGCGCGCGGTCGGGGAGGTGTCGTCGCGGTGGCGGGCGGTTGTCCCGGACGTGGCGTCTGGTCCGATCCGTCCCCCGCGCCGACGCATCGACATTTCGCCAAGATGGGATTCCCGCCTATGTGGACGCGCCATTTCCGCGCGCTGTGCCGCGCTTCATGGGGCAGGGGTGCGGGCCGTTCCGCCCGTTACCGGCCGACAGTCGACGCACTACCCAGCGTGGTCGCCGCCGGCGCCGGCCTCCGGGGGGCGATCGTGGCGCTGACCGGGCCGCCGGCCGTGGCGGAGCCGACCGCACCGAAGGCCGCCGCGCGCGGGGCTCGGCTGCTGGCCGTGCTCGCGCTCGCCCCGGCGCTCCGGCTCGCCGTGATCCGGCACGCCGTACCGCCGGGGGTGGCGACCCGGACCGGGTGCGACGCGTGCGGCGCCCCGGTCGGGCTGGCCCGGCCCTGGCCGGCGCTGGGCCCCACGGCGCGGTGCGGGCGGTGCGGGGCGCGCGTCGGCCCGCCGCCCGGCACGGTGGAACTCGCCGTCGCGGCGGCCGTCGGGGCGCTGGTGCTGCTCGGGCCGCCCGCCACCGTGCTGGCCGCCACGGCCTGGTGGCTGGGCTGGGCGGTCCCGCTGGTCTTCGTCGACGCGGCTGTGCGCCGGCTGCCGGACCGGCTCACCCTGCCCGCCGCGGCCGGCACCTGGCTGCTGCTGGGGCTGGCCGCCCTGGCCGGGGCCGGTCCGGCACCCTGGCTGCGCGCCACCGCCGCCGGCGTCGCGCTGGCGCTTTTCTTCGCCACCACCACGTTGCTGCTCGGCCGGCGCGGCTTCGGCCTCGGCGACGCCAAGCTGGCGCTCGGCGTCGGCGCGCTGCTGGGCTGGTACGGCTGGGCGGCGCTGGTCGCCGGGCTGGCGTTCGCCCTGCTGCTGTCCGGGCTGGTCGGCGTCGCGCTGCTGGCCGCCCGCCGGGTCGGCTGGCGCAGCCACCTCCCCTTCGGCCCGTTCCTCGTCCTCGGCACCCTCGCCGCCCTGGCCGTCCTCCTCACCTGACCCGGGCGGCCTCCCGTTCAGGCCCCCGGCCCGGGCCGGTTCCGCCGTTCCCGCGAGCGGTCAGCGGCGGGACGTCGGGGTGGCCGGGTCGCGGACGGGGCGCTCGGCCTGGCGGGCGCGGCGGTGCAGCAGCCCGGCGGCGGGGCGGGCGAACAGCGGGGTGAGCAGCGCGGCGAACAGGGCGCCGAGCAGAACGCCGGCGATAACGTCGTGCGGGTAGTGCACGCCGACGAAGGTGCGGGAGAACGCGGCCAGCGCCGCCAGCGGCAGCGCCACCAGGCCGACCCGGCGGGACAGCAGCAGCGTCGCCACCGCCAGGCCGCCCGCGATCGTGGAGTGGTTGCTGGGGAACGACCAGTCGCCCGTCGGCGGGCACTCGCCGGCGATGATGGCGAGCTCGGTGGCGAGCGCCCGGCAGGGGCGTTCCTGGTCCACCACCGTCTTCAACAACTCGCTGCACCCGTACGCGAGCACCACCGGCGCCGGCGACACCAGGGCGTACGCGCGGTCGCGCGGCCCGCCCCCGAGCCGGGACACGGCCGCGATCAGCCACAGCGCGCCGAGCAGCAGGATCGCGCCCTCGGTGAAGTGCTCGGCGAACCACTGCACCGGCTGCGGGGTGTCGGCGGCGAAGTCGACGATGTCCTGGTACCACTCGACACTGATCTTCGGAACATCCGGCGTGTCCACATCAACCATGTTTCACCTCACCGATCGTTCATACCTCGTTTAGCTCCCAGACAACCCTGGAATACCTGGAAGTCGGGCGCAGTGTGCATTGGTCGGGGGACGACCCCGACTTTCGTCTCAGCGACCTCTCAGCCCCATCTGCTTCGATTGACCCGGTACGTCGGACTTCCCTGGAGGCGCTGTGCACGACACCCCCATCGCCGATCGGCCGCCGACCGGGCAGGTCACGGGGGACGACGAGGCCTGGCGGATCCGGCGTACGGAGGCGGACATGGACCGCCTCGCCGAGACCGAGTCGATCTTCGCGTTGGGCAACGGCTGGGTCGGCTGGCGCGGCACCCTGGACGAGGGCACGCCCTACGGCATGCCCGGCACCTACCTCAACGGCTTCCACGAGCGGCGGGAGCTCGACTATCCCGAGGACGGGTACGCCTTCCCGCAGTTCAGCGACACGGTGATCAGCGCGCCGAACGCGGCCCTGATCCGCCTCTGGGTCGGCGGCGAGCCGCTGGACGTGCGCACCGGCACGCTGCGCACCCACGAGCGGGTGCTCGACCTGCGGGCCGGGGTGGTCGAGCGGCACACCGAGTGGATCTCGCCGGCCGGGCACGGCGTACGCGTCCGCAGCGTCCGGCTGGTCTCCCTGCCCCGGCGTCCGGTGGCCGCCGTGCGGTGGTCCGTCGAGCCGTTGAACGGCACGGTCGAGGTTCGGGTCTGCGCCGACCTGCTCGCCAACGAGCGGGTGCCCGAGCGCGCCGACGACCCCCGCGCCGCCTCCGTCATCACCGACCCGCTGACCGCCGAGTACCGGCACTCCGACGGGCACGACGGCGTCCTCGTCCACCGCACCGGGCAGAGCGGGCAGCGGGTCGCCGTCGCCGTCGCGCACGAGGTGCAGGCGCCGGACGGCTTCGCCCCCGGCGTCGACTGCACCGCGGACCGGCTACGCCTCACGCTGACCGGGACGCTGCGCGCCGGCGAGCGGCTCCAGCTGACCAAGTTCGCCGCGTACGAGTGCACCCCGGTGGACGCCATGCCCCCGGAGGAACTGGCCCGCCTGGTCGTCGCGGAGGCCGACGCGGCCCGCGCGGAGGGCTTCGACACCCTGCTGGCCGGCCAGCGCGCGGCGCTGGACGTCGCCTGGCAGACCGCCGACGTGCAGCTCGACGGCGACGCCGAACTCCAGCAGGCCATCCGGTTCTCGGTGTTCCACCTGCTCCAGGCGGGCCGGGCGGACGGCGACCGGACCATTCCCGCCAAGGGCCTGACCGGCAACGGCTACGACGGGCACGTGCTCTGGGACACGGAGGGCTACGTCCTGCCCGTGCTGACCTACCTCGACCCGCCGCTGGCCCGCTCGGCGCTGCGCTGGCGGCACGCCCACCTGCCGGAGGCCCGCGAGCGCGCGGCGGAGCTGCGGCTGCCCGGGGCGACCTTCCCGTGGCGGACCCTCGGCGGGCGGGAGTGCTCCGGCTACTGGCCGGCCGGCACGGCCGGGCTGCACCTCAACGCCGACATCGCCGACGCGGTGCTGCGCTACGTCGCCGCCACGGGCGACGAGGAGTTCCTCGCCGGGCCGGGGCTGGAACTGCTGGTCGAGACGGCCCGGCTCTGGCACGGCTTCGGCCACTGGTCCGACACCGGCACCTTCCACCTGCACGGCGTGACCGGCCCCGACGAGTACAGCGCCCTGGTCGACGACAACGTCTTCACCAACCTGATGGCCCGGCGCAACCTGCGCGGGGCCGCCGACGCCGCCGAGCGGCACCCCGGGGCGGCGGGCCGGCTCGGGGTCGACCCGGCCGAGGTGTCGGCCTGGCGCGCCGCGGCGGACGCCGTCTTCGTCCCGTACGACCGCAAGCGCGGGGTGCACCAGCAGTCGGCCGGCTTCACCGAGCAGCCGGAGTGGGACTTCGCCGACACCTCCGACGACGACTACCCGCTGCTGCTGCACTTCCCCTACCTGGAGCTGTACCGCAGGCAGGTGGTCAAGCAGGCCGACCTGGTGCTCGCCATGCAGCGCTGCCCGGGGGAGTTCACGGCCGACGAGAAGGCCCGCAACTTCGCCTACTACGAGGCGCGGACCGTCCGGGACTCGTCGCTGTCGGCCTCCCCGCAGGCGGTGCTCGCCGCCGAGGTCGGCCACCTCGACCTGGCGTACGACCTGTTCGCCGAGTCGGTGCTCCAGGACCTGGCGGACCTCGGCGACAAGACCGGCGACGGGCTGCACCTGGCGTCGCTGGGCGGGGCGTGGCTGGCCCTGGTGCAGGGCTTCGGCGGGCTGCGCGACGACCGGGGGGTGCTCTCCTTCGACCCCCGGCTGCCGGCGGCGATCGACCGGCTCGCCTTCAGCCTGCGCTGGCACGGCCACCGGCTGCGGGTCACCCTGACCTCCGACGAGGCCCGCTACGAGCTGCCGGACGCCGCCCCGGGGACCGGCATCGAGGTGTGGCACCACGGCGAGCCGCTCCGGGTCACCGGGGCCGGGCCGGTCACCCGGCCGATGCCCGAGGTGCCCGACCCGGGGCCGGAGCCGCCCTCCCCGCCCGGCCGCCGCCCCGCCCGCCGCTCCGCCGGCGACCGCTGAGGCGTAGGGGCGCGGCTCGGTAGGGTGGCGCGGTGTCCGATCTCCAGCGGCTCGCCGCCCACCACGCCGCCGCGCTGCTGCGCTTCGAGCGGGAGAACCGGGAGTGGTTCGCGCGGTCGGTGCCGGACCGGGGCGACGCGTACTTCGCCGACTTCGCCGCGCGGCACGCGGGGCTGCTCGCCGAGCAGGAGACCGGCACCTGCCACTTCCACGTCCTGGTCGAGCCGGACGGGACGGTGCTGGGCCGGTTCAACCTGGTCGACGCCGCCGACGGCGAGGCCGAGCTGGGCTACCGGGTGGCCGAGCGGGCCGCCGGGCGCGGGGTGGCGACCGACGGCGTCCGCCGCGTCGCCGCGTTGGCCCGCCGGGTGTACGGGCTGCGCCGGCTGACCGCCGGGACCACCCTGGACAACGCGGGCTCGCTCGCGGTGCTCCGGCGCACCGGGTTCACGCCGGTGGGCGAGGTGTCACTCGACGGGCGCCCCGGGCTGCGGTTCGCCCGAGAGCTGACGGCCGACGACTGACGCGCCGGACATCCGCTGTCGGACGGTCTCCAACGCCTCGAAGGCGTACGCCCAGTTGTGGCACTTGAAGCTGCGCAGCCCCTCGATCGCGGTGCGGCAGTCGGTGCAGCGCACCCCGGCGATCGCGTCCGGGACCTCGGTGTTGACGTACCTGCGGTCGCCGAGGATGACCGTCGCGATCATCATCCGGTCGTGTACGCCGGAGAGGGCGGAGGAGACGATGTCGTACCAGTTCACCCGTCGGCCGCACTTGGGGCAGTCCGGCTCGTCGCCGCTGACCCAGAGCGGGGCGCCGATGCTGCGCAGCGGCATGCCGAGCAGCTTCTCGATCCGCCGTACGTCGGACTCCGGGGTCGTCCACCGGTGCCTGCCGGGCAGCGAGGCGGGCGAGTCGTAGACGGCCCGGAACAGGACCGGGTCGACCTCCACGGTCTCGCGCTGACTGGTCATCGGCGTGCCTCCTCCACGGTCGGCGCCCGCACCGTCGACGCGGGTGGGGCGGGTACGACCGGATCAACGACGACCGGGGGTCAGGTGTTGTCCGCCCGGTGACGCGGGACGGGCCGCCGGGCCTACGGTTCGTGCCGCCGCAGGCCGCGCAGCGCCGTGTCCACCACCTGGTCGGCGTACTCGTGGGTCAGCGGGCCGGTGCGCTGGAGCCACCGGTTGAGCACCGGTCCGAAGATCAGGTCGACGGCCACGTCGAGATCGACGTCCCCGGCGAGCTGCCCCGCGCGCCGGGCGGCGCGCAGGCGCTCCTTCTTCAGTTCCCGCATGGGCCCGTCCAGCCGCTGCGCGTAGTCGGCGGCCAGGGCGGGGTCGTGGACGATCTCGGTGTGCAGGGCGCGCATGGGCAGGTCGTAGCGCGGGTCGTTCAGCTCGTCGACGATGGCCCGCAGGACCAGCTTCAGGTCGGCGGCCAGGTCGCCCGTGTCGGGCAGGGCTCCGCCCCGACCGTCCTGCCCGCCGTCGGTCGTGAGTGCGAGGAAGGCGTCGAACAGCAGGGCGCCCTTGGAGGGCCACCAGCGGTAGATCGTCTGCTTGCCGACGCCGGCGGCGGCGGCGATGCCCTCGATGCTGAGCTTCGCGTAGCCCACCTCGCCGACGAGGTCGAAGGCGGCGGCGAGGATGGCGCGGCGTGCCGTCTCGCTGCGACGGCTGGAGTCGGGGGCGACCTTCTGCGTGGGCACGGGCCCAATCTAGCAAGAAGATGAGACGAGACGGTCCGTCTTGACAGCGGGGCCCGATCGGGTATGGTCACTCGCGTCAACAAGACGAGACGGTCCGTCTCGTCAGCGAAGGAGTCCTCATGCAAGCCTCAGCCACCGCCGTACCGCGGGTCTGGTTCATCACCGGGGCCAGCCGTGGCCTCGGTCGCGCCTTCGCCGAGGCCGCGCTCGCCGCCGGCGACCGGGTCGTCGGCGCGGCCCGGGACGTCTCGCCGCTCGACGACCTCGCCGCCCGGCATCCCGACCGCCTGCTGGCGCTGCGCCTCGACGTCACGGACCGCGCGGCGGTCTTCGACGTCGTCGCCCACGCGGTACGGCACTTCGGCCGGCTCGACGTCGTCGTGAACAACGCCGGGGCGCTCTTCATGGGCATGGTCGAGGAGTTCACCGAGGCCGAGGCCCGCGCCCAACTGGACCTCAACTTCTTCGGCGCGCTCTGGGTCAGCCAGGCCGTCCTGCCGCAGTTGCGCGCCCAGGGCGGCGGGCACGTCGTGCAGATCTCCAGCATCGGCGCCCTCGGCGGCTTTCCCAGCACGGGGCTCTACAGCGCGAGCAAGTTCGCGCTGGAGGGCATGAGCGAGGCGCTGGCCGCCGAGGCCGCAGGATTCGGCGTCAAGGTCACCATCGTCCAGCCGGGCGGCTACTGGACGGACCTCTACACCAGCAGCACGGCGGCCACCCCCAAGCCCGCCTACGACCCGCTGCGGGAGGAGTTGGCGCGGCAGTGGGCGGAGGGGTCGATCGACAGCGAACCCCGGCTGGCCGCCGAGGCGCTGATGAAGCTCGTCGCCAGCGACGACCCGCCGCTGCGGCTGCTGCTGGGCAGCATGGTCTACGACCTCGCCTTCGACATCTCGAAGCGACGCATGGACGTCTGGGCCGGCTGGGAAGAGGTGAGCCGCGCCGCCGAGAAGGCGGTCCCGGCCCCAGGCACCGAGCCGAGCTGACCGGACGGGGGCTCGCCGGGGTACGCCCGCCCGCGACGGTCGTGACGATCGCCACGCGGACGGGAACTCTTCCGTCACGGAAGAGTAGGGTCCGCTGGGTCGCCGCGCCGGGCGAGCCCGTCCTCCCAGTGGAAATGGCCGTATGTCGTCTGTGCTGTCCGCGGCCTCCCGTCCGCGCCTGCCCCGCCCGTCCTGGCTCTCGCCGAAGGTGTTCCGCACCGAGGTCCTCGCCGGCCTGGTCGTCGCCCTGGCGCTGATCCCGGAGGCGATCTCCTTCTCGATCCTGGCCGGGGTCGATCCCAGGGTGGGCCTCTTCGCCTCGTTCACGATGGCGGTGACGATCGCGATCTGCGGCGGGCGGCCGGCGATGATCTCCGCCGCCACCGGCGCGGTCGCCCTGGTCGTGGCGCCCCTCGCGAAGGAACACGGCCTCGATCACCTCGTCGCGGCCGTGATCCTCGGCGGCGCGATCCAGATCCTGCTGGCGGTGCTCGGGGTGGCGAAGCTGATGCGGTTCATCCCGCGCAGCGTGATGGTCGGCTTCGTCAACGCCCTGGCCATCCTGATCTTCGTCGCCCAGGTGCCGCACCTGCTCGGAGTGCCGTGGCTGGTCTACCCGCTCGTGGCGGTCGCGCTGGCGATCATGGTGGGGCTGCCCCGGCTCACCCGAGCCGTCCCGGCGCCGCTGGTCGCCATCGTGGTGCTGACCGTGGTCACCGTGACCACCCACGCGGCGGTGCCGACCGTGGGCGACGAGGGGGCGTTGCCGGACAGCCTGCCCACGCTCGGCCTGCCGCAGATCCCCTGGACCATGGACACCCTGACCCTGATCGCCCCGTACGCACTGGGCATCGCGCTGGTCGGGCTGATGGAGTCGCTGATGACCGCGAAGCTGGTCGACGACATCACCGACACCCCCTCGAGCAAGACCCGGGAGTCGTGGGGGCAGGGCGTGGCGAACATCGTCACCGGGTTCTTCGGCGGCATGGGCGGCTGCGCGATGATCGGCCAGACGATGATCAACGTGAAGGCGTCCGGCGCCCGTACGCGGCTGTCGACCTTCCTGGCCGGCGTCTTCCTGCTGATCCTGGTGGTCGCGCTCGGCGACGTGGTCGCGGTGATCCCGATGGCCGCCCTGGTCGCCGTCATGGTCATCGTCGCGGTGTCGACGTTCGACTGGCACTCGGTCGCCCCGGCCACGCTCCGGCGGATGCCGTACGGCGAGACGATCGTCATGGTGACCACCGTCGTCACCACCCTGGCCACCCACAACCTCGCCGTCGGCGTCGTCGTCGGCGTGCTCACCGCGATGGTCGTCTTCGCCCGCCGGGTCGCCCACCTGGTGGAGGTGACCAGCGTCCTCGACCCCGAGGGGACGACCCGGATCTACTCGGTGCACGGCGAGCTCTTCTTCGCCTCCAGCAACGACCTGGTCGGGCGGTTCGACTACGCGAACGACCCCGACAGCGTGGTCATCGACATGACGCACGCGCACGTGTGGGACGCCTCCTCCGTCGCCGCCCTCGACGCCGTCACCACCAAGTACGCCGCCCGCGGCAAGACCGTGGAGATCGTCGAGCTGAACCGCCCCAGCGCCCACATCCACGGCACCCTCGCCGGCCGGCTCGGCGTCGGCCACTGATGGCCGGCGACCGTACGGCCGAACCGGAGCCCGTCCCCGGCCCGGGCGCGGCGCCGGTGCGCGCCCCCGGCGCCGGCGCCGGGCGGCGGATGCAGATCGGCGAGGTTGCCGAGCGGATCGGGTTGAGCATCCGCACCATCCGGCACTACGAGGACGTCGGCCTGATCGTCCCGTCGGCCCGCAGCGACGGCGGCTTCCGCCTCTACACCACACCCGACCTCGACCGGCTCGCCGTGGTCAAGCGGATGAAGCCCCTCGGCTTCGCCCTCGACGAGATGCGCGACCTGCTCGCCGTCCTCGACGCCCTCGACACGGCCGGGGGCGCCGAGCGGGCCGCCCTGCTCGACCGGCTCGGCATGTTCCACACCGCCGCCACCGCACGCGTCGGCGCGCTGCGCGACCAGCTCGCCATGGCCGAGGACTTCGCCGGCACGCTCCGCGACAGGCTCGACCAGCACGGCGATCCGTCCACCTGAACCGGTAGCCGGCCCGGGCGGCGGGAGTGGTGACGAGGGACCGTTCCCGGTCCGGCTCCCGTGCTTCTCGATCCGGGTGGCCCTCCCCGCTCCACTGGGGACCGTCCGCCAACCGCTGGCTGCCGGCCGTGGCGGAGGCGCACTACGCTCCGGGCCACACAAGGAGAGGGAAGATCAATGCGTAGGACCCTGCTGCCCGTCGCGGCACTCGCCCTGGTGGCGGCGCTGAGCGGATGCGTCACGATCAACACGCCGGCGGACGACCCGGACCCGGCTGCCTCGGCGCAGCCGACAGGCAGCACCGTCAGCGTGAACGACGAGACAGCGGACCCGGACGACCCGGCGCCCTCGGCCGTACCCGACACGTCCGGAGCGCCCGCCACGCTCCGGGCCCTCACCTGCGCGCAGCTCAAGACCGCCGTCCTCGGTAACGGATCCGAGCGGTACAACGGCTACCCGGAACCGATCCCGCTGGTCGACGGCATGTGGTCCGGGGAGGACGGCACCGTCGTCCACATTCAACAGCCGTGCGCCATCGGCGACCTGACCGGCGACGACGCGGCCGACGCGCTGGTCCCGGTGCTGATGGACGGCGGCGGGACCGGCAAGTTCTGGCAGATTGTGATGTACGGCAACATCGACGGTAAGCCCGTCTACGTCACCATGGTCGACATCGGCGACCGTACGCCCGTCGAGTCGGTCTCGATCAAGTCGCGCCGGGCGACGGTGGTCTACCTGACCCGCCCCGAGGACGCGTCCTCGGCGGAGGTCGCCGTGCGGCGTACGGCCGTCTACGAACTCAGCGGCAGCCGGCTCGTCGAGATCAGCCACACGGACGCGCCGTACACCCCCTGAGCGGTCATCCCCGCGCTGTGGGCGCCGGGCCGGTCGGATCGGCGACACTCGTCGCCGGCCCGGCCGGCCGCGCTACAGGTACTGCCCGGTTGCTGCTGTTCGTACGGCGGGTCGGGTCTCAGCGGGGTCGGTGCGACGACGTCCAGTCCTGCTGTCGCAGCCGTTCGATGCCGTCCAGCAGCAGGTCCAGCGCGAACTCGAACTCGAACTGGTCGTCGCAGCCCTGTCCCACGACCGACGCGTCGTCGTGGGACGCGGCCGTGGAGATCTCCGCGAGGTGCGGGAACCGGGCCGCGACCTCTGGTGGGAAGGCCTGCGGCGGTTCTGAGCTGGCCGTGCCGGAGCGGCCGGCGCGCCGAGAGGCGTCGAACAGCTCCTGACTGAAGCCCAGGATCCGGCTGCCCATCGCGTGCATCACGTGGTGGGTGAGGTCGGCGGAGAACCCGCCGGCCCGGAACGTCCCGACCATCGAGTCGAGGTACGCGAGGACGGCCGGCGTCGCCATGTTCCGCGACTCGATCGCGAGCGGCGCCCAGGGGTGGCGCCGCAGCACCTGCCGCGCCGAGAGGATGCGGCTGCGTACCGCGTGCTTCCAGTCGGCCTCGGGCACCGGCGGGTCGATCTCGCCGACGACGACGTCGATCATGCCGTCGAGCAGTTCGTCCTTGTTGGCCACGTGCTTGTAGAGGGCCATCGGCACGACGCCCAGATCCTGGGCGAGGTTGCGCATGCTGAGGGACTCGATCCCGGCCTCGTCGGCGAGCGCGACGGCGGCGCGCAGGATCCGGTCCCTGCTCAGCGGCATCCGGCGCAGCGTCTCAGCCTGCTCAGCCATCGCGGTCCTCGTCTTCTGGCGGCGGTTGAAACCATAACCGCCTTGACCGGTGTACGCCGTACACCTACATTTGGTGTACGGCGTACACCGAGAGGGAGGGAAAAATGAAGGCGATAGTCCAGGACCGGTACGGCCCGCCGGAGACGCTCACGCTCGCGGACGTCGACGTGCCGGTGCCCGCCGCCGACGAGGTGCTCGTGCGGGTCGAGGCTGCCGCGCTCAACGCGTACGACTGGCATGCCATGCGTGGCGATCCGCGGATGGCGCGGTTGGCGATGGGCCGGACGCGGCCCCGCGCGCGCATCCGTGGCCGCGACTTCGCCGGCCGGGTCGAGGCCGTCGGCAGCCACGTTCGACAGGTGCGCCCGGGTGACGCCGTCTTCGGCGACCTCGGCGACGCCAACGGCGCGTTCGCCGAGTACGTGTGCGTGCCCGCGACCCTGGTCGCGCCGAAGCCGGCGAACCTGACACCGCAGCAGGCGGCCGCCCTGCCGCTGGCCGGTGTCACCGCGCTCATGGGGCTGCGCGACGTCGGGCGGGTCGAGCCCGGCCACCGCGTCCTCGTCAACGGCGCCTCCGGCGGCGTGGGCACCCTGGCCGTCCAACTGGCCAAGGCGCTCGGCGCGACCGTGACCGGAGTGTGCAGCACCCGCAACGTCGACCTGGTCCGCTCCCTCGGCGCCGACCACGTCGTCGACTACACCCGCGACGACTTCACCCGCGACGCCCGCCGCCACGACGTCGTGTTCGACCTGGTCGGCAACCGCTCGCTCACCGCGCTCCGGCGGGCGCTGGCCCCCACCGGGACGCTGGTGCTCTCCGGCGGCGGCGTGTACGGCGGCGGCAGGCTCGTCGGACCGGTCTGGCTCCTCGCGCGCGGACGGCTGCTGGCGCCCTTCGTCCGCCAGCGCATCGTCACCCTCACCGCGGCGCCCAGCCGGCAGCACCTCGACACGCTCCGCGCCCACGCCGAGGCCGGCCGCCTCACCCCGGTCATCGACCGGACCTACCCGCTGCGCGAGGTGCCCCAGGCCATCCGGTACCTCGAAGGTGAACACGCGCGGGCGAAGGTGGTCATCACCCTGTGAAACCTGCGGTGTCGTTACCGGCGTCGATCTTCCCCACACTGAACGGTGGTCGCCGCTTCTGTGTGGCGGACCGGCGTCATGGTCGAGAGCCGTCGACGGCCGCATCGGCAGGGCCGGAGAGAATTGAGGAGCGGTGATGATCTTCGCTGGCCATACTGTTGCCCATGAAGCTTGCTGAGGCACTTGCGCTGCGTGCGGATGCGGCGCGTCGCGCCGAACAACTCCGTGCCCGCATCGCTGCCAGCGCCCGCTACCAGGAGGGTGAGGCGCCCGCCGAGGACGCCTCGGCTCTCCTCGTCGAGGCGGGCGAGGTGCTCGGCGAGCTGGAGTCGCTGATCCGGCGGATCAACCGCACCAACGCCGCCACGGTGGTGGAGGGTGGCACGCTCACCGACGCGCTCGCGCGCCGCGACGTGCTCCGCATGCGGCACAGCGTGGTCACCTCCGCGGCGGACGCCGCAGCCGGCGAGGGCCAGCGCGGGTACCGGCAGCTGCGGTCGGAGCTGAAGATGGTCCCGGCGCTGCCGGTGGCGGAGTTGCGCAGGCGGGCCGACGACCTCGCCCGGCAGGTGCGCGAGGTCGACACGCTGATCCAGCGGACGAACTGGGAGGTCGACCTGCTGGACTGACGAGTTGCGGAGCAGGTAGCCGACGTGGAGGCGTGCACGAACCCGAGAGCCGGCGGGTAATCCGACTCACTCCTGGTGCGCCAAGGGCAGGCGCGGGGGTTCGATTCCCCGACACACATCGCACGCCCAGCACGGAACACAGGTGACGGCGCACAGGGCACGGCACACCACCAGGTGCAGATCCACGACGGCGAGGGTGGGACAGGGGACTTCCGCAACCTCGTACAGCAGCTTGCCGGCTTCGACAACGGCCTGAACGCCCGGGCGCGGCGGGCGTAGGACGAATCACATGCGTTCGGGAGTCCTGACGCCGAGCAGGTACAGCCCCTGCTGGAGCACCCGGGCGGTGAGGTCGCAGAGCGCCAGCCGGCTCTCCCGGACCGGCTCGTCGGCGCGCAGCACAGGGCAGCGCTCGTAGAACGCGCTGAACGCGACGGCCAGCCGGTACAGGTATCCGGTCAGGTGGTGGAACTCCAGGCTGTCCGCCACCTCGCCGACCACCGTCCCGAAGCCGACCAGTTCGAAGGCGAGCGCCCGTTCCGCCGGATCGGCCAGCGAGATCGCCGCCTCCGGCCGGGCCGCCGCCCCGGCCCGCCGGAAGATCGACTGGATCCGCGAGTACGCGTACTGGAGATAGGGCGCGGTGTTGCCGTCCAGCGACAGCATCCGCTCCCAGTCGAGCACGTAGTCCTTGTGCCGGTCGCTGGACAGGTCGGCGTACTTGATCGCGCCGATGCCGACCGCCCGGCCCACCTCGTCCGCCTCCGCCTCGCCCAGGTTCGGGTTCCGCTCCCGGGCCAGCGCGGTGGCTCGGACGATCGCCTCCTCCAGCAGTCCGACCAGTTTCACCGAGCCGCCGGCCCTGCTGCGCAGCATCCGCCCGTCCGGCCCGAGGATCGAGCCGAACCCGACGTGCTCGGCCCGGGCCGGCGGGGCCAGCCAGCCGGCCTGCGTGGCGGCGGCGTAGACCATGTCGAAGTGCCGCCGCTGCGGTAGCCCGACCACGTAGAGCAGTCGGGTCGCGCCCAGCGTGCCCGTCCGGTGTCGGATCGCCGCCAGGTCGGTCGCCGGGTAGCCGTACCCGCCGTCGGACTTGCGGACGATCAGCGGCAGCGGCTCGCCGTCACGGCCCACCGAGCCGGGCGGGAACACGCAGGCCGCACCCTCGCTCTCCCGCAGCAGCCCCAGGCGGTCCAGCTCCTCGACCACCGGGCCGAGCAGGTCGTTGTAGCTGCTCTCACCGTGGAAGTCCCGCTCGGTGAGGGTCACGTCGAGCAGGTCGTAGACGGTCATGAAGTACCGCTCGGACTGCTCCACCAGCAACCGCCACAGCCGCAGCGTCCCTGGATCGCCGCTCTGCAGGGCCACCACCCGCCGCCGGGACCGTTCCCGGAACGCCTCATCGGCGTCGAACGTGGCCCGGGCCGCCTTGTAGAACGAGTCCAGGTCACCCATGGACAGCTCGCGCGCTGCCTCGGCCCCGCCGAGGTCGACCAGGTGCTCGATCAGCATGCCGAACGGCGTGCCCCAGTCACCCAGGTGGTTGGCCCGCAGCATCCGGTGCCCCAGCCACTCCAGCAGCCGGGCTGCCGCGTCGCCGATCACCGTCGACCGCAGGTGCCCGACGTGCATCTCCTTCGCCACGTTCGGCGCCGAGTAGTCGACCACCACCGTCTCCGGCTCGGCGGCCAGCGGCACCCCGAGCCGCGGGTCGGTGGCCAGCGCGGAGACCAGTCCGCCGAGGGCCCGATCGGCGATGGTCAGGTTGAGGAATCCCGGCCCGGAAACCTCCGCCGCGCTGCACAGGTCGGCCAGTTCCGCGCGGTCCAGCACCTCGGCGGCGATCGCGCGCGGCGGCCGGCCGAGCCGCCGGGCCAGCGCCAGCGCCGCGTCGGACTGGAAGTCCGCGCGCTGGGAGCGCCGCACGACCGGGTCCACCGGCCCGCCGGCCACCGTCGCGAACGCCGGCGCCAGCCGGTCGGTCAGCAGTTTCTCAAGGTCCATGGGTACGCCGATCTCGCTCGGATCCGCCGCGCGGATCACCGGATGGGGATGCGGGCGGACCGAGGACGATCGACGATGACCGGCGGCTCGATCCGCCGGTCGCAGGAGAAGACTCAGCGCAGGCGGTCGCGGAACCGCCGGCGTCGCCGCGCGCCGATCTGGACGTCGGGGGACGTCATCGGGTACGCGGGCGAGCTGGTCATGGCAGCAGCCTAACCGGACGGCGCGGGGGTTTCGCAACGCCGTTCCCTCAGCGAGCGGGCACACCTGGACGCAATTACGCCAGGTCATGACTGGGTCAGTCGAACTTCGGGCGCAGCGCTTCGCGCATCTCCCTGTAGTTCGCCGGCTTCACCGCCCAGCGTTCCTCGTCCGTGTCCTCGAACGTCACCTGGTACCTGCCGGTCGTCCGGTCGAACTGCACGAGGATCTTCACGGGCAGCAGATCACCGGGCTTGTAGTGGCTCCCCAAGTACGCATGGACCGCCGATTCGATACTCGGCCAGCCACAGGACACGGCCGTGATGACGCCGTCGGGCGAGTACGCGTACCCGTGCGCACTGCGATAGCCCTCGCCGAACTCCAGGATCATCGCCAGCGACTCCCAGCCCTCCACGGGCCCGCGCATCTCCCTGGCCAACGACGGTCCGTCCATGGCCTCGATCAACGACCGGATGAGATCGACGGTGACGTCCTTCGACATGGTTCTCCTCGGATCCAGGTTCAGACGGTGAGCAAGACCCTGCCACGAGTTCAGGCGTCTCTGACGCTCGGTCGGCCAGGTGCGTCAACGACTCGCCCGCCTCGCCTCGCGGAGCCCTCCTGCCAGTGGATCGGCTTTGTCGTCAGCGGCCACTGCGACGCGCTCAAGCGGCTCGGCAGCGAGCTGGACCGGTAGGACGCACGAACACGGTCGGGACGTCGATACTCCCGTTCCAGTCCGGTCCACTACCTGTCGCCGTAGTGGTAGCGGCAGGCGATGATCTCGACGTCGTCCTTGGTGATCCGATACACCAGCCGGTGCTCGCGATCGATCCGACGGGACCAGAAGCCGGACAACTCTCCCCGAAGGGGTTCCGGCTTGCCGATGCCCTCGTATCCGTTGCGCATCACGTCCGCGATGAGGTCGTTGATGCGCTTGACCAGCTTCCGGTCGGTGTGGCTGAGGTACTGGTTCCAGGCCGTCGCGGTGAAGACCAGCCTCACGCGACGTCCCGCACGTTGGCAGGGTCGATCAGGTCCCGCTCGGCCGCGTCGCCCTCCTCAAGCTCCGCGATCGAGCGGCGCAGGGCTGCGGCGTTGGCCGGGTTGCGAAGGAGGTACTCGGTCTCCTTCATCGCCTCGTACTCCGCAAGCGGCACGATGACCACCGGTTCGTGGCCCGACCGGGTCACCACCACTTCCTCCGCGTCGTTGATGACGCTGTCGAGTTCGGCGGCCAGGTTCTGCCGTAGCTGGGTGAAGTTCACGGTCCGCATGACCACCTCCGGGGTAGGTACAGAAAATTGTACCTCGGGTGAGTCTGCGTCTCGTCCCTGGTCGACCTGGCAGTGGATCCACGGGTGCTGCTGTGCGGGCCGAGATCACGGCCTCAGCGACCCCACAAAGGGGTCGCTGACCTGCGGAGGAGTGGGCCGCCAGGGACTCGAACCCTGAACCTATGGATTAAAAGTCCACAGCTCTGCCATTGAGCTAGCGGCCCGCGCGCTCAGGTTACCGGAAGGCGGCCGGTTGCGACTCTCGGCTTTCGTGCCGTCGGTGGCAACGGCAGCTCAGGCGGTGGGCGAGGCTCGTCCGCCGGAGACGCCCGCCCGTCCAGGAGCGGGCACCTCCGGGCGTACGGGAGGGTCAGGCTCGCCCGGCGGTGCGGGCGACAAACGCGCGCCACGCCGTGGGGGCGAAGGTCAGGGCGGGGCCGGTCGGGTCCTTCGAGTCGCGGACGGCGACCACGCCGGGCAGGTTGTCGGCCACCTCGACGCAGTTCCCGCCGCTGGCGCCGCTACGGGTGGACTTTCGCCACTGAGCGCTACTGAGGTCCATGAAGGCTCTCTACTTCCTTAAGCAGGTCGATGGACTGCCGGCGGGGCAAAGCCTCGTTCCGCACGCTTTCCCACCGAGCTTGAAGCGTAGCTACGTCATCGTCCTTGTCCACCACGACGCCGGCAAGCTGGTTCTCCAGGTGCCCGACCCACACGCCATCGCGGGAGCGAGCGAGGGCGAACGGTCCCGACAGGCCGACGTGCAGGCCGCTCCTCGCCGGGATGACGTGCACGTGGACGTGCGGCAGTTCGGCGCGGGCGATCAGGTGGGCGATCTGTTGCGCCATGACGCCGCCGATGTCGTCGCCGGAGCGGCGTAGAGCTGCTTCGTCGAGTACCGCGACGAACTGCGGTGGCCGGTCGTCCGTCAGGATCTTCTGTCGCTCCATCCGAGCCGAGACGCGCTGTTCCACCTCGTCACTGGTGAGGATGTCGACGGAGCGCAGCACGGTGCGGGCATAGTCCTCGGTTTGCAGCAGCCCTGGGATCAGGTTCGGCTCGAAGTAGCGGAGCTGGGTGGCGACGCGTTCGGCGTCGAGCCAGGGGAGGAACCAGGACGGGGCGCCGACGCTGGCGACGAGCCGTTCGAAGAGCCCGCCGGTCCTGAGGGCCCGGTCGGCTCCCTTGATGAAGTCCATCGTCAGCGCCCGGGTGCCGCCCTCGACGGCGCTGACGTGCGACGCGCTGAAGCCCGCGCCCCGGCCGAAGGTCTCCTGCGTCATGCCGGCGCCGCCACGGGCGCGGCGGATCTCGCCCACGATGAAGGCGGCGAGCGGGCTCGGCACGTCGGCCATTCAGGGCCTCCCAGTTTGAAGATCGACTACCCACTGCGCCACCCGTCGGGCGTGGGCTCGGCCAGCCCGGCCCGGACGCGCGCGGAGCCTTCCGAGCGTAGTCGCCTCCACAGCAGAGTGTCACCAGCGAGGGCCGCTCGTGGAGCGTTGGCCGGGGGTGGTCCTCGCGGGGGCCGCCCCGGGCGGGCGTCCGTGGGTGGCCCCCTTCCACGTGACGGGCCGGCCGACGGGCGGGAGGAAGACGTGACGGTCGACAGGCCGCGCGGGGAGCGCGCCATCGCGCCGGGCGAGGTGATCCGCGTCCCGGAGGACTCCTACCGGTTCGGCGTCGGGGCCCTCACGATGTACGTCACCGAGGTCCTCGACCGGGGCCCGTTCCAGGGCGCGGAGTGGGTCGAGCTGCGCGGCCGGGAGCTGAACCCGGACGGCACGCTGCGACCGCGCGAGCGGTACGCCTCCGTCCGGCTGGACCGGGCGACCGTCGTCAGGGTGCCGTCGCGGTGACCCGGCGACGCGACCACGTACCGTCCCGCCCGACCTGGCGCTGCGCGGCCTGCGGGATCGCCTGGCCCTGCTCGGCGGCGAAGCTGCGCCTGCTCGGCGAGTACCGGACCGACCGGACCGCCCTGCTGGTCCACCTCGCCACCCTCCAGGTCGAGGCCGCCGCCCAGCTCGCCGAGCTGGACGGCGGCGGTCCCCGCGTCGACCTGGCCGACCGCTTCACGGCCTGGGCCCACCCCCGTCCCGCCTCCTGACCACCTGTGCGCTCTCCCTCAGGTGGGGCGTCACTGGTTGGCGAGGGCCACCTGCCGGGCGTTGACGACGACGTCCACCCAGTACGAGTTCAGGTTCGGTTCCTTCACCCGGGCCCAGCCGCCGGACACCACGGCGACCCGGTTGCCGGCGACGTCGAGATCCGTGGCGCCGGTGGCGACGTGGTCCCAGCTTCCGTTGAGCGGGCCGGCCTTCACGTAGGCGTTGCCGCTGTCGTCCCGTACCGCGATCCGGTAGCCCTCGACGACGACCTGCCGGCCCGCGGCCTGGTTCACCCAGGCCGCGTTGAGCGGCCCTTCCTTGACCTTGGCCGTGCCGCCCTCGACGACGCCGATCCGGGCCCCGTCGAGGGACAGGTCGGTCGCGCTGGCCGCGACGGTGTGCCAGGACGCGTTGATCGGCCCTTCCTTGACCTTCGCGACGCCGTTCTCGATGACCCCGATCCGACCGTCGGCCGCGTCGATCACGGTCGTGTTGCTCGAGATGTGGGCCCAGTTCGTGCTGTAGAGGCCGTCCTTGGCCCAGGCCCTGCCGTCGGTGCCGAGCACGACGTAGCGGTCACCGTCGACGACGACGTCCCTGGCGTTGTGGAACAGCGTCACCCAGCCGGCGGTGAGGCCGCCGACCTTCACCTCGGCGGCCCCGTTCGTGCTGATCACGGCGACGCGGTCGCGGTCGGCGGAGACCCTGGTGACGTTGGTCTTGAGTTCGTGCACGGTCCCGTTCAGCGACTCCTTGGCCGCGAGCGTCCCGTCGGTGCGCACCACCAGGACCCGGTCGGGAGCGGCGTTGACCGGCGGCAGGTCGGCGAACGGGAGGTTGATCGGGGCGCCCTTGGTGACCGTGCTGCCGCAGACGTACGCCGGGCGGATGTCGTAGACCGCGCCGTGGCGGCGGATCTCGAAGTGCAGGTGCGGGCCCGTGGAGTTGCCGGTACTGCCGACGTGCCCGAGCACCTGCCCCTGCCCGACCTGCTGCCCCACGGCGACCGACGCCGCCCGCACCATGTGCAGGTACCGGGTCTGGTAGCCACCGGCGTGCGACAGCGTCACCATGTTGCCCCCACCCGAGGTCCAACCCGCGAAGGCCACCGTGCCCGGGTACGCCGCCCCGATCGCCATCCCGCTGTTGCCCGCGATGTCCACCCCGTAGTGATCGCTGTCGGTGGCGCCACACCTGTTCGCGAGCACCCCCGTGACCCGCCCACCCACCGGCTGGACCATCGCCCCGGCCTGCGCGGACGCCGGCTGCGCCGGAACGACCGCGATCCCGAGCAGGACTCCTGCCGCTACTCCGATCGCCCGCAGTCGACCCCACGCGCTCACTCTGGTCACGTCTCCGCCCTCTCGCCGATATCGATGAACATCGGCATGGTGTGGCATCGCGCGGATGTGCACAAGGTCGCGTTGACGAATCCGCGCCCGTTCAGCCGGGCACCGGCGGCGGTTGAACTCCCCGTCTCGGGTGACAGCCCAGTGGACGCGTGCTTATGGGGGCGAGCGGCTCGGCCATGGGCGGGAGGGGCAGCGCCCGGTTGACTGGTGGGACGACGACGGGGGAGGACCACCGATGACCGAGACGATCCGTACCGTCGCCCTGGCCGGGGCGACCCTGACCACCGGGCTGGTGGCGGGGCTGTTCTTCGCGTTCACCTGCGCGGTCATGCCGGGCCTGGCCGCCACCGACGGCCGGACGCTGGTCGGCACCATGCAGTCGATCAACCGGAGGATCCTCAACGGCTGGTTCCTGGGCGCCTTCCTCGGCGCGCCGCTGCTGCTCGCCGTGGCCGCCGCCGCGCACCTGGACCGGGGCGGCCCCGTCCTGGTCTGGACCGTCGCCGCGCTGGCCTGCTACCTGGTCACCGTCGGGGTGACCGCGCGCCTCAACGTGCCGCTGAACGAACGGCTGGAGGCCGCCGGCCCGGTGGACCAGATCGCCGACCTGGCCGGGGTGCGGGCCTGGTTCGAGGCGGCCTGGGTACGCGGGAACCTCGTCCGCACGCTCTCCTCGGTGGCCGCGTTCGCCTGCCTGGTCGCCGCCCTGCTTGCCCGGCGCGGCTGACCGCCGGCCGCTCCGGGCCCGCCCGTGTCGTCGCCCGCACCGACGCGGCAGGCATGGGCGGGGCGGCGTGGGGGAACCGTGTCCGTATGAGGATGAGCAGCACCCCGGCCGTGGCGGCCTCCAGCGAGGGAACCGGCCCGGACGGCGTACGGGAGCCGGCCGGCGAGGTGCACGCCTGGCTGCCCGGGCAGAACCAGACCGTCTGCGGGCTCCCGCTCAGCCGGACCCGGCTGCGCCGCTTCCCGCACGTGCGGTTCGAGTACACCTCGACGGACGTGCTCACCGAGGCGGACCCGGTCGGCCGGATCTGCCCGCGCTGCCTGGCCGCCTCGCAGGGTCGCCGCCGGGGCGGGCAGAAGAACTGGGTCCGTCACGCGCCCCGCCCCTGACGGCGGCGATCGGCGGCGCGGATCCGCAGGCGCCGACAGCCGGGTCCGCGGCCGCGTGCCGCGATTGACTCGCGCCTGACCGGGTACGGGACGGGCATGCGGATCGTGGTGGTGGGGGCGACCGGCAACGCGGGCACCGCCCTGTTGCGCCGGCTGCGGCGGGAACGCGGAGTGGACCTCGCCGGGGTGGCCCGCCGGCTGCCCGGGCCTGACTGCGGCGAGCCGTACGACCAGGTGGAGTGGCACTCCTGCGACGTCGGCCTGCCCGGCGCGGCCGACCAGCTCGCCGAGGTCTTCGCCGGGGCCGACGCGGTGGTGCACCTGGCCTGGCAGATCCAGCCCAGCCACGACCAGCGGGTGCTGCACCGGACCAACGTGGGCGGCAGCGCGGCCGTGATCGACGCCGTGGTCCGCGCCGGCGTGCCGGCCCTGGTGTACGCGTCGTCGGTCGGCGTCTACGCGCCCGGCCCGAAGGACCACCCGGTCTCCGAGCGCTGGCCGGCGACCGGGGTGCCCGGCTCGTCGTACAGCCGGGACAAGGCCGAGGTGGAGGCGCTGCTCGACCGCGCCGAGCGGGAGCACCCGGGGCTGCGGGTGGTGCGGCTGCGGCCCGGACTGAACTTCCAGCGGGCGGCGGCCACCGAGATCACCCGCTACTTCCTCGGCCCGTTCGCGCCCGTCCGGCTGCTGCGCTTCGGCCGGATCCCGCTGGTGCCGACGAACCGGCGGCTGCGGATGCAGGCGGTGCACACCGACGACGTCGCCGACGCGTACGCCCGGGCGGTCCTCGGTGACGCGCGCGGCGCGTTCAACGTCGCCACGGACCCGGTGCTGACCCCGGAGCTGGTGGCCCGGCACTTCCACGGCTGGACGGTGCCCGTCGCCGCCCTGGTGCTGCGCGTCGCCGCCGCCCTGACCTGGCGGGCGCGGCTGCAACCGATCGACGCCGGCTGGGTGGAGCTGGCGCTGCACGCGCCGCTGATGTCGAGCGAGCGCGCCGAGTCGGAGCTGGGCTGGCACCCGCGCCACGACGCGCTCAGCGCCCTGAAGGAACTCTTCGCCGGTATGGCCGACGGCGCGCACACCGCCAGCCCGCCGATGTCGGCGGCCCGCCACCTCCCGGGCCGCCCCACCGCCCTGCTACGCGGCCGCCCCGCCGGCCACGGCAACCCCTACTGACCCACGCCGCACGGTGGGCGGGTCAGAAGTCGGCGAAGACGTACGGGTGCTGGCGGGGGAAGAGGCGGCGCAGTTCCGCCGCCGCGTCCGTCGACACGTCGCCCAACCCCCGCAGGCCCACCTCGACCGGGTCCAGGACCCCGTACGCCAGGGCGGAGAGGCCGGCGGCGGTCAGCGTGGCGGTCGGCGGCGAGCCGACGGTGGCGGCGGCACCGGTGACCAGCTCCAGCACGCCGGTCGTGCCGTCCAGCAGGTACGACCCGGCGAGCCACCGGTCGCCGGTCAGCTCCACCCGCACCCGACCCAGCCCGACGGGCAGCCCGGCCAGCGCGTCGACCGACAGCAGCCGGGCCATCGGCGCGGAGTAGCTCGGTCGGGCCACCCGCGCCTCGACGTGCACGGCCAGGTCGGTCAGCCACAGTTCCGGCACCTCGTCGACGGGCACCTGGACGGTCACCCGCTCCACCTGGTCGACGTGCCGGCCGAAGAACTGCAACATCAGCGCCCGGGCGAGCGGGTCGGCGGCGAGCAGGTCGCCGGCGGCGAGCGTGCCACCGTGGTCGTCGATGCGGTAGAGCACCGCGCCGGTGACCGTACCGCCCGTGCGGGCCGTCAGCAGCCAGTGCTCGTCGCGGTCGCGCAAGCCCACGTCCCGGTAGCCGGGGAAGATCGCGAAGCCGTGCCGCTCGTTCAGGCACCGCTCGGTGAACGCGCGCCAGTCCCGGTAGCCCTCGCCGATCCGCTCCCAGCCCACCTCGCCGGGCAGGTCGGCGTTGAGCAGCTCGCCCAGGTCGGCCGGCGAGAACGTGACCGTACGCGGCTTCGGCAGCCCCACGTAGCCGAACCGGGCGTAGAACGACGGCCGGAACGGGTAGAGCGCGCTGAGCTGGTGCCCCTCGTCGCGCATCTCGTCGAGGAGCCGGTGCAGCAGGGAGCGTACGTGCCCGCGCCGGCGGGCCAGCGGGTGGGTGGCGACCCCGGCGACGCCGGCCATCGGCAGCACCTCGCCGCGCAGGTTCTGCCGCATCGGGATCGCCGAGGCGGCGGCCAGCGTGGTGCGCCCCTCCTCGACGACCAGTGTCCGGTTGCCCTCGTTGTAGGGCAGGTAGCCGCGGAACTCCTCCGCACGGGCCGCGCTGCGCGGCGACGCCTCGAAGGCGTACGCGCCGAGCGCGAAGCTGGTGGACAGTCTTTCCTCGGCGTTCACCCGGCGGACGGTCATCCGCCCATCCCATCCCGGCCCGGCGGTCGCCGCAACCGCAATCGCCGGTGACCGACCGGCGGGCGGTCAGCCGATCGGCAGGTGCCGCAGGTGCCGGCGGCGGCGCAGCCGGACGCTGAACACGGCCGCCACGGTGGCGATCAGCAGCGCGGTGACGGCCAGCCCGTGCAGCGACCCCCGCGTCAGGTATCCGGAGTCGGTGTGGTCCACCGCCCAGGTGGCGATCTCCCGGCTGGACCAGAACGGGGTCAGTTTGGCGCCGGTGCCGGCGGGGTCGATCAGCATCTGCACCGCCACCACGGTGAGCAGCAGCAGCGTCCCCTCCAGCTCGCGGGGGAGCAGCGCGCCGATCAGCATTCCGAACGGCGCGGCCACCCCCACGCAGCAGAGCATCGCCACCGCCACCCCGCCGTGCCGCAGCTCGGGCGCGTCGACGACGGTGAGCACGAAGAACGGCACGGAGAGGATGAGCCCGGCCGCCCACAGGCCGAGCATCCGGCCGAGGTAGAGATCGTGCGGGCGGTAGCCGGCCAGCCGCAGCCGGGGCTCCAGCTCGCGGGCCGCGCCGGTGGCGAAGAGGGCGGCGGTGCTGACGGCCCAGCTGATGCCGAGCAGCAGCGAACGCACCGACTGCCCGACGTGGGAGTCCCGCCGGATCAGCCAGAACGCCAGCGGCATCAACAGCAGCAGCAGGAGCACGCCCCGACGGCGCAGCAGCTCCCGCAGGGTCATCTCGGCGACGGTGACGAGGCGGTTCACGCACGCCCTCCCTGGGTGGCCGGGGTCAGGTCGAGCACCAGGTCGACCCGGTCGAGCTGGTTGAGCAGGTGGGTCACCACGACGATCGCCCGTCCCTCGTCGCGCAGCCGGGCGAGCTGGTCCCAGAAGTTGACGTACGTGCCCCGGTCGAAGCCCTGGTAGGGCTCGTCGAGCAGCAGCACGTCCGGCTCGCTGAGGGTGGACATCGTCAGGTTCAGCTTCTGCCGGGTGCCGCCGGAGAGGTCGCGGGCGAGGACGTCGCCCTCGGTCTCCCAGCCGAGGTGGCGGGCCGCCGCCCGGCCGGCGCGGCGGGCCGGCCCACGGGCCACGCCCCGGCCGGCGCCGATCAGCACGAAGTGCTCGTCGGGCAGCAGGAAGTCGGCGGTGCCGCCCTGCTGGGGGCAGTAGCCGACCCGGCCGGAGACGGTCACCTCCCCGGCGTCGGGGGAGACCAACCCGGCGCAGACGCGCAGGAAGGTGCTCTTGCCGCTGCCGTTCGCCCCGATCACGGCGGCGATCTGTCCGGCCCGGACGGTCAGCGACGCGTCGCGCAGGACGGTGCGTCGCCCGTACCGCTTGGTGATGCCCCGGGCGTGCAGCCGGACCGGTCCGGGACGCGGACCGGGCGAGGTGCCGATGGTCTCGACGATTGCGGCGGCGTAGTCGTGCGGTCGGCCGAAGACGGCCCACGGGTCGCCCCCGCTGTCGCGCAGGTGCGTGGCGGCCTCGGCGACCACGTGCCGGGCGGCGTCCGCCCGGACCCGGCGCCGGTCCAACTCGGCCGCGAACGCCCGCAGCCACTCGTCGGCGTTCATCCGTCGACCTCCTCCTTCGTGACGAGGCCGGTCACCGGGGCGACGAACGCGAGCCAGGCGCTGCCGCCCTCGTGCAGGGTCGCCCGCCCGCTGTCGGTGAGCCGGTAGTACTTGCGGGCGGGCCCGGACGCGCCCTCCCGCCACTCGGCGGTGACCAGGCCGGTGCGTTGCAGGCGCAGCAGCACCGGGTAGAGCGTGCCGCCCTGGATCGGGCCGATGCCGGCGGCCTCCAGCGCCTGGGCGAGCTGGTAGCCGTAGGACTCGCCCTCGCGCAGCAGGGCCAGGACGCAGAGGTCGAGCACCCCGCGCAGCCACTGACCGCGCCGGTCGGAATCCACCCGACGAACATAGCGGCACTACCTAGGTGGCACAACTACCTAGACGACCGCGGCTGCCCGCGACAGGAGCCGGGACCAGCTCAGACGGCGACGACGTCCGAGACCACGACGGTCACGTTGTCCGGCGCGCCGGCCTGGTGGGCGAGCTTGACGAGCTGCTCGCCGCACTGGTGGCGGTCGCCGTACGTGTGCAGCGCGGCGGCGATCGTGCCGTCCTCGACGTAGTCGGAGAGCCCGTCGCTGCACAGCAGCAGCCGGTCGCCGGCCACCACCGTGAGCACCCCGATCGCCGGGGGAGTGTCCGAGCCCTGCACCGCCCGGGTCACCAGGGACCGCTGCGGGTGGTGCCGCGCCTGCTCGGGCGAGAGCGCCCCCTGGTCCACCAGCGCCTGGACGAAGGTGTCGTCGCGGGTGAGCTGGGTCAGCTCCCCGTCGCGCAGCAGGTAGCAGCGGGAGTCGCCCACCTGGGCCAGCACCAGCGCGTCCCCGGCGAGCAGGGCGGCGGTCAGCGTCGTACCCATGCCGTCGCGCGCCGGGTCGACGGTGATGGCGGCGTGGATGCGGCGGTTCGCGGTGCTCACCACGGCGCGCAGCGCTCCGGCCGCCTCGTCGGGGGTGGTCGGCGGGCTCAGCTCGTCCAGGATGCGGATGACGATCTCGCTCGCCACCTCGCCCGCGGGCAGGCCGCCCATGCCGTCCGCGACCGCGACGAGGCGGTCACCGGCGAGGGCGGAGTCCTCGTTGTTGGTGCGAACCAGGCCGATGTCGTTGAGGATGGCCGAGCGGAGGATCAGCGTCATGGGGTCAAGCTTGCCAAGAACACCCTGCCGCCGTCTCTACGCACTACTGCGTAGGGTTGGGGAATGATGCCGGTGTCCATGGTCGGACGCGCCGGTGAGCTGGCCGAGCTCGACCGCGCGTGGTCCACCGTGGTCACCTCCCGGCGGTCCGCGCCGGCCGTCGCGGTGATCACCGGTGCCGCCGGGGTGGGCAAGTCACTGCTGGTCGCGGCCGCCTTGGACGCGTTCGCCCCCCGGCCGGCGGTGGTGCTCTCCGGCGCCGCCCGCGTGCACAGCCCCGCCCCGTACGACTGGCTGGCCGCCGTTCTCACGGGCCGGGACACGAGCCGGCTCGACCTGCCGCCGGACGCGCTGGCCTGGCTCGCCCAGCAGCCGACCGCGCCGCGCGAGCGCTACGCGCCGGGCACCCTGCTCCGGCTCGCGGTGCGGGTCGTCCGGCTGCTGGTCGGCGCCGGCCCGGCCGTACTGGTGGTGGAGGACCTGCACGCCCTCGACCCGGCCAGCCTGAACCTGGTCGGCGAGCTGGCGACCACCGCCGACCTGCCGGCGCTGCTGGTGGTGGCGAGCCGGCCCGCCGAGGACGCCGTCGCGCCGGACCTCGCGGTCCGCGCCCTGGCCCGGCTCTGCGGCGTCCGGGGCGCCGTCCGCCAACACCTCGGACCGTTGCTCCCGGCCGAGGTCGCCGAGGTGCTGACCCAGGTGTACGCGGAGCCGCGCCCGTCCGGCCGGCTGGTTCGCGCCGTCTGGCAGCGCACCGGCGGCAACCCGTACGCGCTGACCGAGCTGCTCGCCGCCCACGCCGGCCGGGGGCCCGAGGCGCTGCTCCGGCCGCCGCCCGCCCCGGGCCCGCCGAGGGTGGCGCCGCGGCGGCCGGCGGATCCGGTGGACGCCGAGCTGACCGGGCGGGAGATCGAGGTGCTGGGCTGCCTGGTCGCCGGGATGTCCAACAAGCAGGCGGCGCGGGCCCTCGGCATCTCGGTGCGGACGGTCACCGTGCACGTGTCCAACCTGCTGCGCAAGACCGGGTCGGCGTCGCGTACCGAGGCGGCGATCTGGGCGGTGCAGCGGCGGCTGCCGGTGCCGACGCCGGTGGACGGCTGAGCCGACGCCTGAGCGGGCCGGCGCGGTCCGCGTCGCCGGCGGGTGCTCAGCGGCGGGGGTAGCGGAGCAGGAGGCTGGCGGCGACCTCCTCGTCGCCGACGGCGGCGTACACGTGCGGCACGTCCGACGTCCAGCGCAGGTGCCCGCCGGCGGCGGCGGTAAGCGGCGCGTCGACCGGGCCGGCGCGCAGCACGCCCGAGAAGACGGTGACGTGCTCGGTGACCCCCTTCTGGTGCGCGGGGGAGAGCTGTTCCGGACCGGGCGCGACCAGCATCCGGTACAGCTCGTAGGTGGCGTCGCCGTCCTCGAAGACCTCCAGCAGGATGGCGCTGACCGCGGCGCCGCGGACGGTCGGCCCGGCGGCCGGGCCGGAGAGCACGGCCGTCAGCGGTACGCCGAGCTGCGCGGTGATCGCGTAGAGCGTCTCCAGGGTCGGGTTGCGGGTGCCGTTCTCCAGGCCGGAGAGGGTCGCCTTTCCCACCCCGGCGAGCCGGGCGAGGGTGGACAGCGACATCCTCCGCTCCTCGCGCAGGGCGCGTATCCGGCGACCGACGGCCTCGGCGCCCGGATCGGGGGCCGATCGGTGGACTGGTGACGTCTGCGGCACCCCGCTATGGTGCTACAGGTTCTTGTTCCGTAAACGGAACGGTCGGGGGAGGCGGGATGGCGGGACTGTCGCAACCGGTGCTGGCCGGCGTGGTGACCGCGCTGGTCGGCTTCGCCAGTTCGTTCACGGTGGTGCTGGCCGGCCTGCGGGCCGTCGGCGCCTCCGACGCCCAGGCCGCGTCCGGGCTGCTGGCGGTGTGCGTGGCCTCCGGGATCTCCGCCGTCTGGCTGGGCCTGCGGCACCGGATCCCGATGAGCGTCGCCTGGTCCACCCCGGGCGCGGCGCTGCTGGTCGCCACCGGTGCGGCGCCCGGCGGTTGGCCCGTCGCCGTCGGGGCGTTCCTCGTCTCGGGTGGGCTGATCGTGGCCGCCGGGCTGTTCCCCGCGCTCGGGCGGGCCGTCGCGGCGATCCCCCGGCCGGTCGCGGGCGCGATGCTCGCGGGCGTCCTGCTGCCGCTCTGCACCGCCCCCGTCCGCGCGCTGGTCGAGGTGCCCCGGCTGGCCGTCCCCGTGGTGCTGGCCTGGCTGCTGCTGCACCGGTTCGCCCGCCGGTGGGCGGTGCCGGGCGCGCTGGTCGTCGCGGTGGCGGCGATCGCGCTGACCACGCCGGTCTCCGGGCTCGGCGGCGCGCGGCTGCTGCCCGCCGTCGAGCTGACCGCGCCGGCCTGGAGCCTCTCCGCGATGGTCGGCCTCGCGTTGCCGCTCTTCCTGGTCACCATGGCCGCGCAGAACGTGCCGGGGATGGCGGTGCTGGTCGGCTACGGCTACCGGCCGCCCTTCGGCGCCGCGCTGCGCGCCACGGGGCTGACCACCGTGGTCGCGGCGCCCGCCGGCGGGCACGCGGTCAACCTCGCCGCGATCACCGCCGCGCTGGCCGCCGGCCCGGACGCCCACCCGGACCCGGACCGTCGCTGGATCGCGTCGGTCACCGCCGGGATCGGGCTGGCCCTGCTGGGGCTGGGCGCCGGGGCGGCCACCGCGCTGGTCGCGCTCGCCCCGCCGGTGCTGATCGAGGCGGTCGCCGGGCTGGCGCTGCTCGGCGCGCTGGCCACCGCGCTCACCTCGGCGCTGGCGGAGCCGGCGGCCCGGGAGGCCGCGGTGGTCACCTTCGTGGTCACCGCCTCCGGGGTGACCCTGGTCGGCGTGGGCGGGGCGTTCTGGGGCCTGGTCGCGGGCGGGGTGATGCTCCTGCTCTTCCGCCACCGCTCCGGCGGGCCGGCCGCGCCGGAGCCGGCGCCCGGACCCGCGACCGCATCGCCGGGGCCGGATGCGGCCGAACCGGGTGTGGCCGGGCCTGCTGCGACCGGGCCTGCTGCGGCCGCTCCGGCTTCGACCGGACCGGATTCCGTCGCGGTCGCCTCGTCGCCGGGTGGCGGCGGGGCGGCGCCTACTCCTCGGGGGGCAGGTGGCGGGCCGGGACGTCGAGGCGGACCTGGTCGTCGGTGACGGCGGCGATCTGCTCGGCGAGCACGTAGACCGCGCCGGTGCGGACCAGGTCGGTGGAGACCTTCAGGTAGCCGCTGTGCAGCAGTCGGGCCGCCAGGTCGGCCGGCACGTCCGGCTCCTCGACGGCCGTCGACTCGATCAGCTCGTCCAGGCTGCTGCCCGGGTCGGCGGTCGGCGCCTGCACGGTCACCGCGTTCGGGTCGCCCCGCTGGACCAGGTCGACGGTGCCGACCTCGGTGCCGTCGACGTCGACCACCCGCATGCCCGTGGTGATCCGGGAAACTGTCGCCTGTCGCTCGGTGCCCTGCTGCTCCATCCTGGCGCGGTTCCCGGCCCCCGCTCCGGCTAAACCATCGTCGAGATCTTGGACAGTTGCCGCTCGGGCCGAACGGCAACTGTCCAAGATCTCGTGGTGGCGTACCGGTCACGCCTCCGGGGACCAGGCGCTCGGCGGGCGGGGGGAGAGCTCGCGCCACGTGTCGGTGCCCTGGAGCAGTGCCCGGACCGTCTCCTCGGCGTCCTCGGCGGTGTCGTACTCGTAGAACCGGGAGACGCCCTCGGAGCCGCCGGCGCGCTGCTCGACGTGCCACCGGTCGGCGTCCACCCGGAGGAAGACGTCGCGCCGGGCCAGCCGGCCCCATTTCCCGTTCCACCAGTGCTTCCGCTGCTCCATGGCGGGGACTCTATCGAACAGGCGTACGAAAATGTGCGGCCCCTGCGGGAATCCCGCAGGGGCCGGTGTGCGTGCGCCGGGTTCAGCGCGGAGTGGGCGGTTCCTCCCGGCGGCCCAGCACCTCGTCGAGCGCGCCGCGCCGCTGTCCGGGGGTGGTGTGGCCGGCGGCGACCAGGGCGTCGCGGATCTCGGTGAGCAGCCGGACCTCCTCGCTCGGCGCCTTCGGCGGCGGCTCCTCGCCCCGCTTGCGTCGCTCGGCCAGCTTGTTCATCGGGAACACCACGAGGAAGTAGAGCGCCGCCGCGGTGAGCAGGAAGGTGATCAGCGCGTTGACGAAGGCCACCCAGTCGAACGGGATCTCGCGGAACGTCGGTGTGGAGCCGGTGAGGCCGTTCTTGCTGCCGGTGAGCAGCGCGATGAGCACCCGGACCAGCGGTTCCAGGAACGACTTGGTGAGCTGGGTGACCACGCCCGTGAACGCGGCGCCGATGACGACACCGACCGCCAGGTCGACGACGTTTCCGCGCATGATGAAGTCTTTGAAGCCCTTGAGCATCCGTACTCCCGAGGTGTCCGGTCTTCCGTCCGGCACAACCTATGCCCCGGGCGTGGGCTCCAGAAAAGCGCCGGCCTCGATCGCCGCGCGGTCCGGGTCGCCGGCCCGGATCGCCTCGACCAGCCGGGAGTGGTCGACGTAGCGCTCCGGCTCCAGCGCGTCGCCCATCGACTGGGCGACCGTGCTGCGCAGCGCGGTGCCGACCGAGGCGTACAGCTCGGCGAGCATGCCGTTGTGCGCCGCCGCGACCACGGCGGTGTGCAGCGCCGCGTCGGCCTCCACGAACTCGTCGACCCGGCCGCCGCCCCAGGCCGCCTCGCGGGCGGCGAGCGCGCCGTCCAGGGCCGCCAGGTCCTCGGTCGTACGCCGTAGCGCGGCGAGCCGGGCGGCCTCCACCTCGAAGGCGCGGCGCACCTCGACCACCTCGACCATCCGGTCGGCGGTGAGCCGGCGGGCCACCACCGGGGCCAGCTCGTCGGTCGACACCACGTACGTCCCGGAGCCCTGCCGGCACTCCAGCACCCCGGCGTGCACCAGCGCCCGCACCGCCTCGCGGACCGTGTTGCGGCCCACGCCGAGCGCCGCGACGAGCTGCGGCTCGGTGGGGATCCGCCCGCCGACCGGCCACTCGCCGCCGAGGATCCGCTCCCTGAGCTGGGCGATGGTCTGCCGCACCCGGTGTCCCCGCGGTGGCGCGGTGGCGGAATCAACCGACGGTGGCACTGGTTACAACACCTGCCCGAAATTCATCCCATGATTGTAGGTTCGGACGCATGACCCCGCCAACCACCGCCGCCCCGGCCGCACGCGTCGACGTCGACGCCGGCGCCTCGCCGGGTACGTCGGGTGACGACCTCCGGTCGTCCCGCGCCGCCGCGCCGGCCGGCCCGGTCGCCGGTGGCCTGCTCGTACTCGTCGGCATGCTGCTCGTGGCGCTCAACCTGCGGGCCGCGATCACCAGCCTCGGCGCCCTGCTCGACGAGGTACGCGGCGGCCTGGCCCTCTCCGGTGCGCTGGCCGGGGTCGTGACCACCCTGCCCGCGGTGGCCTTCGCCGTCTTCGGGTCACTCACGCCCCGGCTGGTCCGCCGGAACTCCCCGGCCCGGGTGCTGGTGGTGGCGATGCTGATCCTCGCCGCCGGGCAGCTCGTCCGGGTCGGTACGGACTCCGCGCTGGTCTTCATCGCCGGCAGCGCCCTCGCGCTGGCCGGGATCGCGGTGGCGAACGTCCTGCTCCCGCTGCTGGTCAAGCAGTACTTCCCGCACCGCATCGGGCTGGTCACCGGGGCGTACTCGATGACGTTGACGGTGGGCGCGACGGTGGCCGCCGCGGCGGCGGTGCCGGTCGCGCACCTCTTCGGCACCTGGCGGGCCGGGCTCGCCGTGTGGGCCGGGCTGGCCCTGGTGGCCGTACTCCCGTGGGTGCCGCTGGCGCTGCGGGCGCGCGCGGCCCGACGGGCGGCGACCTCGGCGGCGGTGGCGCCCCGTCCCCGCCGCATCCGGCCCGGGCGGACCCGGCTCGGCTGGGCGATGGCGGTCTACTTCGGGACGCAGTCGCTGGGCGCCTACGCGATCATGGGCTGGCTGGCCCAGCTCTTCCGCGACGCCGGCTACCGGCCGCAGGACGCCGGCCTGCTGCTCGCCGGGGTGACGGCGCTGGGCGTGCCGATCGCCCTGCTGATGCCGACCCTGGCCGGGCGGCTGCGCACCCTGCACCCGCTGGTGCTGACGCTCTCCGCCGCGATGGCCCTCGCCTACGTCGGGATGGCCGTCGCGCCGCACGACGGTGCGCTGCTCTGGGTGGTGCTGCTCGCCATCGGGCAGAGCGCCTTCCCGATGATCCTGGCCACCATCGGGCTGCGCGCGCGGACCACCGAGGGAACGGTGGCGCTCTCCGCCTTCAGCCAGAGCGTCGGCTACCTCATCGCGGCGCTGGGGCCGCTGCTGGTGGGCATCCTCTACGGGACGACCGGCGGCTGGACCGTCCCGATCGGGTTCCTGCTGGCGGCACTCGCTGTGCAGACCGGCGCGGGCATGGTGATCGCCCGTCCCCGACACATCGAGGACGAGGCGTGAGGGGGACCGTCAGGAGGAGGCCGGCGTGGGGTCGCCGGCCACGGCCTGGTCGACCGTCGGATAGGTGTGCAGCACCTCGACGAGACCGCTCACCTCGAGGATGCGCAGCACGCCCCGCTGCGGTGCGGCCAGCCGTACCACGCCGCCCGCCTCGTCGCAGCTGTTCTTGGCCCGGACGAACACCGACAGCCCCGTGGAGTCGCAGAACGAGACGTTCGCCAGGTCGAAGACGAGCCGGCTGCGGCCCTTGTCGAGCAGGTCGGTGATCTGGTCCTGCAACTGCGGTGCGGTCGCCATGTCCAGCTCGCCCGCGACCGATACGACGACCACGTCGCCGCGCTGTTCCGTGTGCACCGTCAAGGACATTCGCCAGACCTCCTGTTATCGGGGAAACGGTATCCCACGATCGGGGTGGTATGCAGAACGGGAGGCGGTATCCGGTGGCCGTCCTCATTCGTTTGCCCTGCGACAAGTAGCGCTCCGGCCTCCGGTGATAGAGTCCGCCGTCGAGGTCGAAGGGGGTTCACCATGGCGTTGAGCGCCGAGGAAAGCAGCCGGCTGGCCGGTCTGCTGACCGGTCACGCCGAGCGGATCATGCAGCGCTGGACGGAGATCGCCGCCGGGTCGCTGCGCGGGCGACTCAGTCAGGGCGAACTGCGCCGGCAGATGCAGGAGCTGCATTCTAGCATGATCACGGCAAGTGAGCAGGGAGCCGTCGACCTCGACTCCGAGCAGGCCACCGAGCTGCGCGCCGTGCTGTCGGAGCTGTCCCGGGGACGCGCCCGGCAGGGCTTCTCCGCCTCCGAGACCGCGGTCAGCGTGTTCTCGCTCAAGGAGGTGCTGCTGGAGCTGGTGGAGGCCGAGGGCGGCCCCGACGCGCTCCGCGACTACGTCGCCTTCTCCGGCCTGATCGACCAGATGGGCCTGTTCACCTTCGAGAGCTTCGTACGCACCCGCGAGAGCCTCATCGCCGACCAGGCGGAGCAGCTGCTGGAGCTGTCCACCCCGGTGGTGAAGCTCTGGGAGGGCGTGGTCGCCGTGCCGCTGGTCGGCACCCTCGACTCGGCCCGGGCCCAGGTGGTGATGGAGCGGCTGCTCCAGACCCTGGTCGACACCGGCTCGCCCTACGCGATCATCGACATCACCGGCGTACCGGCGGTGGACACCCAGGTCGCCCAGCACATCCTCAAGACCGTGGTGGCCGCCCGGTTGATGGGCGCCGACTGCATCATCTCCGGCATCCGGCCGCAGATCGCGCAGACCATCGTGGCCCTGGGCATCGAGTTCGGCGACATCGCCACCAAGGCCAGCCTCGCCGACGCGCTGCGGCACGTGCTCCGGCTCACCGGGGTCGAGACCGGCCGCCGCCAGCGCCGGGAGGCCTGATGGAGCGGGTGCCGATCCTCAAGATCGGCGACATCCTGCTGGTCTCCATCCAGGTCGACATGTCCGACCAGACGGCCGTCCAGCTCCAGGAGGACCTCGCGGAGCGGATCGTCGCCACCGGCTGTCACGGCGTGATCATCGACATCACCGCCCTGGACATCGTCGACTCCTTTGTCGGGCGGATGCTGTCGACCATCGCGTCGATCTCCAAGGTGCTCGACGCGGAGACGGTCGTGGTCGGGATGCGTCCCGCCGTCGCCATCACCCTGGTCGAGCTGGGCCTGTCGCTCAACGGCATCCGGACGGCGCTCAACGTCGAGCGGGGCATGGAGCTGATCGCGGCGGCCCACGCCGACGAGCACGAGCTCGCGTTCGACGACGAACCGGACGCCGAGACGACGG
This sequence comes from Micromonospora sp. M71_S20, assembly GCF_003664255.1. Classification (NCBI taxonomy): domain Bacteria; kingdom Bacillati; phylum Actinomycetota; class Actinomycetes; order Micromonosporales; family Micromonosporaceae; genus Micromonospora; species Micromonospora sp. M71_S20. Next base: position 2,293,918 of record NZ_RCCV01000001.1, on the reverse strand, counting down.
CGTTGTCATGACCGCCGGAGTCGACCTGGGCCAGCCGCAGGCGCAGGCGATCCGCAGCGACGAGGACGTGGTACGGGTCCGGCAGTTGGTGCGTACCGTGTCGGTGGCGGTCAAGCTCTCGCTGGTCGACCAGACCAAGATCGTCACCGCGGCGAGTGAACTGGCCCGCAACACCCTGGTGTACGGCGGCGGCGGCTCGGTGGAGGTGGCCACGGTGGACAACGGCCGGCGGCGGGGCGTGCGGATCGTCTTCGCCGACTCCGGCCCGGGCATCGCCGACCTCGACCTGGCGCTGACCGACGGCTACACCACCGGCGGCGGGCTCGGCCTCGGGCTCAGCGGCGCGCGCCGGCTGGTCGACGAGTTCGACATCCAGACCGCCGTGGGCGAGGGAACCCGGATCACGGTCACCAAATGGTCCCGATGAACGACGACGTGGTCTCCGACCGCGGAGTCTGGTTCCGGGTCGAGAACGGCAGCACGGCCAGCGCGGTGCGTCGGGCCGCCGAACGGCTCGGCGTCCAGCTCGACCTGGGCGATGCCCGCACCGCCGACCTGGCCATCGTCGCCGCCGAGCTGACCAGCAACCTGGTCAAGCACGCCGACGACGGTGTCCTGCTGCTGCGGCCGGCGCGGCGCGACGGGGAGGCCGGCGTGGAGCTGGTCGCCCTCGACACCGGGCCGGGGATGGCCGACCTCACCGCCTCCTCCCAGGACGGGCACTCCACCGTCGGGACGCTCGGCATCGGCCTCGGCGCGATCGTCCGACAGGCCAGCTGGTTCGACGGCTACTCCCGGCCGGAGCGCGGCACGGTCCTCGCCGTACAGGTCTGGCCGAAGCCCGACGGCGGGCACGAGCGGCCCTGGGTCGGCGCGCTCAGCCGGCCGCTGGCCGGGGAGTCGGTCAGCGGCGACGGGTACGCGTGGCGGATCGTCGAGGGCCGGCGCCAGGTGCTGGTCTGCGACGGCCTGGGACACGGGCCGCTCGCCTCCGCCGCCACCGACGCCGCGCTCGACGCGTTCCGCAAGGCGCCGGTGGGGGCGCCGTCGGCGGTCGTCGCGCACCTGCACCGCTCGATGTCGCACACCCGGGGCGCGGCGCTGGCCGTGGCCGAGCCGGACCCGTCGGCCGGGATGCTGCGCTACTCCGGGCTGGGCAACATCTCCGCCGCCGTGATTGGCGCCGACGGCAAGCGGCGGGGCCTGGTCTCGCTGCCCGGCATCGCCGGGCACCAGCGCCCCTCGGTCCGGCAGTACGACTACCCATTCGAGTCCGACTCCCTGCTGGTCATGCACAGTGACGGGGTGGTCGACCGCTGGCAGCTCGCCGACTATCCCGGTCTCGTCGACCGTTCGCCCCTGGTGGTGGCCGCGACGGTGCTGCGTGACGCCGGCACCCGCCGCGACGACGCCTGCGTCCTGGCCGTCCGGGCATGGTCGTGACCGGACCCACCGGGGCGCCGCTGCTGACGATGGCGCTGCGGGTCGAACACGACATCTTCGTCGTCCGCCAGCGGGGCCGTGAGGTCGCCGCCGCGGTGGGCCTGGAGCACCAGGACCAGGTACGCATCGCCACGGCGCTCAGCGAGGTCGCCCGGGACCTGCTGCACTCGGTCGGCGGGGCGGAGGTGGCATTCGTGCTCGTCGATGACGCCGTCGACGGCAGGCGCCACCTGCGGGTGGACCTCGTCCCGGCGCGTCCGCTGCCCGGCGGCCGGTACGAGCCGCAGTCCGGCGCGGTGGCGCGGTTGGTGGACAAGTTGGGCGTGGTGACCGGGGAGGGGGTTACGGTCGTGAGGATGTCCCGACGTGTCCCGGTCACCGCAGAGGTGCTGACCCCCGAGCGTCTCGCCGAGCTGCGCTCCGAGCTCGACCGGAACGCCCCGGGCAGCGCCCTGGACGAGCTGACCGCCCAGAACGCCCAACTGGTCGCCGCCCTCGACGAGGTACGCAGCCAGCGCGACGAGCTGGCCGTCCTGAACGAGGAGCTGGAGGAGACCAACCGCGGGGTGATGGCGCTCTACAACCAGCTCACCGAGGAGCTGGAGGAGACCAACCGCGGCGTGGTGGCCCTCTACGCCGAGCTGGACGAGAAGTCCGCCCAGCTGCGCGCGGCCAGCGAGTCGAAGAGCCGCTTCCTGGCGAACGTCAGCCACGAGCTGCGGGCGCCGGTCACCGCGATCATGGGCCTGGGCCGGCTGCTCGGCGACTCCGCCTCCGACCCGCTCACCGCCGAGCAGGCCCGCCAGGTCGGGCTGATCCGCTCCTCGGCGGGTGACCTCCTCACGCTCGTCAACGAGCTGCTCGACCTGGCCAAGGCCGAGTCGGGCCGGATCGAGCCCGACTGGACCGAGGTCGACCTGCGGCCGGTCTTCGGCCAGTTGCGCGGCACGCTACGGGCCCTGGCCACCCGCCCCGACGTGGAGTTCGTGGTGGAGGAGCCGCCAGTTCCGGCGACGCTGCGTACGGACGAGGTGCTGCTCGCCCAGGTCCTGCGCAACCTGCTGCACAACGGACTCAAGTTCACCGAGCGCGGGGAGGTCCGGCTGCGGGCGGAGCGGCGGGACGAGCGCTGGTCGCTCATCGTCTCCGACACCGGCGCGGGCATCCCCCCGGAGCTGCACGAGCGGATCTTCGAGGAGTTCTACCAGGTGCCCGGCGCCACCCGGGTCGGCGGCACGGGCCTCGGCCTGCCGTACGCGCGGCGGTTGGTGAACCTGCTCGGTGGCAGCCTGACGGTGTCCAGCGAGCCGGGCCGGGGCAGCACGTTCACGGTCACCCTGCCCGTCGGAGGAGCGTGAGGTGGAGGGTGGCCCGGCGACGGTGCTGGTGGTCGACGACAGCCCCACCAAGCGCTACCTCCTGGTCAGCTGGCTCTCCCGGGCGGGCTTCACCGTGCTGGAGGCCGAGAACGGCGCCGAGGCGCTGGCCCGGGTCGGGGTGGACCCGATCGACCTCGTGGTGCTCGACGTGCGGTTGCCCGACATCAACGGGTTCGAGGTCTGCGAGCGGATCAAGGCGGCGCACCCGGCGATGCCGGTGATCCACGTGTCCGCGCACGCGGTGGACGTGGCGGACCGGGCGCAGGGGCTGACCCGGGGCGCGGACGCGTACCTGGCCGAGCCCATCGAGCCGGAGGAGCTGGTCGCGACCTCCCACGCGGTGCTGCGCTACTACCGGGCCCGGCAGCGCGCCGAGCTGCTCGCCGAACGGCTGCTCGGGCTGGCCGACACCACCGTGGCGGTGCACTCCGCCCCGAACTTCGCACGGCTGCTGGAGGCGGCGGCGGCCGGCGCCGCCCAGATCTTCAAGAGCCCGGCCGCCGTGATCGCCGAGACGTTCGAGGGCGACTGCCTCGCCGGGATCGCGGACGGCCCCGGCGGCCCGGCCACGATCGTCCCGTGGATCGTCGACGACGCCGGGGTGCCCACCGGGACGACGGTCCGGGTGGACGAGCCGGCCGCCTGGGGCCTGGTCGAGTGGCCGTCGGACGACACGGTCACGGTGGCCGCCGCCCGGCTGCGCGAGGACCGCGCGCCGCTCTACGTCGTGGTGCCCACCGCCACGCAGACCGCCCGCACTCCGGTGCTGCGGCAGCTCGCTCAGGCGGTGGCGGCGGCTGTGGAGGCGCAGCGCTCCTTCGACGAGGAGCACCGTATCGCGGTCACGCTCCAGCGCAGCCTGCTGCCGCGCCGGATACCGCAGGTCAACGGGCTCGACATGGCCGTCCGCTACGAGCCGGCGAGCGCGCAGACCGAGGTGGGGGGCGACTTCTACGAGCTGGTGATGCTTGACGGTCACCTGCTGCTGGCGATCGGCGACGTGGCCGGTCACTCGCTGCACGCCGCGACGGTGATGGCCGAGCTGCGGCACGCGGTGCGGGCGTACGCGGTGGAGGGGCACCAGCCGGGCGAGATCCTCGACCGGGTCAACGAGCTCATGCGCACCCTGCTCCCCAACGAGCTGGCCACGATCTGCGTGCTGCTGCTGCACCCGCCCAGCGGCCGGGTGCGGCTGGCCAGCGCCGGTCACCTGCCGCCGCTGCTCAGTCTGGACGGCAAGGTGGAGTTCGTGCAGCACTCGGCCCCGCTGCTCGGGGTCCGCGCGCCACGGCCACCCGACCTGGAGTTCGTGCTGCCGGCCGGGGCGACGCTGGTGTTCTACACCGACGGGCTGATCGAGCGGCGGGACACCACGATCGACGACGGGCTGGCCGCCCTGGCCGTAGCCGCCGGCCGGGTCGAGGACGACCTGGACCAGTTCTGCGAACGGCTCCTGGTCGAGCTGGCCCCGCCGGAGATCCACGACGACGTCGCCGTGGTGGCCCTCCGCCGCCGCTGACCGTCGGGCGTCCCAGCGGGACCCGGTGGCCCCCGGGGCACGCCTGCGTCGCCGCGCCCGAAGCGCGGGTGCGCCGGTCAGCCGAGCGACCGGGCGTACGCGGCCGGGGAGACGCCGGTGACGGCGGTGAACTCCCGAACCAGGTGGGCCTGGTCGCTGTAGCCCAGGTCGGAGGCGAGCGCCGCCCAGTCCTGCGGCCCGCCGGCGGCCTGCTCGATCGCCTCCTGGAGCCGGTAGCGCCGGATGACCCACTTGGGGCCGACGCCGACGTACTCCAGGAAGAGCCGCTGCAACCGGCGGACGGAGCTGTCGTGCCGCCGGGCGAAGTCGCTCACCCGCAGGATGTTCCGGTCGGCGCGGATCTTCTCGACCAGCGCGATGACCTCGTCGGCGACCGGGTCCGGCTCGGGCGCCCAGGCGGTCAGGACGGCGTCCAGCGCGGCGCAGCGCTCGTCGTCCGTACCCTCGCAGACCGCGCCGCCCACGGCGGCCCGCGGGGGCGCGCCGGCACCGGTCGGGTCGGCGGCGCCGGGGCCGGTGGTGAGGGGCTGGCGCCGCCCGGTCAGCTCGGCGACCGACCGCCGCCAGTAGGGCCGGAAGCCGCCCGGGCGGAACTGGACGCCGCAGACCTGGCCGCTGCCGGCCAGCGTGATCGAGAGCAGTCGCAGCCCGACGCCGGCGATCTGGGCGGTCTCGGGGGCGTCGTCGTGACGGGCGAAGACCACGTTCACCGCGGGATGGGGCACGACCCGCTGCACGAACGGCTCGGTCAGCCGCCAGTCGACGAGCCAGTAGTGCTCCACATAGGGCAGTAGCGCGGCGGCCGGCAGGCAGCGGCGGAGCCGGACCCGCCGCAGCAACCGGTGGGGGTCCAGAATTCCCCGGCTGTCGCGGCGCGGCTGGTGTCGCATTTCTTCAAGACGATCCTCATACGCTGACCCTATGTCCACAAAGACTAGCGATCTGTTGGCAGCCGCGGCGCCCCGTACCGTCGCGGTGATCCGGGGAATCTCCGACGACCATTTGGACCTGCCGACCCCCTGTAGCGACTACGCGGTACGCGACCTGCTCAACCACTTCTACCAGGCGGTGGTCAACCTCCGGGTGCTGGCGGCGAAGCAGCAGCCGGAGTGGGTGGAGGAGCCCGACCACCTGACCGAGGGCTGGCGCGACCGCTTCGAGGGCGAGATCGCGAAACTGATCGAGGCGTGGTCGGATCCGGCCGCCCTGGAAGGCGACTCGCCCGGGATGGGCATGCCGCAGGAGACGGTCGGCAACATCGCGCTGCTCGAACTCACGGTGCACGGGTGGGACCTGGCCATCGCCACCGGTCAGCCGTTCCAGCCGGCGCCGGAGGCGCTGCCCCCGATCTACGCGTTCATGGAGCAGCAGGGCCCGACGGCCCGCGAGCGTGGCCTCTTCGCGGAGCCGGTGGGCACGTCCTCGTCGGACGCCTCGGAGATCGATAGTCTCCTCGCCCTGACCGGGCGGCACCCCGCCTGGTCGGCCGGCGCCTGATCGGACAGCCCTCCCTCTCACAGGCCCGCGCGGCATCCCGCCGCGCGGGCCTCCTTGACAGTCACTATTCGCTCGGTGAATAGTGACCCGGGTGTCCACCCCGCACCTGCTGCTCGGCCTCCTCGCCGCCGGCAACCGGCACGGCTACGAGCTGAAGCGCGCCCACGACGAGCGCCTGCCCCGCGCCCGGCCACTGGCCTTCGGGCAGGTCTACTCGACCCTCGGCCGGTTGCAGCGGGACGGCCTGGTGGCACCCGCCGGGCAGGAACGTGAGGGCGGTCCCGACCGCACCGCGTACTCGCTGACCGCCGACGGCCGGGCCGCGCTCCAGCGGTGGCTCGCCGAGGTCGAGCCGCCGATGCCCTACGTCGCCAGCACGCTCTTCGCCAAGGTGGTCGTGGCGCTGCTGGTGGCCGACGCGGACCGGGCCCGGGCCTACCTCGTCGCCCAGCGGCAGGCCCACACCGAGCGGCTGCGCGAGCTGACCGCGGTGAAGACGGCGCCCTCGGCCAGCCTCGACGACATCGTCGCGGCCGACTTCGCCATCGCCCATCTCGACGCCGACCTGCGGTGGTTGCAGACCACCCTGGGCCGGGTCGCCGACTGGCACCGGGAGGTGCACTCGTGACGCAACTTCAGGCTCGCGGCGTGGTCAAGGCCTACGGGCGGACACCCGCGCTGCGCGGCGTCACGCTCGACGTCGCCGAGGGGGAGATCGTCGCCGTCACCGGCCCGAGCGGCTGCGGCAAGTCCACCCTGCTGCACTGCCTCGCCGGCATCCTGCGCCCGGACGCCGGTGAGGTGAGCTGGAACGGGCAGCGGATCGACACCTGGTCCGAGGCGGCACGGTCCAGGCTGCGGCGCACCGAGTTCGGGGTGCTCTTCCAGTTCGGCCAGCTCGTTGCCGAGCTGACCGCCGCCGAGAACGTCGCCCTTCCGCTGCTCCTCGCCGGCACCCGGCGGCGGGAGGCGCGGACGGCGGCACTGTCCTGGATGGACCGGCTCGGCGTGGCCGACCTGGCCGACGTCCGGCCGGGCGAGATGTCCGGCGGCCAGCAGCAGCGCTGCGCGACGGCGCGGGCCCTGGTCACCGAGCCCCGGGTGCTCTTCGCCGACGAGCCGACCGGCGCGCTGGACACGCTCACCGGCGAGCAGGTGCTCGTCCAGCTGGTCCGGCTCGCCCGCGACCAGCGGACCACGGTCGTCCTGGTCACCCACGAGCCGCAGATCGCCGCGTACGCCGACCGCGAGGTCATCCTCCGCGACGGCATGGTCGACCACACCGGGCTCGGCCTCGACACCCCGCTGCCGGGCAGCCGCCGGTGAGACCGTCGACGCTGGTACGCCTCGCCCTGGCCGGCACCCGCACCGACACCGTCCGGGTGGCGCTGACCGCGCTCAGCGCCGCCCTGGCGACCCTCGCCGCCCTCGCCGCGCTCACCGTGCTGGCCATCCCCACCCCGCCCGCCACCGACGGCAACGGCAGCCGCTGGTCCCAGCAGTACGCCAACCAGCTGCTCGTCGAGCCGGGGCTGCGCGGCGGCACGGCCTTCGCCCTGCTGCTGCTCATGATTCCCGTGCTGGCGTTGGCCGGGCAGTGCGCCCGGCTCGGCGCCCCGGCGCGGGACCGCCGGCTGGCCGCGTTCCGGTTGGCCGGCGCCACCCCGGGCCAGGTGACCCGGATCGCCGTGCTGGAGACCGGCCTGGCGAGCCTGCTCGGCACGCTGGCCGGCGCGTCGGTCCACTTCGCCGGCCGCGAGCTGTTCGACCGGCCCGACGCCCGGGGGCGGCTCGTCCTCCCCACCGACGTGCTGCCCCCGGCGGGCGTGTTGGCGGCGGTGCTGGCGGGGCTGCCGGTCGTGGCGGCGCTGGCCACCGCGCTGATGCTGCGCCGGGTGAGCACGACCCCGTTCGGCGTGCTGCGTACGCAGCGCCGGGAACGCGGCCCTCGGCCCTGGGCGGGCGTCCTCATCGGCGCGGGGCTGGCCGCCTTCCTCGCCGTCGGACCGGTCACCCGCTGGTACGTCCGGCGTGGCGCCGACGGACCGTCGTGGCTGGTGCCGGCGCTGCTCGTCGGCGGCGGGCTGGCCGCGATGATCGGGGTGGTCGTCGGCACCGGCTGGATCTCCTGGATGGCCGGGCGGGCGCTGCACCGCTACGCCCGGGGGCCGGCCGCGCTGCTCGCCGCCCGCCGGCTGATGGCCGACCCGTGGGCGGGCAGCCGCACCTTCGCCGCCCTGCTGGCGGCGGTGCTCCTCGGCGCGGGCGCGGCCGGGCTGCGGGAGTACTTCGTGGCGTCGGCCGAGCTCAGCCGGCGAACCGGGTCCGGGATGGCGGGCGGCGACTTCTACCTGCGGACCATGGATCTGGTGGACCTGGCGGTGGCGGTGGCCATGCTGGTCGCCGCCGGTGGGCTGGTCGTCGCGGTGGTGGAGGGGATCACCGCCCGGCGGCGCGCGTACGCGGCCCTGGTGGCGACCGGGGTGCCCCGGTCCACGCTCGGCCGGTCCATCGCCTGGCAGTCGCTGGCCCCGGCCGTGCCGGCGGTGGCCGTCGCGCTCGCCGTGGGCCTGCTGCTGGCCCGGGGGCTCTTCCGCGCGCCGACCGCAATTCACTACGACGAGGTCTGCGACGCCACCGCGCAGCTCTGCGCCGACCCCGCCACCCGGGCGCGCCACACCCGGGTCGTGGAGATGCCGGAGGTGACCGTGCCGCCCGACGTACCGCTGGAACAGCTGGCCCTGCTCGGGGCCGGCGCCCTGGCCGGGGTGCTGGTGACGGTCGGCGTGGGCCTGCTCTTCCTGCGCGCGGGCACGGCCGTGGAGGAGCTGCGCGCGACCTGAGCCGCGACACGCCCCCGGTGCCGGGTCAGGCGGTGAACAGGCCGGTGGCGAGCGCGAGCAGCGTCCCGGCGGCGGCGGAACAGCAGCACACCAGCAGGAACGCGACCACCGCGAGGATCGCCCAGACGCGCCGGTCGCGCGCCGCCGCCCGCCACCCCGCCGCCGGTACGCCGCCGGCCGGCTCGTCGTCGTCCACCCCGTCGCCCCCGGTCACTCCGGCAGTCTAGGGGCCCGTCCGCGCCGTCCCCGACGTCCCGACCGGAACGACACGGGACTGTCGGCGTCCCCCGGCTCGGGCAGGATGGGGCGATGGAGCTGGTCTCGATCACCGACGTCCACAACGCCGCCGCCGACATCGCGGGCACCGTGCTGCGTACCCCGCTGCTGCGGACCGGCTGGGACGCGGAGCTGTGGCTCAAACCGGAGAGCCTGCAACCGGTGGGGTCCTTCAAGCTGCGCGGCGCGACCCACGCGGTCGCCCGGCTGACGCCCGACGAGCGGTCGCGCGGCGTGGTCACCCACTCGTCGGGCAACCACGGCCTGGCGCTGGCGTACGCGGCCCGCGCGGCCGGCGTGCCGTGCCGGATCGTGGTGCCCGAGGGTGCCCCGGCGGCGAAGGTGGACCGGATCCGGGCGCTGGGCGTCGAGGTGCTGCTGGTGCCGCCCCCGCAGCGCGGCCCGGAGGCGGAGCGCATCGCGGCGACCACGGGCGCGGTGCTGGTGCCGCCGTTCGACGACCGGCGGATCGTCGCCGGGCAGGGCACGGTCGGGCTGGAGATCGTCGAGGATCTGCCCGACGTCGACGTGGTGCTGGTGCCCGTGGGCGGCGGCGGGCTCTCCTCCGGCGTCGCCACCGCGGTGACGGCGCTGCGGCCGGCGGCGACGGTGATCGGCGTCGAGCCGGAACTCGCCGCCGACGCCCGGGAGTCGCTGGCGGCCGGGTCGGTGGTGGTCTGGGGCGAGGAGCGCACCTATCGGACGATGGCCGACGGGCTGCGCCTGCCGCCGTCCGAGCTGACCCTCGCCCACCTGCGGGCCCGGCTCGACCGCATCGTCACGGTGACCGAGGAGGAGATCCGCGCCGCGATGGGCCGGCTGGTGCGCGACGCCCGCCTGGTCGTGGAGCCGAGCGGCGCCGTGGCCGTGGCCGCCCGGCTGTTCCGCGCCGCCGAGCTGCCGCCCGGTCGTACGGTCGCCGTCGTCACCGGCGGCAACGTCGACCCGGCGGTGCTGGCGGGCGTGCTGGGGTGAGCGGGCGCCGGGAAGGGCCCTCGTCGGCGAGGGCCCTTCCCGACCCCGTTCAGGCGCGGCCGAGGCGGTCGAGGATCCAGGCGTTGACGAACGCCTCCTCGCGCCAGGAGTCGTAACGGCCGCTGGGGCCGCCGTGGCCGGCGCCCATCTCGGTCTTCAGCAGGTAGTCGCCCTGCGGCGCGACCTCCCGCAGCCGGGCGATCCACTTCGCCGGCTCGTGGTAGAGCACCCGGGTGTCGTTGAGGCTGGTCACCGCGAGGATCGCCGGATAGTCCACCGCCCGCACGTTCTCGTACGGCGTGTAGGACTTCATGTACGCGTAGACCTCCGGGTCGGCGAGCGGGTTGCCCCACTCCTCCCACTCGGTGACGGTGAGCGGCAGCGACGGGTCGAGGATCGAGGTGAGCGCGTCCACGAAGGGCACCTGCGCGACGATCCCGGCGAACGCGTCCGGGGCGATGTTGGCGACCGCGCCCATCAGCAGCCCGCCGGCCGAGGCGCCCCGGGCCACGAGCCGGTCGCTGGTCGTCCAGCCCGCCTTGACGAGGTGCCGGGCGCAGGCGACGAAGTCGGTGAACGTGTTCTTCTTGGCCAGCAGCTTGCCCTGGTCGTACCAGCGGCGGCCCAGCTCGCCGCCGCCGCGGATGTGCGCCACGGCGTAGATGACGCCCCGGTCCAGCAGGGAGAGCCGGGCGACGGAGAACCACGGGTCCATGCTCGCCTCGTACGAGCCGTAGCCGTAGATCACGCAGGGGGCGGAGCCGTCCTTCGGCGTGCCGGCCCGGCAGACCAGCGAGATCGGCACCCGGGTCCCGTCGTCGGCCAGCGCCCAGTCGCGGTGCTGCTCGTAGTCGGCCGGGTCGTACGCCCGCCCGTCCGGCCCGGGCTTCACCGGCTTCTGCCGGCGCAGCACCATCTGCCGGGTGACCAGGTCGTAGTCGTAGACCGAGTCGGGCGTGACCAGCGAGGTGTAGCCCAGCCGGATCTGCCCGGTGCGGTACTCCGGGTTGCCCTGGAGGCCGACGCTGTAGAGCGGCTCCGGGAAGTCGATGTCGTACGCGTCGCCGCCGCCGACGGGCAGCACCCGCAGCCCGGTCAGCCCGTTGGTGCGCAGCGAGACGACCAGGTGGTCGGCGAAGGCGTCCACCGCCTCCAGCCGGGTGCCGGGCGAGTGCTCGATGAGCGGCACCCAGTCGCCGGGCGCGTCCGCCGAGGTGTACGCCAGCGCGAAGTCCTCCGCGCCGTCGTTGTGCAGGATCAGGAAGCGGTGCCCGTGGTGCTCGACCGTGTATTCCACGCCCTGCCGCCGGGGCGCCACGGACGCCGGCGCGCCGGTCGGGTTGCCGGCCGGGATCACCAGCACCTCGCTGGTGATCTTGCTGTGCACGTCGATGAGGATGAACCGCTCCGAACGGGTCAGCTCCACGCCGACCCAGAACCGCTCGTCGTCCTCCTGGTAGACCACCACGTCCTCGGTGGACGCCGTGCCCAGGGCGTGCCGCCAGACCCGGTTCGGGCGCCACGTCTCGTCCACCGTCACGTAGAACAGCACGGAGGCGTCGGCGGACCAGGCGGTGCCGTAGAACGTGTCGGGCACCTCGTCGGGCAGCAGCTCGCCGGTGGAGAGGTCCTTGACCCGCAGCGTGAACCGCTCGTCGCCCGAAAAGTCCGTGGAGTAGGCCAGCCAACGCCCGTCCGGGCTGACGTCGAACGCGCCGAGCGCGAAGAAGTCGTGCCCCTCGGCGAGCAGGTTGCCGTCGAGCAGCACCTCCTCGCCGTCGAGCGGCGCGCCGTCCGCGCTGACCGGCGGCTCGGTCTCGCCGTCCCGGACCGCCCGGCGGCACTGCACGCCGTACTGCTGGCCCTCGACCGTCCTGGTGTAGTACCAGTAGCCGCCCTTGCGGCCGGGGACCGACAGGTCGGTCTCCTGGGTGCGCCGGCGGATCTCCTCGAACAGGTCGGCGCGCAGCCCTTCGAGATGCGCCGTCCGGGCCTCGGTGTACGCGTTCTCGGCGGTCAGGTAGGCGATCGTCTCCGGGTCGTCCTTGGCGGTGAGCCAGGCGTACTCGTCGACGACGGTGTCGCCGTGGTGGGTGCGCTCGCTGGGCACCCGCTTGGCCGTGGGCGCGGGGGTCTCGGTGGTCACGGCGCCACGTTACCGGCCGCGCGCCGCCCGCCGCGCGGCCTCGACCGCGACCCGCCGCCACACCTTTCGAACATGTGTACGATGGCCGGCATGGCGGCTGCAGCGAGTTCCACCGACCGGCCCGGAGCCCTCGACATCACCCGGCGGTTGACCGAGATCTGCGGCCCGCCGTTCGCCCGCTTCGCCGGCCCCGCCGACGAGGTGGCCGGCCGCCCGGCCCGCTGGGTGGCCGTCCCGGGCGGTGCGCACGCCGCGGCCGAGGTGCTGCGGCTCGCCGCCCGGCACGACCTGACGGTGGTGCCGCGCGGCGCCGGCACGAAGATCGACTGGGGCGCCGCCCCCGACCGGGTCGACATCATGCTCGACACCGGCCGGCTCGCCGGGATCGGGCACGAGCCGGTCGGCGCGCCCACCACCGAGGTCGGGGCGGGCACCCCGCTGCGCGCGGTGCAGTCCACTCTGGACCGCACCGGGCAGCGCCTGGCGCTCGACGCTCCCTCGCCCGGCGCCACCCTCGGCGGCGTGCTCGCCGCCGGCGAGGCGGGACCGCTGCGGCACCGCCACGGCAGCCCCTGCGACCAGCTCGTCCGGGTGCGCTACCTCGACGCCGACGGCGAACTCGTCGACGCCGGGGGCGGCGCCGCCGGCCTGGAGCTGGCCCGGCTGCTCTGCGGCTCGCAGGGGGCGCTCGGCGTGCTGGTCTCCGCGACCCTGCGGGTGCAGGCCGTCCCGGCCGGCCGGATCTGGGTCAGCCGACCGGTGTGGACCCCGCTGGAGGTGCACGACCTGATCCGCACCGTGCTCGCCGCGCGCTTCGACCCGGCGGCGGTCGAGCTGGACCTGCCGGCCGGCGCGGGACCCCGGCCGCGCCAGGGCAGCCGGGCCGCCGCGATGGCCGCGCACCCGTCCATGGCGGGGCGCGTCCGCGGCGGCCCGGCCGGTGCCGGGCGGCTGGTGGTGCTGCTGGAGGGCGGTCCGGCCGACGTGGCCGAGCGCGCCGACCGGCTCGTCGCGCTCCTCGGCCCGGGCACGGCCGCCAGCCACGCCGCGCCCGAGTGGTGGCGGCGCTACCCGTTCGGCCCCGGCGACACGGCGCTGCGGATCGAGGTGCCGATCGCCGACCTGCACGCCGCCGTCTACGCGCTGCGGGACGCCGCCGGCGGCCCCGTCCCGGTGCGCGGCTCCGCCGGCCTCGGCGTGGTGCACGCGGCCCTGCCCGGCGCCATGTCGCCCGACCGGGTGGCGTCGATCCTGGCCGCCGTCCGCGGCGTGCTCCTCGCCCGGCAGGGCCGGTGCGTGGTGGTCTCCGCGCCGCCGGCCGTCCGGCGGGCCGTCGACCTGTGGGGCGAGCTGGCCGGGCTGGCCCGGCTGCGCGCGGCCAAGGAACACCTCGACCCGCACCACCGCCTCGCCCCGGGCCGCCTGCCCGGCGGCCTCTGACCGCCCGGGCAGCTCACGGCTCAGTCCATCCACCATCGGTGCAGGTCGGCGCCGATCGGCGTGAAGCGGCTCGCGGCCACGATCACCGCGCCCACGGTCAGGGCGAGCAGCATCCGCCACGTGCGGCGGGACATCGCCGACCGGTCCCGGGCCAGCAGCACCACGGCGTGGACCGCCAGCAGCGGCCCGGCGACCAGGCCGGCGAGGTAGAGCAGCGACACCGCGCCGTACAGCCAGGTGAGGGGGTTCGCCCCGCCCAGGCCGAACGGCACCAGATCCTTCGGGTCGTACGCCCCGCTGCGCATCTCCTCGGGGCCGACCCCGGCGGCGGCCATCCGGCCGACCCAGAGCGCGAGGACGACGACGAAGGCGGCGGTGAGCGCCGACTGGGCGGCGACGACGCTGCGCAGCAGCGGCGGACGCTCGGCGGCTCCATGGACGGTGCTCGACATGCGGTCAACCTAGCGAACTCGCCCGGTGGCGCCGGCCGGTCCGAAGAAGTGCCCGCTCGACCGGCCGTCCGTAGCGGTGCCCGCCGGCGTGGTCGTCCGACCGGATCGCGCGGCACCGGGGCGAGCTGTCGGAGCCGGCCCGCGCGTGTCGGCCTGTGGCGTCGACGCCGCGCGGTGCCGCGACGCGTGCCGGCCCTGTCACCGGCGCTCAGGCGTCGTTGCGGAGCACCAGGATGGCGATGTCGTCGCGGGGCGCCTCGATCGAGAAGCCGATCGCCGTCGAGCGGAGCCGGGCCGCGATCACGTCGGCCGGGTAGCCGGCCAGCGGGGCGGCGGCGTCGCGCAGCCGGTCGGTGCCGAACAGCTCCCGGCCGCGCCGCCGCTCGGTGACCCCGTCGGTGTAGAAGACCAGCGAGTCGCCCGGGTCGAGCGGCACCTCCGCCGTCGGGGAGGCGATCGAGTCGAGCAGGCCGAGCGCGGTGCCCCCGGTGCCGACGAAGCGCGCCCCGCCGCCGGCGGGCAGCAGCACCGGCCGGTCGTGGCCGGCGAGGTGCAGGGAGACGTCGAGCTGGTCGCCGTCGCCGGGGCCGACCGCCGCCAGGGCCAACGTGCAGTAGCGCCCGCCGCCCCGCTCGATCAGCGTCTCGTTGACCCGGGCCAGCGCCTCCGGCAGCGGCTTGCCGTCGCCCACCAGCACCCGGATGACGTCGCGGACCAGGCCGGTGACCGTGGCCGCCTGCACCCCCTTGCCCGATACGTCGCCGATCACCACCAGCCAGCGGCCGTCCGGCAGGGGCACCACGTCGTAGAAGTCGCCGCCGACGTCGACGTCGCCGCCGGTCGGGACGTACTCGGCGGCGAAGCCGATGCCCTCGACCACGGGCAGCACCGGCGGCAGCAGCGACTGCTGGAGGGTGTGCGCGACGCGCCGGCGCTCGGCGTGGATCCGGGCGTTCTCGATCGCCAGCGCCGCCCGCCGGGCGACGTCCTCCAGCACGGCGACCTCGTCCGGGTCGTGCCGGTGTCGCTGGTGCCGGCCGACGGCCAGCGTGCCCAGCCGCTGCCCCCGCGCGATCAACGGGACGGCGAAGCCCTCCATCGGCGCGCCGAGCGGCATCTGGGTGCCGTTGCGGGACGCCTCGCGCAGCCGGGCCTGGATCGACTCCGGGCCGGTCTCCGCGAGCACCTGGTGCAGCTGGGGCAGCACCGACTCGTCGGCGTGGCTGGCCGCCGCGAGGCGGAGCCGGCCCCACTCGTCGGTCGTGTGCACCGCGCACCACTGCCCGAGCCGGGGCACCACGAGCTGGGGGACGAGCGCCATGGTCAACTCGACGTCCAGCGACTGCGCGAGCAGCTCGCTCGCCTCGGCGAGGAAGGTCAGCCAGGCCTGCCGGCGGACGTCCGCCCGGCGCAGCCGGTCGTTCTCCAGGTGCAGCGAGAGCCGCTCGGCCATCAGCACGGCCAGCGGTCGGGCGTACGCCGACGGTGCCGCGTCCAGCTCCAGTTCGCCGGCGTACGGCCGGTGCACGGCCAGCGCCACCCGGAGCAGCTCGTTGCCGGGCCGGGGCTGGCGACCGTACCGGGCCAGCACCTGGGTGCCCTGCCCGTCGCCCCGGTCCAGCCGCACGACCCCGCCCGCCGCGCCGACCATCTCCGCCACCCGGGTGAGCAGGCTGGTCGCGAAGTCGGGCAGCGGATCCTCGGCGTACGGGTCGGGGGTGGTCTGCATCAGCTCGCTCATGGCACCGGCGCTCGGCGCGGAACTCTCCGGGGTCGCCGGTGCGCCGCCCCCGGCGGTCGCCGCGGCGGGCACCCCGGGGTGCCGGGTGCCCGCGGCCGGGCCGGGCAGGTCCAGCCGGAACCACACCCCCTTGCCGGTGGGCAGGTAGGTGGTGCCCCAGCGGCTGGCGAAGTGGTCGACCAGCAGCAGCCCCCGGCCGCGCTCGGAGACCTCGTCGATGTCGGTGGCGTCGTTGCGTACCCCGACGGTCAGCTCCTCCACCGGGCCGGCAGCGAAGTCGGACACGGTGACGGTGATCCCGACCGGGTCGGCGACCACCTCGACGTCCAGCTCGGTGCGGGCGTGCTCCACCGCGTTCGTGGAGAGTTCGGTGGTGAGCAGCATGGCCTCGTTGGCCAGTTCGTCCAGGTGGGCCTCGGTGAGGACGGAGCGCACGAGGGCCCGCGCCGCAGCTGGCGTACGCCGGTCCGCGGGGAGCCGGACGCGCCGGACGTGCTCGTCTCGGCCCCCGGTCGCCGCGGGCCCCGCCTCCGCTGACACCCCCGTATCCTCCACCGCCACCCACGCGGGTGCCAAGCCGATCCCCGTACGCACGCCCCCGCCCCGCCCCTTCCGCCTCGTCGATCATGCAATTGTGGTGGGCGGTCGGCGAAGTCTGACCCGTTTCGTCGGGCACCACGACTGCATGATCGACCCCTGAACCGCGGCCCGGCGGGGCGGGGCGGGGCCTTGGGGGAGGGGTGGGTCGGGCGCGTGGGCGTGGTGGGGACGGGGCCACGGGCACAATGATGGGATGGCCGGTGTCGGCAGGAGCCGGTGGCCCCGAGCTGAGCGAGGAATGATGACCACGAAACAGTCGGCGACCGTGGACCCGTCCGCGCCCGACCACGAGGCGCTCCTCGGCGAGCTGACCGAGGCGCTGCGGCGGGTGCGTCGGGGCGACCTGAAGGTCCGGCTGCCCCGCCGGGCGGGCCGGGCCGGCGAGGTCGCGGACGCCTTCAACGAGGTCGTGTCGCTCCAGGAACGGCAGTACCTCGACCTGCGGCGGATCAGCCGGATCGTCGGCCGGGACGGCCGGCTCACCGAGCGCCTGGACGACGAGGGCCTGGACGGCTCCTGGGCCGAGGGGCAGCGGGCGGTCAACTCGTTGATCGACGACCTGGGCCGGCCGACCACCGAGATCGCCCGGGTCATCGTCGCGGTGGCCGACGGCGACCTCTCCCAGCACATGGCCCTGGAGATCGACGGCCGGCCGCTGCGCGGTGAGTACCTGCGGATCGGCCGCACGGTCAACACGATGGTCGACCAGCTCTCGTCCTTCTCGAACGAGGTCACCCGGGTCGCCCGGGAGGTGGGCACCGAGGGCAAGCTCGGCGGCCAGGCCGACGTGCGCGGCGTCGCCGGCACCTGGAAGGACCTCACCGACTCGGTGAACACCATGGCGTCGAACCTGACCGGCCAGGTGCGGTCCATCTCCCAGGTAGCGACGGCGGTGGCCAAGGGCGACCTGTCGCAGAAGATCACCGTCAGCGCGCGCGGCGAGGTCGCCGAGCTGGCCGACACGATGAACTACCTCACCGACACCTTGCGGCTCTTCGCCGAGCAGGTCACCCGGGTGGCCCGGGAGGTGGGCACCGAGGGCAAGCTCGGCGGGCAGGCCGACGTGCCGAACGTGGCCGGCACCTGGAAGGACCTGACCGACAGCGTCAACTCGATGGCGTCCAACCTGACCGCCCAGGTGCGCAACATCGCCCAGGTCTCCACGGCGGTGGCCCGGGGCGACCTGTCGCAGAAGATCACCGTGGCGGCGCAGGGCGAGATCCTGGAGCTGAAGGACACCGTCAACACGATGGTGGACCAGCTGTCGTCGTTCGCCGACGAGGTGACCCGGGTGGCCCGCGAGGTCGGCATCGAGGGGAAGCTCGGCGGCCAGGCCCAGGTGCGCGGCGTCTCCGGCACCTGGCGCGACCTGACCGAGAACGTCAACCAGCTCGCCGGCAACCTGACCAGCCAGGTGCGCAACATCTCCCAGGTCTCCACCGCCGTGGCGAAGGGTGACCTGTCGCAGAAGATCACGGTCGACGCCCAGGGCGAGATCCTGGAGCTGAAGAACACCGTCAACACGATGGTGGACCAGCTGTCGTCGTTCGCCGACGAGGTGACCCGGGTCGCGCGCGAGGTGGGTACGGAGGGCAAGCTGGGCGGTCAGGCCCAGGTCAAGGGCGTCTCGGGTACGTGGCGGGACCTGACCGACAACGTGAACTCGATGGCGTCGAACCTGACGTCGCAGGTGCGCAACATCGCCTCGGTCACCACGGCCGTGGCGAAGGGTGACCTGTCGCAGAAGATCACCGTGGACGCCCGGGGCGAGATCCTGGAGTTGAAGTCGACGGTGAACACGATGGTGGACCAGCTGTCGTCGTTCGCCGACGAGGTGACGCGGGTGGCCCGCGAGGTGGGTACGGAGGGCAAGCTCGGGGGCCAGGCCCAGGTGCGCGGTGTCGCCGGCACCTGGCGGGACCTGACCGACAACGTGAACTCGATGGCGTCGAACCTGACCGCCCAGGTCCGCAACATCGCCCAGGTCTCCACCGCCGTGGCGAAGGGCGACCTGTCGCAGAAGATCACCGTGGACGCCCGGGGCGAGATCCTGGAGTTGAAGTCGACGGTGAACACGATGGTGGACCAGCTGTCGTCGTTCGCCGACGAGGTGACCCGGGTGGCCCGCGAGGTGGGTACGGAGGGCAAGCTGGGCGGTCAGGCCCAGGTCAAGGGCGTCTCGGGTACGTGGCGGGACCTGACGGACAACGTCAACTCGATGGCGTCGAACCTGACGTCGCAGGTGCGCAACATCGCCTCGGTCACCACGGCCGTGGCGAAGGGTGACCTCTCCCAGAAGATCACGGTCGACGCCCAGGGCGAGATCCTGGAACTGAAGTCGACGGTCAACACGATGGTGGACCAGCTGTCGTCGTTCGCCGACGAGGTGACCCGCGTCGCCCGCGAGGTGGGCTCGGAGGGCAAGCTCGGCGGCCAGGCCCAGGTGAAGGGCGTCTCCGGCACGTGGCGGGACCTCACCGAGAACGTCAACCAGCTCGCCTCGACCCTCACCACCCAGCTGCGCGCCATCGCGCAGGTCTCCACCTCGGTGACCCGGGGCGACCTGACCCAGCGGATCGCGGTCAAGGCGCAGGGCGAGGTCGCCGAGCTGAAGGACAACATCAACCAGATGATCGTCACCCTCCGGGAGACGACCAAGAAGAACGCCGAGCAGGGCTGGCTCGACTCGAACCTGGCCCGGATCGGCGGCCTGCTCCAGGGGCAGCGCGACCTGGGCGAGGTCTGCCGCATGATCATGATGGAGGTGACCCCGCTGGTCGACGCGCAGCTCGGCGCGTTCTTCCTGGCGGACACGTCCGAGGGCGTGATGCGGCTGCGGTTGACCGCCTCCTACGGCTACGTCGCCCGGGGGCACGAGGTCACCTTCGGCCCCGGTGAGGGGCTGGTCGGCCAGGCCGCCCTGTCCCGCCGCACGATCCGGATGGGCGGGGCGCCGGACGGCAAGCTGATGCTCCGTTCCGGGCTCGCCGAGACCCCGCCGGCCGACCTGGTCGTACTGCCCGTGCTCTTCGAGGGCGAGCTGCTCGGGGTCATCGAGTTCGCCAGCGTGGCGGCCTTCTCCGAGCTGCACCTGTCGTTCCTGGAGCGGCTCGTGCTCACCACCGGCGTCGCCGTCAACACCATCCAGGCCAACCGGCGTACGGAGGAACTGCTCGCG
This sequence comes from Micromonospora sp. M71_S20, assembly GCF_003664255.1. Taxonomy (NCBI): domain Bacteria; kingdom Bacillati; phylum Actinomycetota; class Actinomycetes; order Micromonosporales; family Micromonosporaceae; genus Micromonospora; species Micromonospora sp. M71_S20. Next base: position 2,274,408 of record NZ_RCCV01000001.1, on the reverse strand, counting down.
CAGTCGCAGCGGCTCGCCCACGAGATGCAGGAGCAGTCGGCGGAACTCCAGCGCACCAACGCCGAACTGGAGGACAAGGCGCAGCTGCTCTCGGAGCAGAAGGGCAACATCGAGACGAAGAACCGGGAGATCGAGCTGGCCCGGCTCGGCCTGGAGGAGAAGGCCCAGCAGCTCACGAGGGCGTCGGCATACAAGTCGGAGTTCCTGGCCAACATGAGCCACGAGCTGCGTACGCCGCTGAACTCGCTGCTGCTGCTGGCCCGGCTGCTGGCCGAGAACTCGGAGCAGAACCTCACGCCGAAGCAGATCGAGTTCGCCCGGACGATCCACGGCGCCGGCTCCGACCTGCTGTCGCTGATCGACGACATCCTGGACCTGTCCAAGATCGAGGCGGGGCGGATGGACGTCGAGCCCACCGCCGTCCGGTTCGACGACATCCGCGGGTACGTGGAGCAGGCGTTCGCGCCGCAGGCCGAGGAGAAGGGCCTGGACTTCCAGGTACGGATCAGCAAGGACCTGCCGGAGGCGCTGGTCACCGACGCCCAGCGACTCCAGCAGATCCTGCGCAACCTGCTCTCCAACGCGGTCAAGTTCACCGACAACGGGGCGGTGACGCTGCGGATCGCGCCGGCGCCCGACAGCGCCGTCTTCGACGTGCCGGCCCTGACCAACGCGCGGCAGGTCATCGCGTTCACCGTGGTCGACACCGGCATCGGCATCTCCGACGACAAGCTCTCGTTGATCTTCGAGGCGTTCCAGCAGGCCGACGGCACCACCAGCCGTCGCTACGGCGGTACGGGGCTGGGGCTGTCGATCAGCCGGGACCTGGCCCGGCTGCTGGGCGGCAGCATCGTGGTGGCGTCGGCGCCCGGCCAGGGCTCGACGTTCACCCTCTTCGTGCCGGACGTGCTCGCCCCGGACGCGGTGGTCGCGCCGCTGCCGCCGTCACCGGCGCGGGCCGGACTGCCGTCCTCGCTGCTCATGCCGCCGCCGGAGCTGCCCGAGCCGGCCTCCACGCCGGCCACCCGGCGGCTGGAGGGCGCCACCGTGCTGATCGTCGACGACGACGTCCGTAACGTCTTCGCGCTGACCAGCGCGTTGGAACTGCACGGCCTGACCGTGTTGTACTCGGACAACGGGGCGGACGGCGTCCGCCTGCTGGCCGAGCATCCGGAGGTGGACATCGTCCTGATGGATGCGATGATGCCCGATCAGGACGGGTACGAGACGACCCGACAGATCAGGCGCAACCACCGGTTCGCCGACCTGCCGATCGTCTTCCTGACCGCCAAGGCCATGCCCGGCGACCGCGAGTCGGCGCTGGCGGCCGGGGGAAGTGACTACATCACCAAGCCCGTCGACCTGGACGAGTTGATCGAACTCATGTCGTCCTGGATCAGCGGCAGCCGAACCGAGGAGAGTTCGTGACCCAGATGGCAAAGGCGCTGCTGGTGGACGACCGCCGGGAGAACCTGATGGCACTGGAGGCGATTCTCCAGGGCCTGCCGGTCCAGTCCGTCGCCGTCGAGAGCGGCGAGGCGGCCCTGAAGCAGCTGCTGGTCGACGACTTCGCGGTGATCCTGCTGGACGCCCAGATGCCGGACATGGACGGCTTCGAGACGGCCAGCCACATCAAGCGGCGCGAGCGTACGCGGCACGTGCCGATCATCTTCCTCACCGCCGCCGACCGGGACGCCCAGCTGGCGCTGCGCGGTTACGCGGTCGGCGCGGTCGACTACCTGACCAAGCCGTTCGACCCGTGGGTGCTGCGCGCCAAGGTGTCGGTCTTCGTCGAGCTGTGGGTGAAGACCCGGCAGCTCGCGGCCCAGTCGGATCTGGTGCGGGACCGGGACGCGCAGCTGCGGGTGCTGACCGACGCGGTCGACGAGGCCACCGCGATGCTGCGCCTGGACGATCAGGATTCCCGCGACCGAGCGGTGCGGGTCCTGGAACAGGCCCGCTGGGGCAACACCCCCTGACCCACCCCCCGACCCGCCCAAACCGACAGGCCCTGACCCACAGGCCCTGACCACGGCCCGGGCCCTCCGGCCCTCACCCGGGCCCTCCGGCCCTCACCCGGGCCCTCCGGCCCTCACCCGGGCCCTCCGGCCCTCACCCGGGCCCTCCGGCCCTCACCCGGGCCCTCCGGCCCTCACCCGGGCCCTCCGGCCCTCACCCGGGGCCGGACCCGGGCTCCCGGCCCTGCCCGCAGGCCGGTCCGGCCCGCACCCGGGACCGGACTCGGCTCCCGGCCTCGCCCCTCGCCCTCGCCCGTTGATCATGAGGTTGGCCGGGGGAAATGGTCGGATTGTCCGGGCCAACGTCATGATCGACTCCGGGTGGGCGGGGCGTGTGGACACGCCGGGCGGGGGTGTCGGCGTGCGCAGCGAGATCTTGGTAGCTGGCGGCCCCTGGAGGGGCCGTTTCCCGCCAAGATCGCCTCAACCCGTCGTCTGGGCGGGGAGTCCGCGCGTGGAGTGGGCGGGGGAGTCGACGCGTGGGTTGGGCGGGGAGTCAGCCCGTGGTCTGGTCGTTGCGGATCATCAGGGCGCTACGCAGGCCGGTGATGTCCAGGACGCGGAGCAGGAAGTCGCCGACGTTGGTCAGGATCAGCAGGCTCTGCGCGTGGCTGGCCTTGCGGCTGAGTACGACGAGGGTGCCCAGGCCCTGGGAGTCGCAGAAGGTGACCCCGCCGAGGTCGAGCACGATGCGCGGTGGCGGATCGGCGAGGACCTCGTTGACGACGGTCGACAACTGGGCGGCCGTGAGCATGTCGATCTCACCGGCCAGGCGAAGCACAGCTTCGTCGCCCGTCCGGTGTAGCGTGATGGACAGTTCGGCACGATCCACCGGGTCAGCCTAGCGCGATCCGGACCACCCGGCCCGTCGAGCGGGTGGCGACCAAACCAACCGAACGCGACGACCACGCTCCCGAGCACGGAAGCGCCCCCGCGCCAGGGCGACGGCAGCCCGCCCCCGCACGGCAGGACCCGAACCGGATCAGCCCGCATGGCCAGGGACGGGCACACGCCGCACGGCTGGAGACGGGCACAGTCCGCGCGGTCGGGAGCGGGCACACGCCGCACGGCCAGGGACGGCCACACGCCGCACGGCCAGGGACGGGCACACTCCGCGCGGCCAGGGACGGGCACAGTCCGCGCGGCCAGGGACGGGCACAGTCCGCACGGTCGGGAGCGGGTACGCCCCGCATCGAAGGGGAGCGGCAACGCTCCGCACGGCAGGCAACGGGTACGTCCCGCAAGGCCGGGACCGGACGTGCTCCGGGAGGGTCGGGAACGGGTACACCCCGCACGGCGGGAGCGACGCCGCCGGGACGGCGGTGAGGGCCGGCCCGGGTGAGCCTGGTAACCCCCGTGCGGGGTGCCTGCCGATTCGCCGCCCGACGCTGACACAATGGCGGCATCGTGACCGATATGTTTCCCGCCGGATCCGGCCGCTACCCGGCCGACGCACCGGCCTCCGAGGCCCTGTTCGACCGCGCCAAGGCCATCGTGCCCGGCGGGGTGAACTCCCCCGTGCGCGCGTTCCGTGCCGTCGGCGGCACGCCGCGCTTCATGGTCCGGGGGGAGGGGCCCTGGCTCTACGACGCCGACGACCGGCGCTACGTGGACCTGGTCTCCTCCTGGGGCCCGCTGATCCTCGGCCACGCGCACCCGGAGGTCGTGGACGCGATCAGGTCGGCCGCGACCCGGGGCACGAGCTTCGGCACCCCCACCCCGGGCGAGGTCGAGCTGGCCGCCGAGATCGTCGACCGCACCCCGGTCGAGCAGGTCCGGCTGGTCAACTCCGGCACCGAGGCCACCATGTCGGCGATCCGGCTGGCGCGCGGCTTCACCGGCCGCCCCCGGATCGTGAAGTTCTCCGGCTGCTACCACGGGCACTCCGACGGCCTGCTGGCCGCCGCCGGCTCGGGGGTGGCGACCCTCGGCCTGCCCGATTCGCCGGGGGTGACCGGTGCGGCGGCGGGTGACACGATCGTGCTGCCGTACAACGACGTCGCCGCCGTGGAGCAGGCGTTCGCCGCCGAGGGGCAGCACATCGCCGCGATCATCACCGAGGCCGCCGCCGGCAACATGGGCGTGGTCGCCCCGCGCGACGGCTTCAACTCCCAGCTCGCCCGGATCGCGCACGCGCACGGCGCGCTGCTCATCGTCGACGAGGTGATGACCGGGTTCCGGGTCTCCCGCGCCGGATGGCACGGCCTCGACCCCTCCGACGCCGACCTGTGGACGTACGGCAAGGTCATGGGGGGTGGCCTGCCGGCCGCGGCGTTCGGCGGGCGTGCGGAGATCATGGAGCGACTGGCCCCCGCCGGCCCGGTCTACCAGGCCGGCACCCTCTCCGGTAACCCGCTGGCCTGCGCCGCCGGCCTGGCCACCCTGCGGCTGGCCGACGACGCGCTCTACCGCAAGCTGGACGACACGGCCGCCGTCGTGGGCAGGCTCGCCGCCGACGCGCTCGCCGCCGCCGGGGTCCCGCACCGGCTGTCGTACGCGGGAAACATGTTCTCGGTCTTCTTCACCGACGCCGACGTGGTCGACTACGACAGCGCCCGCACCCAGCAGGTGCCGGCGTTCAAGGCGTTCTTCCACGCGATGCTCGCCGGCGGCGTCTACCTGCCGCCGAGCGCGTTCGAGGCGTGGTTCGTGTCTGCGGCGCTGGACGACGCCGCTCTGGAGCAGATCGCCGCCGTACTGCCGGTGGCGGCCAACGCGGCGGCAGCGGCAGGTCACGGAGGGTAGCGGTGAGCGCGAGGAGTGAGCCGGGTCTGCGAGCCCCGCAGTCGCGAACGAAGGGCGTAGCGGTGAGCGCGAGGAGTGAGCCGGGTCTGCGAGCCCCGCAGTCGCGAACGAAGGGGGCGCAGCGGTGAGCAAGACGGTGGTCCACGTGCTGCGGCACGGCGAGGTGCACAACCCGGACGGCATCCTCTACGGCCGGCTGCCGGGCTTCCGGCTCTCCGAGCTCGGCGTGCAGATGGCCAAGGCCGCCGCGCAGGGGCTGGCCGAGCGGGAGGTCGTGCACGTGGTGGCCAGCCCGCTGGAGCGCGCCCAGCAGACGGCCGAGCCGATCGCCGCGCAGTTCGGGCTGCCGGTCGGCGTGGACGAGCGGCTCATCGAGAGCGCCAACTGGTTCGAGGGCAAGAAGGTCTCGCCCGGCGACGGCTCGTTCCGCGACCCGCGCAACTGGTGGGTGCTGCGGGACCCGGTCACCCCGTCCTGGGGCGAGGCCTACCGCGCCATCGCGGAGCGGATGTTCGGCGCCCTGCACGCCGCCCGGGTGGCCGCCGAGGGGCGCGAGGCCGTGCTGGTCTCCCACCAACTGCCGATCTGGACGCTGCGCCGCTACGTCGAGCGCAAGCGGCTCTGGCACGACCCGCGCAAGCGTCAGTGCGGGCTGGCCAGCCTCACCTCCTTCCACTTCGACGGCGCCAAGGTGGTCGGCATCGGCTACTCCGAGCCGGCCGCCCACCTGATCGCGATGTCGCCGACCGCCAGGACGGCCAAGGGAGCCTGATGAACGCCCGGAGGTGGACCGCGGGTCTGCTCGCCGCCGTCGCGACGGTGGCGCTGGCCGGCTGCTCGTCGCACGACGGCGAGAAGGCGTGCGACAACCGGGACGGCATCATCGAGTGCGCCCCCGACCAGCGTTCGGCCGCCCCGAAGCTCGCCGGTGAGCTGCTCACCGGCGGCAGCCACGACGTGGCGAGGGACCGCGGCCAGGTCGTGGTGGTCAACTTCTGGGGCTCGTGGTGCGCGCCGTGCCGGGCGGAGGCGGACGACCTGGAGAACACGTACCAGGCCACGAAGGGCTCCGGGGTGACCTTCCTGGGCATCAACATCCAGGACCAGCGGGACAAGGCGCTCGCCTTCGAGGAGAGCTTCAAGGTCACCTACCCGAGCCTCTTCGACCCGCCGAGCCGGCTGGCGCTCGCCCTGGACATCCCGCCGAACACCATCCCCGCCACCGTGGTGCTGGACCGGGACGGCCGGATCGCCGTCGTGATCCGGGCGGCGGTGAAGCAGGAGGGCCTCCAGCCCATCGTCGAGCGGATCGCCGCCGAGCAGCCGGCACCCAACGGTTCCCGCTGATGGGCGAGACGTTCTCCGAGCTCGCCCAGTCGGGTCCGCTGCTGCTCGCCATCGGCGCGGCGGCGCTCGCGGGGCTGGTCAGCTTCCTCTCCCCGTGCGTGCTCCCGCTGGTGCCGGGCTACCTGTCGTACGTCACCGGCCTCGCCGGCGCGGACCTTGAAACCCGGCGTCCGCGAGTGCGGAAGGGCCAGCCGCCGACGGACGGGCCCCTGTCCGGCGCCGACAGCGCCGCGAGCGGGGAGAACGGCGGCGGGGTGGCGGTGCGCGAGCGCACCGGGGCGCCGAAGGTCGCGGTCAAGGGCCGGGTGCTCGCCGGCACGCTGCTGTTCATCGCCGGCTTCACCGCCGTCTTCACCGCCACCGCGATCCTCTTCGCCGGCGTCGGCCGGGTCTTCTTCGAGTACGAGCGGACGCTGGAGATCGTCATCGGCGCGCTGATCGTCGTGCTCGGGCTGAGCTACGTGGGACTGGTCCCCGGGTTGCAGCGGGAGTTCCGTTTCCAGCGGCTGCCCGCCGCCGGGCTGCTCGGCGCGCCGGTCTTCGGCGCGGTCTTCGCGCTCAGTTGGGTGCCGTGCGCCGGCCCGACCCTCGGCGCGGTGATGGGCATGGCCACCGTCGGCGGGCAGACCGACCGGGCCGTGGTGCTCGCCCTGGCGTACTGCCTCGGGTTGGGGATTCCGTTCGTCGTCTTCGGGCTGGGCTTCGAGCGGCTGCTGGGCGTGTTCCGGGCGGTCCGGCGCAACAGCCGCTGGGTCACCCGGGTGGGCGGGGCGCTGCTGATCCTGATCGGCCTCGCGCTGGTCACCGGCGGCTGGGCGAACTTCGTGATCTGGTTGCAGACCACCGTCGGGGTGGGCGAGGTGAGCATCTGATGACCGCCGTCGACGAGCGGCCCGCACCGCCGGCCGAGGCGCCCCGGCGCCGGCCCAACCGCCTGCTGGCCCTGCTGCGCAACTCGTGGCGGCAGCTCACCAGCATGCGTACGGCCCTGGTGCTGCTCTTCCTGCTCGCGGTGGCCGCCATCCCCGGCTCCGTGCTGCCGCAGCGCGGGGTCAACCCGGAGGACGTGCGGGACTACTTCACCGCGCACCCCGACCTGGCTCCGGTGCTGGACCGGGTCGGGGCCTTCGAGGCGTTCGGCTCGGTCTGGTTCTCCGCGATCTACCTGCTGCTCTTCACCTCGCTGATCGGCTGCATCACGCCCCGGCTGCGCGACCACGTACGGGCGCTGCGGTCGAAGCCGCCGGCCGCGCCGAAGCGGCTGGACCGGCTGCCGCAGCACGCCGTCCTGCCCGCGCCCGAGGGGGGCGCGGCGGCGATCGCGGCGGCGCTGCGCCGGCGGCGCTGGCGGGTGGTGGTGCGCGGCGACGAGGTCTCCGCGGAGAAGGGCTACCTCAAGGAGACCGGCAACCTGCTCTTCCACAGCTCGTTGGTGCTCGTGCTGGTCGGCGTCGCGCTCGGCTCCTGGTACGGCTGGAGCGGCAACAAGCTGCTGGTGGCCGGCGCGGACAACGCGTTCTGCAACACCCGCCAGCAGTACGCCGAGAGCAAGCTCGGCCCTCGCGTCGACAGCGCCGACCTGCCGGGCTTCTGCATCCAACTCGATGACTTCCACGCCCGGTTTCTGGAGTCCGGCCAGCCGGAGTTCTTCGACGCCGAGGTGACCGTCGACGAGGCGAACGGGGAGCGGCGGCGGGCCAACTTCTCGGTCAACTCCCCACTGCGCCTCGACGGCGCGAACGTCTACCTGCTGGGCCACGGCTACGCCCCGGTGATCCGCTACACGGACCGGTTCGGCAAGAGCCAGACCAGCAACTTCCCGTTCCTGACCACGGGCGACGTGGGGCTGACCAGCGAGGGGCTGGCGGCCTTCCCGGACATCAACGTCGACCCCGCGACGGGCGAGCGGGGCGAGAACCTCCAGATGGCCTTCTCCGGCCTCTACCTGCCGACCGCACCGGCCGCCGCGCCGTTCGCCCGCTCCGAGTACCCGACCGAGCGGAACCCCGCGCTGAACCTCGTCGCGTACCGGGGCAACCTGGGCATGGACGCCGGCATCCCCGGCTCGGTCTACGAGTTGGACCAGCGGCAGGTGCGGGCCGGCAAGGTCAAGGAGGTCGGCACGAAGCTGCTCCGCAAGGGCGAGACCTGGCAGCTGGACGACGGCACCACTGTCGAGTTCCTGGGCACCGTGCCGTACATCACGCTGTCGGTCCGGTACGACCCCGGCTCGACGCTGCTGCTGGTCAGCTCCGCCGTCCTGCTGGTCGGGCTGATGGGTTCGCTGTTCGGGCGGCGCCGCCGGGTCTTCTTCCGGGTGCTGCCGGCCGGTGCCGCCGACCCCACGAGTGGATCTCCGACGAGCGGTAGTAGTTTGGTCGAGGCCGGTGGCCTGCCGCGCACCGACCATCCCGGGTTCGCCGACGAGTTCGCGCAGCTCGTGGCCGCCATCGGCGGCGACGGGCGGTCGGACGAGGAGGCCGGTGTCGACCGCGACGGCGGCGACCGGGCCGGAGCGCGAGAAGGAGCCGAGTGATGTCCGCACTCTCCGACCAGTTGGTGTCGTTCGCGATCCTGGCGTACCTGATCGCGATGATCAGCCACGCCGTCGAGTACGCGCTCGGCAACGCCCGCGCCCGGGTGGCCGCGGCGCCCGCCCGTGAGCTGGTCGGCGCCGGTGTCGGCGCGGCCGGGGGCGGCACCCCGGACGCACCTGTCGCGAGCGGGGCGTCGGCGGCCGAGCGCACCGCCCGGCGCGCCCGGCTGGCGGGCCTGGCCGCCGTCGCGGCCACCGCGCTCGGGGCGCTGCTGCACCTGGGGGCGCTGGTCACGCGCGGTCTCGCCGCCGACCGGATGCCCTGGGGCAACATGTACGAGTTCGTGCTCACGGGCACCTGGATCGGTGTCGCCGGCTGGCTGGTGGTGCTCTGGAAGCGGCCGCAGCTGCGCCGCCTCGGGCTGTTCCTGTCGCTGGTGATGGTGCTGCTGGTGGCGACCGCCGAGCTGGTGCTCTACACCCCGATCGTGCCGCTGGTGCCGGCGCTCAACTCGTACTGGTTCGTCATCCACGTCTCGACGATCGTCTTCGCCTCCGGCATCTTCCTGCTGGGCGCGGTGCCGGCGGTGGCGTTCCTGATGCGCGCCGGCTACGAGCAGGGCCGGCGGAGCTTCCCGTACACGCTGGCGAAGCGGCTGCCGGCGGCGGCGGCGCTGGAGCGGCTGACCTTCGTGCTGCACGCCTTCGCGTTCCCGGTCTTCACCTTCGCGGTGATCGCCGGGGCGATCTGGGCCGAGGCGGCCTGGGGGCGGCCGTGGGGCTGGGACCCGAAGGAGACCTGGTCGTTCATCTCCTGGGTGATCTACGCCGGCTACCTGCACGCCCGGGCCACCCCGAGCGTGAAGCGGAACGTGGCGACCTGGCTCGCCGTCGTCGGCTTCCTCACGATGCTGATGAACCTGTTCGGCGTGAACATCTTCTTCGAGGGACTGCACTCCTACGGGGGTCTGGACTGATCACCTGCGGGTGACCCGGACCGCACGTGCGCCCGCCGCTGTCCCGCTGATCCGGAGACGGCCCACGGCGGGCGGATGACGGCCGCGTCGACGCGTGCGGTGGGCGGCCTTGCCGGGCCACCCACCGCAGGTCACCGGGTCACCGGTCAGGCCGCGTCGTCCAACTGCCGCCGGACGAGCCGTTCGGTGGCGGTGGCCCCCGTCGGCTGCAACCCGGCGCCGGCGTTCTGCGCCTGTACGTCGATGGTCACCGCGATCCGGTCCGTACCGGCGATGATCATTTCGAAGACCTTGGCGAACCGGACCTCCATCTCCTTGCCGTGGTCATCGGTGATGACCAGTCGGCCGCCCTGCGGCGCCTCGTGCAGCTGCCGCGTCCGCAGGCCGGTGATGTCCTTGTAGCGGAAGTCGAAGGCGTCGGCGTTCGACACGATGCACTTGACGAAGTCCCACTCGCAGGAGAAGACCGAGATGCGGGTCTGTCCGAGGAGCAGGATGACGAACTTGTACCGCGAGAACCGTCGGATGCCGTCCTTTCCCACGGCCTGTTCGGTGGGCGAGGCGGGGCCGATGACGAGTTGCGGCTCGCAGATCAGGTCGTCCAGTTCCCGGTCGAGGTGCCGCAGGGCGTGGTCGAGAACTCCGAACTTGTCGAAGTGCAGCCACATGTCCATCTGCTCGTCGCTCGGCTTCGGCTCGGCCGCCGCGAGGTCGCGCTCGTACTTCGACGTGAGCGCGTTGTACTGGCTGAACCCCTTGACCAGCAGGACGATGCCGCCCGCACCCACGAGCACCGCGAGGCAGAGGTAACCGGACTCCGACAACGACGCGATCATGAGGATGAGCGCGACGGCCAACCCGATGCCGCCGGCGACCATCATGGCCTGCGGGCCACCGGTCACGGGCGGCACGGGGGTGCGGACGAAGTACTTGCGTACGTTCGGTTTGCGTTCCTCGATGCCGGCCTGCGCCACGGCGACGGTGGCCTTCCACAGCCGGTTCTCGCGGTTGCCGAGGAAGGGGGCGATCTCGGCCGCGTGCACCGGATCGATGTCGCCGGCTCCGGCCTCGAGGTCGGCGACGGACGGGCCCGGGTCGTGGCGGTCGGCGTAGTGGTCGCGCTTGACGGCGACCCAGAGCGCACGGACGTGCGCCGCGGCGGGATCGACCTGGAGCGCCCTGCCCAGGTGCTCCTCCACCCGGGCCATCACCTGCTGAGCCTCCCGACCCATCCGGCTGGGGCGTCGGCCGCCGAGGAGTGCGAGAGCCAGGTAGTAGTGCGGGTCGGAGCCGGGGGCACCCTTGGCGATCGCCTCCGTGAAGTACTCGGCCGCCCTCTTGTACAGCCGTTCGGCGACGGCCCGCCGCCCGTAGCTCATCAGCTCCTCCGGGCCGTCGGAGGGGTTGATGTGCACGGCGTCGGCGTTGATCTGGGCGCCGAAGACCCGCTGGTGCCGCTGGTCGAAGGTGGTCATCAGGATCCCCCGCCCAACGTGTTCCAGATGGTCGCCATCGCCCCGCCGATCGCCGCGAGCGGTGCCGCCGCCTGCAACGCCTCGATGGCCTTCCGCAGCCGCCGCGAGGCTTCCGCCTGGTCGTCGCGGGTCAGGCTGCGGGTGGCGGCGTGCAGGTCGTCGGCGACGGAGCGGCCGGCGCGCTGGTCGAGGGCGCCGCTGCTGGCGGCCCGTTCCACCTCCCGCAGGATGGCCTCCAGGCGACGGACGACCTCCGCCGGGGCGACGTTGTCGGGGAGGCGTTCGAATGTGCTGTTCCGCAGATCGATGTGATCGGCGTTGAACTGCTGGTGCACGTGCTGGTGGTCCTGATGAAAGGTGGCCATCGCCAACCGTCACCCCCATCTTTTTCGATGGAAACAGTTTCGGATGGTGGTGACGGAACCATTGGAATTGTCTGCGGGCAATGTCGGAAGATGTACGCCCCCGGGTGGGTCCGGCGCGGCCCGACTGAACGTCCGGCAATTTGCGCATGGACGGTGCTGGCCGCGTTCGCACGCGGTGTGTTAGCAGGTGGCCGAAAGGCCTATGACGGGCTCGGGCGACCCGGGAGAGGCGGCTGTCGACGGGTGGTCCGGGCCGGTCCGCGGGGCCGTGCGGGGCGCGCCGTTCGGGCTTCGACCGTTCGGGCGACGGCGACCGGGGGTCTTGACGACGGGCGGCCGTGCTGCTGCCGACCCCGCCGGGCGCTCGTCCACCGCCGCTCCCGGGCCCCGTTGCCCAGCGAGCGCGGGCGACGGTGCGGTGGTCAGCCGCCGAACCAGCCGGGCACGTCGAGGCGGAACGGGTTGGCCGGGGTGACCGCGCGCAGGTCGTCCTCCAGGGCGGCGACCCGGTCGGGGCCGAGGGTGGCGGCCCACCGCTGCCGGAGCTGGTCGAAGACGGCCGCCGAGCGGCGCAGGCCGTCCAGGCCGTGCGGGGTCGCCCGGACCAGCTTGCGCCGCGCGTCGCGCGGGTCGTCGGCGCGCTCCAGATAGCCGAGGGCGACCAGCCGGTCGACCGTCTTGCCGGCTGCCTGCTTGGAGACGCCGAGCCGCTGGCCCAGCTCGGTGGCGGTGGTGCCCTCGGCGCCGACGGCCTGGAGGACGAAGCCGTGCAGCGGCCGCAGCTCCGGGTGTCCCTGCCGGGCCAGCTCCGCGTGCAGGTCGTCGATGAGCGTACGGAAGCCGGCCAGCAGCAGCAGGGGCAGCAGGAAGCCGGGCCGGTCGGGTTCAGCCGTTGCCACGTTCGACAACCTCGTTTACTATTTCGACAACCACGTTGACGATTCTACGTCCACCTACGGCGCGTCGCCGGTCGGGCCGCGCCGGCCGTCTCCGACCCCGAGAGCAGGTTTTCCGTGCCCCCGTTCACCGCGCACACCGCCGACACCGCACCCGCCGCCGCACGGCCGGTCATCGAGGGCGTACGCCGCCGGCTCGGACACCTGCCCGCCGCGGTCGGCCTGATGGCCGAGTCCCCGGAACTGCTCACCGGGTTCCTCACCGTCAACGGCATCTTCGAGAAGTGCGCCCTCGACCCCGTCGAGCGGGAGGTCGTCGTCATGACGGTCGCCACCCGCAACGAGTGCCACCTCTGCGTCGCCATGCACACGGCCGCACTCACCCGGCACGGCGCGACGCCCGGGCTGATCGGCGCGCTGCGCGCCGGCACGCCCCTGCCCGACGACCGGCTGGAGGCCCTGCGCCGCTTCACCCTCGCCGTGCTCGACCACCGGGGCGCGGTTCCCGAGGACGGGATCAAGGCCTTCCTGGCGGCCGGCTACCAGCGCCGGCACGCCCTGGACGTGGTGCTCGGTGTCGGTACGTACACCATCTCCACCCTGGCCAACCGGCTCACCGGCGCCCCGCTCGACCCGCCCGTGGCCGCGTACGCGTGGGAGCCGACCGCCCGCTGACGAACCTGTCCTGGGTCGATCTCGGACCCGCACCCGGCGGCCGGGGCGCGAAGGCCGGCCACGGTACGCCCGTGGCCGGCCTTCCTCGTCGGCCCCGCCCCGGTCCAGGGCGGGCGCGGGGGTCCGGTCAGCCGAGGGTGACCGGGGCGGCGTCGTTGGTCGGATCGTCGTCCGGACGCGGGTAGTTGTGGAATACCCGCACCTCGCCGGGGGCGCCCGTCGGCCCGTCGATCCGCAGGTCGAACGGAATCGTGAAGCTCTGCCCGGCGGGGAACACGGTCCCCTGCCAGCAGACCCAGGCCGTCGGAGCGCTGCCCTCGCCGTCCTGGGTCGGCCCGCAGCCGGGCGGGGTGGCCAGCACGGTCACTCCGGCCGGTGGGGTGAAGATCATCGCGCTGGTGTTGCCGCCGGAGACGGTGTTGTCCGGCACGCCCGGACCGTCGTTGCGGATCCCCACGTCCACCCGGAGGGTGTCACCGACGGCACCGGTGACGGTGGCGGCCACGGCGACGACGTCGAAGGCGCCGTGGATGCCGGGCAGGTAGGTGCTGCCGTAGGCGTCGCCGGTGACGATCGGATCGAGCGGCTCGCCGACCGGCCGCAGCCGGAGCGCGCGGTCGGCCTCCCGACGGGTCAGCCGCACGCCGTCGGGCAACGGCCCCGCGGTGGCCAGCGGCTCCACGAACTGGGTGATGCGCTTGTCGCCCAGGGCGGCCGGACCGACCGTGGTGGCGAGGCCGTTGCGCAACTCGTGCCGGATCCCGGGCGCGAAGGTGCCCCGCACGGTGCAGACCACCACCGTGGCGAGCACGGCGTCGGTGCCGTACCGGCAGTTCCGGTAGCTGGCGGGTTGCAGACCCACCGGAAAGCGGAGGGTCAGCCGGAGATCCCCGGCCGGCTGGTCACCGGCGTTGACCACGGCCACCGGCAGGGCGTGGACGTCGCCGACGTCCACGCCCTGGACGCGCTCGTCGACCAGGTCGAGCAGGTCGGGACCGGAGCGCACGCTGACGGTCGCCTGATGGGTGTACGGCTCCAGTCCGTCGGCCCGCACCGTGTAGTCCAGCGTGCCGGTCGCGCCGTCGACGGCGCCGGGCGCGGCGCGGAACACCACCGGCACCGTGCCGTTGACGGTGCCGTACTCGTCCGGGGTCGCCCCCGGCGGCATCGGGCAGGTGACCGAGGTGCCCTCGGTGACACACCAGTCGGGGAAGCTGGCCGTGGCGACGCCGGCGAGACCGGTCAGGTCGACGGTGACCCGGGGGGCCGTCGCGCCGGTGCTGCTCAGCTCCAGCCGCGCCGTCCGGCCGGGCGCGCCGGCCGCGCCGACGGTGAGGTCGTTGAACCAGCCGCTGACCTGGCCGGCGTCGGTCTCCGCCGCAGCCGGACCCGCCGCCGTGCCGGTTGCCGCCGCGACCACGGCCAGCACGGTCAGGGCGCGCAGGATCCTGCTGTGCGGGACACGCACAGATCTCATCGATCTCCTTCGTGGGTGAGGCCGGTCCGGAAGGCCACGGTGGGCATCACGACCGGTCCGATCGGCGGACCCGATCCTAGTGATCACCGGCCGTCCGGTCCGGCCCGTCGGAGCGCCGGTGATCGATGGCCCGGCCCTCCGCCGGCCGAAGCGACCGGGCCGTTCCCGCGCCGCCCGACCGGTGATCGTCGGTGTCACACCACCCGGCGTGGTCGCCGCCCAGGTCGGTGCGGGAGACTGGCAGGCATGGCGGCTCGTGGCTTCCCGTACACCGATCTCAAGGACTTCCTCGCGGCGCTGGAGCGCGCGGGCGAGTTGCGGCGGGTGAGCGCCCCGGTCGATCCCACCCTGGAGATCAGCGAGATCGTCACCCGGACGGTCCGCGCGGGCGGCCCGGCGCTGCTCTTCGAGCGACCCACCCGGGGCGAGATGCCGGTGGCGATCAACCTCTTCGGCACCGAGAAGCGGATGGCGATGGCGCTCGGCGTCGAGTCGCTGGACGAGATCGGCGAGCGGATCGGCAACATGCTCAAGCCGGAGCTGCCGGTGGGCCTCTCCGGGATGATGGACGGCCTCGGCAAGGTCAGGCAGCTCACGTCGATGCCGCCCAAGAAGGTCAGGACCGCCCCCTGCCAGCAGGTGGTCTACCGGGGCGACGACGTCGACCTGGACCGGCTGCCGGGGTTGCAGGTCTGGCCGGGTGACGGCGGGATCTTCCACAACTTCGGGCTGACCCACACGAAGCACCCGGAGACGGGCAAGCGCAACCTGGGGCTGTACCGGTTGCAGCAGCACTCGCGGAACAGCATCGGCATGCACTGGCAGATCCACAAGAACTCCACGGCGCACCACGCGGTCGCCGAGCGGCTCGGGCAGCGGCTGCCGGTGGCGATCGCCATCGGTACCGACCCGGCGGTCGCCTACTCGGCCAGCGCGCCACTTCCCGCCGACATCGACGAATACCTGTTCGCCGGGTACCTGCGTGGGGAGCGGGTCGAGATGGTGGACTGCCTGACGGTCCCGCTGCAGGTGCCGGCGCACGCGCAGATCGTCCTGGAGGGCTACATCGAGCCGGGTGAGCGGCTCCCGGAGGGCCCGTTCGGCGACCACACCGGCTTCTACACGCCGGTGGAGCCCTTCCCGGTGATGCACATCGAGTGCATGACCACGCAGCGCGACCCGGTCTACCACTCGATCGTCACGTCGCAGCCCCCGCAGGAGGACCACGGCCTCGGCAAGGCCACCGAGCGGATCTTCGCGCCGCTGCTGCGCTTCCTGATCCCGGACATCGTCGACTACGACCTGCCGGCCGCCGGGGTCTTCCACAACTGCGCGATCGTGTCGATCCGCAAGCGCTACCCGAAGCACGCCCAGAAGGTGATGAACGCGATCTGGGGCGCGCACATGATGTCGCTGACCAAGCTGATCGTGATCGTCGACGAGGACTGCGACGTGCACGACTACAACGAGGTCGCCTTCCGCGCCTTCGGCAACGTCGACTACGCCCGGGACCTGCTGCTCACCGAGGGCCCGGTGGACCACCTGGACCACGCCTCCTACCAGCAGTTCTGGGGCGGCAAGGCGGGCGTCGACGCGACCCGCAAGCTGCCCGAGGAGGGCTACACCCGGGGCTGGCCGGAGGAGATGCGGATGGCCCCCGAGGTCGTCTCCCTGGTCGACAAGCGCTGGAAGGAGTACGGCATCTGATGGCCACCGCCGTCGAACCGGCGCAGCGGCCGGGCCGGGTGAAGTCCTTCCTAAAGCTGGTGGCGATCGAGCACTCCGTGTTCGCGCTGCCGTTCGCGTACCTGTCGGCGCTCACCGCCATGCAGGTCGACGGGGGGCGGGTCCGGTGGCTGGACCTGCTGCTGATCACCGTGGCGATGGTCGGCGCGCGGACGTTCGCGATGGCCGCGAACCGGATCCTGGACCGCCGGATCGACGCGCGGAACCCGCGTACCGCCGGCCGGGAACTGGTCACCGGGGCGGTCAGCGTGCGGACGGCCTGGACCGGCGCGGCCGTCGCGCTCGTGGTCTTCCTCGCCGCCGCCGCCCTGCTCAACCCGCTCTGCCTGGTGCTCGCGCCGCTCGCGGTGGTGCCGCTGGTCGTCTACCCGTACGGCAAGCGGTTCACCAACTGGCCGCACGCGATCCTGGCCGTCGCCCAGGCCGTCGGCCCGGTCGGCGCCTGGCTGGGCGTCACCGGCACCCTCGACGGCTCCTGGCCGGCGTGGCTGCTCGGCGTGGCCGTCGGCCTCTGGATCGGCGGCTTCGACCTCATCTACGCCTGCCAGGACGCCGAGGTGGACCGGCAGATCGGCGTGCACAGCGTGCCGGCCCGCTACGGGCTGCGGTTCGCGCTGCACGCCTCCACCGTGGCGCACGTGGTGACGTTCGCGCTGTTCCTCTGGTTCGGGGCGCTGGTCGGCTTCGGCTGGCTCTGGTGGATCGGGCTGGGGCTGACCGCCCTCGCCTTCGGCTACCAGCACCTGGTGGTCAGCCCGACCGACCTGAGCAAGGTCAACCGGGCCTTCTTCACCGCCAACGGCTTCGTCGGCATCGCGCTGTTCGTCTTCGCCCTGCTCGACCTGGTCGTCCGCCTCGGCCTGCGCGCCTGACCGAGTCAGGAGGGGGTCCCTCCGCTGGCGGAGGCGTCGACGAGGCGCCCTCCCCCGCCGCCGTAGCGGGTGCTCTCCAGGGTCCAGTCGACGGTGGCCCGGACGGCGTTCGCCACCCCGTCGAGGTGGTCGGCGACCGCCCGGTCCAGCGCCGGGCCGAACGACGGCACCGCGGCGCGCAGCTCGACGAAGCGCCGCATCGACGCCCGCCAGCGCTCGGCCGTCAGGCCGACCGCGGTCTCCACCGGCACCCGCCGCTCGGCCGCCGTCGCGAGCACCAGGTTGTGCCCGCCGGAGGTGGCCTCGTCGCGTTCCAGCGAGGCGAGGTCGTTGTACCAGGAGAGCAGGTCGTTGCCGGTGTCGGCGATCTCCCGCAGCAGCGGGTGGTGGTGGACCGGGTCGGGCAGCGGGCGGCCGGTGACGAACTCCACCAGCGGATACGACACGTACGCGGCGGAGGTGGCGCGCCGCAGCGCGACGTACTCGGCGACGCCGGGACGGCGGCCGGCCGCCTTGTTCACCGCCTCCCGCCAGGTGCCGTCGAGATGGTCGGCGACGGCCTCGGCGAAGCGCACCCGCCAGCGGGCCGGCATCCGCCGGCGCGGCTCCCGCCACCCGCGCACCAGCAGCCGCCTCAGCGGCCCGGTCAGGCCGGCGTGCCGGAGCCGGGGACCGGCGTGCAGCAGCGTGAGCGCGCCGGCGCGCAGCGCCCGGATCTGGTCGGGGCCGAGCCGGCCCGGCCGGTCACACGCGTCGTCGACCAGGAAGAACCAGGTGAACAGCGCCGTCAGCGCCCGCAGGTCGGCCTCGGCGGCGCCGGGGTAGAGCCGGCCGGCGTACCGGGCGACGCCGGCGTGCGCCAGCCGTTGTGGCGCCCCGTCGTCAGCCGCCGGGCCGAGGCCCGGCAGCAGGTCGCCGACCAGCCACTCCTGCACCCGGTCGGCGTACGGCGAGAGCCGGGGCGGGATGGGGCACTCGGACCGTAGCGACCGCAGGACCTCGCCGGTCATCACCGATTCCTCCCGGGTGCGATCCCGCTACGCGTGGGAATTGCCACCGGCAGCATGTCAGGCCGTCGGGATGGGCGCGCTCCCGACCCGACATCGCGCCCGTCGGGGCACAACCGACGCCCGAGCGGGACATCACGGACGCTCCGGGCGGGGGTGCCCGGCGCCGGGACGGGGCGACCAGGCAGGCTGGAGGGCATGCGCGAACCATGGGTGGTCGGAGTCTCCGGGGCGTCCGGCACGCCGTACGCGGCGGCCGTCGTGCGGGCGTTGCTCGACGCCGGCGAGGCGGTGGACCTGATCGTCTCCCGGGCCGCCCGGCTGACCGTCCTCGACGAGACCGGGCGCCCGTTCCGGGACGCACACTGGACCGAGGACCTCGCCGCCTGGCTGGGCCGCGACCTCGCGGGGGCCGACGTGCGGCACTGGCCCGCCGGCGACCTGGCCGCCGGCCCGAGCAGCGGCTCGTACCGGGTACGCGGGATGGCGGTGGTCCCGGCGAGCACGGCGGCCTGCGCCGGCATCGCGATCGGGCTCTCCAAGGACCTGTTGCAGCGGGCCGCCGAGGTCAACCTCAAGGAGCGCCGGCCGGTGGTGGTGGTGCCCCGGGAGACGCCGGTGACCCGCAGCCACCTGGAGCACCTGATCGCGCTGCACGACGCCGGAGCGGTCGTGTTGCCGGCCAGCCCCGGCTTCTACGGCGCGGGGGCGGCGGCCTCCGCCCCGCAGCTCGTCGACTTCGTGGCCGGCAAGGTGCTGGACGCCCTCGGCGTACCGCACACGCTGTTCCGTCGTTGGTCGGGTGAGCTGGGCGTGGCGCGGGAGTGACCCGGGCCCGGCTCACCGGGACGCGGACCGGAGCTTGCGTCCGGCCCGCGTGACGATCCGCACCATTCAATACATTCCGGCGTTGGCCGGGCCCGGCCCGGTCGAGGCGGCCGGCCCCGCGTTACGCGGTTTGCCGACGTCTTCCGCCTCGTCCAACATGCCCTCCCCCTCAAGCAGGGCCCGCACCTCGGATTCCCGAAACCGGCGATGCCCGCCTGGAGTCCGGATGCTGCCTATCCGGCCCGCCGCTGCCCATCGCGTCACAGTCTTCGGGTCAACCCGAAACAGCGCGGCAACTTCACCCGGTGTCAGCAGGCGATCTCCAGTGTCCACAGCCCCCTCCTCGCGTCGACGAAGCCCCCGGCTGAACACACTGCCCCCGGCCGGTGCGAGCCCAGAGCCGTCATGAGGGACGTATGGCAATTACAGCACCAGCGACCTGGCCTGTCCGCCAAACGCGAAAAACGCACTGAGTGGGAAGTTAGGAAATATTACCTGCGTGCGGCTCCCTTGACTGCGAGTTTGCGAACGACTACACCCTGTCATGTCCAACGCGCGCCGGATGCCCGACGTTACGCCCCGACCGCTAGGGTCACAGTCCGTGGACGCCATCGACCTGAGCCTCGTGGAGCTGCTACGCGGCAACGCCCGCCTGTCCTACGCCGAGCTGGCCCGGCAGGTCGGCCTCTCCGCGCCCGCCGTGCACGAGCGGGTCGGCAAGCTGGAGTCCAGCGGCGTGATCCGGGCCTACCGGGCGGAGGTGGACCCCGAGGCGATCGGTTTCGCCGTCACCGCGCTCATCGGCATCGTCGAGGACTCCGGCGGCGACACCGACGACGTGCTGGAGGCGTTCCGGCAGATGCCCGAGATCGAATCCTGCTACTTCATGGCCGGCGTCGAGTCGTTCATGCTCAAGGCCCGGGTGGGCACCATCGCCGAGCTGGAGCGGCTCATCGTGCGGCTGAACCGGACCCCGGGGGTCGCCTCCACCCGGACCGGCATCGCCCTGTCCACGAAGTGGGAGAACCGGCCACAGGCCCCGGTGCCGCCCGCCGCCTGACCCGCCGCCCGCCGGCCCTCGACCGCCCCGACAGCCGCATCCCGCCACCTCCGGCCCTCGGCCCCTGGACAGCACGTCCGGCCGGCGCTGGTGCGCGGTCGCCGGAGAGCCCGCGTCCGGCCGGCTCTGGCGCACCGTCGCCGGGCGGCGATAGCGTGCGCCGATGACGAAGCCAGCCCGCGGGACGGCGGTGGTCACCGGCGCGGCCGGCGGCCTCGGCCGCGCCATCGCCGCCGCGCTGCACGCCGACGGCTGGCCGGTGCTCCTCACCGACCACGACGACCAGGCGGTGGCCCGTGCCGCCGCCCCGCTGGGCGGCTGGTCGCGCCGGCTGGACGTACGCGACGAGGACGCCTGCGCCGCCGTCGCCGCCGAGGCCGCCGGCCGGGGCGGGCTCGGCCTCTGGGTGAACAACGCCGGGATCCTCGTCACCGGCCCCTCCTGGGAGCACGACGCGCCGACCCGCCGCCGGGTGATGGAGGTCAACGCCCTCGGCGCGATGAACGGCACCCTCGCCGCGCTGGCCGTCATGCGGGAACAGGGGCACGGGCACGTGGTCAACGTCGTGTCGCTGGCCGGCCTGGTGGCCGCGCCCGGCGAGACCGTCTACGCGGCCAGCAAGCACGCCCTCGTCGCGTTCAGCATCGGCACCCTCGCCGACCTGCGGCTGGCCGGGCATCGGCGCGTACACGTGTCGTGCCTGTGCCCGGACGGGATCTGGACGCCGATGCTGCACGACCGGCTCGACGACCCGGGCGCCGCGGCCTCCTTCACCGGGACGCTGCTGACCCCCGAGCGGGTGGCCCGGCGGGCCGCGCGACTGGCCCGGCGGCCCCGCCCGGTGGTCAGCGTCCCCCGCTGGCGCGGCGCGCAGGTCCGGCTCCTCGACGCGCTGCCCGGCGCCGCCGTGCGGCTCGCCCCGCTGATCCTCGCGGCCGGCAGGGCCGGTCAGCGCCGCCAGCGCCGCCGGACCGGAGCCGATCCGCGGTGAGCCGGCTTGCTAGGTTTCGAGAGTGACTCACATCGACCGGTGCGACGAGGCCAGCCGGCGCTGGGTGACCGAGGCGATCGCCGCCGTCGAGGCGGACGCCAACCGCTCCGCCGACACTCACCTGCTGCCGTTCCCGCTGCCCCGGTCGTGGGGGATCGACCTCTACCTCAAGGACGAGTCGGTGCACCCGACCGGCTCGCTGAAGCACCGGCTGGCCCGCTCGCTCTTCCTCTACGGGCTGTGCAACGGCTGGATCGGCCCGGAGACCACGATCGTGGAGGCGTCCTCCGGCTCGACGGCGGTCTCCGAGGCGTACTTCGCGCGGATGCTGGGGCTGCCGTTCATCGCGGTGATGCCCGCGTCCACCTCGCCGGAGAAGATCGCCCAGATCGAGTTCCAGGGCGGCCGCTGCCACCTCGTCGACGACCCGGCCAAGGTGGTCGTGGAGGCGCGCTGGCTGGCGGAGGACTCCGGCGGGCACTTCATGGACCAGTTCACCTACGCCGAGCGGGCCACCGACTGGCGGGGCAACAACAACATCGCCGAGTCGATCTACGCGCAGCTCGCCCTGGAGCGGCACCCGGTGCCGGCGTGGGTCGTGGTGGGCGCCGGCACGGGCGGCACCAGCGCCACCATCGGCCGGTACGCCCGCTACCAGCGGCTGCCCACCAAGTTGTGCGTGGTCGACCCGGAGAACTCCGCGTTCTATCCCGCCTGGCAGGCCGCCGACTGGTCGGTGCGCACCGGGCGGGGCTCCCGCATCGAGGGGATCGGCCGGCCGACCGTGGAGGCGTCGTTCGTGCCGTCGGTGGTGGACCGGATGGTCCAGGTGCCCGACGCCGCATCGCTGGCCGCCATGCGCGCCGGCTCGGCGGTGCTCGGCCGCCGGGTGGGCGGCTCGACGGGCACCAACCTGTGGGGCGCCTTCGGGCTGATCGCGGAGCTGCTCGCCGAGGGCCGCACCGGCTCGGTGGTCACCCTGATCTGCGACGCGGGCGACCGTTACGTCGACACCTACTACTCCGACGACTGGCTGGCCGCCCAGGGACTGGACCCGACCCCGCACCTGGCGACCGTCGAGCGCTTCCTCACCACCGGCGCCTGGCCGGCCTGAGCCGTCGGGGTGGCTGAGCCGCGTGGCCGGCCTGAGCCGCGTAACCGGCAGGGTTGGCCGGCATGGGGCGCCCGCTTGGGTGCCTGGCCGGCCCGGGGTCGCCGGGGGAGGCGTCCGCAGCCCGGTCAGCGTGGGCCGACGCGCTCGGCCAGCCCGGGGTAGCGCAGCACATAGCCGTCGCCGTCGAGGTCGATGTCGGCGGTGAAGGTGTCGCTGGTGAAACGGACCCGGCCGGGGCCGAGCGGGGTGTAGACCTGCTCGGCGGGCACCACCAGCAGGCTGGGCACCAGCAACCAGGCGACGTCGATCCGGTGCGGGATGTCGGCCGCGGCGCGGGTCAGCCCGAGCCGGCGCACCGGTAGCGCGTTGAACAGCGCCGCTCCGCCGAGGTCGACGTCCACCGCCCCGGCCAGCCGGCCCGGGTCGTCGGTGCCGGGCAGCCCGACCGGCGGGTGGCCGGCCGCCCGCAGCGCCGCGTCCAGGTCACCCTGCTCGGCGGTGGTCACCCGCCACCCGTCGGTCACCCGCTCCAGGCGTACGCTCCGCATCCACCCGGTGCCCTCCGCCTCCGCCTCGACGCGGACGCTGGCCCACTCCGGGTCGGTGGCGAGCTGGTAGCGGCAGGTGTAGGGGATCGGGTCGACGGCCGTCAGCGTCCCCCGCGCCGTCAGCCCACGGCCGTCGTCGAACAGCGCGTGCTCCGCGCCGGCGGTGTCCGTCCGGGTCCAGAAGAGCGACTTCGGCATGGTCGGCATGAGCCGGACGTTACGCGACCCGGCCGGCACCGGCAGCGGATGCGCGAACGCCGTCGCGGAGCCTGGGCCCCGCGACGGCGTTCGTGGCTGACGCTGGTGATCAGTGGGTACGCGCGGGCGGACGCCCGCCGAAGCCCCGCCGGTCGTCGCGCGGCCGCTCGTCGCGCCCCCGGCCCTCGGGCCGGAAGCCACCCCGGTCGCCGAAGCGCCGCTCGCCCTGCGGGCGGTCGCCGTAGCTGCGACCGTCGGTCGGGCGGTCGCCGTAGCGGCGTTCGCCCTGGGGGCGGTCGCCGTAGCCGCGGCTGTCGGTGGGACGGTCGCCGTAGCGGCGTTCGCCCTGGGGGCGGTCGCCGTAGCCGCGGCTGTCGGTGGGACGGTCGCCGTAGCGGCGTTCGCCCTGGGGGCGGTCGCCGTAGCCGCGGCTGTCGGTGGGACGGTCGCCGTAGCGGCGTTCGCCCTGCGGACGGTCGCCGTAGCGGCGCTCGCCCCGGGTGTCGCGGTCGCCGTAGCGGCGCGGGCCGCCCGGCCGGTCGCCATGCCGGCGCGGCTCCTCGGCCTCGACGCGCACCGGGACGCCGCTCGGCTCGCGGGCGCCGGTCAGCTCGGCGAGCGCCGGATCGCCGGCCCGCACCCGGGTCTCGGCCGGTGCCACGCCGGCCTTCTCCAGCATGGCGAGCGTGGTCCGCCGCTGCTTCGGCAGCACCAGCGTGGCCACCGCGCCGGACTCGCCGGCCCGGGCGGTACGCCCCGCGCGGTGCAGGTAGTCCTTCGGGTCCTTCGGCGGGTCGACGTGCAGCACCAGCGAGACCCCGTCGACGTGGATGCCCCGGGCCGCCACGTCCGTGGCGACCAGGACGTTCACCCGGCCCTCACGGAACTCGGCCAGCGTACGGGTACGCATCCGCTGGGTCTTGCCGCCGTGCAGCCCGCCCGCCCGTACGCCGACGGCGGCCAGCTGCTCGACCAGCCGGTCGACGCCGAGCTGGGTGCGGGCGAAGACCATCGTCCGCCCGTCCCGGGCCGCGATGGACGCGGTGACCGGGAACTTGTCGTGCGGCGGAATCAGCAGCATGTGGTGGTCCATGGTGGACACCGAGGCGGTGGACGGGGCGGTGGAGTGCGTCACCGGGTCGGTCATGAACCGCTTGACCAGCGCGTCGACGTCGCCGTCCAGGGTGGCCGAGAAGAGCAGCCGCTGGGTGCCGGCCGGCGTCTTCGCCAGCAGCTCGGTGACCTCGGGCAGGAAGCCCATGTCGGCCATCTGGTCGGCCTCGTCGAGGACGGTGACCTCGACGTCGTCCAGGTAGCAGACGCCCCGGGCGATCAGGTCGCCCAGCCGGCCCGGGGTGGCCACGATGATCTCCACCCCGCGCCGCAGGGCGTCGATCTGCCGGTCGTACGGCACGCCGCCGACGGCGGTCTTCAGGAACACGCCGACGGCCTTGCCGAGCGGCATCAGCGCGTCGTTGACCTGCATCGCGAGTTCCCGGGTCGGCACCAGGACCAGGGCCCGGGGGCGCAGCGGCCGGGCCCGGTTGCGGTCGGCCACCAGGGCCAGCAGGGGCAGGCCGAAGGCCAGGGTCTTGCCGGAGCCGGTCTGGCCCCGGCCGAGGACGTCCCGGCCGGCGAGCGCGTCCGGCATGGTGGCGCGCTGGATCTCGAACGGGGTGGTGATGCCCTGTCGGGCGAGCGCCTGGACCAGCGGCTGGGGCAGCCCCAGCGCGGCGAAGTCGGTGGCCTCGGGCGTCACCGGGGCGGCCGGGTCCTGGGCGGTGCCGTCCCGCTCGACGGCGGTCTGCGCGTCGGCGGTGTCGAGGGCGGGCAGGAACGTGCTGGGTTCAGCAAAGGTCGTCAAGAAATGCCTTTCGAGCGGGGCGCATCTTCGCGATGGCCTGCCGCAGCTGAACGCCGCCGAATCGCCCGCAAGATCGCCCATGGGCGCGCAGGGCGCGCCGGGTCAGTGATCCCCACCAGTGTACGGGGACAGGACGAACCCGCCACCCGACCACGGACGGGTAGTGGGCGGGCTCACCATCGTCGTCGTACGCGGCTCACTTGCTCAGTACGCCGCCCACCAGCCCGCCCACCGTGTCGTTGGCGAGCAGCACGACCAGCACGCTGATCGCCACGAGCAGGCCCAGCGAGGCGGCCAGGACGACCACCACCTTGGTCGTGCTGGACCGCTGCTCGGTGGGGGTCTCCGTCCAGCCCTGGGCCAGGATGTGCCCGGTCAACGAGCCGGAGTTCTCCACCGGGTTGTTCGGGAACGCGACGGTGCTGAAGCCCGGGCCCTCGGTGCCGGCTCCGGTACCCGCACCGTAGATGGTGCCCAGGTCGGGCCCGCCGTCGTAGCGGCCCGCGGGGACGCCCTCGGCCTGCCCGACGCGCGTGGACGGGCCGTCGACGCGACCGCTCAGCCGGCGCGCCTCCCGGGGCGCGGTGGCCGGCTCGGCGCCGCCGGGCCGGCGGTCACCCGGGTTGGTGGGCGGCGGCCAGCCCGGCAGCGCGGGAGCGGGCACGGCCGGCGGCCCGGAAGCCGGCGGCGAAGAGAACGGCGGCGCGGAGAACGAGGGCGCGGAGAACGAGGGCGCGGAGAACGGCGGTGCGCTCGCGACGGGGCCCGGTACCGGTCCGGCGCTCGCGGCGGCCGTGAGGGGCGGCGGCGGGAACGGTGGCGCCGGCGTCGGGCCGGGCGGGGGCGGCGGGGCGGGCACCGGCGGCCCGGGTGGCGGCGTGGGCGGACCCGGCAGGGGCGGTACCGGCGCCGGCGGCCTGGGCCCCGGCCCCGGGGGCACCGGGCCCGGCGGGTAGGGACCGGGGACCGGCGGCGTCGGGGTCGGGACCGGAGGGGCCGGCGACGGCGGGTTCGGGCCCGGCACCGGCGGCGTGGGCGCCGGCTCGGGCTCCGGGACGGGTGGGGTCGGCGGCTGCGCCGGCTCCGGCGGCTGGGCGGGCTCCGGGGGCTGCGGGTTGACCGGCGCCGCCCGGTAGATCCGGGCCTCGCCCGTCCGGGACCGGACGGCCCCGGCCTCGTCGGCCGACATCCGTCGCATTCCCGGTACGGCCGCGCTGGCCCGCGCCCCCGCCGTGGCCCGCTGTCCGGGGACCGGGGCGGCGGCCGGGGCGCCCGTTCCGGCGGCCCGGTAGGTGGTGCCGGCGCTCGGGCCGGTCGGTGGTGCCGCGTCGTCCTGACCGGGCGCGGTCGCGGTGGCCACGGACACCCGGCCCCGGGCCGGCGCGGCGGGCTGTCGGCGTACGTCGTCGGCGGGCGGCTCGGGCGACGACCCGGACGGCCCGGCTGCGGCCGGCGACGGTGCGCCGACGGACGTCAGGGGATGCGGTGCCTCGGCACGGCTCCGGTCGGGCGTGGACCCGTGGTCGACCGGCTCCGCCGGAACCTCTTGCTCGGCCATGCTCGCCCTCCGCGCACGCTCGCGCCCGGATCCGCGATATCGGACCGGGTGTGCCTGTCTGTCACCGTGCCACATTCCGGCCCGGCGGCACAGCCGGAGCGCGTTCCGGGGCGGTGTCGGGGCCGATCCCGTCGGCCGGCCCGGGGGACGTGGTCAGCTCCCGGTGCTCGCCGAGGCGGTGGCCGAGGCGGTGGCCGACGTGCTGCCCGCCGGAACGGAGCTGCTCTGCGCCGTGGTCGGAGCCACACTGCCGGTCGAGGCGCTCGGCGAGGAGGCGTCCGAGCTGCTCGGGGACGGCGACGGCGAGGTCGACCTGCTCGGGGACGGCGACGGCGAGGTCGACGTGCTGGGCGTGGGGTTGGGCGAGGGGGTGCCGGTGGGCGTCGCCGACGGCGAGGTCGACGGGCTCGGCGACGGCGAGGTGGGCGACGGGGTCGGCTTCGGGCTGGCCGGCGGCTTCGTCGCGGGCGGCTTGCTCGGCGTCGGCGTCGGCGAGGGGGTGCTGACCGGCGCGGGCACCGCCCCGATGACGCGGGTGGCGGCGTAGAGGCGCGACCAGCGCACGGTGGAGATCTTCACCACGTCGCCGGTGGTCGGCGCGTGGATCATCTTGCCGCCGCCGACGTACATGCCCATGTGGTGGATCGTCGTCCAACTGGTGCCGGAGGCGAAGAAGAGCAGGTCACCGGGGAGCAACGCGGTGCGGGACACGGTGCGGGACCGGGTGGCGTAGTACTGGTCCCGGGAGACCCGGGGCAGCCCGTAGTAGCCCGCCGACCGGTAGGCGGCGTAGATGAGGCCGGAGCAGTCGAACCGGTCCGGCCCCTCGGCCGCCCACAGGTAGGGGTCGCCGAGCTGCGCCTTCGCGTACGCCAGGGCCTTCAGCGCCGTCGGGTGGGCGGCCAGGCCGTTGGCGGTCTCGTTGCCGAGGTAGCCGGCGCCGAGGCGCTGCTCGGCGGCCTCCTGCTGGCGCTCGATCTCGACGAGCTGGGCGGCGTTGTCCCGCTTCAGCTTGTCCAGCTTCTTCTCGGCCTCGCGCAGGGCCTTCTCGCCGGCGGCGTACTCCGTCCTGGCGCCCGTGAGGCGGGACTCGGCCGAGACCATCGCCTGGTTGGCGGCCTGCTCGCCGGTGCGGGCCCGGGACACCTCGCCCTCGGCGGCGGTGGTGCCGCCCTCGGCCTTCTCGCCCCGGATGATCCGGGAGAGCCGGCTCAGTTCGTGCAGGTCGTTGGCGAACTCGCCCGGCGGGAGGGCGGCGGCGGCCTTGAAGGCGCCCGCGGCGGCGGCGTCGGCACCCTCTTGGGCGCGCGCCACCGCGTCCCGGGCGAGGGCGAGGTCGCGCTCGGCGGTGGCGCGTTGCGCCTCGGCCTCGGTGCGCTTCTGCTGGAGCAGGAGCAGCTGGTCACGGAGCTGCCCGACCTGGGCCTCGGCGGCGTAGATCTGCGCGGCGAGCGGGCCGTTGCCGACGTTGCCGGCCGGCACGCCGGGGACCGTGCCCGGCAGCCCGGGAGTGCCCGGCAGGCCCGGGACCGTGCCCGGCAGCCCGGGGACCGGCGTGCCGCCGGGGAGCTGGAGCTGGCCGATGTAGGACGGGCGGGACCCGGTGTCGGGGACGCTGGTGGGCAGCGACGGGTCGGCCTGGACCGGGTTGGCGAGGACGGTGGCGGCGACGGCGCCGAGCAGGGCGGACCAGAGCGCCGGGCGCAGCACCGGCGAGATCACCGGGCTCCGCCGTCGCTGCCGTCGCCCGTGCCTGCTGTCGACCATTCCGCTCCCCGTCCGGCCTGCGACGCCGCGCCGGGTGGGCGCGGCGGTGGGGACGCTACCAGTGTGTGGCGAACGTCCCACCCTGTCTTACCGCACCCAGGCAACGATGTCGATGCGTGGACAGGTAACGGGTGCCTGAGAGTTCGGTGAACCGGCCCACGGGGGCCGACCATGCTGCGGCGGCGTCGGCGGGCCGACGTACGCTCGATTCCTACCGCAGGTGGAAGGGACGTGGCTTTCGATGGACGCCGGACTCAAGCGTGAGCTCGAAGCGAAGGTGTACGCCGGCGAGCGGCTGACCCGCGAGGACGGGATCGCCCTCTACGACAGCGACGACCTCGCGTGGCTCGGCCGGCTGGCGCACCACCGGCGCACCGAGCTCAACGGCGACCGGGTGATGTTCAACGTCAACCGGCACCTCAACCTGACCAACGTCTGCTCCGCCTCGTGCGCGTACTGCTCGTTCCAGCGCAAGCCGGGGGAGAAGGACGCCTACACGATGCGCATCGACGAGGCGGTCCGCAAGGCCAAGGAGATGGAGGACGAGCAGCTCACCGAGCTGCACATCGTCAACGGCCTGCACCCGACCCTGCCCTGGCGCTACTACCCGAAGGTGCTGCGCGAGCTGAAGGCGGCGCTGCCGAACGTCAAGCTCAAGTGCTTCACCGCCACCGAGGTGCAGTGGTTCGAGAAGATCAGCGGCCTGAGCGCCGACGAGATCCTCGACGAGCTGATGGACGCCGGCCTGGAGTCGCTGACCGGCGGCGGCGCGGAGATCTTCGACTGGGAGGTCCGCCAGCACATCGTCGACCACGCCTGCCACTGGGAGGACTGGTCGCGGATCCACGCCCTGGCGCACAGCAAGGGCATGAAGACCCCGGCGACGATGCTCTACGGCCACATCGAGGAGCCCCGGCACCGGGTGGACCACGTGCTGCGGCTGCGCGAGCTCCAGGACGAGACCGGCGGCTTCGCGGTCTTCATCCCGCTGCGCTACCAGCACGACTTCGTCGACTCGGCGGACGGCAAGATCCGTAACCGGATCCAGGCCCGTACGACGATGGCGTCGCCGGCCGAGTCGCTGAAGACCTTCGCGGTCTCCCGGCTGCTCTTCGACAACGTCCCGCACGTGAAGTGCTTCTGGGTCATGCACGGGCTGTCGGTCGCCCAGCTCTCGCTCAACTTCGGCGTCGACGACCTGGACGGCTCGGTCGTCGAATACAAGATCACCCACGACGCCGACTCGTACGGCACCCCGAACACGATGCACCGGGACGACCTGCTGCACCTGATCTGGGACGCCGGCTTCCGTCCCGTCGAGCGGAACACCCGTTACGAGGTGGTCCGCGAGTACGACGCCCCGCCGTCCCTGGCCGAGCGCCGCGCCGAGCCGCAGCAGGTCTGGGCCTGAGTCGGCACGTACCCTTCCAGACCATGACCGAGCAGCGGAGCGGGTTCCCCCGGCGCGACGCCGAGGGGCGCATCCTCACCCTGGGCGACCTGCTCGGGGTGAGCCTGGCCGGCCTGGTCATCGGCGTGCTGGCGGTGGTGCTGTTCGACTGGGCGTTCGCGCTGATCGGCAGCGGCGAGTTCGGGCGGTCGAACGGCTGGCTGGCGATCATCCTGCCGGCCTGGCTGTTCTGGGACGACTTCCGCGCCTGGGAGTTCGGCGCGGCGCGGGTGGTGTCGGCGCTGGCGGCCGCCGCGGTGGGCGTGGTCGCCGGGCTCGTGGTGGCCGGCCTCGCCGCCGGTCTCCCGCCGCTGCTCTCCGGTGGGCTGGGGGCGGCGACCTTCACCCTCGGGTACGCGGTGGTCTGGTTCCACGGCGTCCACTGGCTGGCCCGCCGGACGGGCTGAACCTGCCGCCGGGGAGCCCCGGCGGAGAACGGAGTGCGGAAACGTGAGCGCGGCGGTCAAGTACACGCTGGGCCGGATCGGGCTGTTCGTCGCCGTGCTGGCGGCCCTCTGGCTGGTCGAGCTGAACATCTTCATCAAGCTGATGGTGGCGCTGGCCTTCTCGGCCGCCCTGTCGTTCTTCCTGCTGAAGGGCTGGCGGGACGAGATGGCCGAGGAGATGGCCACCGCCGCCGAGCGCCGTCGCGCCGAGAAGGAGCGGCTCCGCTCCGCCCTCGCCGGCGAGGACGAGGACCAGGAGAAGCCCTCCAGCTAGCGCTCGACGTCGACGAGCCCGCACGTCCCCGTCGCCCAGACGCTCACCGCCGCTCGCTGAGATCGGCCCCCCACGGTGTCCGACACGGTCCTCTGGACCTGCTCGGCAGGAAGCCGCTGGAGCCCTGGGTCAGATTGCCAGGCGCCACATCAGCAGTGCGCCGGGGATCAGCCCGGACAGCGACAGCGCGAGCACGGCGAGCACGAGGCAACCGGAACTCTTCGGGTGGTAGGTCTGCCCGGTGTCTATGTCGCGCCTCGAATCGGAGTTCGGCAGGCGAATGGTTTTCCCGGCGTTTATGTCATCTCCCGCCTCCCGGCCCCAGCAGTACATGCATTCACCCGCGTAGCTCTTTGACCGGCCACACTTCGAGCAGTCCGCCACATTCGCCTCCCTCGATGGGCTACCGAGTGTAGTCTGCCGGTATCCTGTCCGACTCCCGCATGCGCCGCGCAGATGAGCGAACGCCCAGCGAGGCCTCGTCGAAGGAGCCATGCACCAACCGGTGAAGCGTGACCGAGGGCGTACGCCCTGGCGAGGGCATCCTGAACCAGGTCCTCGGCCCGATGCTCGTCACCGGTCAGCAACCGGGCGAGCCGCACCAGCGCCGAAGTGCGGGCGAAACGGCCGAGGGGCCCGGTCGCCGGGCTGAGCCGGGCGACGCGGACCCCTCGAACAGTCGGTCGGTGTCAGGTCACCAGTTGGTGGAGCCGGCGACCTTCGGCCACGGCTTGAGCGTGGGCTTGATCAGGTAGACGACGCCGCCGGAGCCGCCGGACACCCCGCCGCTGGCGTTGGTCCGCTTGGTGCGCAGCCAGATCTGCTCGAACTGCTCACGCGGGTAGACGTTGCGCACCGCCTCGTTGCTGGACGAGGCCGGGTCGTTGACGATGACGTCGCCGTCGGCGGTGAAGCCGACCACCACGAACAGGTGGCCGGAGGTGCCGTAGCCCGCTCCGTCCAGCTCGCTGGCGAGGAAGGACTGGCTGGTCACGACCGGGATCCCGGCGGCGATGAAGCGCTCCACCTCGTCCAGCGAGTGCAGCCGGGTGACCCGCGCCTCCAGGCCGGGGAAGCTGGCCGCGTACGCGGTGTTGAAGGGCCAGTTGCCGGCGCCGTCGTACTGGTAGTCGTAGACCATCCGGGCGGCGTGGTTGACCGTCGGGTCCGGGTAGGTCGGGTCGACCCAGGAGGTGTCCTCCTCGGACGCCTTGCGGCCCCAGTACTCGATCACCATCGTGGTGGAGGTGGGGGAGCACCAGGCCTGACCGCCGCCGTCGTACTCGGGGTAGTGGCCGGCGTGGATGTTCTGCGAGTAGCGGGGCACGGCGAGTTCCTTGCCCCAGGCGATGCCGCCGGCGCTCGGCTCGACGGTGAACCGGTCGGGCACGTTCGAGCTCATCGCGCCCACCGTGTGCACGACCGGCGCGGCGCGCTGGCCGGGGGCCTTGTAGAGGGTGAGCCGCAGCTGGTACTCCCGCAGCAGCACGCCGACGGAGGCGTCGTCGATGCTGAAGGTGTCGGTCCAGATGGTCGACCAGGGGTCGCCCTGCCGGTTGACGCTGGTGCGCTTGATGTCGGCGTCGCCGGAGGCCCACCGCCCCATCACGTACCACTTGGTCTGCACGCCGGTGTTGTACGTGCCCTGCATCTCCACCTGGATCCAGGTGCCGGCCGGGGTGCTCGCGTTCCACGAGGCGATCAGCTCGGTGGCGTCGAAGCCGATCCGGGTGACCGGGGAGGTCCAGGTCGCGTACTCCCAGCTCCTGGTCACGCCGGTGTGCGGGTCGGTGTAGTCGGTGGTGCCGAGCGGTCGGGCCAGCGTCACACCCGGCCGGAGGCCGGGAACGGCCCGGGTGCCGGCGTGGGTGCCGCGACGCCAGTCGGGGTAGCGGGACCAGTCCTGGAAGGTGATCTGTTCGTCGTGGACCACCGGTCGGTTGGTCGACGGGGCCGCGACGGGTGCGGCGGCGACGGCGGGTGCCGCGGTGCCGAGAAGGGTGAGTGCGGTGGCGGCCGCGAGGGCGGCCGTACGCAGGCGTGTTCTGGCCATGGGTCCTCCGCAGGGACGGACGGATCGTTGCAGGTCAGTGTCCCGCTCGGAAGGAATTTTCGCCAGGGGTCGATAGTTGGAAAATCCTTGCCGATGTGAGGATCAGGATGGCATGCAACTGGGCAACGATGGATGTTGATATGACCATGTGAGCGGTGGTGAAGTGTCCTCCACCGAGCGGGATCTCCTCCCGCCCCCCGAGGAGGTTGTCCATGGCCTTCCGCAACACCACCCTCCGCCGTCGCCTGGCGGTCGCCGTAGCAGCCGGGTTCGCCCTGCTCACGGTCGCCGCCGCGCCGGCCACAGCCCGGCCGGCCCCGGACCGGGCCGACTCCGCGGCGTCGTCCTACCGGGTGCTCGGCCCGCGTACGGTCGACGACCGCACCGCCGTCGCCGGCACCGGCGCCGCCATCGACTTCGTCGAGCACGGCGTGCTGAACGTCTCGGCCACCCCGGCCGAGGCGGCGGCCATCACCCGGCTCGGCTTCCGGCTGGAGGCGGTCCCCGCCCCCTCGGCGGACGACCACGGCCACAGCCACGCTGAGGGGGACGTCGGCACGGCCGCCTTCCCGCCCGCCGACTCCAACTACCACGACTACGCGGAGCTGACCGCCGTGGTGAACAAGGTGGTCGCGGACCACCCCTCGATCGCCCGGAAGATCAGCATCGGCTCCTCGTACGAGGGTCGGGACCTGATGGCGGTGAAGATCTCCGACAACGTCGCCAGCGACGAGAACGAGCCGGAGATCCTGTTCAACTCCCAGCAGCACGCCCGCGAGCACCTGACCGTCGAGATGGCGATCTACCTGCTCAACCTCTTCACCGACAGCTACGGCAGCGACTCCCGGGTCACCAGCATCGTGAACAGCCGGG
Organism: Micromonospora sp. M71_S20; assembly: GCF_003664255.1. Taxonomy (NCBI): domain Bacteria; kingdom Bacillati; phylum Actinomycetota; class Actinomycetes; order Micromonosporales; family Micromonosporaceae; genus Micromonospora; species Micromonospora sp. M71_S20. The sequence continues at coordinate 2,241,248 of NZ_RCCV01000001.1, read as the reverse complement.
AGATCTGGATCGTGCCGACCGTCAACCCGGACGGCAGCGAGTACGACATCGCCACCGGCTCCTACCGGTCCTGGCGCAAGAACCGGCAGCCGAACAGCGGCTCGTCGTACGTCGGCACCGACCTGAACCGCAACTGGTCCTACCAGTGGGGCTGCTGCGGCGGCTCGTCCGGCTCGACCTCGTCGGACACCTACCGGGGCCCGTCGGCGTTCTCCGCGCCGGAGACCCAGGCGCTGCGGAACTTCGTCAACAGCCGGGTCGTCGGCGGCACGCAGCAGATCAAGGCGAACATCGACTTCCACACCTACTCGGAGCTGGTGCTGTGGCCCTTCGGCTACACGTACAACAACACCGCGCCGGGGATGAGCGCCGACCAGTACAACACCTTCGCCACCCTGGGCCAGCAGATGGCGAACACCAATGGCTACACCCCGCAGCAGTCGAGCGACCTCTACATCACCGACGGGGACAGCATCGACTGGATGTGGGGCCAGCACGGCATCTGGGCGTACACCTTCGAGATGTACCCCGGCTCGGCCGGCGGTGGCGGCTTCTACCCGCCCGACGAGGTGATCCCCGCCCAGACCTCGCGGAACCGGGAGGCGGTCCTGCTGCTCAGCGAGTACGCCGACTGCCCGTACCGGGCGATCGGCAAGCAGGCGCAGTACTGCGGCGGTGGCGGCGGCACCACGGTCTGGTCGGACACCTTCGAGACGGCCACCGGCTGGACCGTCAACCCGAACGGCACCGACACCGCGACCCTCGGGGTGTGGGAGCGGGGCGCCGCCCAGGCGACCAACTCCAGCGGGGCGAAGCAGCTCGCCCCGTACGCCGGCGCCAACGACCTCGTCACCGGCCCGCTGGCCGGCACGGCGGCCGGTGACCACGACCTCGACGGCGGCGTGACCAGCGCCCGGTCGCCGGCGGTGACCCTGCCGTCGAGCGGCACGCTGACCCTTTCCCTCGCCTGGTACCTGGCCCACGGCTCGAACGCCTCGTCGGCCGACTACCTGCGGGTGAGCGTGGTGCACAACGGCGGCACCACGGCCCTGTTCACCCAGTCCGGGGCGGCCACCAACCGCAACGGCGCCTGGGCGGTGGCGAACGCCAACCTGACCCCGTACGCCGGTCAGTCGGTGCGGATCCTCGTCGAGGCGGCGGACGCCTCGGGCGCGAGCCTGGTCGAGGCGGCTGTGGACAACGTCACCATCACCAGTTCCTGACCCGGTGGGGCCCCGCTCCGCCCCGGCGGGGCCCCACCACCCTCCCAGCAGACGTCGATCCAGGGCATATCGCTGCCGTTGGTGATCAACGAGCGCCGATACGCCCTGGATCGACGAGGCACGTCCGGGGCGTGCGCTACCGTTCTACCGACCACGCGCAGCGAAGCCGGTGCGAGCCCGGCGCTGTCCCGCAACTGTGATGTCCCGCCACCCCGGCCGAAGGCCGGGTCGCGGCGGGGACGAGCCAGGTCGCCTGCGTCCGTGGTCGCGACTCGCGCTCTCGAGGAAGGGCGCCTCGCGGACGGGCGCCACCGCTCCCTGTCGGCGAAGCACCACGCTCCTCGACCGACAGGAGGACCCGTGCTCAGACGTACCCCCCGGCTCTTCGCCGCGACCCTCGCGGTGGCCGCGCTCGCCCTCGGCGCCTGCGCCGAGAAGAGCTCCGACGACACCCCCGCCGCCGGCGCCAGCTCGGCCGGCGCCGCCTTCCCGGCCACCGTCGGCTCGGTGACCCTGGAGAAGCGGCCCGAGAAGATCGTCTCGCTCAGCCCGACGGCCACCGAGATGCTCTTCGCCATCGGCGCCGGCAAGCAGGTGACCGCCGTCGACGACCAGTCGAACTTCCCGGCCGACGCCCCGAAGAGCGACCTCTCCGGCTACCAGCCGAACGCCGAGGCGATCGCCGGCAAGAGCCCCGACCTGGTGGTGCTCGCCAACGACACCAACAAGATCGTCGAGCAGCTCACCGCGCTGAAGATCCCCGTCCTGCTGAACCCGGCGGCGACCACGCTGGAGGACACCTACCGGCAGATCACGGACCTGGGTACCCTCACCGGCCACGCGGGCGAGGCGGCCGACGTGACCAAGCGGATGAAGGACGACATCGCCAAGCTGGTCGCCGACCTGCCGAAGCGCGCCGAGAAGCTGACCTACTTCCACGAGCTGGGCCCGGAGCTCTACACGGCCACCAGCAAGACCTTCATCGGCTCGCTCTACACGATGGTGGGTCTGGAGAACATCGCCGACGCGTCCGACGCCGACGGCAAGCAGGGCGGCTACCCGCAGCTCTCGCAGGAGGTCATCGTCAAGGCCGACCCGGACTTCGTCTTCCTCGCCGACACCAAGTGCTGCAAGCAGAGCGCGGAGACGGTCAAGGCGCGCGGCGGCTGGGCCGGCGTCACCGCCGTCAAGAACAACCAGATCGTCGCCCTCGACGACGACGTCGCCTCCCGCTGGGGACCCCGCGTGGTGGAGCTGCTGCGTGTGATCGTCGACGCGACCGCCAAGGTCCCGGCGTGACCCGCACCCGTCCGTGAGCAGTCCGCCCGTGAAGGCGCCGTCCGCCCGGCGGGCCGGGACGCTCCCCGCGTCCCGGCCCGCCGGGCTGCGGCCCCGCTGGCTCGTCGCCGGCGTCGCCGCGGTCCTCGTCGCGCTGGTGGCCGGGGTGTCCCTCGGCCCGGTCAGCCTGCCGCCGGGCAGCGTCGCGGCCGAGCTGCTCAACCTCATTCCCGGGGTACGCCTCGACAGCGGGCTGACCGAGCGGGAGATCGCCATCGTCACCGAGCTGCGGCTGCCCCGGGTGGTGCTCGGGCTGCTGGTCGGCGGGCTGCTGGCCCTGGCCGGCGGCTGCTACCAGGGCGTGTTCCGCAACCCGCTGGCCGACCCGTACCTGCTCGGGGTGGCGGCCGGGGCCGGGCTCGCGGTCACGGCCGTGATCACCCTCGGCGCCGGGGCGGGTGGCGCGCTGACCGGGCTGCCGCTCACCATCCCGCTGGCCGCGTTCGTCGGCTCGATCGGCGCGGTGGCGATGACCTACCTGCTGGGCGCCTCCGGCGGGCGCGGCCGCTCCACGGCCACGCTGATCCTCGCCGGGGTGGCCGTCTCCGCGTTCCTCTCGGCCGGGCAGACCTACCTGCTGCAACGCAACTCCGACAGCATCCAGCAGGTCTACTCCTGGCTGCTCGGGCGGCTCGCCACCGCCGGCTGGCACGACGTGCGGCTGGTGCTCCCGTACTTCCTGCTCACCGCCCTGGTGGTGCTGCTGCACCGGCGGGAGCTCGACGTGCTCTCCGTCGGCGACGACGAGGCCGCGAGCCTCGGGCTGCACCCGCAGCGGTCCCGCTACCTGCTCATCGCCGCCGCCTCGCTCGGCACCGCCGCCGCCGTCTCCGCGTCCGGCCTCATCGGCTTCGTCGGGATCATCGTGCCGCACACCGTCCGGCTGCTCGCCGGGTCGAGCTACCGGGTGATCCTGCCGCTGTCGCTGCTCTTCGGCGGCGCCTTCCTGGCCCTGACCGACGTGGTGGCCCGTACCGCCGCCGCCCCGTCGGAGATCCCGATCGGCGTGGTCACCGCGCTGCTCGGCGGCCCGTTCTTCGTCCTGGTGCTGCGTACCTCCCGCCGGGTGCTCGGGTGAGCGCGCGGCGCGTGCCGGCCGCGCGGCCGGCGGACGGTGGGGCCGTGCGGACCCCCGACGCGGCCACCGTGCCCGCCGTCGAGGTGCGCGACCTGCACGTGCGCCTGGACGGCACGCCGATCCTGGCCGGCGTCGACCTGACCGTGGCCCCCGGCGAGTGGGTCACCGTGATCGGCCCGAACGGCGCCGGGAAGTCGACCCTGCTGCGCGCCGTCGGCGGCCTGCTGCCCGCGCCGGGCGCCGTCTCCCTCTTCGGTACGCCGAGCGAGGCGCTGCGCCGCCGCGACCGCGCCCGGGTGGTCGCCACCGTGGCCCAGTCCCCGGTCGTGCCGGCCGGCATGTCGGTGTTCGACTACGTGCTGCTGGGCCGCACCCCCTACATCGCGCCGCTGGGCCGGGAGTCCGCCGCCGACCTGGCCGCCGCCCACGAGGTGCTCGACGGGCTGGACCTGGCCGGGTTCCACGACCGGGAGCTGGCCACCCTCTCCGGCGGCGAGCGGCAGCGGGTCTTCCTGGCCCGCGCGCTGGCCCAGGGCGCGACCCTGCTGCTGCTGGACGAGCCCATCAGCGCCCTGGACATCGGCCACCAGCAGGAGGTGCTGGAGCTGGTCGACCGGCTACGCCGCGAGCACGGCCTGACGGTGCTCGCCACCATGCACGACCTCTCGATCGCCGGCGAGTACGCCGACCGCATGGTGCTGCTGGCCGACGGCCGGGTGGTGGCCGCCGGCACCCCCCGCGAGGTGCTCACCGAGCAACTCCTCGCCACCTGGTACCGCGCCACGGTCCGCGTCATCGACGGCGACCACGGCCCCCTGGTGGTCCCGGTCCGCCCCCACCACTGACCCGCCCCGCCGCCCCGCCCCCCGCGCCCCTCCTTTCCGCGTCGATCATGCAGTTGTGGTGCCCCGCGAAAGGGGCGGGTGGGCGCGAAACGCCCACCCGAACTGCTCGATCGACGGGGTGGAGGGGCTCAGGGGCGGGTGAGGATGTTGAAGAGGGCGCCGTGGGGGTCGCGGAGGGCGGCGTAGCGGCCCGCCGGGGTGGTCTGGGGCGGGACCAGGATGGTGCCGCCGAGTTCGGCGGCGCGGGCGGCGGCCGCGTCGGCGTCGGCCACGGCGAAGTACACCGACCAGTACGCGGGCGTGTCCGCGGGGAACCCGTCGCCGAGCGGTGGCACCATGCCGGCCACGATCCGGGTGCCGAGCCGCCAGCCGGTGTACGTGACCGGGCCCGCCCGCTGGTCGTCCGGGTGCCAGCCGAAGACCAGCTCGTAGAAGACCTTCGCGCCCTCCGGGTCGGGGGTGACCAGCTCGGTCCAGGTCAGCGCACCCGGGACGTCGAAGACCTCGGCCCCGGGCATCGACATCGGCTGCCAGACGCTGAACGTCGCACCGGCCGGGTCGGCGAAGACCGCCATCCGCCCCTGGTCGAAGACCTCGAACGGGGGCACCACGACCTGCCCGCCGGCCCGCTCGACCCGGCCGGCGACCAGGTCCGCGTCGTCGGTCGCCAGGTACGTCGACCAGATCGGCACCTGGTCGGGGACGGCCGGCGGACCCGCGCCCGCCACCGTCCGCCCGCCGAGCAGGAAGACCGTGTAGCCGCCCGCCTCGGGCTGCGGGTCGATCCGACCGGTCCAACCGAACAGCTCGGGATAGAACCGGCGCGCCTCGGCGAGGCCCGGGGTGGCGAGGTCGGCCCAGCAGGGTGTGCCCGGCGGGACGGTGCTCACGTCGACCCCTCTCGGCGGGGGACGGCCACGCCGGCACGCCCCTGCCGGAATCGTGGCACCGACCCGCCGCGCCCCGGGGCGGATCCGAGGAAACGTCAGCTGAACCGTCGACCCTCGTCGCGCCGGTACGCCCACCCGGCCAGCAGCGCCAGCAGCACCACCCAGACCCCGAGCATGACCATCGACAGCGGGTTGACCGGGTAGTCGCCGACCGCCGCCCACATCAGCTCCACCGCGCCCCGGGTCGGCAGGAACGGCGCGACGGCCTCGACGAATCCGGGCGCCTGGTCCGGTGCGGAGAGCAGCCCGCCCCCGAAGGCGAGCGGGAAGAAGACGACCTGCGCCACCACGATCGCCGCCTTGCTCGGCATCGAGTAGCCGATGGCGAGACCCAGCAACGTGAACGGCACCGAGATCACCGTGACGATCGCCAGGGCCAGCAGGAACGCCGGTGCGCTGATCCGCGCCTCGGTGAGCGCCGCCCCGATCGCCACCACCGGGACCAGGGAGAGGTAGGTGAGTGCCAGCCCGGCCAGCACCCGTCCGGCGAAGCGCGGCGCCGGGCCGGCCGGCAGGGTTCGCGTGTACGGGTTCCAGGGCTGGTCGCGGTCCTCGGCGACCCCGACGCCGTACTGGAAGATGTTCGCGCTCATCACCGAGAAGGTGACCATGGCGGCGGTGGCGTAGGTGGCGCCGACCGGGTCCTTCCCGGCGAACGGCACCACGAAGAAGAGCATCGCGACGGCCGGGAAGAAGGCGCTGCCGACGACGGCGACCGGGATGCGGACCGTCTCCAGGAGCTGGTAGCGGGCGTGGACGAGGGCGAGGCGCATGGGTGATCCGTTCCCTCAGGCGGTGGCGGGCGGGCCGGCCACGTCGGCCGTCGGACGGCCGGCTTCCGAGCCCGGCGCAGCCGTGATGGCGAGGAACGCCTCCTCCAGCGAGGTGGGGCGGACCTCCAGGTCGGCGAACGCGACCCCGGCGGTGACCAGGGCCCGCACCAGCTCGTCGGCGTCGGTGGTGAGCAGGTGCGTGCGGCCGTCGACCCGCTCGGTGCGGACCACGCCGGGCAGCGCGGGCAGGCCGTCGGCGACCAGGCTGACCCGGCGTACGCCGACGATCCCCCGGACCGCCTCCACCGTGTCGTCGGCCAGCACCCGGCCGTGCCCGATGACCACCACCCGCCGGGCCAGCGCCTCGACCTCCTCCAGGTAGTGGCTGCTCAGCAGCACGGTGCCGCCGTCGTCGTGGAACGCCCGGATCGCCTCCCACAGGGTGTGCCGCGCCGCGACGTCCAGGCCGGTGGTCGGCTCGTCGAGCAGCACCAGCCGGGGTCGGCCGACGAAGGCGAGTGCCACCGCGAGCCGGCGGCGCTGCCCGCCGGAGAGGCCGCCGGTCTGCCGCCGGGCCAGCTCGCCCAGGCCGAAGCGGTCGAGCAGCTCGCCCCGGGGGACCGGGTCGGGGTGGTGGGCGGCGACGAAGTCCACCACCTCGCCGACCCGCAGCGTGCCGGGCAGGCCCGTCTCCTGCGGGGTGACCCCGATCTGCCGCCGGCTGGCCGGGTCGCGCGGGTCGCCGCCGAACAGCTCGACCCGGCCGGCGGTGGGCCGGCGCAGCCCGACGAGCAGGTTCAGCAGGGTGCTCTTGCCCGCCCCGTTGGGGCCGAGCAGGCCGACCAACTCGCCAGCGGAGACCTCCAGGTCGACCCGGTCGAGGGCGAGCACGTCGCCGTAGCGGCGGCTGACCGCCTCGGCGCGGGCCAGGATCACGGGGCGCTCGTCGTGGCTGTCACGGACACCTGTCTACCTTCCCGGCGCAAGTCGCCGGGTCACCCGAGCGGCGCGGGCAGCGGCCGGGCGTGCAGCACGGCGAGGCGGGAGACCGCCCGGGTGAGCACCACGTAGAGCCGGTGCAGGCCGCGCGGCTCGGCGGCCACGATCGCCGCCGGCTCGACGACGATGACGTGGTCGTACTCCAGGCCCTTGACCAGGGTCGCGGGCACCACCGTGACGCGCGCCGCGGCGGCCGCCTCGTCGATGGTCGCGGTGTCGACGCCGGCGGCGTCCAGCGCCGCCCGCAGCCCGCCGACCGCGTCGTCGGCGGCGATCACCGCCACCGAGCCGTCGAACGCCAGCGCCGCGCGCACCTCGGCCACCGTCGCGGCGACCAGGTCGTCGACGGTACGCACGTCGAGCGCGCCGTCGCGGCGCAGCGACTCGGCCGGGGGCACGTCGACGGCGAGCGCCGGCAGCAGCCGGTTGGCGAACGCGACCACGGCGGCGGGCACCCGGAACCCGACCGTCAGCGGGACCACGACGGCGTCCGGCTTGCCGAGGTGGCGCAGGGACTCCCGCCAGTCGGCGGCGGCCCACGGGGCGGTGCCCTGGGCCAGGTCGCCGAGGAGGGTGATCGACCCGTGTTCGCTGCGCCGGGCGATCACCCGGCACTGCATCGGGGAGAGGTCCTGGGCCTCGTCGACGACGACGTGCCCGAAGCCGCCCGGCCGTTCGATCAGCCCGGCCGCCTCGTCGATCAGCACGGCGTCGGCCGCCGTCCACTTCGTGGCCTTCGGCGTGCGCCCGAGCTTCGTGCCGGCCGGGCCCGGCCGCCGCGCCGGGGCGGGCGTGGTGCCGGCCACCGCCGTCGGGCCGGGCCCGGGGTCCGGGACGACGAGCCCGCGCAGCCGCGCCTGCTCCTCGGCGTCGAGCAGCCCGTCCGCCGCCGCCGCGAGCCGCTGCGGGTCGGTGAGCAGGGCGTGCACCAGCCCCTCCGGGGTGAGCGCCGGCCAGACCGCGTCGAGGAAGGCGGTGACCGGCGTGGCCTTGCCCATCCGGCGCAACCAGGCGTCGCTCGGGGACTCGGCGCGCCGCGCCTCGGCCTGCCGTTGCAGCAGCGCCACCACCCGGGCCCGGACGCGCTCGCGCCCCGTGGCGTACGGCAGGCGCTCCCGGCGGGTCTCCTGGACCACCCGGTGCAGCGGGTCCAGCCCGATCCGCCAGCGGAACGAGCCGTCCGACACCATGATCGGCTCGGTCGGCTCGCCGATGTGCGCGTCGACCGCCCGGCGCAGCACCTCGGCCATCCGGGCGTCGTGCTTGATCGCGGCCACCGCCGGGTCCTCGACGGCCCGCACCGGCACCCGGCCGACCAGGTCCTCCACGGTGGCCTGCTCGACCTCCACCTCGCCGAGCGCCGGCAGCACCGCCGCGATGTACGACAGGAAGGCCCGGTTCGGCCCCACGATCAGCACGCCGGAGCGGCGCAGCCGTTCCCGGTGCAGGTAGAGCAGGTACGCGGCCCGGTGCAGGCCGACGGCCGTCTTGCCGGTGCCCGGGGCGCCCTGCACGCAGATCGAGTCGGCGAGGTCGGCCCGGACCAGTTCGTCCTGCTCGGGCTGGATGGTGGCGACGATGTCGCGCATCGGCCCGACGCGCGGCCGTTCGATCTCGGCGGTGAGGATCCGGCTGGTCGTGCCCAGTTCCTCGCCCCGGTCGAGGCGCTCGTCCTCGAAGCTGGTCAGTGCCCCGTTGCTGAACCCGAAGCGGCGCCGTACGGCCACGCCCTGCGGGTCGCGGGCGCTGGCCCGGTAGAACGACCGGGAGACCGGGGCCCGCCAGTCCAGCACCAGCGGTTCGCCCCGGTCGTCGGTGACGTGCCGCCGGCCGACGTGGTAGCGCCGCCCGGCGTGGTCCGCGTGCCACCCGTCGGTTCCGTCGCCGGGCGGGGCCCCGGTCGCCGGGCCGAAGTCGAGGCGGCCGAAGAAGAGCGGCGTGGTGGGGTCGTCGGCGAGTTCGGCCACCCGGCGGGCCAGGGTGCGCCCGAGCGTCTCGGCCGCGTACGCGTCGCCGGCCACCTGGTCGCCGGTGGAGAAGAGGGCCTGGGCGCGTTCCCGCATCTGGGCCAGGGCGGCCCGGGAGGTGGCGAGGTGCTCGCGCTCGGCGGCGAGGTCGGCATCGAGGTCGAGGTCGATTGCGGTCACGGTGGATCCCATCGGGTCATCTGCCGGTCGCTCGCGTGTCCGGCGGGCGGATGGGCCGGCCCCCGGCGCGGGACGTCCGATGCGGTGGTCACCTCACCCTGGCCGTCAAGCGACCTGACAGCCTACGCGCCGCGCGCGCGACGCTCCACCGGATTTCGACCGTGGCGCCGCCGCCTCCGGTGCCGGTCCACCGGCGACCCACGGCGGGCGGGCGACCAGGAATCATGGACGCATGACGGAGGCGCGTCCCGAACAGCGCCGGATCACGATCAGCGACCCGCAGGTGATGCGGGCGCTGGCCCATCCGGCCCGAATCGCGATCATGGAACACCTGGGCGTGGTGGAAGGCGGCGCGACCGCCACCGAGTGCGCGGAGGTCGCCGGGCTGTCGCCGAGCGCGACGAGCTACCACCTCCGGGCGCTGGCGAAGTCGGGCCTGGTGGAGCAGGCCCCGAGCCGGGGGGACGCGCGCGAGCGGCTGTGGCGCACGGTCGGCCGGGGCCTGATGGTCGACGCGGGGCAGTCCGCCGGCCCGGAGACGCGCGCGGCCGAGCAGGCGCTGGTGGAGGCGCACGCGGCCCGGGACATGGAGCGGACCCGGGACTGGCTGCGCCGGGCCGACGGCGAGTCCGCCGAGTGGTACGACGTCGCGCTGTTCAGCGACACGCTGCTGCTGCTCACCGCCGACGAGCTGGCCGGGCTGAACGAGGCGGTGAGCGCGCTGTTCGAGCCGTACCGGCAGCGGAACCGGCAGGCGGATCCGCCGGCCGGGGCGCGGACGGTGGCGGTGCAGTACCGGGCGGTGCCGCTGGCGTAGGGGGTTGCTCCGACCAGTTGTGAAGGATTATTTTCGAAGTATGTCCTTCACAACTGACGGGTCGCGCTGGTCCGACGTCTGGCTCGCGGCCACCGCACGCGGCACCTCGATGTGCGGTGACTTCCTCGCCGCCACCGCCCTGGCGCTCGCCCTCCAGACCGCCGGCGCCAGCGGCCTCGCCGTGTCCGGACTGCTGTTGGCGGCCACCCTGCCGCTGGTGGTGCTCGCCCCGCTCACCGGGCGGCTCGCCGACCGGGTGGACAGCCGGACGCTGCTGGTCACCGCCGGCCTGGGGCAGGCCGCCGTCTGCGCCCTGCTCGCCTTCGCCGACCACCCGGCCCTGATCATCGGGCTCGTCGCGCTGCTCGCCTGCGGGCTGGCCGTCACCCAGCCCTGCCTGGCTGCGCTGCTGCCAGCGATGGTGCGCCCCGCCGACCTGCCCCGGGCGAGCGCGATCAGCCAGACGGCCAGCAGCCTGGGCGCGCTCGGCGGCCCGGTGCTCGCCGGGCTGCTGGTCGGGCAGTTCGGCGCGCGCGTACCCCTGCTCATCGACGCCGTGAGCTACCTCGCGCTGGTGGCCGCGGGTCTGCTGCTGCGCACCCGCAGGGGCGGCGGGCGGGCCACGGCCGCGCCCGCCTCCGGGACGGAACGGGCCCCGGCGTGGCGGCTGCGCAGCGACCCGCTGCTGCTGGCCGTCGTCCTCAGCACGGCCGCGGTCATCACGGCCGTCGGCGGCATCAACGTGGTCGAGGTCTTCTTCATCCGGGAGACCCTCGACGGCTCGCCCACGGTGTACGGACTGGTCGGCGCCGCCTGGATGGCGGGGATGCTGCCCGGCAGCTGGCTCTGCGCCCGGCTGGCCCGCCGGCTCACCGACGACGGCGCCCTGGTGTACGGGGTGCTGGTGACGCTCGGCGGAATCTGCCTGACGGTGGTCGTCGCCGCCGCCGTGCCCACGGCCGCGCTGCTGGTCCCGCTCTGGCTGATGGCGGGCGCGGCGAACGGCGGGGAGAACGTCTTCGCCAACCTGCTCACCGCCCGGCGGGTGCCGGAGGCGTCGCGCGGCCGGGCGTACGCCCTCTACGGCGCAGCGGTGCAGGGCGGCTCGATGGGGGGCTACCTCATCGGTGGCGCCCTGCTGGCGCTGCTGGCGCCGCGACCCCTGATCGCGGCGGCCGGCGCGGTCGGCCTGCTGGTCGTCGTGGCCTTCGTGCCGGCCGTCGCCCGGTCCGTCCGGCGGGTCCGAGCGGCCGGCACCCCCGGCGACGCCGCTGAGCCGGCGGATGCGGGGTTGGCCACTCCCAGCCCGGCCCACTGAGCCACCGGACGGTGGCGGGGATACGGTCGGGGCATGGCTGAGCACGTCGCACGCCCCCGGGTCGGGCACATCCAGTTCCTGAACTGCCTGCCGATCTACTGGGGGCTGATGCGCTCCGGTGCCCTCATCGACGTCGACCTGCACAAGGACTCGCCGGACCGGCTCAGCGCCGCCCTGGTCGCCGGTGACCTGGACATCGGCCCGATCTCCCAGGTGGAGTACCTCCGCCACGCCGACGAGCTGCTGCTCCTGCCCGACCTGGCGGTCGGCAGCGACGGCCCGGTGCTCTCCGTCAACGTCGTCTCCACCCGCCCGCTGGCCGAGCTCGGCCACGGCAAGGTGGCGCTCGGCTCGACCTCGCGGACGGGCGTGCTGCTGGCCCAGTTGCTGCTCGGCGAGCGGTACGGGGTGAACCCCGAGTACTTCCGCTGCCCGCCCGACCTGACCCAGATGCTGCTGGAGGCGGACGCCGGGGTGCTGATCGGCGACGTGGCGCTGCGTGCCCTCTACGAGGCGCCGAAGCGTGGGCTGGAGGTCACCGACCTCGGGCAGGCGTGGCGGGAGTGGACGGGCCTGCCGATGGTCTTCGCCGTCTGGGCGGTACGCCGCGACTTCGCCGCCGCCCACCCGGGCCTGGTCAAGGAGGTGCACGAGGCGTTCCTGCGCTCCCGGGACCTCTGCCTGGCCGAACTGGACCAGGTGGCCGAGGCGGCCGCGCGCTGGGAGCCGTTCGACGCGGCGACCCTGGCGACGTACTTCCGGGCGCTGGACTTCTCCCTCGGCGAGCGCCAAGTGGCCGGTCTGCGCGAGTTCGCGCGTCGCGCCGCCGCCATCGACGCCGCCCCGCCCCTGCCCGCCTCCGGCCCCGCCTTCTTCATGGGCTGACCCGCTGGCCGACCGGAGGCGGCGGGTCTAGGTGGTGGGGCGGAGGAGGGCTTCGGTGATCTTCTGGCAGTTCTTCATGCCGTACTCGTAGCCCTTGCCGATGGGGTAGCGGACCATCACGCCCATCGTCCAGGTGTCGCCGATGGCGAGGCAGTTGATGTGCATCTCCTGCTCGCGCGTACGGTCGATCCAGCCGTTCTTGATGGCGATGGTCTTGCGCTCCGCGGCCGGGAACGCCTTGCGGATGCCGAAGTCACCGGCGCCCCGGACCAGCCGCATCTCGTCGATCAGCCACTTGGTCCACTCGGGTCCGGCGGCGCGGCCGTCGGCGATGCAGGCGCCCATCCGGGCGGTGTCCCGGGGCGAGAGGGCGGTACGGCTCCAGCCGCCGTCCGGGGCGACCTTGCTGTCCGTCAGGTCGCACAGGGAGATCAGCCGCTTGATCGAGGCGGACCGGCCGACGGTGTTGTAGAACTGCTCGGCCCGGGTGTTGTCGCTGTCCCGAATGATCTTCGTGGCGTCGGCGAGTCTGGCGTCGCTCGGGGTCTGGCCGGCGACGTCTGCCCGGCGCAGGTAGTCGGCGACGATCCAGGCCTTGATCAGCGACGCGGTGGTGCTGGTCTCGTCCATGTTGTCCGAGCCGGCGATCTCGCCGCTGCGGCGGTCGAGGACGCTCCAGGAGTACCAGCCCTCGATGTCCAGGTCGAGGTCCTTCGCCTGGAACGGCAGCGGCTCCGGCGTGGGGCTCGGCGACGGCGACGGCCGCGAGCTGCGGTCGCCCGGGGCTCCCGTGGCGCGTTCGGCGGGGCCGGCGGGGGCGCCCCACTCGGCGGCGGCGCGGGACTCGAACGGCGAGCCCGGCAGCAGCCGCAGCGAGACGAGCACCAGGCCGATGAGGACCACCGCGATGGCGATCAGCTTGCCGGGGGAGGCGTCGGCGGGCTCGGCTGCCCGGCGCTGTCGCGCCATCAGAGCTTCCCGGCGGGCTGCTGCGGCACCTTGAGGGCGGCGCCCGGCTGCGGGGTGACGAGCTGGCTGGCGACCGAGGCGCAGACCTGCGCGCCGTAGTTCAGCCCGCTCTTCTGCGGGTAGCGGAGCATCACCGCGAGGCTCCATTTGTCGGTTACCGCGAGGCAGTTCACGTGCCAGTTGCCGTCGTAGTTGAGCGGGGTCCAGCCGTTCTTCATGCCGACCGGGCCCTGGCTGAGGATCGACTGGGGGAGGCCGTCGATGATGCCCCACCGGCCGCCGCCGGAGCGGGCCTTCTGGTCCTTGGCGGCCGTGCTGCCCCTGACCTTGCTCATCTCGTCCAGCAGGAGCTTCGTCCACTTGGGGCCGGCGGCCGTGCCGTCGGCGATGCAGTCGCCGAGCCGGACGGCGTCGCGCGGGGACATCCGGGTGAAGCTCCACCAGCCCACGTAGCCGGGCACGTTGCCCGGCTTGGTGTCGGTGAGCTCGCAGGTGCTGACCATCCGCTTGATCGTCGCGGCCCGGCCCACCGCGCCGTAGAGGGCGTTGGCGGCGTCGTCGTTGCTGTCCCGGATGGCGGTGGTGATCTGCTTCTTGCGCTCGGCCGGCAGCGGCTTGTCGCCGAGCTGGCGGAGGTAGTCCGCCGCGAACCAGGCCTTGATCATCGATTCGGTGGAGCTGGTCGAGGCCAGGTTCTTCGACCCGGAGATCTCGCCGGTCTCCCGGTCCATCAGGGCCCACGAGAAGAACTCGCCCTTGAAGTCCACCGCGACCGGGCCGGCGGCCAGGGTCGGCGGCGGGGGTGGGGTGGGCGCGGGGGCCGCGACGCTCCCGCCGCCGCTTCCACCGCTCGCGGCGTCGTCGCCGGCGAGTCGGGCGTACGCGGCCGGAACGAGCAGGCCGCCACCGAGGAGGACCGCCACGACGGCGAGCACCAGGGTCACGCGGGATCGCATGAGTGGATGAGCTCCAGATGTCAGGCCGGGGGGACCGGCTGGTTGTCGGACGGATCGGCGGCTCGCCGGGGGCCGGGGGATCCGCCCTCCGTGTTTCTCGGGCGATCGTCGGCAGCCGATCGGTGTGACGGGGGAAGTCTACGTGCGGTTCGGCGGCGCGCCAGAACCCGACACCTGGCAACTTGCCATGTAGGCGGGATATCGAGCCGCTATGCGGCTGTTGAGAGGATTCACCTTTCCATAGTGACCCAAGTCATAGTTTGCCCGGCTGCCGGAGTCTCCGCCCCGTCCCGAAAGTGTCTCCGGAAACCTGTTACACCCTCTGGTGTCCCGAGAGGCGAGCTGTAACACTTGACCCCATGTATGGCAACGACTTCTCCGCCGACGACGCGCCCGGCGGCGGCCTGCTCGGCGAGGTCGAGGCGGCGGAGGCGGCCCTGCGGGAGGCCGCCGCACGTGGCCGCCGGGGCGGCGCCCCCGGCCCGGACGAGGATCTCGAGGCGTACTTCGCCGAGGTCATCGACGCCGACCAGAAGATCGAGCCGCGCGACTGGATGCCCGAGGCGTACCGCAAGACGCTGATCCGGCAGATCGCGCAGCACGCCCACTCCGAGATCATCGGTATGCAGCCGGAGGGCAACTGGATCAGCCGCGCCCCCTCGCTCAAGCGCAAGGCGATCCTGCTGGCCAAGGTCCAGGACGAGGCCGGCCACGGCCTCTACCTCTACGCCGCCGCCGAGACCCTCGGGATCAGCCGCGACGAGCTGGTCGAGCTGCTGCTGAACGGTCGGCAGAAGTACAGCTCGATCTTCAACTACCCCACCCTGACCTGGGCCGACGTGGGCGCGATCGGCTGGCTGGTGGACGGGGCCGCTATCGTCAACCAGGTCCCGCTCTGCCGCTGCTCCTACGGGCCGTACGCGCGGGCCATGATCCGGGTCTGCAAGGAGGAGTCGTTCCACCAGCGGCAGGGCTACGAGATCCTGCACACGCTGGCGCACGGCACGCCCGAGCAGAAGGCGATGGCGCAGGACGCCCTCGACCGCTGGTGGTACCCGTCGCTGGCGATGTTCGGCCCGCCGGACACCGACTCCACCCACTCGGCGCAGTCCATGGCCTGGAAGATCAAGCGCTTCTCCAACGACGAGCTGCGCCAGCGCTTCGTGGACATGTGCGTGCAGCAGGCCGAGATCCTCGGCCTGACCATCCCGGATCCTGACCTGCGCTGGAACGAGTCCCGGCAGTCGTACGACTTCACCCAGCCCGACTACGACGAGCTGATGCGGGTGATCAAGGGCAACGGCCCGTGCAACCGGCAGCGGATGGAGCACCGCCGCCGCGCCCATGACGGCGGCGCCTGGGTGCGTGAGGCCGCCGCGGCGTACGCCGCCAAGCGGGTGGAGAAGAAGGAGAAGGTAGCGGCGTGAGCGAGCGCAGCGAGCGAACGGACCAGCGCGGCGTGAGCGGTCCTTCGCCCTTGTGGGAGGTCTTCGTGCGGGCTCGGCGCGGGCTGTCGCACACCCACGTCGGCAGCCTGCACGCCCCCGACGCCGAGCTGGCCCTGCGCAACGCGCGGGACCTCTACACCCGCCGCCAGGAGGGCGTCTCCATCTGGGTGGTGCCGGCGGGCGCGATCACCGCGTCCAGCCCCGACGAGAAGGACGCCTTCTTCGACCCGGCGGCCGACAAGGTCTACCGCCATCCCACCTTCTACGACGTGCCGGACGGGGTGGCCCACCTGTGAGCGAGCGCAGCGAGCGAACCATTCGGCTCAGCACCGGGGCGCGTCGCGCTGCCGCCGAGCGGAGCGAGGTGGCGGCGTGAACGGCCCCTTCGACTTCGCCCTCGCCCTCGGCGACGACGCGCTCGTCGCGGCGCAGCGGCTGGCCGAGTGGACCACCCGCGCGCCGGAGATGGAGGAGGACATCGCGCTGGCCAACATCGCCCTCGACCAGCTCGGCGCGGCCCGGCTCCTGCTGTCGTACGCGGGTGAGCTGGAGGGCGCCGGCCGGGACGAGGACGCACTGGCGTTCCTCCGCGACGACCGCGAGTTCCGCAACTGCCTGCTGGTGGAGCTGCCCAACGGTGACTTCGCGGTCACCATGGCGAAGCTGCTCTTCCTCGCGGCCTACCAGCTCCCGCTCTACACCGCGCTGGCCGGGTGCGCCGACGAGCGGCTGGCCGCCATCGGGGCCAAGGCCCGCAAGGAGTCGGCCTACCATCTCGACCACGCCTCGCTGTGGGTGCGGCGGCTCGGCGACGGCACCGAGGAGTCGCGCCGGCGCATGCAGGCGGCCGTCGACCAGGTCTGGCCGTACGTGCACGAGCTGTTCGCCCCCGACCCGGCGGCGCCGGTCGACCCGGCCACCCTGCGGGCCGACTTCGACGCCACCGTCGCCGCCGTCCTCGACGAGGCCACGCTGTCCCGGCCGGAGTCCGGCTGGGCGCCGGCCGGCGGGCGGGACGGCGTGCACACCGAGCACCTGTCCTACCTGCTCGCCGAGATGCAGGTGCTGCACCGCGCCCACCCCGGAGCCAACTGGTGAGCGCGTGGAGTGCGGCGCAGCGGAGCCCTGCGGTCGTGAACGGAAGGCCAGAGCGGTGACTCCGCGGGAGGCCGTGGCGGCGGTGGTGGACCCTGAGATCCGGGTGGTCACCATCGACGACCTCGGCATCCTGCGGGCGGTCGACGAGGACCCGGCCACCGGCCGGGTGGTCGTGACCATCACCCCCACCTACACCGGCTGCCCGGCGATGGACGTGATCCGCGCCGACATCCGGCGGGCGCTGGCCGCCGCCGGTCGTCCCGACGCCGACGTGCGGACCGTCTACAGCCCGGCGTGGAGCACCGACTGGATCTCCGACGCCGGCCGGGCCAAGCTAGCCGCCGCCGGCATCGCCCCGCCGGCGCCCGTGCGCGCCGACAACGTGGTGCCGCTGACCCTCGCCGTCCGCTGCCCGCGCTGCGGCTCGCCCGAGACCGAGCAGGTCAGCCGCTTCGGCTCGACCGCGTGCAAGGCGCTCTGGCGCTGCCGTTCCTGCCGTGAACCCTTCGACCACCTGAAGGCGCTGTGACTGTCACCATCACCCGCCCGGTCCGTCGCCGGCCGGTCTTCCACCCGCTGTGCGTCGCCGCCGTCGACCGGCTCACCGACGACGCCGTGGCGGTCACCTTCGCCGTGCCGGAGGAGCTGCGGGAGACGTTCGCGTTCTCCGCCGGTCAGCACCTCACCGTCCGCCGCCCCGGCGCCGCCGGTGAGGACGTGCGGCGGTCGTACTCCATCTGCTCCACGCCCGACGACCTGGCCCGGCACGGCCGATTGCGGATCGGCGTGCGGGAGATCCCCGGCGGCGCGTTCTCCGCCTTCGCCTGCGGCGCGCTGCGCGGCGGCGACACGATCGAGGTGCTGCCGCCGCTCGGGCACTTCACCACGGCCCTCGCGCCGGACCGGGCCCGCCACTACGGCGCGGTGGTCGCCGGCTCGGGCATCACCCCGGTGCTCGCGCTGGTCGCGACGGCGCTCGCCGTCGAGCCGGCCAGCACGTTCACGCTGGTGTACGGCAACCGCACGGCGAACACGGTGATGTTCGCCGAGGAACTGGCCGACCTGAAGGACCGGTGGCCGACGCGGCTGCACCTGGTGCACGTGCTCTCCCGGGAGCAGGGCGAGTCGCCGCTGCTCTCCGGCCGGATCGACGCCGACCGGCTGGGCCGGCTGCTGGACACCGTCGTGCCCGGCGACACCGTCGACGAGTGGTTCCTCTGCGGCCCGTACGACATGGTGGTGGACGCCCGGGAGGTGCTCGCCGCGCGCGGCGTGCCGGAGTCGGCGGTGCACACGGAGCTGTTCCACGTCGCCGAGGCCCCGGCCCCGCCGCGACGCCCGGCCGACGAGCCGGGGGGCGGCGCGGAGGTGACCATCCTGCTGGACGGCCGGTCGTCGAGCTTCACGATGCGGCGCGACGAGCGGGTGCTGGACGCGGCGCTGAAGGTGCGCGGCGAGCTGCCCTACGCCTGCAAGGGCGGGGTCTGCTCGACCTGCAAGGCCAAGGTGGTCGACGGCGCGGTCACGATGGCCCGCAACTACGCGCTGGAGCCGGACGAGGTGGCCGCCGGCTACGTCCTCACCTGCCAGTCCAGCCCGACCACCGACCGGCTCACGGTCGACTACGACGCCTGACCGGTCTGCCCGCCGTCCGGCGGGGCGGAACCGGGTCGGCGGGCTCGACGCCGGCACCGCGTCGGACCCGCCGACCCCCACACTCCCGTGCTCAGCTCGGGGCCTTGACCTGGCCGTCGTACGCGATGCTGCGCCACAGGTCGAACTGGCGGTCGTTTCCGACCAGCGGGTTGCCGGCCAGCGCGACGGCGGCGTGCACCTCCTCGTCGTTGCGCAGCTGGCGGAAGTAGCCGGGGCCGACGAGGGCGATGCCGCGGCCGGGTGACTGGATCAGCTTCATGTCGTTCTCCGTGAGGTCGAGGGGCGGGTTGCCGGTGAGCTGGCGGGCCACGTCGGCGCGCATCGAGTCCAGGTCGATGAACGACGGGTCGATCTTGCCGCTGGTGCTGGTCTCCCGGTGGCCCCGGGCGTGGCTGGCGTCCCGGCCGAGCCGCCGCAGCACGGCGGCGGTGGCGAGCACCGAGGCGCTGTACTGGGCGCCGGTCATGGCCTGGTTGACCCCGTTGTAGTCGATCTCCCAACCGATCATCAGGGTGTTGCCGTCGCCGGCCGGGATGGGGCCGCTGCCGCGGCTGACGCCGGCGTGGTTGGCCCGCCCGCCGGAGATGACGTGGAAGACGCCGTGGTGGTCGACCAGGGCCTGGCAGAGCGGGCCGGGCAGGTCGGACCGGCCGTTGATGCAGATGTGCAGGGCGGGGTGCGGATTGCCGGCGCTGGAGGTGGCGGCGGTGTGGTGCCAGAGCACGCCGATCGGGTTGAACGAGCTGCCGGCCACCCGGCCGAGCCAGTTGCCGTGCTCGACCACCGTGACGCCGGCGGCGCGGAGCACGTCGGCGAGCCAGGGGATGGTGGCCATCAGGCCGCCGTCAGGTCGGCGAGGCACTCCGGCGCCCGGGGCGTCGTCGCCGCCCGCGCCGGTCGGCCCGCCGTCGCGACGGCCAGCGCGGCGGCGCCGAGCGGTACGAGGCCCAGCAGCACCCGGCGACGTAGGGGAGGACGGGTGGGGGAAGGCGCTCTGAGAATCATCCACGAATGTTAATGGTTCGATCGGCGCGTCGGGGAGGGCCGGATCGCGGCGGTCGAGCGGGGCGGTGCGGCGACCGCCCAACATCTATATTCCAGTCCGTCACTGGCAGGTGACGCGGCCGGCCGGTGCGCCCCGGGCGGACCGGCGGGTCGAGATGGCCGGCGCCACAACGCGGGCGGCCGGCCGCCGTGCCCGAGGAATGGAGTGTCGATGGATCAGCAGATACGACGACGGCGAAGAGCCCTCGTCATCGGTGTCGCTGCCGCGTTGACGGCAGGGGCCGTCGCAGGTGCGCCGGCCCGGGCGGTAAGCGGGGGCAGCCCGGTCACGGACAGCGCGTACGCCTTCGCGGCGAAGGTCAGCTTCGGCGAGTTGGGTGCCTGCTCCGGGGCGCTGGTCGCGCCCCAGTGGGTGTTGACGGCCCATTCGTGCCTTCCCCCCGGTGCGGGCCCGCGCTCGACTGCGAGCGCGCCCGCGTGGCCCACCACGGTCACCGTGGGCCGGCTGGACCTGACCACGAACGACGGCCGGGTGCAGCGTGCCAACCTCGTGGTGTCGCACCCGGATCGGAACCTCGCGCTGCTCCGGCTCACGCTGCCGGTGGTCGGCGTCACCCCGGTCGCGCTCGCCACCGGGGCACCCGTGCCGGGCGAGACGTTGCAGGCGCTCGGTTTCGGCCGTACCGCCACCGAGTGGGTGCCCGACAAGCTGCACGGTGTGCCGGTCACGGTCGGCACCGTCTCGGCCACCTCGGTCGCGATCAGCAACGGGCAGGGTGGGCCGACCACCTGCAAGGGTGACGCCGGAGGGCCGGCGGTGCGGGTGGTGAACGGAAGTCCCGAGCTGGTTGCCGTACATGCCACCTCCTGGCAGGGTGGTTGCCTCGCCGAGACGGAGACCCGGCGGGACGCCACCGAGACCCGCACCGACGACCTGGCCGGCTGGATCCGTCAGAACACGCCCAACAACTGCAGTGCCGGTGGCGCGAGTCACGGCCCGGCAGACCAGGCAGGTGTCGTGATCCTGGGCGACTGGACCGGCGACTGCCGCACCGACGGGCTCGCCCAACTCGCCGACGGCCGGCTGCGGGCCTACGCTTCGAGCGGGGACCTCTCGGGCACCGCCCCGCTCTTCCCGTCGCCCTACCGCTACGTGGGGACGAACTGGGGCGGGGCGAACCGGCCGCGGGCGCTCACCGGGGACTTCACCGGGGACGGCCGGGCGGACATCATCGCGCAGAGCGGCGACGGCACTCTGACCGCCTGGGAGTCGACCGGCGACCTCTCCGCCGACTACCGGCTCTTCGCCGGGGCTTCCGCGATCGTCGGCACCGGCTTCAGCATCGGCTCGATCCCCCGGCTCATCCCGGGCGACTTCAACGGCGACGGCCGCACCGACCTTCTCGGTCAACTGTCCAACGGCACGCTACGGGTCTGGACGTCAACGGGCGATCTCTCCGCCGACTCCCGGCTGTTCGCCGGGGCGACGAGAGATGTCGGCACCGGTTTCACCACCACGGAGGTGCCGCGGATCCTGACCGGCGACTTCAACGGCGACGGGCGGACCGATCTGATCGCCCAGCACGCCGACGGCACCATGAAGGGCTACCCGTCCAGCGGGAATCTCTCCATGGACATGAGGCTCTTCCCGACGACGCTCGTGGCGAAGGTGGTCGGCACCGGTTGGCGGAGTTCCTCGATTCCTCGGATTCTGCCGGCCGACTTCGACGGTGACGGCACCACCGACCTGGTCGCCCAGCTCGCGGACGGACGGCTGCGGGCGTACCGGTCGTCTGGGGCGATGACCGGCGAGGGGCTGCTGTTCTCCGGGCCCTACCCGTACGTGGGCACGAACTGGGGCACGACGAACCGGCCCCGCATCCTGGTCGGGGACGTCACCGGCGACGGCCGCACCGACCTGATCGGCCAGGACTCCGCCGGCGTCATGCTCGGCTTCCAGTCGACCGGGGACCTGAGCGCCGACTTCAAGCTCTACGCCACCAGCACCAGTGCCGTGGGCAGCGGCTGGACGCCCAGCAGCATCCCGCGCGTCTTCTGACCGGAGGGTGCGGCGTCGTCCGTCGTCGGACGGGCGGCGCCGCACCACCGGCGAGGGTGAACACCGTCACACCCGACGGGCCGCCGGGCGGGCCGTTCGGCGGCCATCGGCCGGCTGCCTGGGCGGGCGACGTAGGCTCGGGGGGTGAGTGTGAGCCGGGAGATCGACGACATCCTGCAGCGTGGCGCGGACGGCGGGCGGATCACGCCCGAGGAGGCCCTGCTGCTCTACACCGAGGCGCCGTTGCACGCCCTGGGCGAGGCCGCCGACGCGGTGCGCCGACGGCGCTACCCGGACAACGTCGTCACGTACCTGATCGACCGCAACATCAACTACACGAACGTCTGCGTGACGGCGTGCAAGTTCTGCGCGTTCTACCGGGCCCCGAAGCACCGGGAGGGCTGGACCCACCCGACCGAGGAGATCCTGCGCCGCTGCGGCGAGGCGGTCGAGCTGGGCGCCACCCAGGTCATGCTCCAGGGCGGGCACCACCCGGACTACGGCGTGGAGTACTACGAGGAGCTGTTCTCCTCGGTCAAGAAGGCCTACCCGCAGCTGGCGATCCACTCGATCGGCCCCAGCGAGATCCTGCACATGGCCAAGGTCTCCGGCGTCAGCCTCGACGAGGCCATCGCCCGGATCAAGGCGGCCGGGCTGGACTCGATCGCCGGCGCCGGCGCGGAGATGCTGCCCGCCCGCCCCCGGAAGGCGATCGCGCCGCTGAAGGAGTCGGGCGAGCGCTGGCTGGAGGTCATGGAGCTGGCGCACCGGCAGGGTGTCGAGTCGACCGCCACCATGATGATGGGCACCGGCGAGACCGCCGCCGAGCGGATCGAGCACCTGCGGATGATCCGCGACGTGCAGGACCGCACGAGGGGCTTCCGGGCGTTCATCCCGTGGACGTACCAGCCGGAGAACAACCACCTCAAGGGCCGGACCCAGGCCACCACCCTGGAGTACCTGCGACTGGTCGCGGTCGCCCGGCTCTTCTTCGAGACGGTGCCGCACCTCCAGGCGTCCTGGCTGACCACCGGCAAGGACGTCGGGCAGCTCGCCCTGCACATGGGCGTGGACGACCTCGGGTCGATCATGCTGGAGGAGAACGTCATCTCCTCCGCCGGCGCGCGGCACCGCTCCAACCTGCACGAGCTGATCGGCATGATCCGCTCGGCGGACCGGATCCCCGCCCAGCGCGACACTCTCTACAACCGACTGGCCGTGCACCACACCCCGGCCGACGACCCGACCGACGAGCGGGTCGTCTCGCACTTCTCCTCGATCGCCATGCCGGGCGGCGGCGCCGGGAAGTCCCTGCCGCTGGTCGACGCCCGCTGAGCGGGGCGTCCGCAGCCATCCGCAATACCCAGACACCCCACCGTCGCCCGGCGGTGGGGTGTCGCCGTACGTCGGCCGCTGTGTGGATCGTCAGCGTACGGAGCGTGACCGTGAATGGCTTCGCCGGCTAACCGATCGGGTGAATTCCCGGGGGCCGTTGATCTCAATTAAGTTGCCATTCGGAGCCGGCTGCGACGTGGCCGGGCCAGCAAGACATATCAATCCGGGCATTCCTTAAGTGATTCTTAGCCGCACTGTTCAACACGCCCGACCTGGGGGGTGGCGAGCGTGATCGCTTACCGCTAACGTCCGCGGCCGTACCTTTCCTTCACCCCAACGGGGGGAACCTTTCCATGATCTTCCGTAACCGCTCGCTGGCGCGTATCGGCGCCGGCGCGCTGCTCGCCTCCGGCGCGTTGACCGCTCTCGGTAGCCCGGCCCACGCCTCGGGCACGGAGACGGACCTCGCGATCGACGTGGCCGGCACGCGGGTCGCCGCCAACGCGCAGGGCAAGCTGGCCTACGCCAAGGTGACCAACCTCGGCAAGAACACCCCGAGCGAGCTGGCCGTGCGGGTGGACGTGTCCAAGGTCGACTTCGACAAGGTCATCGCCTGGCCGGCCGTCGAGGACGGCTGCGACGTGGAGGGCACCGACGAGAAGCCGACCGCCTTCGTCTGCTACGCGACGGAGAAGGGCCTGCCGGGCCCGGGCGAGACCACCGACCTGCCGGTCGTCCTGTTCAAGAACGAGGTGAAGGGCACCTACCAGGCCCCCCTCTCCTTCAAGCTCGTCTCGAAGGACGACACCAACGCGGCGAACAACACCAAGACCGCCACGCTGGACCTCTCGGACGCCAGCGGGCCGGACCTCTCGGTCGTCGCCGAGGACGTCAAGCAGGCCGTGAAGGTCGTCGACGGCAATCCGGTCTACTCCGGCGACCTGCACGCGGGCGGCCGGTCGGCGCTGACCTACTTCATCAGCAACCAGGGTGACGTGGCCGCCGCCGGTCTCAAGATCAGCGTCAAGCTGCCGAAGGGCGTGACCCCGACCGAGGTGGAGCCGAGCTGCGAGTACGCGGCCGACAAGTCCACCTTCACCTGCACCTACGCCAACTTCGGCCTGATCCCGCAGGACGAGGACACCAACGACGACGACAAGCTCTACTCGGCCTACGGCTTCTACCACCTGTTCGACGTGGCGGCGGACGTGAAGCCGGGCGCCCTCAAGGGCGGCCTGGTCAGCGTCGAGCCGGTCGGCACCGCGCCCAGCCGGATGCGGGCGACTGCGACCCTGCCGCAGAACGTCACCGGCCTGCAGGCCACCGATGTGGACGCCACCGACAACTCCGACGGCTACGCGGTGATCGTCGCGGCCAAGGGCGGCGCGGGCGGCGGCGGTGACGACGACGGCGGCCTGCCGGTCACCGGCGCGCAGACCACCCTGATCGGCGGCATCGGCGCGGTGGTCCTGGTCGCGGGCGCGGCCATGTTCATGGTGGCGCGGCGTCGCCGGGTCGTCCTGGTGACCCCGGGCGACGAGAAGCCGACGGCCTGACGGTCGTCCTCCACCGACCCGCGAGGGTCGTTCACATAACGCACGGCAGCGGGGGCGGGATGGGTGACCATCCCGCCCCCGCTGTGCGTGGGGCCCGTCCGTCCGACCCGGTCGGCCGGACGGATGAAACACGATCTCCCTGCTGGCGTGCCGCATCGACCTTCGATAGCGTCCGCCCGGGTTCCGCAACCATCCGTTTCTTCCCTAACCCCCCGGGGGACCGATGACCCTGTTCCATCGCTCGGCCCTGGCCCGCGCCGGTGCCGTGGCACTCCTCGCGGCGGGTGGTCTGACCACCGTCGCCGTTCCCGCCCAGGCCGCCGACGGGCCGGACCTCGCCGTGATCCCGATCAGCACCCAGCTCGCGAAGGGTGTCGACGCGGCCCGGAGCAAGCCGTTCAAGTTCACCGTCACCAACGCCGGCACGGCCACGGCGGAGGACGTCTCGTACCGGGTGAACACCCGGCAGCTCAAGGACAAGCGCGTCGGCTTCCTGGTGCCCGAGGGGTGCCGCGCCATCGAGGCCCACCTCTACCAGTGCTCCCTCGGCGACCTGCCCGCCGGCACCAGCAAGGACTTCGGCGTTCCGCTGTTCAGCACGGGCGGCCGGGGCGACGGCGGCAAGCTGGTCGTCCACGTCGTCACCGCGACGCCCGGGGGCAAGGTTCGCGACAAGGTCGTGGTGCCGGTGACCGTCACGAAGCCCGGCTACGACCTCACCGCCTGGGTGCAGGACGTCCAGGCAGGCGTCGTGGTCAACGGCGCGGTGGCCGACGAGCCGGACCTGAAGCCGGTGCGCCGGGGCGAGACCGTCGGACTGGACTGGGCGGTCTACAACGACGGCAGCCGGCCCGCGACCGGCGTCTTCTACGGCATCACCCTCCCGCCCGGTGTGAGCTTCGTGACGCTGCCGCAGGGCTGCGTCACGCAGGTGTTCCTCGGCAAGGAGCAGGCGTTCTGCGAGGACGCCGGGGCGATCGTCCGCCGTGGGCAGTACTACACCGCCGACGTGACGGTGAAGGTGGGCGACGACGTGACCGAGCCGGTGCTGCGCGAGGGCGACCTCTTCGCGTACGGGCTGGACGTCGCCGAGGGCGAGCCGGAGGAGGAGCCGCGGGTCGCCGGCCAGGCGCAGCGGAAGGCCTTCTCCGAGATCGACATGGCAGACAACCACACGGTCTTCGAGGCCTTCGTCGACCTCTCGGCGCAGCCGAGCCCGACGCCGACGCCGACGCCGACCGTGGCGCCGACGGCGACCCCGACCGGCGGTCCCACGGCGGTCCCGACCACGACCCCGGGCGGCGGTGGCGGTGGCGGCGACGGCGGGCTGCCGGTGACCGGCGTGCAGGTCGGCCTGATCGGCGGCATCGGCGTGGCCGTGCTGCTGGCCGGCGGCGCACTGCTGCTGCTCTCCCGGCGGCGCAGGGTCGTCCTGGTGGCGCCCGGCGACGAGAAGTCGACCGACTGACGTACGACCACACAGGGGGCGGGATGGGCGACCATCCCGCCCCTTGCCTGTCCGGCCCGGCTTTCCCCGCCGCCGCCTCACGTGTGGCGTTCATGACCGGCGGTCGACCCACCCACCGCCCGGGTGGGCCGGGCTGGCAGAGTGGAGGGGTGAGCCGTACCCCGCAGGGCCAGCGCGCCAACCTGGACAAGCAGCCGCACGAGGTCGCCGCGATGTTCGACGGCGTGGCGGCTCGCTACGACCTGACCAACACCGTCCTCTCCTTCGGGCAGGACCGGTTCTGGCGCCGGGCCACCCGCACCGCGCTCGACCTGCGGCCGGGTGATCGGGTGCTCGACGTGGGTGCCGGCACCGGCGTCTCCACCGAGGAGCTGGCCCAGTCGGGCGCGTACGCGGTGGGCGCCGACCTGTCCCTCGGCATGCTGCGCGTCGGCAAGCGCACCCGTCCCCAGGTGCCGCTGCTGGCCGGGGACGCGTTGAAGCTGCCCTTCGCCGACGCCAGCTTCGACGCGGTGACCATCTCCTTCGCGTTGCGCAACGTGAACGACACCGACGCCGCCCTGCGGGAGCTGGCCCGGGTCACCCGGCCGGGCGGCCGGCTGGTGGTGTGCGAGTTCAGCACCCCGGTGAACCCGGCGTTCCGCACCGTCTACCTGTCGTACCTGATGCGTTCGCTGCCGAGCGTGGCCCGCGCCGTCTCCAGCAACCCCGACGCGTACGTCTACCTGGCGGAGTCGATCCGGGCGTGGCCCGACCAGCCGGCCCTGGCCGCGCGGATCGGCGCGGCGGGTTGGGGCCGGGTGGCCTGGCGCAACCTGACCGGCGGGATCGCGGCGCTGCACCGCGCGGTCCGCGCCTAGGCCGATTCGGGACCTTTTTCGCAAGTATCCGTTTTTGCTCCACTTTGTTCCGTAAGCTCGCCCCCATGACGGGACGACACCAGGCGGTCGGCGCGGAGGCCACCGACGACGACGCGACCGAACTCATCGCCCAGCTCAAGGAGCTGGCCGGCGCGGATCCCGCCGACGTCCGTCAGGTCGTGGCCGAGGTGCTGGCCGCCCTCGACCGCGCCGCCGGTGGCGCGCTTCGCGAGCACCTGCCGGAGACGATCCGGCACGACGCCGGCCTGGACCCGGCCGCCTCCGCCCGGCACTGAGGCCCGCCCCGGCACCCCGCCTCCGACCTCGGCCGACGTGTCCCCGGCAAGTTAGGTACCCCTGATCCGGCGTGGTCATGACGTCGGTCATAGACTCCCACCGTCTGGCTTGTGAAGCATTTCACGAGCATGCGGGAGGAGGCGCGGGATGGCCGCGGTGGAACATGACGCCGACGTGATCGTCGTGGGCGCCGGTCCCGGTGGGTCGGCTACCGCGTACCACCTGGCTCGGCACGGCGTACGGGTGCTGCTGCTGGAGAAGACCGAGTTCCCCCGGGAGAAGGTCTGCGGCGACGGGCTGACCCCGCGCGCGGTGCGGCAGCTGATCCGGATGGGCGTGGACACCTCGCCCGAGGCGGGCTGGCTGCACAACCGGGGCCTGCGGGTCATCGGTGGCGGCGTCCGGCTGGAGCTGGACTGGCCCGACCTGGCGAGCTTCCCCAACTACGGCCTGGTGCGCACCCGGCTCGACTTCGACGACCTGCTCGCCCGGCGCGCCGTCGACGCCGGCGCGGAGCTGCGCACCGGCGTGAACGTCACCGGCCCGGTGCTGGGCCCGGACGGCCGGGTCACCGGCGTCGAGGCGGAGGTCGGCCCGGGCAAGGAGCCCGCCACCTTCCACGCGCCGCTGGTCGTCGCGGCCGACGGGGTCTCCGGCCGCTTCCCGCTCGCCCTCGGGCTGGCCAAGCGCGAGGACCGGCCGATCGGCGTCGCCGTCCGGCGCTACTACCGCTCGCCCGCCAAGCACGACGACAACTACCTGGAGTCCTGGCTCGAGCTGCGCAGCAAGGACAGCGGCGACAACCTGCTGCCCGGGTACGGCTGGATCTTCGGGCTGGGCGACGGCCGGGTCAACGTCGGCCTCGGCGTGCTCAACTCCTCGTCCGCGTTCGGCAAGACCAACTACCGCCGGCTGCTCACCGACTGGCTGGCCAACACGCCCGCCGACTGGGGCATGACCGACGAGGCGAACGCGGAGGGCCCGATCCTCGGCGCCGCCCTCCCCATGGGCTTCAACCGGGTGCCGCACTACACCCGCGGCGTGATGCTGGTCGGCGACTCCGGCGGCATGGTCAACCCGTTCAACGGCGAGGGCATCGCGTACGCGATGGAGTCCGGCGAGCTGGCCGCGGAGGTCGCCGTGCAGGCGCTCGCGCGCCCGGCCGGCGCGGACCGGGAGCGTGCGCTGACGGCGTACTCGACGGAGCTGAAGACCCGCTTCGGCGGCTACTACCGGCTCGGCGGCATCTTCGTGAAGCTCATCGGCCGTCCCGAGATCATGCGGATGGCCACGAAGCACGGCATGCCGCACCCGATGCTGATGCGCTTCGTGCTCAAGCTGCTGGCCAACCTGACCGACCCCCGGGACGGGGACGCGATGGACCGCGTCATCAACACGATGACGAAGGTGGCACCGGCCGTGTAACGCGAGGAGTGGGCCTGCGAGCCCCTGTGGTCGCGAACGAAGGCAGCCCTGTGTGACGGCCCCGTCCACGGTCTGTGATGACCGCAGGTGTGGACAGGGGAGATCGACCCCCGCCGACGACCGTCGCGAGGGACGTGAATAGTGTGATTTTTGACAAGGACCAGGGCAGGGAAGGACGAGCAGGAGAAAACGATGTCGCTCTCGCCTTACGCACCGATCATCGGGCTGTTCGCCCTCGCCGCGGGGTTCGCGCTGTTCTCCGTGGGCGCTGCCCGCTTCGCCGGTCCCCGGCGCTACAACAAGGCCAAGCTCGAGGCGTACGAGTGCGGCATCGAGCCCAGCCCGCAGCCGGTCGGCGGCGGCCGGTTCCCGATCAAGTTCTACCTGACGGCGATGCTCTTCATCGTCTTCGACATCGAGATCATCTTCCTCTACCCCTGGGCGGTCTCGTTCGACGCCCTGCCGATCTTCGGCTTCGTGGAGATGGTCCTGTTCATCGTCGCGGTCTTCGTCGCCTACGCCTACGTCTGGCGGCGCGGCGGCCTGGACTGGGACTGAGGGAGGAACCTCAGATGGGTATCGAGGAGAAGCTTCCCGCCGGTGTCCTGCTCACCTCGGTGGAGAAGCTGGTCAACTGGTCGCGGAAGACGTCGGTCTGGGGGGCCACCTTCGGTCTGGCCTGCTGCGCGATCGAGATGATGGCCGCCGGTGGTCCGCACTACGACATGGGCCGCTGGGGCATGGAGGTCTTCCGGGCCTCGCCCCGGCAGGCCGACCTGATGATCGTGGCCGGCCGGGTGAGCCAGAAGATGGCCCCGGTGCTGCGCCAGATCTACGACCAGATGGCGGAGCCCCGCTGGGTCATCTCGATGGGCGTCTGCGCCAGCAGCGGCGGCATGTTCAACAACTACGCCATCGTGCAGGGCGTCGACCACATCGTGCCGGTCGACATGTACCTGCCCGGCTGCCCGCCCCGGCCCGAGATGCTCATCGACGCGGTCCTCAAGCTGCGCGAGAAGATCGGGCACGAGCCGCTCGGCCCGAACGGCCGCAAGATGCTCGAGGCGCGTCGGGAGCGCGGCGACGTCCCGGTCGTCCCCTACGGCTCGATGCCGTCGTCGTACCGCAGCGACAAGGCCCGGCGGGCCGAGTGGACCAAGGCGGTCCGTGAGGGTCGCGAGGAGCAGCTGCGGATCGAGAACTGGATGAAGGCCCAGAACCACCTGCACCAGCACGGGGGTGTCCAGAAGTGACCGCGCCTCAGGACAGGAAAGACGACGGCGGCGTGCCGGTGCCGGTCACGCCGGCCGGTGCCAGCAGCACCGCACCCGCCGAGTACCCACCGGCCAGCCCGGCCGGCCGGGGCATGTTCGGCAACCAGGGCTCCGGGGACGTGTCCGGCTTCGGCGGCCTCGTCCGCCAGCGCCGGACCATCGAGGACGCGCCCCGGCCGTACGGGGGCTACTTCGACGAGGTCCGCGACGCGCTGGAGGAGGCGTACCCGGCCTTCGCCGACGCCGTCGAGAAGGTCGTGGTCGACCGGGGCGAGCTGACCCTGCACATCCGCCCCGAGCGGATCGCCGAGGTCTGCCAGGTGATGCGCGACGACATGGCGCTCCGCTTCGAGCTGTGCTCCTCGGTCTCCGGGGTGGACTACCTCGGCGCCGACGCCCGCCGCCTGCACGTCGTCTACCAGCTCACCTCGATGACCTACCGCCGCACGGTACGGCTGGAGGCCGCGGTCTCCGCCGAGGACCCGCACCTGCCGAGCGTCACGTCGGTCTACCCGACGGCGGACTGGCAGGAGCGCGAGGCGTACGACATGTTCGGCATCGTCTTCGACGGTCACCCCAACCTGACCCGGATCCTCATGCCGGACGACTGGGAGGGGCACCCGCAGCGCAAGGACTACCCGCTCGGCGGCGTACCCGTCGAGTACAAGGGCGCTGAGATCCCGCCGCCGGACCGGAGGAGGTCCTACCAGTGACCACGTCGAACTACGCCACCGAGCGCGACACCACCGAGGGGAAGGTCTTCACCGTCACCGGTGGCGACTGGGACAGCGTCGTCTCGGGGACCGACCCGATCAACGACGAGCGGATCGTCGTCAACATGGGTCCGCAGCACCCGTCGACGCACGGCGTGCTCCGGCTGATCCTGGAGCTGGAGGGCGAGACGGTCCGCGAGGCCCGCTCGGTCGTCGGCTACCTGCACACCGGCATCGAGAAGAACCTCGAATACCGCAACTGGGTCCAGGGCAGCACCTTCGTGACCCGGATGGACTACCTCGCCCCGATCTTCAACGAGACCGGATACGCGCTGGCGGTGGAGAAGCTGCTCGGGGTCTCCGAGCAGATCACCGAGCGGGCGAACACCATCCGGGTCCTGATGATGGAGCTGAACCGGATCTCCTCGCACCTGGTCTGGGTGGCCACCACCGCCATGGAGCTGGGCGCCATCAACATGATGCTCTACGGCTTCCGCGAGCGTGAGTACGTCCTGGAGATCTTCGAGATCATCACCGGTCTGCGGATGAACCACGCGTACGTCCGGCCGGGCGGCGTGGCGCAGGACGTGCCGGACGAGGCGATCGTCAAGATCCGCGAGTTCCTGAAGCTGATGCCGAAGCGGCTCAAGGAGTACGAGAACCTCCTCTCCGGGCAGCCCATCTGGCTCGAGCGGACGAAGAACGTCGCGGTGCTCGACGTGACCGGCTGTCTCGCGCTCGGCGTGACCGGCCCGGTGCTGCGCTCCGCCGGCCTCGCCTGGGACCTGCGCAAGACCATGCCGTACTGCGGCTACGAGACGTACGAGTTCGACGTGCCGACGCACACCGACGGCGACGTGTGGGGCCGCTACCTGGTCCGGCTCGCCGAGATCCGGGAGTCGCTCAAGCTCGTTGAGCAGGCGTTGGACCGGCTCAGGCCGGGCCCGGTGATGGTGGCCGACAAGAAGATCGCCTGGCCGGCGCAGCTCGCCATCGGCGTCGACGGCATGGGCAACTCGCTGGAGCACGTCGCGAAGATCATGGGTCAGTCGATGGAGTCGCTGATCCACCACTTCAAGCTCGTCACCGAGGGCTTCCGGGTGCCGCCGGGCCAGGTCTACGTCGGCATCGAGTCGCCCCGCGGCGAGCTGGGCGTGCACGCCGTCTCCGACGGTGGCACCCGGCCCTACCGGGTGCACTACCGGGAGCCGAGCTTCGTCAACCTCCAGGCCCTCCCGGCGATGGCCGAGGGTGGCCTGATCGCCGACGTGATCGCCGGTGGGGCATCGCTGGACCCCGTCATGGGGGGGTGTGACCGGTGAGCGCGAGGAGTGAGCTTGCGAGCCCCAGTCGCCCGCGCGAGGAGAGAGCGGAGCGAGCCCCGCAGTCGCGGGCAGAGGCGTGCCCGGTCGTGAACGGAAGGCGACGCTGATGAGCGTTTTCACTGACGAGACCCGTGAGCGGGCACGGGAGATCATCGCCCGCTACCCGGCCGACCGGTCCCGGTCGGCGCTGCTGCCGCTGCTGCACCTCGTGCAGGCCGAGGAGGGCTACGTGTCCCCGGCCGGCGTGGCGTTCTGCGCCGAGGTGCTGGGCCTGAACAAGGCCCAGGTGGGGGCGGTCGCCACCTTCTACACCATGTACAAGCGCCGGCCGACCGGCGACTACCTGGTGAGCGTCTGCACCAACACCATGTGCAACGTGCTCGGCGGCCAGGAGGTCTACGACACCCTCGCCGAGCACCTCGGCGTCGGGCACGACGAGACCACCGCCGACGGGAAGATCACCCTGGAGCACGCCGAGTGCCTGGCGGCGTGCGACTACGGCCCGGTGATGACCGTCAACTACGACTTCTTCGACGGGGTGGACCCGCAGACCGCGCGCGGCGTTGTCGACGAGCTGCGCGCCGGTGGCCGGCCGATGCCGACCCGGGGCGCCCGGCTCTGCACCCTCAAGGAGATGGCGGTGCAGCTCGCCGGCTTCGCCGACGAACGGGAGGGCGCGGTCGCCGACGGCGGGCCGGGGGAGCCCACCCTGCGGGGACTGCGGCTGGCGCAGGAGCACGGCATCTCGGTGCCGGGCTTCGACCCGAACACCCCGATCCGGAGCAAGGCCGAGGCCGACAAGGCCGCCGCCGAGGCGAAGGCCCGCAGCGAGGCGGACAAGGCCGCCGCGAAGCCGGCCGGCACCCCGCCGGCCCCGTCGAACGGTGGCGCCGCGCGCCCGGGTGCCGCCGGCAACGCGGGCACCGGCGAGCCGGCGACCCCGGCGCAGGCGGCCGGCAGCACCACCCGGGACGTGAAGGCGCCGGACGCCAAGTCGCCCGAGGTGCGGGCCGCCGAGACCCGGCAGCCCGACGCGGCGACCGCCGTGCCGGACGCGCCCGGCACCAAGGTTCCGGTGGACACCACGGCGCCGGCCCCCCGCGACGCGCAGGAGGCGGAGGCCGCCGGCGTGGCGGCCAACGCGCCTGCCGGTGACGGCAAGCCCGCCGGCGACGAGGCCGGGTCGCAGGAGCGCAACCTCAAGGAAGCCGAGGCGGGAACGGGCACCGGTGGCGCCGGTTCCGCCGTCGCGAGCGAGACGGGGGTCCAGAAGTGACCACTCCCCGGCCGGAGACCCTGGCCAAGCTGACGCCGGTACTCACCAAGCGCTGGCTGTCGCCGGACGCCTGGCGGATCGGCACCTACGAGAAGCTCGACGGCTACGCGGCCCTACGCAAGGCGCTCAAGGCGCACCCGGACGACCTGATCCAGTTGATCAAGGACTCCGGCCTGCGCGGTCGCGGCGGCGCCGGCTTCCCGACCGGTCTCAAGTGGGGTTTCATCCCGCAGGGTGACGGCAAGCCGCACTACCTCGTGGTCAACGCCGACGAGGGGGAG
The DNA here is from genome assembly GCF_003664255.1 of Micromonospora sp. M71_S20. Lineage (NCBI taxonomy): Bacteria > Bacillati > Actinomycetota > Actinomycetes > Micromonosporales > Micromonosporaceae > Micromonospora > Micromonospora sp. M71_S20. The sequence continues at coordinate 2,207,874 of NZ_RCCV01000001.1, read as the reverse complement.
CCGGGCACCTGCAAGGACCTCCCGCTGATGACGCACGACCCGCACGCCCTCGTCGAGGGCGTGATCATCGCGTCGTACGCGATCCGGGCCAACCGCGCCTACATCTACATCCGGGGCGAGGCGGTGCACGCCGCGCGCCGGCTGCGCAACGCCGTGCGGGAGGCGACCGCCAAGGGTTACCTCGGCCGGAACATCCTCGGCTCCGGGTTCGACCTGGAGCTGGTGGTGCACTCGGGCGCCGGGGCGTACATCTGCGGCGAGGAGACCGCCCTGCTGGACTCCCTGGAGGGCTTCCGGGGCCAGCCCCGGCTGCGCCCGCCGTTCCCGGCCACCCACGGCCTGTACGCGAGCCCGACGGTGGTCAACAACGTCGGCACCATCGCGAGCGTTCCCTACATCGTGCTGGGCGGCGCCGACTGGTGGAAGACCATGGGCACGGAGAAGTCGTCCGGCCCGATGATCTACTCGCTCTCCGGCCGGATCGCCAACCCGGGCCAGTTCGAGTGCACGATGGGCGTCACCCTGCGGGAGCTGATCGAGCTGGCCGGCGGCATGCAGCCTGGCCACAACCTGCGGTTCTGGACGCCGGGTGGCTCGTCGACGCCGCTGCTCACCGCCGAGCACCTGGACGTGCCGCTGGACTTCGAGGGGGTGGCGGCGGCCGGCTCGATCCTCGGCACCACGGCCACCCAGATCTTCTCCGACCAGGACTGCCCGGTCTACGCGACCTACCGGTGGCTGGAGTTCTACCACCACGAGTCGTGCGGCAAGTGCACCCCGTGCCGCGAGGGCAACTACTGGATGGTCCGGGTCTACCGGCGGATCCTCGCCGGTCAGGGCACCCACGAGGACCTGGACACCCTGCTGGACACCTGCGACAACATCCTCGGCCGCTCGTTCTGCGGTCTGGGTGACGGCGCGACCAGCTCGGTGACCTCGTCGCTGAAGTACTTCAAGCAGGACTACCTCGACTACATCGAGGGGCGCACGGCGCCGAAGCTGTCCGACAAGCAGTTGGTGGGAGCCCACTAATGACTGACGTCGTCAAGGCCCCGGAAACCGTCACGCTCACCATCGACGGCGTCGAGGTCACCGCCCCGAAGGGGGCGCTCCTGATCCGGGTCGCCGAGCAGCTGGGCACCGAGATCCCCCGGTTCTGCGACCACCCGCTGCTGGCCCCGGCCGGCGCGTGCCGGCAGTGCCTGGTCGAGGTGGAGGGGCAGCGCAAGCCGGTCGCCTCCTGCACCCAGACCGTCGCCGACGGCATGGTGGTGCGCACCCAGCTCACCTCCCCGGTCGCCAAGAAGGCGCAGGAGGGGGTCATGGAGCTGCTGCTGCTCAACCACCCGCTCGACTGCCCGATGTGCGACAAGGGCGGCGAGTGCCCGCTGCAGAACCAGGCGATGTCCACCGGGCGCGCCGACTCGCGGTTCCACGAGCACAAGCGGGAGTACCCGAAGCCGCTGCCGATCAGCACGCAGGTGCTGCTCGACCGCGAGCGCTGCGTGCTCTGCCAGCGCTGCACCCGGTTCTCCGAGGAGATCGCCGGCGACAAGTTCATCGACCTGATGGGCCGGTCGTCCGCCGAGGAGATCAACATCTACCGGGACGAGGACTACGGCGCCGGCCCGGACGCGGGCTGCCCCGGCCACGCCGACACCGCGGCCGACTCCGGCGACGTGCCCTTCAACTCGTACTTCTCCGGTAACACGGTGCAGATCTGCCCGGTCGGCGCGCTGACCGGCACCCAGTACCGGTTCCGGGCCCGGCCGTTCGACCTGGTCTCCTCCCCGAGCGTCTGCGAGCACTGCTCGGCCGGGTGCGCCCAGCGCACCGACTGGCGGCGGGGCAAGGTGCTGCGCCGGCTGGCCGGCGACGACCCGGCGGTGAACGAGGAGTGGAACTGCGACAAGGGGCGGTGGGGCTTCCAGTACACCCGCGCCTTCGACCGGCTCACCACCCCGCTGGTCCGCGACCCGCAGACCGGCGAGCTGCGTGAGGCGGCATGGAGCGAGGCGCTGGCCGTCGCCGCCGAGGGGCTGCGCGCGGCGCGGGACGGCGGACGGGGCACGGCGGTGCTCACCGGCGGCCGGCTGACCGTCGAGGACGCCTACGCGTACGCGAAGTTCGCCCGGGTCGCGCTGAACACCAACGACATCGACTTCCGGGCCCGGCCGGTCTCCCGCGAGGAGACGGACTTCCTGGCCAGCTCGGTCGCCGGGGTCACCGACGTCACGTACGCCGACGTGGAGAAGGCGCCGGCCGTGGTGCTGGTCGGGCTGGAGCCGGAGGAGGAGTGCCCGATCCTCTTCCTGCGGCTGCGCAAGGCGTACCTGAAGAAGAAGCTCACGGTGTACGCGATCGCGCCGTTCGCCACCCGCGGCCTGGAGAAGCTCGGCGCCAAGCTGGCCCGGGTGGTGCCGGGCGAGGAGGCGACCGTGCTCGCCGAGCACGCGACGGTCGCCGAGGCGCTCAGCGCCGAGGGCGCGATCCTGATCGTCGGCGAGCGGCTGGCCAGCGTGCCGGGCGGCCTCTCCGCGGCGGCCGACGTGGCCCGGCGTACCGGCGCGAAGCTGGCCTGGGTGCCGCGGCGCGCGGGTGACCGCGGCGCGGTCGACGCGGGCTGCCTGCCCAACCTGCTGCCGGGTGGCCGTTTGGTCAACGAGCCGGCCGCCCGGGCCGAGCTGGGCGAGGCGTGGGACATCCCCGCCGGGGTGATCCCGAGCCAGGCCGGCCGGGACACCGACGCGATCCTCGCCGCCGCCGCCGGCGGTCAGCTCGGCGCGCTGGTGGTGGCCGGGGTCGACCCGGCCGACCTGGCCGACCCCCGGCTGGCCGAGACGGCCCTGGACGAGGTGCCGTTCCTGGTCAGCCTGGAGCTGCGGATGAGCGCGGTGGCCCGCCGGGCCGACGTGGTCTTCCCCGTCGCCCCGGTGGCCGAGAAGGCCGGCAGCTTCCTGGACTGGGAGGGCCGGCTGCGCACCTTCGAGGCGGTGCTGCACACCGCCGCGATGACCGACGGCCGCGTGCTGGACGCGCTCGCCGCGCAGCTCGACGTGCAGCTCGGCACCGGTGACGTGCTCAGCGTCCGCCGCGAGCTGGGCGCGCTGCCGCGGACCCGGACCGACCGTCCCGCCGCCCCGTCGGTGGAGCCGGCCACGGTGCGGGAGCCGGGCGCCGGTGAGGCGGTGCTCGCCACCTGGCACCAGCTGATCGACCTGGGCAGCCTCACCGACGGCGACGAGCACCTCGCCGGCACCGCCCGCCCGCCGGTGGTCCGGCTGGGCAAGGGCACCGCGGAGGCGCTCGGCGTCGCCGACGGCGACCCGGTGACGGTGGGCACCGACCGGGGGGCGCTGACCCTGCCGGCGGCGATCACCGAGATGCCGGACGGCGTCGTCTGGCTGCCGACCAACTCGCCCGGCGCGACCGTGCGACGCAGCCTCGGCGCGACGTCCGGAGCGGTCGTGCGGATCTCCGCCGCCGCGGTCGCCGCCGACGTGGCCGACCGTCCGGGCCCGCTCCTCAACGCAGGGGGTGTACACCAGTGAACGCGGTCTACCTGGCCCAGGACCCGACGCTGGCCGACTTCGGCCGGGACCCGTGGTGGCTGGTCCTCATCAAGGTCGTCTTCGCCTTCGTCTTCGGCCTGCTCGCCACGCTGCTCGGCGTCTGGTTCGAGCGGCGGGTCGTGGGCCGCATGGCCGTGCGGCCCGGCCCCAACCAGGCCGGCCCGTTCGGCCTGCTCCAGACCCTCGCCGACGGTCTCAAGATGGCATTCAAGGAGGACATCCTGCCGAGGGCGGCCGACAAGGTCGTCTTCTTCTTCGCCCCGACCATCTCGGTGATCTGCGCGGTCACCGCGCTGGCGGTGGTGCCGTTCGGCCCGATGGTGAGCATCTTCGGCCACTGGACGCCGTTGCAGGTCACCGACGTGCCGGTGGCGGTGCTGGTGCTGCTGGCCTGCTCGTCGCTGGGCGTCTACGGCAGCGTGCTGGGCGGCTGGGCCTCCGGCTCGACCTACCCGCTGCTCGGCGGCCTGCGCTCCAGCGCCCAGATGATCTCGTACGAGGTCACCATGGGCCTGAGCATCGTGGCGGTCTTCATGACCGCCGGCACGATGTCGACGAGCGGGATCGTCGCCGCCCAGGGGGACGGCACCCGGCTGAGCATCGCCGGCCTCGAGGTCCCGGCCCCGGGCTGGTACGCGATCCTGCTGCTGCCGAGCTTCATCATCTTCTTCATCTCCACCGTCGGCGAGACCAACCGGGCGCCGTTCGACCTGCCCGAGGCGGAGTCCGAGCTGGTCGCGGGCTACATGACCGAGTACAGCTCGCTGAAGTTCGCGCTCTACATGCTCAGCGAGTACGTCGCGATGGTCACGATGTCCGCGGTCACCACGACGCTCTTCCTCGGTGGGTGGCGGGCCCCGGCGCCGATCACCACCATCTGGGCCGGCGCCAACTCCGGCTGGTGGCCGATGCTGTGGTTCTTCGCCAAGGTCGTCATGCTCGTCTTCGTCTTCGTCTGGCTGCGGGGCACGCTGCCCCGGCTGCGCTACGACCAGTTCATGCGCCTCGGCTGGAAGGTCCTGCTCCCGATCAACCTGGTCTGGATCCTGGTCCTGGCCGGCCTGCGCTCGATCGAGGACTGGGACTCGCGCAGCAAGCTGATCGCCGTCGGCATCCCCGCCGGCATCCTGCTGCTCGCCACGCTGCTCTGGCCGAGCCGCAAGCCGCAGCCGAAGCCGACGGTCCAGGAGCAGGTCAACGACCGGCCGTACGGCAGCTTCCCGCTGCCCCCGATGGACCTGCAGGTACCACCGAGCCCGCGCACGAGGCGCGTGGTCGCCGAGCGGGAGCCGGCCAACATCGCCGCCGGCCCGGACTCCAGGGAGGTGTGACGTGGGCGCGATCACCGGAACGTTCAAGGGATTCGGTGTCACCTTCTCGCACATGTTCAAGAAGGTCGTCACCACCGACTACCCGTTCAAGCCGCCGGTGTCGGCGCCGCGCTACCACGGGCGGCACATCCTCAACCGGCACCCGGACGGGCTGGAGAAGTGCATCGGCTGCGAGCTGTGCGCCTGGGCCTGCCCGGCGGACGCGATCTACGTCGAGGGCGGCGACAACACCGACGAGCAGCGCTTCTCGCCGGGTGAGCGGTACGCCAGCATCTACCAGATCAACTACGCGCGCTGCATCTTCTGCGGGCTCTGCATCGAGGCCTGCCCGACCCGCTCGCTCACCATGAGCAACGAGTACGAGCTGGCCCGGGACAGCCGGCAGGATCTGATCTTCACGAAGGAGCAGCTGCTCGCGCCGCTGCTGCCCGGCATGGAGCAGCCGCCGCACCCGATGCGGCTCGGCGACAGCGAGAAGGACTACTACGTCGGCGCGCTGACCAACCCGGGCACCTCGGCCGGCGCGGAGCACTCGGCCAACAACCCGGGCCGGTACCAGGTGGAGGAGCACCCCGGTGTGACCTTCCCCGGCGCCGAGCAGCACGCCCAGCGGGCAGCGGCCGCCAAGGGGGACGGAGCATGACCACGCAGACGGTGCTCGCCGCGGCGGGCGGGGTCTCCGGTGGGGAACAGGTGACGTTCTGGATCCTGGCCCCCCTGGCGCTGATCGGCGCGATCGGAATGGTCGCGGCGCGCAACGCCGTGCACTCGGCCCTCTGGCTGGTGCTGACGATGCTCTGCCTGGGCGTGTTCTACGTCCTCCAGGCCGGGCCGTTCATCGGCATGGTGCAGATCATCGTCTACACCGGCGCGATCATGATGCTGTTCCTGTTCGTGCTGATGCTGGTCGGCCGCGATTCCTCGGACTCGTTGATCGAGACGCTGCGGGGCCAGCGGGTAGCGGCGGCGGTGCTCGGGCTCGGCTTCGCCGGCCTGGTCGGCGGCGGGCTGTGGCGCGCGCTGGACGGCACCACGGCGGTCGGCCTGGAGCAGGCCAACGCCGAGGGCAACGTGCAGGGCATCGCCCGGCTGCTCTTCACCAAGTACGTCTTCGCCTTCGAGCTGACCTCGGCGCTGCTCATCACGGCCGCGGTCGGTGCGATGGTGCTGGCCCACGTCGAGCGGCGCAAGGAGGACAAGCGGGACCAGCCGACGACGATGCGGGCGCGCTTCGCCCCGGGCAACTACCCGGGCCCGAAGCCCGGCCCGGGTGTCTTCGCGACCTCCTCCTCCGTGGCCACCCCGGCCCGCCTGCCCGACGGCCGGCTGAGCGAGCGGAGCACCCCGGACATCCTGCCGGTGCGCGAGCTCACCGACCGGGAGACCACCCTGAAGGGGACGGACAAGTGACGCCGGACTACTACCTGGTGCTGGCCGCGGTGCTCTTCACCATCGGCGCCGTCGGTGTGCTCATCCGGCGCAACGCGATCGTGCTGTTCATGTGCGTCGAGTTGATGCTCAACGCGGCCAACCTGACCCTGGTCACCTTCAGCCGGATCAACGGTGACCTCAACGGCCAGATCATGGCGTTCTTCGTGATGGTGGTGGCGGCGGCCGAGGTCGTGGTCGGGCTCGCGATCATCATGGCGATCTTCCGGACCCGGCGCTCCGCGAGCGTCGACGACGCCAACCTGCTGAAGTACTGAGGGGTCCTGCGGTGGGAACGATTCTGACGAACGCCCCGGCTGAGCCGGTGGGCACCGTCGCCTACGCGACGGCGGACGGGCTGCTGGGCAGCGTCTGGCTGCTGGTGGCGATTCCGCTGGTCAGCGCAGCGGTCCTGCTGCTGCTCGGCCGGCGGGCGGACCGCTGGGGGCACTGGCTCGGGGTGGCCGCCATCGGCGCCGCGTTCGTGCTGGGCCTGACCTACTTCCTCCAGCTGCGTGGACTGGAGAACAAGTCGGTCGAACTGAGCCTGTGGGACTTCATCACGGTCGGCGACCTGCGGGTGGACTTCGGTCTGCTCTTCGACCCGCTGGCCGCCGTCTTCGTGCTGCTGATCACCGGGGTGGGCTTCCTGATCCACCTCTACGCGGTCGAGTACATGTCGCACGACGCGGGACGTCGGCGGTTCTTCGCCTACTTCAACCTGTTCGTCGCCGCCATGCTGCTGCTGGTGCTCGGCAACAACTACGTGATGCTCTACTTCGGCTGGGAAGGCGTCGGTCTGGCGTCGTACCTGCTGATCTCCTTCTGGTACGAGCGGCCCAGCGCCGCCACCGCCGGCAAGAAGGCGTTCCTGATGAACCGGGTCGGCGACGCCGGCCTGGCGATCGGCATCTTCATCATGTTCGCCACCCTCGGCACCACCCAGTACGACGAGGTCTTCAACTCCGTCGGCGCACTGGGCGCGACCACGGTGCTGGTGCTCGGCCTGCTGCTGCTGCTCGGCGCGACCGGCAAGTCTGGCCAGTTCCCGCTCCAGGCGTGGCTGCCGGACGCGATGGAGGGCCCGACCCCCGTGTCGGCGCTCATCCACGCCGCCACCATGGTCACCGCCGGCGTCTACCTGATCGCCCGCTCGAACCCGATCTTCTCGGCCAACTCCACCCTCCAGCTGGTGGTGGTGAGCGTCGGCGCGCTGACGCTGCTGATCGGCTGCATCATCGGCGCGGCCAAGGACGACATCAAGCGGGTGCTGGCATGGTCGACGGTGAGCCAGATCGGCTACATGTTCCTCGGCGTCGGTCTCGGCGGCGCGGCGTACGCGCTGGCGATCGTGCACCTGCTGGCGCACGGCTTCTTCAAGGCCAACATGTTCCTCGGCGCCGGCTCGGTCATGCACGGCATGAAGGACCAGGTCGACATCCGCCGCTTCGGCGGGCTGTCGAAGCACATGAAGATCACCTGGATCACCTTCATGATGGGCTGGCTCGCCATCATCGGCATGTTCCCGTTCTCCGGCTTCTTCTCCAAGGAGCCGATCATCGTGGCCGCGTTCGAGCGGGACGACTGGACGGCCTGGCTCTTCGGCATGGCCGCGCTGCTCGGCGCCGGGCTCACCGCGTTCTACATGACCCGGCTCTTCGTGCTCACCTTCCACGGGCCGAAGCGCTGGACGGAGGACATCGAGCAGCCGCACGAGTCGCCGAAGCTGATGACCATCCCGCTGGTCCTGCTCGGCGCGGGTTCGGTCGGGGCCGGTTTCCTGCTCGCCACGTCGGTGCCGGACTGGCTGGAGGCCACCGCCGGGCTGGGCGCGCAGGAGGAGGGGCACCACGCGGTGCTCTCGCACACGGTGATCACCGTGCTCTCGCTGCTGGTCACCGTCCTCGGCGCGGGCCTGGCCTGGTTCCTGTTCCGCAACGGCACGGCCACCGCGCCGCAGCCGGCCGGCGTGCTGGTCACCGCCGCCCGGAAGAACCTCTACACCGACGCGGTCAACGAGGCGGTCTTCGAGAAGCCGGGTATCTTCCTCACCCGGGCACTGGTCTACCTGGACAACCGGGGCGTCGACGGGCTGGTCAACGGCCTCGCGGCGGGGATCGGTGGCGGCTCGGGCCGGCTCCGGCGGCTCCAGACGGGCTTCGTCCGGTCGTACGCCACCTCGATCCTGACCGGCGCGCTGCTGGTCCTGGCGGCGTTCCTGGCCGTCGAGGCGGGGTGGCTGGCGTGATCGACCTCTTCCAGGCGGCCGTCACCGGCGGACCGCGCAGTGACGACGGAGGTAAGGCCGCATAATGTCCGACTTCCCGTTCCTCTCGGTGCTCACCGTGGCACCGCTGGTCGGCGCCCTCGTGGTGGCCTTCCTGCCGCGCAGCCGGCCGGAGCTGGCCAAGCAGGTGGCGCTCGGCTGGTCGCTGCTGGTGCTGGCGCTGTCGGTGGTCATGTGGGTGACCTTCAAGGTCGGCGGTGACCGCTTCCAGTTCCGCGAGTCCTACGCGTGGATCCCGAACTGGGGCGTCAACTTCACCTTCGCCGCCGACGGCATCGCGCTGGTGATGCTGATGCTGATCGCGGTGCTCGTGCCGCTGGTGATCCTGGCGTCCTGGCACGACGCCGAGTCGTCCAAGCGGTCGGTGCCGGTCTACTTCGCCCTGCTGCTCGTCCTCGAGTGCACGATGATCGGCGTCTTCGCCGCCGCCGACGTCTTCCTGTTCTACGTGTTCTTCGAGGTCATGCTGGTGCCGATGTACTTCCTCATCGGCAGCTACGGCGGTCACCAGCGGCAGTACGCGGCCGTGAAGTTCTTCCTCTACTCGCTCGTCGGCGGTCTGTTCATGCTCGCCGCGGTGATCGGCCTCTGGGTCGTCGGCGGGAAGACCTTCGACTGGCAGGCACTGTCCCAGGTGGACATCTCCACCGGCACGGAGCGCTGGCTGTTCCTCGGCTTCTTCCTCGCCTTCGCGATCAAGGCGCCGTTCTTCCCGTTCCACACCTGGCTGCCGGACGCCGGTGGCGCGGCCCCGGCGGGCGCGGCGGCGCTGCTCGTCGGTGTGCTCGACAAGGTCGGCACCTTCGGCATCCTGCGCTACTGCCTCCCGCTGTTCCCGGACGCGGCCAAGTGGTTCGCGCCGTGGGCGCTGGCGCTGGGCGTGATCGGCATCATCTACGCCGCGCTGCTGGCGGTCGGCCAGAACGACCTGAAGCGGCTGGTGTCGTACACCTCGATCGCGCACTTCGGCTTCATCGGGGTGGGCATCTTCGCCTTCACCACCCAGGCCGGCACCGGCGCGGTGCTCTACATGGTCAACCACGGGCTCGCCACCGGCCTGCTCTTCCTGGTGGTGGGCATGCTCATCGCCCGGCGCGGCTCGGCGCTGATCAGCGATTTCGGCGGCGCCGGCAAGCTGGTGCCGCTCCTGGCCGGGGTGCTCTTCTTCGCCGGTCTGGCCTCGCTGGCGCTGCCCGGCACCGCGCCGTTCGTCTCCGAGTTCCTGGTGCTGATCGGCACGTTCACGGTGAACAAGCCGGTCGCGGTGATCGCGACGCTCGGCATCATCCTGGCCGCCGCGTACGTGCTGTGGATGGTGCAGCGCACCACCCAGGGCACGCTCAACCCGGCGCTGACCCAGATCGACGGCATGAAGCGCGACCTGAACCTTCGCGAGAAGGTCGTGGTCGCCCCGCTGATCGCGCTGATCGTGCTGCTCGGCTTCTACCCGAAGCCGGTCACCGACGTGATCAACCCGGCCGTGCAGGCGACCATGCAGGACGTCGGCCGGACCGACCCCGCCCCGACCTCGGGCGGCACCGTCCAGGAGGCGGCAAAGTGAGCGCGAGGAGTGAGCTTGCGAGCCCCGCAGTCGCGAACGAAAGGTTTGCGCAGTGACTGAGCTGAAACTGCCGTCGATCGACTACGCGGCGCTCGCTCCGACCCTGATCATGCTGGGTGCCGCGCTGCTGGGCGTGCTGGTCGAGGCGTTCGTGCCCCGCCGGCTCCGGCACGTGGTCCAGCTGTCGATGGCCCTGCTGGCGGTGCTCGCCGCGCTGACCATGGTGGTGCTGGCGGCCGACGAGCGGAAGATCACGATCGGTGGGGCGATCGCGGTGGACGGGCCGACGCTCTTCCTCCAGGGCGCGATCCTGGTCCTCGCCGCGATGGCGCTGCTGCTCATCGGCGAGCGCTCGGTGGAGCGGGGCGGGGCGTTCGTCGCCCAGGCCGCGGTCACCGCCGAGTCGGCCGACGACCGCCGGCAGGCCGAGGGCAAGAACGGCCTCACCGAGGTCTACCCGCTGACCACGTTCGCGATCGGCGGCATGCTGATCTTCGTGGCGGCGAACGACCTGCTGACCATGTTCATCGCGCTCGAGGTCTTCTCGCTGCCGCTGTACCTGCTCTGCGCGCTGGCCCGCCGCCGGCGCCTGCTGAGCCAGGAGGCCGCGCTGAAGTACTTCATGCTCGGCGCGTACGCCTCGGCCTTCTTCCTGTTCGGCGTGGCCCTGATCTACGGCTTCACGTCGGGCGTCCCGGGTCGGCAGGCGGGTGTCGACTTCGCCACCATCGACGCCGCCGTGGCGAACTCCCCGGCCAGCCCGGTGCTGCTCTTCGCCGGCATGGCGCTGCTCGCCATCGGCCTGCTCTTCAAGGCGGCGGCGGCCCCCTTCCACGTCTGGACCCCGGACGTCTACCAGGGCGCGCCGACCCCGGTCACCGGCCTCATGGCCGCCTGCACGAAGGTCGCCGCGTTCGGCGCCCTGCTGCGGGTGTTCCACGTCGCCTTCGACGGGGCCCGGTGGGACTTCACCCCGGTCCTCGGCGTGGTGGCGGTGTTGACCATGCTGGTCGGCGCGGTGCTGGCGGTCACCCAGACCGACATCAAGCGGCTGCTGGCGTACTCCTCCATCGCCAACGCCGGCTACCTGCTGGTCGGCGTGCTGGCGCCGGGGGCCGACGGGATCTCCGGGACGATGTTCTACCTGGTCGCGTACGGCTTCTCGGTGCTCGCCGCGTTCGCCGTGGTGACCCTGGTGCGCGACGCCGACGGGGAGGCCACCCACCTGTCCCGCTGGGCCGGGCTGGGACGGCGCTCGCCGTTCTACGCGGGGATCTTCACCTTCATCCTGCTGGCCTTCGCCGGAATTCCGCTGACCAGCGGCTTCACGAGCAAGTTCGCGGTCTTCGGCCCGGCGCTCGACGGCGGGCAGGCGTGGCTGGTGATCGCCGGCGTGCTGACCAGCATGGTGCTGGCCTTCCCGTACCTGCGGGTCGTGGTGATGATGTGGCTCTCCGAGCCGGGCGAGTCGACGCCGACCGTCGCGGTGCCCGGCGGGCTGACCTCGGCCGCGCTGATGATCGGCGTGCTCGCCACGCTGGTGCTCGGTGTCGCGCCCGCGCCGCTGCTCGACCTGGCCACCGGCGCCGCCGAATTTGTCAGATGACCGACGCTCACGCCCGCGGGGGCCGGTACGCCACGGCGTGCCGGCCCCCGCGCCGTATCCCCCGTCCCGGGCAGGTCGGAGGGGTGTGGCATGGTTGATGGCGTGGTGAATCCGGCTGGCGAGCGTTCAGGTGCCTCCGGGTCCGGCGGCCGTCGGACCAGGGTGAGCACGAGTCAGTTCGGCGCGCTCGGCCTCTATCTCGCCGATCCCCGCGTCGAGGCGTCCGTGCTGGGTCTGCTGGAGGGCGTCGAGTCCGAGCTGCGGGCGAGCGTGGCCAGCGCCGACCCGTTCGTCACGGAGGCCGCCCGGCACCTCGTGGAGGCCGGCGGCAAGCGGTTCCGGCCGCTGCTGGTGGCGCTGGGCGCGCAGTTCGGCGACCCGACCAGGGCGCAGGTCGTACCGGCCGCCGTGGTGATGGAGCTCACCCACCTGGCGACGCTCTACCACGACGACGTGATGGACGAGGCCGCCGTGCGCCGGGGGGCGCCGAGCGCCAACTCCCGGTGGACCAACTCGGTCGCCATCCTCGTCGGCGACTACCTCTTCGCCCGCGCCGCCGACATCGCCGCCGACCTGGGCATCGAGGCCGTACGCCTCCAGGCGCGCACCTTCGCCCGGCTGGTGCACGGCCAGATCGCCGAGACCGTCGGCCCCCGCCCCGGCGACGACCCGGTGGCCCACTACCTCGACGTGATCGCGGGCAAGACCGGCTCGCTGATCGCCACGTCGGCCCGCTTCGGCGGCATGTTCGGCGGTGCCGCCCCGGAGCACATCGAGGCGCTGGCCGGCTACGGCGAGACCATCGGCGTGGCCTTCCAGCTCTCCGACGACCTGCTCGACATCGCCTCGGAGTCGGTGGAGTCGGGCAAGACACCCGGCACCGACCTGCGCGAGGGCGTGCCGACCCTGCCGGTGCTCTACGCGCTCGGCTCGGACGACGCCGACGCCGCCTCGGTGCGGCTGCGGGAGATCCTGGCGACTGGCCCGCTGACCGACGACGACCTGCACGCCGAGGCGCTCGGCCTGCTGCGCGAGAGCCCGGCGCTCAAGCGGGCGCGGGAGACGGTCCGCAGCTACGCCGAGGACGCCCGGGAGCAGCTCTCGCCGCTTCCGCAGGGCCCGGCCCGCCGCGCCCTCGAATCCCTCTGCGACTACATCGCCGACCGCACCAGCTGACACCCCGGGGACCGTCCCGCTGCGGGGGCGGCCCGTCGGTCGCTCACTCGTGCACGTAGTACCGGACCTGGATCCCCTCCCGGCGCACCGTCACCTCGGCATGGTCGCCGAAGGCATCCAGCAGGACGTTGTCGAAGTAGCCCTCCTCGAGCGCCACGGCGAGGGCGTACGCGCGCTGGTGGCGGGCCTCGTCGCGGCCCTGGTAGGGCCCGCGCCTACCGGAGACCCACCGCGAACCCCCGAGGCTGGGGTGGGGTTCGGCGTACTTGCCTACCCTGAGGTCTTTCGGGTCGACCCGAGGCCCGTCGCCGGTGGTGCGCATCCAGAACCCCTCGACGCTGAAGTCGCACGTGTCCCCGTCGTTGAAGTAGGGGGAGTACTGCCGCCAGCCGAACTCGGTGACGACGTCGTCGTCGAGCAGGGCTCGCAGCAGGGGCCGCAGTTCCTCCAGGGGGCGCTGCGTAACCCGGCGGGCCGGGGTGATGTCGCCCTCGACCGGAATGCCGAGAAAGCTGATGTGACTCACGTGTCGTCTCCGAGCAGGGTGGAGAGGGGCAGGTTCTTACGCTGGGCGCCGGACATCCAGGGACGGATCGGCATTCCCGAGAAGTAGTCGGCAGGGCTGGGCAGCCAGCCGAGGTCCTCCAGCACGTGTCGTTCGGCGATCAGACGGACCGGTACGCGCCTGCGGCCGACCTGCAACGTGTCGCCGAAGATCCGCTGGCAGAGGTAGATGCCCGCGGTGTGGTGGTACATCGCGCGGTGCCGGACGTCGCCGATGATCTGCTTGGAGGAGTCGATGAACTCCTCGATCGGCAGGTAGTCCTCCGGAATGCCTCCCCACTTGCGCGCGGCCGACTGGGCGTGGTGCCAGGAGTTCATGACAGGCAAACTAGCCCCCGGTGCCGACAGGTCGGCCCGGCAGGGCTCAGCGGCGGGCGAGCAGCCGGCTGCCGGCGAGCATCAGGGCGGCGGCCAGCAGCATCGACCCGGCGGCCACGAGCCACATCGCCGGGTAGCCGGCGTGCGCGGCCACGGCACCGAGGCCGAGCGGGCCGAGGCAGCCGCCCGCGTACACCCCGGTCTGGGTGACCGAGGTGGCGGCGGCCGGGGCCTGCGGGTGCAGCCGGACCACCGCGAAGGTCATCAGGCCCGGCCACGCCCAGCCCAGACCGAAGCCGAGCAGCACGCCGGCCACCAGCGGCACCGGCCCGGCCGCCGCGAGCAGGCCGAGCCCGGCCGCGCCGACCACGAGCATGCCGGCGATGAGGGCGACGTGTCCGGTGGCGCGGCGGTCCGCGAGCCAGCCGACGACGATCCGGGCCGCCACGCAGACCGCGCTGCCCAGGGTCAGGGTCAGCCCGGCCAGCCCGGGTGACAGCCCCCGGCCGGCGGCGGAGTCGACGACGAAGGTGCCGAGCGCGTTCGCGGCGGCCGCGGCGAACGTCCCGGCCGCACCGACCACGACCAGGGCCGCGGTGGCGCGGCCGGCGCGGGTGGGGGCGGCCGTCCGGGCGGGGCGCGGCTCCCGAGCGGGTACGGCCGGCAGCGCCGCCAGGGCCGCGCCGGCCGCCGCCACGAACGCCCAGCGCCAGCCGGCCGTCAGCGCCACGGTCGGCACCGCGGCCCCGGCCAGCAGGGTGGCAACGGGGATGGCGGCCTGCTTCACCCCGAACGACAGCCCCTGTCTGCGGGCCGGCACGTGCCGGGCGAGCGTGGCGTTGCTGGCGAGCTGACCGAGGGCGTTGGCGGTGCCGGCGAGCGCGAGCAGCCCGAGCAGGACCGGGTACGAACGGGCCAGCCCCGCCACGGCCAGCAGGCAGGCGGCGGAGAGCAGGATGCCGGCGCGGGCCACCACCGTCGGCCCGTGCCGCTCGGCGAGGACGCCGGAGGGCACCGAGGCCAGCGCGCCCACCCCGAAGTAGACCGACACGGCCAGGCCCAGCCCGGCCGGGGAGAAGCCCAGGTCCTCGCCCATCTGCACGGCGAGCCCGCCGAGCAGGAAGACCGGCAGGACGCAGGCGATGGTGACGGCGACGGCCCCGGTCACGGCCCGGCCTGGCCGGGGCGGGGTGACGCCCGGGGCGGGCTGCAACGCGATGTCGGTCATGGTCCGGCAAACCTACGCGAGCGCCGTTTGCGTCACGGAACGTGCCTGTCGAGCAACGCCGCGTTCATGACGATCTGGCATCCTCCACCCGAACAGGCATTTCGCACCGGGCCTGTTTTTCATATGGTGTAAGTCCCCGGCGGCGGAGGTGGTTGTGCGCGACCCCTTGGCGGAACCTTCGGATCTCATCCGGAGTGTGTCCCGCGCGCTACGCGTGCTCGAGTCGGTCGGTCGCGCCCCGAAGGGGCTCACCGTCAAGCAGATCGCGCGGCGCTGCGAGCTGACCGTGGCGACGACCTACCACCTGGTCCGCACCCTGGCCTACGAGGGCTACGTGATCCGGCGCGAGGACGGCACGTACATCGTGGGTCTGGAGGTGGCCGACCGCTACCGCGAGCTGGTGACGGCTTTCCGGGGGCCGCCGGCGGTCGGGGAGAGCCTGCGCCGGGCCGCCCTGGACACCGGCTACAGCCACTACCTGGGCCGCTTCGTGGGTGGCCAGGTGGCGGTCACGGCCGTGGCCGAGGGCCCGCGCTCGCCGTACCTGGAGGACATGGTGCCCGGGTTCGACGAGGGAGCGCACGCGACCGCCCTCGGCAAGGCGCTGCTCGCCACGCTGACCGCCGAGCAACGCTTCCGCTACCTGCGCGACTACGGCATGCGTCCGTTCACCTCCGCCACCCTGACCACGGCCGAGGCGTTCGAGGTCGACCTGGCCGCCGGGGACCGGCGGGGCATGCAGCTGGAGCTGGGGCAGTTCCGGCAGGGCGTGGCCTGCGCGGCGGTGCTGGTCAGCCCCGACAAGGACATGGAGCGGCGGGTCGTGCTGGCCTGCGCGCTGCCGGCCGGCGAGATGATGACCTCCGCCCGCGTGGTCCGGGCGAAGCTGCTCACCGTCGCCCGGACGATCGCCGACAACCTGGCCGCCGACAGCTGACCCGCCCGCCACCGGCCGGGCGGGCCGCTCCGGGGCACGCTGCCGTGTCCCGCTGCCCGGTGCCCCGCTGCCCCGGCGCCGGTCACGTCGGGTCGCAACGACCGAGGGCCCTCTCCCCGGCTGGGAGAGGGCCCCGGCGGCGGTCCGGCGCCGACCGCCCGAGGAGTGGTCAGCTGCCGATCGGCCCGCCGTCCAGGCGCCAGGCCACCACCACGCCCGGCTTGGCGTAGTCGCCGTCCGGCCAGTTCGAGGCCGGCTTCTCGACGGAGGCGCCGCTGAGCTCGCCCGGGTGCTGCACGGCCACGAAGACCGAGCGGTTGTCCCCGGTGATGAAGGGGCCGCAGGCCTCCGCGCCCACCGGCACGGTGAGGAACTGCTTCAGGTGGCCCCGCTCCGGCCCCTCGACGGCCGTGGCGAAGAGGCCGTCGTTGCTGCCCAGCGCGTTGCCGTCCGTGGAGATCCAGAGGTTCCCGGTGGCGTCGAACGCCACGTTGTCCGGGCAGGAGATCGGGGAGACCTTCGTCTTGTCGTACCCGGCGAAGAAGGTCGACGGGTCCGCCGGGTCACCGGCGACGATCGGCAGCGACCAGGCGAAGGTCTCGCCCGCGTTGTCGCCGCGGTCCTCGACCAGCTCCAGCACCTGACCGTGCTTGTTCAGGTTGCGCGGGTTGGCCTCGTCGGCGGCCGGCTTGCCGGCCTTGCCCCGGTCGGTGTTGTTGGTCAGCGCCACGTACACCTTGCCGGTGAGCAGGCTCGGCTCGACGTCCTCCGGGCGGTCCATCTTGGTCGCCCCGACCTTGTCGCCGGCCAGCCGGGTGAAGGTGAGCACGTCGGCGGCCGTCATCCCGTCGACGTACGAGCGGTTGCCGCTGACCAGCCTGATCCACCGGCCCCGGCCGTCGAACGCCCCGTCGGAGGGGAGCCTGCCGGAGCCGTCGATCTCGCCGGCGCTCGTCTCGTCGAGCTTGGCCACGTAGAGCGTGCCCGACTCCAGCAGCGTCAGGTTGTGCCGGCGGGCCACCCAGGAGTTGCCCTTCATGAACTTCTTGTCGGAGACGAACTTGTACAGGTAGTCGAACCGCTCGTCGTCGCCCATGTACGCGACCACGTGCCCGCTCCTGGCGACGATGACGTTCGCGCCCTCGTGCTTGAACCGGCCCAGCGCGGTGTGCTTGCGCGGGCGGCTCTCCGGGTCGTACGGGTCGATCTCCACGATCCAGCCGTGCCGGTTGGCCTCGTTCGGGTGCTTCGCCAGGTCGAACCGCTCGTCGGCGCGCTCCCACTTGCGGCTGCCGCTCGGGTAACGGGTGGTGGTGGTGATGCCGTACCGGGCCAGCTTCGGCTTGACCTCCTCGGCGACCGCGTCGCCGCCGACGAAGTACTGGTTGAAGTTCTCCTCGCCGGAGAGCACGGTGCCCCACGGGGTCACCCCGCCGGCGCAGTTGTTCAGCGTGCCGACGACCGTACGGCCCTTCGGGTCGGCGGCGGTCCGCAGGTGCGCCGAGCCGGCGGCCGGCCCGGTCAGCTCGAACTTCGTGGCCAGCGCCGTGACCCGCCGGTTGTACTGCCGCCGGCCCTTGGTGACCGGCCGCCACTGCCCGGTGCCGTCGACCCGCTCCAGCTCCACCACGGACATGCCGTGCGCGGCCATCGCGATCCGCAGCTGCTCGACGCTCAGCGCGTCCTGGCTGGTGAAGCCGGGGAACATCAGGTCCTCGTTGGTGTACTCGTGGTTGACCACGAGCAGCGCCCGGCGGCGCCCGTCCAGTGGCAGCACCCCGACGAAGTCGTTGTTGTAGCCGAACTGCCCGGCCTGGGCGGCGGCGGTCTGGGCGCGTACGTCGAACTCGGGGGCGCCCGGCACGACCGGGTCGCCCCAGCGCAGGACGACCGCGTGGTCGTACCCGTTGGGCACGACGAGGCTGTCGAGGGTGTTCGGCGGGACCGGCTTGAAGGTCAGCGCGCCGCTGCCGACGCCACCGGCGGGGCGGTCGAAGCCGGCCGCCCCCGGGACCACGGGGGTGGCGGGGGCGGCCGCGGCGGGGGCGGCGCCGGCCACCGCGCCGCCGAAGCCGAGGACCAGCGCGCCGACCGCGCCGGCCCGGACCACGCCGCGCCGGGACACCTCCGCGTTGACCACGTCTCCGAAGTACGCGTTGTCGGACGTGTTGGGCACCGGGTGGTCGCACGCGTTGCCGCACCGGTAGAGACAGGTCATGGCGTCGCGGCTGCCGTGGCGGGTGGCGCCCAGCAACGGGAGCAGCCGGGGACGGTCGCTCATGGAAGGAGCCTCCTGATGGGGTCGGTGCACGCCGGACCAGCCGCTGGCGTGCATACCCGCCGGACGCTAGGAGGGCGCGGTGAGCGAGCGTCGGCGGCGGCGTGAACCGGGCGTGAACACCTCGGCCGGGAATCCCACGGTGACCTGCGGCTGAACCGTTCGGGGCGGCGGCGCGTATTCCCGTGCGAACGCCACCGCCGGACTCGCGCCGACAGCGAGGAGACCGCCATCAGCGACCACGACGCCCACCTGCTCCGCGCGCTGCACGACGAGCACGCCGAGGCGCTGTACGCGCACGCCCTGCGGCTGGTCAACGGCGACCGGCAGCGGGCCGAGGACCTGGTGCAGGAGACGCTGCTGCGGGCCTGGCGGCACCCGGAGTCGCTCGACCCGACGCGCGGCTCGGTCCGGTCCTGGCTCTTCACCACCGCCCGCAACCTGGCCATCGACGCCTGGCGGCGCCGCTCCGCCCGGGTCGGCGAGATCTTCACCGACGAGCTGCCCGAGCCCCCCGAGGCCGTGGACGAGGCGGAACGCGCGGTGGAGGCGTGGACCGTCGCCGAGGCGCTGAACCGGCTCAGCCCCACCCACCGGGAGGTGCTGGTCGAGTGCTTCTACCAGGGACGGTCGGTGGCGGAGGCGGCCTCCCGGCTGGGCGTACCGCCCGGCACGGTCAAGTCCCGAACCCACTACGCCCTGCGCTCACTACGGTTGGTCCTGGCCGAGATGGGGGTGACGGAATGACCCGGTGCGAGTTCGCGCACGACGACGGCGCGTACGTGCTGGGTGCGCTGGCCCCCGCCGACCGGGTGGCCTACGAGCGGCACCTCGCCGGCTGCGCCGCCTGCCGGCAGGCGGTCGCCGAGATCGCCGTCCTGCCCGGGCTGCTCGGCCGGCTCGACCCGGCCGGGCTGGAGCAGTTCCTGCCGCCGCCGGAGGATCCCAGGGTGCCCGAACTGCTCGCCGCCGCGCGGGAGCGCCGCCGCCGGGAGCGGTCGGCCACCCGCCGCCGGTACGCCCTCACCGCGCTCGCGGCCGTCGCGCTGGCCCTGGTCGTCGGCGCCGGCACCGCCGTCCTGCTGCCCCGGGAGGCGGCCGGCCCGACCCCGGTCGAGGTGCGGATGGTCGCCATGCAGCCGGTCGCCGGGACGGTGCCGGTGCACGCCGAGATCGCCCTCAACGGCACCGAATGGGGCACCGAGGTGAAGATGCGCTGCGGGTACGACGCGAAGGCCGGCTACGCCAAGGCGTACACCTTCCGGCTGGTGGCGCACGGCCCGGGCGGCGCGACGGAGCAGGTCGGGTCCTGGCTCGCCGCGCCCGGCGACGACCTGCGGATCACCGGCGCGACCCGGTTCACCGACGCGGAGCTGGTCCGGCTGGAGCTGCTGCGCGCCGACGGCACCCCCGTCCTCGTCTACGACGTCCGCTGACCCGCGCGGGTCAGCGGGGCGCGGCGGCGGCCTCGGCCCGGCGGGCGGCGAGGGTGGCGGCGCGGGCATGGCGCGAGTGGCGCACGGCGTCGACGGTGAAGACGATCAGCGCGGCCCAGACCAGGGCGAAGCCGGCGAGCCGGGCCGGCGGCATCGGCTCGTGGAAGATCAGCACCCCACAGCCGAGCTGGAGGATCGGGGCGAGGTACTGGATCATGCCGAGACCGGTGAGCGGAAGCCGGTTCGCCGCCCCGGCGAAGAGCAGCAGCGGGATCGCGGTCGCCGCCCCGGCCGACACCAGCAGCAGGGTGTGCCCGACCGACACCTGCCCGAACGTGCCGTCGCCGGCGGCGGTGAGCCAACCCAGGTACGCCAGCGCGGGCAGCGCCAGCACCGCCGACTCGACGAAGAGCCCCTCGGCGGCGGGCAGCCCGAGCTGCTTCTTGGCCAGGCCGTACCCGGCGAAGCTGAACGCCAGGACCAGCGCCAGGTATGGCAGCCGACCGTAGTCGACGGTCAGCACGGCCACCGCCAGCCCGCCGATGCCGAGCGCCACCCACTGCGTGGGCCGTAGCCGCTCGCGCAGCACGGTGACGCCCAGCAGCACCACCACCAGCGGGTTGATGAAGTAGCCGAGGGCCGTCTCCACCACCCGGTCGGAGTTCACGCCGTAGATGTAGGTGCCCCAGTTCACCGCGATCAGCGCGGCGGCGACGCCGATGCCGGCCAGCGCCCGGGGCCGGCGCAGCAGCGCCTTCAGGAAGCCGACGTTGCGCATCGCCGCCAGCAGCAGGGCGACGAACGCCACCGACCAGACGATGCGGTGGGCCAGGATCTCGATCGACCCGGCCGGGCGCAGCAGCCGCAGGTAGAGCGGGAAGAACCCCCAGAGCAGGTACGCGACGAAGCCGTAGAGGTAGCCGAGGCGGAGTGGCGTCACGCCTCCACCGTAAGGGCCGGGTGGCCGCCGGGTTCCTTGCCGGTGACCGGGCTCACCGGCTGGTTGCGCTGGTCGAGCTGCATCCAGCGGTGCGGATCGGTCATCGGGGTGAACCCGACCTTGGCGTACACCGCGTGGGCGTCGGCGGTGGCCAGCAGGATCCGGCGTACGCCCAGGGCGGCGAGGTGGTCGCGGACCGCCCCGGCCAGCCAGGTGCCCAGCCCTCGGCCGCGCTCGCCGGGGTCGACGTAGACGTCGCAGAGCCAGGCGAAGGTGGCCCGGTCGGTGACCACCCGGGCGACCGCGACCTGGCGGCCGTCCTCCGGGCGGTAGACGCCGAACGGCACCGACCCGGCGAACGCCCGCGCCACCGTCTCCCGGTCCCGCCCGATCGCCCAGTACGCGTCCGTGGAGAGCCAGTGGTGCACCAGGCCCAGGTCGATCCGGGCGGGGTCGGTGCTGAGCAGGTAGCCGTCGTCGCGGGTCAGGGTGAACATGCCCGCGACGCTAACCCGGCCGCCCGGCCCGATCAGTGGCCAATTCCCGCCCTCTGGTCGCGGGCCCGCCCACCTGCTTCGCGGCCCGCCCGCTGGTCGGTCCGGGTCAGTCCCGGTCCAGAGCGGCGCCGAGGATCCAGGTGACGATGCCGACGAAGAGCGCGCCGAGCACCGCCTCCGGCCAGAAGCCGTCGACGTGGAAGGGCAGCCCGGCCTGGTCGGCGATCCAGCTCGTGAGCAGGAACAGCAGCCCGTTGACCACCAGCGCGATCAACCCGAGGGTCAGCAGGTAGAAGCCGCAGCCGACGGTCTTGATGATCGGCTGGAGCACCGCGTTGACCACGCCGAAGATCACCGCGACGAGAACCAGCGTGACGACCGCCTCGCCGGCGGACGCCGAGTCCAGCGTGATGCCCGGGATGAGCAGCGTGGCCAGCCAGAAGGCGAGCGCCGTGCTGCCCAGCCGGATCAACAGCCCTTTGAGGAAACCCATGGCCGGGATCGTGCCACGGACGGACAACGTGCGGAAGGCGCGCGACCGTCGCCTGTGCTCAGCGGCGGGACGGGCGGCCGACCAGCTGCGACTCGATCGGGGTGGGGGAGAGCAGCGCCCAGCGCAGCGCCCGGCGGTTGACCACCGCGACCATGTCGTCCCGGATCCGGGTCAGCCACTCCGCCGACCCGCCCAGCCCCAGCGCGGCGCCCGCCACGGCGGCCTCGGCCGGGTCGAGCGGTTGCAGCACGGCCAGGTCGGCGCGGCCCAACGCGTCGGCGTCGGCGGGGGTCAGCTCGTCGCGCACCAGCAGCGTGGTCCGCCACGGGGACCCCGGGTCCGTCTCGGCGGGCGTGGGGCCGGCGTCGACCACCACCAGCAGCGGGCGCAGCGGCGAGCCCGGCTCGCCCACCGGACGGCCCGGCGGCACCACCGGGATCATCGCGCCGGGGGTGCCGACGCCCCGGACGAACGGCTCCCACCCGCGCGGGCGGGCGGTCTGCACCACCACCCGGGCCCCGAGCGCCATCGCCCGCACCGCCACCAGCTGCGCCGCGCGTATCCCGCCGACCAGCATCACCCGGGTGCTCTCCGGCCGGAACAGCCGGACGGTCACCGCGCCGCCGTGCCGGTTCGTGCCGACCATCAGTCCCGCCTCGCCGAGGGTCAGCTCCAGGCCGTCGGGCGCCGGACCGGGACCCGCCGCGCCCGCCGCCGCGAGCGGCAGCGTGCCGGCCAACCCGTCGAGCTGCGCGCCGTCGAGCCGGTGCACCTCGCCGCCCACCTCGGCCACCAGCCGGCGCAGCGCCTGCGCCGCGATCGAGAGCTCCGCCGGGGTGGCGGCGGCCAGTCGTACGGCCAGCTCGGTCGGCGCCGACGCGGGGTCGGCACCGGCCCACGGCCCCACGCCGAGCGAGACGGTGGTCGCCGTCGCGGGCAGCGCGAGCAGCCGGGTCACCAGCCGCCGGCCGGCGTCGGTACGCGGGTCGGGCCAGCGGCGCAGCCGGAACGTGGTCTGCAGCAGGTCGCCCGCCCGGACCGCCTGCCAGGACTCCTGCGCGGGATGGTCGTCGTGGTGGGCCAGCTCCGCCAGCACCCGCAGCGTCGCGTGCTCGCCCAGCGGGCGGGCGGTGACGGGCCCGACCCGGCGCGTGATCCGGCGCACCGTTCCCGAGAGCGCCCGCCGCAGCTCCTCTGCCGTCCAGCCCTCGACGCGCAGCACCCGCACGGCGAGCACGGCCCGTTCCCGGCCGGCGATCCGCCCGTCGGTGAGCTGCCGGTACGAGGTGGCGACGGCACCGCCACCCGCGCCCACGGTCGGCGCCGGTGAGCCCGTCAGCAGGAGCTGGAGCCGCACCGGGGGGCCGTCCGGCGCGGCGGCCGGCAGCAGCGACGCCGGGACGGGCAGCGCGCGGGGAGCGTCGCCGAGCAGGTCGGCCGGATCGCCGGCCTCCAGCACGGCCACCATGCCGGCGGCGTCGTCCAGCACGGCGGCCGGCGTGCCGGCCAGCTCGGCGGGGCGCACGACCGCGCCCGGGTCGACCAGGTCCAGCAGGGCCGCCGGGCCGGCGGCCGGAGGCAGGGCCCGGCGGCGGGTGGCGTAGCCCAGGCCCGTGGTGAGCCACTCGAAGAGCCACCGCCCCCGCAGCCGCACCCAGGCCAGGGGCAGCAGCAGCGCGGCCACCCCCACGGCGGCCAACGTCAGCAGCACGCCCCGGCCGGCGGCCGCGACCACGGCGGCCACCGCCACCTGCGTGGCGACGACCTGACCGGCCCGGAGACCGGCGCCCCTCCGCCGGGCGGCCGGGTGCCGCGACGGCGACAGGGCGACCGGGGGTGCGGGTGCGCCGGCCACGGTGCCGATCGGGCCGGCCGGGCGGGCCGACCCGGGCGGTGCCGGTACGAGGGCCGCGGCGGTCGGGCCGGGATCGTGGCCCGGGGCCGGCCGGTGCGGGCCCGCGCCGGTGGTCACCGTCACCGCGCCTCCTCGACCGGTCACTCGCCGCGACATCGACGACGCCCATCGTAGGGGGCGCACCCCGCGCAGTGGGGGCCGCGGTCGTCCACAGGGGATGGCCACGGGGTAGCAGAAACACGACCGGACCGCTACCGTCAGCGACGAGTTTCGCTGACCCCCGCGCCCGCCGTGTTCGACCTCCGGGCGGCGCGAGCCGACGGCCAGCCACGATCGATGAGACGAGGTGACGTCCCGGGTGTCCCAGACCCAGGCAGAAGCAGCGGTGATGCAGCAGACCGCCGCGAAGTTCGAGCAGGTCGACCAGTCCCTGCAGTCCATGCTGAGCAGCCTGATGGCCGAGTTGGAGGTGTTGCAGCAGGCCTGGCGCGGTGCCGGCGGGCGCTCGTTCGAGCAGGTCAAGCAGCAGTGGGCACAGGACCAGGCGGCGCTGCAGCGGGCCCTGCGGGAGACCGCCGGCGCCGTCCGCAGGGCCGGCCAGCAGTACGACGTCTCGGACACCGAGGCCGCCAGCCGGGTGTCCACCACCAACCGCGGCGGCATCCAGCTGCCGCTCTGACCCGGTCTCGGGGGAGGAGACATCCGATGGACCACGGTGTACTGGTCGTCAACTTCGCCGCCCTGCAACAGGCGAGCGCGGACATCCAGAAGGCGCTGAACGCGCTCGACTCGCAGCTCGGGCAGCTCGAACGGGACGCCGCCCCGCTCGTGGCGAGCTGGTCCGGCGAGGCCCGCCAGGCCTACGAGCAGCGGCAGGGCCGTTGGCGTTCGGCCTCGCAGGACCTCCAGGCCATGCTGCGCGACATCAAGCTCGCGGTGGACGACTCCGCCACCGACTACCTCGACACGGAGAAGAAGAACGTCGGCCTGTTCCAGTGAGCCCACCCGGTGGTGGCGTCGACCGTGAGCCGGTCGGCGCCACCACCGGCCGTTGTGGGGCGCTGACCAGCAGGTCGTCGAGGTGGCGGCGGCGGTCGGCCGGTTCGCTGTCGACCGCCGGCCGGGTCAGGCGTGGTCGGCCGGCCGCCAGCGGCGCCGGGCCCCGCGCGGCACGACGAGCGCCAGCAGCGCCGCCAGGGCCACCACCGTTCCGCTTGCCCCCGCCACCAGCAGCGCCCGGTCCCGGGCCGTCGCCCGGCGGGCCCGCTGCGCCAGCACCGCCGGTTCGGGCCGGCCGTCCGCGAGCGCGCTGACCCGGGGCGCCCGCTCCGGCGTCCCGCCCCCGGTCTCGGTGACCGCCCGGTACGGGTTCAGCACCCCCGCGCCGTACCCGCCACCCCGACCGTCGCCCGGGGCAGGATCGGCGGTCGCCACGATCCGCTGCGCCACCTGCGCCGCGGTCAGCTCCGGCCGGTACTGGCGCAGCAGCGCGGCGGTGGCCGTCACGAAGGGCGCCGCGTAGCTGGTGCCCTCGGCCCGGTGGTGGCCCTCGCCGGGGGCGGCCATCAGCACGTCGCTGCCCGGGGCGACCAGGTCGACGTACGAGCCGGTCTGAGAGAAGGGCGCCCGTGCCCCGTCCGCCCCGATCGCGCCCACCCCGAGCACCCCGTCGTACGCGGCCGGGTAGGGCCGGGGATCACCGGCGTCGTGCAGGTTCCCGGCGGCGGCCACCACGACCACGTCCCGGTCGACCGCGTAGCCGATCGCGGCCCGCACCGCCGGGTCGTCCGCGTACAGGACGACGGAGAGGTTGAGCACGTCGGCGTCGTGGTCGACCGCCCAGCGGACGGCGCGGGCGAAGTCGCCGGCGCTGACCGTGCGCCCCGACTCCCGGCCCTCGACCACCTGCTGCTCGCTGACCCGTACCGGCAGGATCCGGGCACCCGGGGCCAGCCCCCGGAACGCCGTACCGTCGCGGGGGCCGGCGGCGATGATGCTCGCCACACCGGTGCCGTGGCCGGCGCAGTCCCGGCTGCCGTCGCCGCCCGGGTCGAGCAGGTCGGTGCCGTCGAGCACCCGGCCGGCCAACTGCGGGTGCCGCCGGTCCACCCCCGAGTCGATCACCGCCACCGTCACCCCGGCGCCGGTGGCGAGCGGTGCCAGCCGCTCCGGGGCGTACCGCTGCTGGGGCCAGGGGCGCGCGGACACCGGCCGGACCGGGGCGAGGGGCGAGGCGCAGCCGGGGGTCGCGCGGGCGACGGTCGGCGCGGATGCGGACCAGCCGGCCGGCACCGGGCCGGGGGCGGGCCCGGCCGGGCGGCCGGTGATCGCGGGGGCGGCCGGGACGGCGGTCAGCAACGCCGTCGTCAGGGCGGTGAGGAGCGGGCGCGAGGGGGACCGGGACATCGACCGCCTCCGTATCGTGTCGACTCCGGAACGGGATGTTAGCGCCTCCGGCGGCACCGGGCGGACCGCCGCCGGCCAGCGATTGTGATCTTGCTTCTACCTTGTAGGTTGTACGCGATACCTATGGCCTGTTCGCGGGAGGAGGGGTGGCCGTGACCGAGTGGGAGCCGGCCACCGACGCCGAAGCGGCGATGCGGGACGCGCTGCGCGCCAACGACCAACAGCTCTACTTCCGCGTCCTGGCCCGGAGCGAACTGCTGCTGCCGGTCTCCGCCGAGGCGCTCGCGGGGACGGCACCGGTGGGCTGGGGCACCTGGACCACCGGCGGCCGCACCCACGTGTTGGCGTTCACCTCCGGAGCGGCGGTGCGCGCCTGTCTCGGCGAGCACGGCGGTGCCGTCCGGCGCATCTCGTACGCCGATCTGTCCGACGGCTGGCCCAACCACGAGTGGTGGCTGGCCGTGAATCCCGGGCTGCCCATCGAGGGCTACCTGCCGGCCTGGTTCGTCGCCCAGCTCTCCCGGGGCGACGTCCGGCTGCCCGGCCGCACCATGGGCGCGCGGGCCCGGCTGGAACGCGTGGAGACGGCCGCCCGGGCGCGGGCCCAGACCGCCGGCCAGGACGCGCCGGGCGGGCCGGAGACCGGGCCGACCACCCGTGTGGCCCGGCCCGACGGCACGCTCCGGCCCGAGCCCACGGCCGCGTCGGCCACCGGCCGGATCCCCGCACCCGCCCGACCCGGCGCGGCCCACCCGTCCGTCCCGCCCACGTTCCCGGCGGAGCACCCGGACCTGCGGCGTGGCGACCCGACGGCCGGCGGACCCGCCCGGTTCGACGCCGTGGCGGCCCCCGACCGGCTCCCGCCGCCGCGCCCCGCGCCGCTCACCGAGCGCCCGCGGGGCCTGCCGACGCCCGACGCCCACCCCTCGCCGTCGACCAACGGTCGCCCGGCGGGGGAGGCGTCGGAGCGGCCGAACCGGTCGTTCTTCGAGCCGGCCTCCGGTCGTGCGGCCGCCTACCGGCAGGAGGCGCTGCGCTCGGGCGAGCGGGCGGCTCCGCCGTCCCGCCTCGGACCCGGCAGCCAGCCGTTCCCCCGCCGCCGGCCGCTCGGCGAGCCGGTACCGGAGGAACCGACCCGCCCGATCCCGAGCGCCCCGACCGAAGCGGAACCGACCCACGCCTTCACGGCGCCGGCCGCCGAGCCGACCCACGCCTTCACGGTGCCGGCCGGGGAGCCGACCCGGGCCTTCACAGTGCCGACCGCGGAACCGACCCACGCCTTCACGGTGCCGGCCGGGGAACCGACCCGGGCCTTCACGGTGCCCGGGGGCGAGGCCACGCAGGTGTTGCCGCCGCGCGGGCCCGACGGGGACGCCACCCGGGACCTCCGGGCCCCCGCCCCGGGGGCCGGGCCGCCACCACCGGCGTACGGCGGGCGTCGAGCGGAGCCGACCGAGGACGTCACCCAGGCGCTGCCCCGCCGGCAGCCCACCCCGGAACCGGTCGGGCCCGAGCCGGTCGCGGAGGCGGAGCCGGTGTCCGGACCGCCCGCTCCCCGGCGCGGCTTCACGCCGATCGTCATCGAGGGCACCGTCATCGAGTCGCGGGACCTCACCGGACCGCCTGCCCCCGAGCCGGCCCCGCCCGCCGAGGAGACCGTCTCGCTGTTCGAGCCGGTCCGGCGCCGCCGGGAACCGGTGACCGCCGCCACCGCCGACCCCGCACCGACCGCGCCCGCCCACCCGTCGTCGCCCGCCGACACCGTGCGGTCCACCGCCCCGTCGTGGTCCGGCGACGCCACCGCGTCTCTGGATCCGACGGTGTCTCTCGATCGGACGCAGCCGGTCGTGTCGTCGGGCGATGCGACGGTGTCTCTGGATCCGACGGTGTCCCTGGATCGGACGCAGCCGGTCGTGTCGTCGGGCGATGCGACGGTGTCTCTGGATCCGACGGTGTCCCTGGATCGGACGCAGCCGGTCGTGTCGTCGGGCGATGCGACGGTGTCCCTGGATCCGACCGTGCCCCTCGATCCCGAGCCGCCTGCCGACGCGGCGTGGCCCGGGGACCCGACCGTGCCCCTCGGATCCGGGCCGCCCGCCGGCGCGTGGTCCGGGGATCCGACGGTGCCGACCAGCGTCGCCGCGCCCGCACCGGAGACGGACGGGGCCGTCCGGCAGGGGTCCGCGACCGACGCCGCCGTTCCCGGCGGCGGACCGGCGGAGGACCCCGGTCAGCCGGTCGCCGACGAGCCGGCGACCGCGCCCCTGACCGGGGCCGGGGACGTGTCGCCGGGCACCGGTCCCGGGCCGGTCGACTTCGAGCCGGCCAACGAGGTCGAGGAGAACCTGCTCGACGCCGCCGGCGCCGGCAGCACCGACACGTTCCTGTCCACCCTGCTGCTGGCCCGGGTGCTGTTGCCGGTGGCGGCCGACTCCGCGCCGGGCAGCCGGCCCGGCGAGCCCGGCTTCGTCTGGCGTACGGAGGAACTCGACGGCGAGACGTTCGTCGTGGTGCACACCTCGCCGGAGCGGCTCGCCGACCACACCGACGCGACGGTCGAGACCATCGGGGTGAAGTTCGTCCAGTTGATCCGCCGCTGGCCGGACGAGTCCTGGTCGTTCGCGGTCAACCCGGGCACCCCGGTCGGGGCGAAGCTGCCCGGTGAGCAGATCGTCGGGCTGGCCAACTGGGCGGCGGAGGTGGGACTCGGCGACGACACCGGGGCCGAGGCCGAGCCGGCCGCCGCCGAGGAACCGGTCAGCCGCCCCCGCTACGCCCCACCCGCACCCGACCCGGCGCGCCCGATCGTGATGCAGAAGGCGGTCGCCCCCAGCCAGCTCGCGTACTACCTGGAGCGGGGCTACGACCGGGTCTCCGGCTTCGTGCACCGTGCCGGCGAGCTGGCCCACCTCAACACCCCGGCCCAGCTGCACGACGCGCTCGGCCTGGGCTACCCGGACTCCCCCTTCGCCCGGGACGCCGGCGAGATCTACGTGCTGCGCTGGCCAGCGCATCGGCCGAGCCTCTACCGGATCCCGTACGGCGGGCAGAACGAGGCCGCCATGCGGGCCATGGAGGGCTGGGTCATCGAGCGCCCGCCGTTCCGGGGCAACGGGTTCGCGCCGGGCGAGAGCAGCGACGTGGTGGCGGAGTTCAAGGTGGACAGCGCCCGGCTGCCGCACGGCGCGCAGCTGTGGCGGATCGGCGCGGACGGCACCGAACGGGTGGTCGCCATCCTCGACACGGACGCGCTGCGGTGGCGACAGGTCGGTGAGCAGTGACGCGCGACGGTTACGTGGCCCGCTGGCAGGGCCGGGAATACCAGGCGAGCCCGGACGGCGACGACGTCCGGCTCTACCAGCCGGAGCCGGGCGAAGGTTTCGAGGAGATCCGCCCCGGCCGGTACGTCCGGGTGCTGCCGGCCACCGAGATCGACGACCTGGCGTACGTGCGGACCGTCTGCACCTGGCAGGGGCAGCCGTTCATCGTCCTCGGCGAGCACGACGGCTGGCTGCGGGTGGAGTACACGGGCGGACGCTGGCCGGTGGCCCGGGCGATGGGCCTGGAGGTCTTCGACTTCGGCGTCTACCAGGGCTGGGCGCCCGCCGCCGAGGTCGCCGACCTGCGCGAGCAGCGGGTCTGAGTCAGGACTTCGCCCAGCGCAGGACCTCGCCCACCACCAGGTCGCCGGCCTCCACGTGCGGGAAGTGCCCGATGTCGTCCAGGAGCCGCCACTCGTAGGGCGCCACCACGTACCGGCCGGAGCCCTGGGCGGTACGCGGCAGGGAGGCCTCGTCGAGCGCGCCGTGCAGCTGGAGGGTCGGCGTGATCAGCGGCTTCTGCATCAGCCGGACGAAGCGGTAACCGTGCAGCCGGAGCACCGAGCGGAACGCCCAGCGGTAGCCCTCCAGGGCGCAGAACGCCGCCTGCGGGATGCGCATGGCCTCCCGGCACCGCTGGGCGTACGCCTCGAAGCCCGGCCCGTCGACCCAGCGCGGCCCGCCCCAGCGGCGCAGCATCTCCTCCACGGCCGCCGCGTCGTCGCGGGTCAGCACGTGCTCGTAGCGGGGCAACTGGAACTTCAGGGTGGGCGTGGCGGCGGCGAACTGCCCGCGCGGGTCGGCGAAGATGGCGGCCCGGAGCCGCAGCGGGTGGGGAGCGCCGAGCACCACCAGCCGGCGGACCAGGGACGGGTGGAACGAGGCCACCGTCCACGCGATCATGCCGCCGACGCCGGTGCCCACCACCGTGGCGGAGCGCTCGCCGAGGGCCCGGATCAGTCCGGCGACGTCGGCCGCGAGGGTGTAGCCGTCGTACCCCCGGGGCGGCTTGTCGCTGGCGCCGTAGCCGCGCAGGTCGACCGCGACGGCCCGGAAGCCGGCGTCGGCGATCGCCGGCAGCATCTCGTGCCAGGCCCACCAGTGCTCCGGGAAGCCGTGCAGGAAGAGCACCATCGGTCCGGTGCCGGCCTCCACCACGTGGAAGCGGCTGCCGTTGGCGCCGACGAACCGGTGCGTCCACGGCCCCTCGGTGAGGACGCAGGACTCGTCGACGGGCCCGCCGCGCTGCTCGGTCATGGCAGACAGCCTAGGACCCCGACGCCGGTCGCCCCCGACGCCGACCCCACCGGTGGCGGGGACCGCCCGGGAAAGGGCGATGCCCGGGCAGGTGACCTGCCCGGGCATCGCGTGGTGCGGGTGGTGCGTGATCAGTGGATCAGGAGATACGGATCTTGGTGTAGACGCCGTCCTTCTCCAGGACCTTGATCTTGGTGCCGGTGGCCGGGAGCTTGACGCCGTGGTTCGGCAGCTCCGGGAACCAGTACTGCTGGGTGTCGTCGAACAGCGGCTGCGCGGCCTGGCCACGGATGTACTGCGGCTGGCTGTTGAGGTGCAGCGTGAACGAGTCGGCCTTCTTCAGGCTGAACGGCGCGTCGTAGACCTGGACGCGGGCCCGCCAGGGCTGGCCGGTCAGGTTGTAGATCGGCCGCGGGTGCGCGTCGATGATGAGGTTGCGACCCTCACCCGGGTGCACGAACGTGTCGTTGTCCGCCCACCGGGTGTTCCAGTAGGAGATCAGCAGACCCTCCTGGTACGCGTAGTGGTCCACGTAGTCCGGGCGGGTGTTCGAGTAGCCGAAGAAGTACGGGCCGGTCTTCAGGTACTTGTCGTACGAGATGTACTGCCGGGTGCCCGCGATGTAGTAGTTGTCGTACGCCTTGGTGTAGCTCTTCTCGGCGGTCTCGAAGCCACCGGCGAGCGTCCAGCCCGCGGCGCCGGTCTCGGCGCCGTCGGAGAGGACGGTCTGGCCGTCGGCCGTCACGGTGATCGCGTCACCGTAGAAGCCACCCTCGGAGACGCCGCCGTCGGTCTGGTAGCGCAGCCGGAACTGCGCGACCTTGCCCGCCGCCACGTCCATGGGGATGTTGACGTCGACCCACTCGCCGCCGCTGCTGCCGTCCAGCGCGTAGCGGCCGGCCGAGATCTCCTTCAGCGGCTGGCCGTTGGCCGTGCCGGGCAGGGTCACCCAGGACTGGCCGCCGTCCAGCGACGCCTCGAAGAACAGGTAGTCGTAGTCGGCCTCGATGTTGTAGCGGCCCTTCATCGACAGGGACGCCGACGACTTCCCGGTGAAGTCCAGGGTCCGGGTCATCGTGCTGTTGAGGTCGTCCGCGTTGCCGGAGAAGAACTGCTTGCTGCCCTCGAAGGGCGCGCCGTGCTCGAACGTGTAGTCACGCTTCGGAAGCACCACGACGACGGCCTGCGCCTCGTCGCTGTTGTACTCCTGCGGGCCGAGGGTCATGGTCCGCTTCTGCCCCGCTACGACCACCTCGTAGTCGAGCCAGCCGAGCTGGAGCTTGTTCCACGCGCCGAGGTCGCCGCCACGGTCGCCGATGCCGGCGTCGTTCTTGGCGCCGAGCCGGCTCTGGGCCATCAGGGTCCAGTGCTCGTTGTTGTTGTCCCCACCACTGGTGACGTTGTAGTCGTCCGGCAGACCGAGGTCGTGGCCGTACTCGTGGTAGAAGACGCTCCGGCCGCCGTTCTCCGGCTGGATGGTGTAGTCGCCGATCCAGAGGCCGGTGTTGCCGATCTGGGTGCCGCCGAGCGGGTTGCCGACCGGGCCGGTCGAGCCCTGGTCGGACGCGAAGGCGTACCAGCGGTGGCTCCAGATGGCGTCCTCACCCTGGTACGGGTCACCGTCGGCCTCGTCGCCACCGGAGTGGACGATCTGGAAGTGGTCGATGTAGCCGTCGCGCTCGTTGAAGTCGCCGTCGCCGTCGTGGTCGTACCGGTCCCACTGGTCCATCGCCGACAGGTCGGCGGCGATCTGGGCGTCGGTGCGGCCGGCGGCCTTCTGGTCGGCGACCCACTGGTTGGCGGCGTCGCGGACCAGCGCCCAGGTGTTGGTGCAGACGTTCGAGGCGCACGGGTAGCCGCCGGAGCGGCCGTAGCGGGCCTCGTTGTACTTCACCTTCACCCAGTCGGTGACGGTGCCGTCGACGCTGTAGCGACCCGAGGACTGGGCCTCGTAGTACTGCTTCACCGACTCGTCACCGGGGTTGGTGCCGAAGTAGAGCTTGCGGTAGTAGTCGGCGTTGTAGTCCGCCTGCCACACCGTGGAGTTGTCCACCGCCCGGTTGGGCTGCGGGATCTCGTTGTGCAGCGGCCCGTCGAACCGGGTCGGACCCGCGGTGTCCGGGTCGGTGTCCTGGTCCGGGTAGCTCGGGTGCCGCTCGTTGCCGAACTCGGCGAGGATGACGAAGATCCGGTCCGTCTTCTCCCGGGAGAGCTCGACGTACTGGTCCTCCGTCTGGGTGGCGGCGTTGGCCCGGGTCGAGCGGGCGGCAGCCCCCTCGGCCTGGGTCTTGCCGACCTTGACGACCGTGCTGCCGTTGACCTTCTGCGGCTTGGCCCGGCCGGAGAGGACGTCGCTCAGGCCCTCCTGGCGCAGGGCGCGACGCTTGTCCTCCAGCGGGTTCGGCAGGTCGTGGTCGACATGGGCTGGCTCGGCGACCGACGGAGCGGCCGTCGGCAACTTCGGCTGCGGCGCGGCGGTGGCGGACGAACCGAACGCCAGTCCCGTCGCCGTCAGCGAAAGCCCGAGCAGACCCACTGCGACTTTGCGCACGTGGTACCTCCGGTTTGAGGGAACCGGCCCAACGGGGGTACGGGCCGGTGCTACCGGTCCCACTAGTGGGACCAATGGTGAACATAGACACTCGTGTGACCCGTGGGAAGATGCGTGCGTCGATTTGTTGCAAACTTTTGTTGGGAATGCTTTTCACCGTCACATCCCGGCCGTTCATCCACGGCGTGAGCAGCGCGGACGGTCGCCCTGTGGAAGAAAGAGACGGTTTTCGATAGGAGTGATCGCGTACGCGAAAAGTGGGGCCGGTGGCGTCACCGCCACCGGCCCCACGAGTGCCCCGATCGTCAGTTACTGACCTTGACGACCATGTCGTCGGTCGGGTTGTTGCCCTGCTTCAGGATCTCGATCCGGGTACCGGAACCGGTCACCTTCACCGAGTTCCAGGGGTTGCCGGCCGTCCAGTACTTGTTCGGCCCGCTGTCGGAGAAGACCGGCTGCGGGGCGAGCGCCGGAAGCGTGACCGGGACACCGTTGAGGTGGAAGGTCTGCGCCGGCTTGGCGTACAGGCTGAACGTGGCGTCGAAGCCGTTGCGCCGGTTGGTGATGGTGCCCTGGCCGTCGACGGTGATCTTGTTCGGTCGGACGTCCACCGGGAGGTTCAGGCCGTAGCCCGGGTGCTCCGAGGTGTTGTTGTCGCCGTACGCGTAGTTCACGTACCAGACCAGCATGCCCGGGTGGTTCGAGAACCGCTCCACCCAGTTCGGGCGGGTGTTGTTGAACCCGTAGTTGTACCCGCCGGTCCGCAGGGTGTCGTCGTAGCCGACGTAGGACCGGTTCTCCGCGATGTAGAAGCGGGGGTACGAGTCGGTCACCGCGCCGGTCATCCGGGTGAAGCCCTTGGCGGTCCACTCGGCGGCCAGCGTCTCGGCGTCGTCGGTCCAGGCGACGGCGCCGCCCTTGACCAGCGACACGTTGTCCAGGAACGCGCCGGCGAGGTGCACG
This sequence comes from Micromonospora sp. M71_S20, assembly GCF_003664255.1. Classification (NCBI taxonomy): domain Bacteria; kingdom Bacillati; phylum Actinomycetota; class Actinomycetes; order Micromonosporales; family Micromonosporaceae; genus Micromonospora; species Micromonospora sp. M71_S20. Next base: position 2,173,870 of record NZ_RCCV01000001.1, on the reverse strand, counting down.
CCGCCGTCGGTCTGGTAGCGGTAACGGAACTGCACGGTCTGCCCGGCGTACGCGGACAGGTCGTAGGCCAGGTCCACCCAGGCGCCGCTGGTCGAGCCGTCGACCCCGGTCTCACCGGCGTCGACCGACGAGTTGCCCAGCGCCGTCCAGGTGGCACCGCCGTCGGTCGACACCTCGGCGTAGAGGTAGTCGTAGTCCTCTTCGATGTCGTACCAGGCCTTCGCGGTGATCGACGCGGACGTCGTGCCGGTCAGGTCCAGCTGACGGGTCAGCGTGGTGTTCAGGTCGTCCGCGCTGCCGCCCCACCACTCGTACGACCCGCCGAACGGCGTGTTGTAGCTGGTGGTCTGGGTCTGCGCCGGCAGGTTGACCACGACCGCCTGGGCCTTCGGCCCGTCGCTGTCGCCGGCCGGGCCGAGCGTGACCCGGGTGGTGCCGCTGTCCTCCTCGACCACCGAGTAGTTCAGCCAGCCCAGGTAGAGCTTCGACCACGGGTCCATGTAACCCGGGGTCGACCCGATGTCGTCCTTGCCGCGGCTCAGCCACGAACCGGAGGACATCAGGCTCCAGAAGCCCACGCCGTTGTCGCCGCCGACGGTGTCGTAGAGGTCCGGCAGGCCGAGGTCGTGGCCGTACTCGTGGGCGAACACGCCCAGGCCGCCGTTCTCCGGCTCCGTGGTGTAGTCACGGATCCACATGCCGGTGTCACCGATCTGGACACCGCCGGCCTTGTTCGCGCCCGGACCGGCGGTGCCGGCCAGGTTCGGGAACGCCGCCCAGCGGTGCGACCAGATGGCGTCCTCGCCCTGGGCGCCGCCGCCGGCCTCCTCGCCCTCGCCCGCGTGCACCGCCTGGAAGTGGTCGACGTAGCCGTCGGGCTCGTTGAAGTCGCCGTCGCCGTCGAAGTCGTACCGGTCCCAGATGTCGAACTGGGCCAGGTACTGCTTGATCTGCTCCGGCGTCTTGCCGGCCGCGACCTGGGACTGGTACCAGGCGGTCGCGCTGTCCTTGACGAAGTTCCAGTACCCGTCGGACTCGGGGATGGCGTTGCTGCCGTAGCGGGCCTCGTTGAACGGAACCTTGACCCACTCGCTGACGTCGCCGTTGACGGTGTAGCGCCCGCCGGACTGCTTGTAGTAGAAGTCCCGCATCGACTCGCCAGGACCGAACATCATGTCCTGGTAGTGCGCCCGGTTGAAGTCCGGCCGCCACAGGGTGCTGTTGTCGTCGGTCGAGTTGCCGTCCCAGTTGCGGTCCGGCTCGGCGATCTGGTTGCGCGCCGGGCCGGCAGCTCCACCGGCCCGGGGGTCGGTCTGATCGCCGAACTCGACCAGCATCGTGAAGATGGGGTCGGTCTTCGGTGCCTGCTGGTACTCGACGAACAGGTCGTCCTTGACCTGGATGACCTTCGAGCCGTTGCGCGTCTGAAGCTTGGCCTTGCCGGAGAGCAGGTCGGCGATGGCCTTCTTCCGGAGCTCCCGCTGCTGATCCGACTTCGGATCGGGGAGGTTGTCCCTGCCGTGCTTCGCCTTGTCGGAACCGGGGGCCGGGTCCGCGGCCGGTGCGCCGGAGGCCGGCGCCGACACGACTCCCGCCGCCAGCAGCGCGGCCGCGGCCGAGGCCAGACCGGCTGTGACTCGTCTCCTCAAAGGTCCTCCTCCTTTGTGGATCTGTTACATGACAAGCGCGGTACGAGCCGTGCCAGTCATGTGATGCGGCACTCACCCTTACAGAGCGCATGGGTGCTTGTCACGGGTCAACTGCCGGTGGAGAACGCACGTCTGGGCCCCGTAAATGCGCATAAATGAGGCCCAAAAGCCGCGCCCGGATGACGCGTTCTCACGTCACGTTTTGGTCACGATCACTGTCGGTAATGGTGATTCTGAGGTCCCCTTAGGGGAGCGCTGGGAACCCGGAAACCGTCACGGGACGGGCCGCCGGCTCGACCCCGGCCGCGGGAGCGCGGCCTGCGCGAACACGTGGGCGGGGCCCGCCCGGAGAGCAGTGTGCTCCCGGACGGGCCCCGCCTGTCACCGCTCGGCCGACCCTCGGGTCAGTTCCTCGCGGGGGTGACGTACACCGTGGCGTACGAGTTGTCCCGCGCGGTGCGCTTGATGGTGATGGTGACGCCGTAGGACACGCCCTGGTCGCCGGGGTTCCCGGTGCCCAGAACGATGCCGCTGCCCAGGCTGACCCCGTAGTAGGACGTCGCCGGCGTACCGTCCGGGTTGGTGACCCGGGTCGTGTACGGCGCGTTGCCCTTCGACGGGATGACCACGGAGGCGTCGTTGTCCCGCGCGTACGGCGAGCCGTCGCGCATCTCGATGCCCGGGTACCAGCCCTTCGCGTCGGTGAAGCCCCGCACCGGCGCCTGCCGGCCGAAGCTCGTGCAGTACTCGCTGTACGGCTCGTCCGCCGCCTCCAGGCACTCCGTGAAGGGGTACGTGGGGTTCAGCGAGAAGGCCGCGTTCGCGGACTGCGGGCGGCTGGGCAGGTTGTCCAGCACCGACGGGTCCTTGACGGCCGCCTCGCCCTTGCGGCGGTACGGGTCGAAGTGCGAGTCGACGATCAGCAGACCACCCTTGGCGCCGTAGCTGGGCAGCGCGGTCATCTGCGCGGTGGTGTGGTTGACGTCGCCCAGCGCGGTGTCCCGGTACCAGACCAACATGCCCGGGGCGTTGTAGGCGACCCGGTCGACCTTCCACGCGTCGCGCGAGTAGATCGTGTCGTAGGTGTACTTCAGGCCCTTGTCGAAGCCGTCGAAGTTGCGCCACTCGGCCAGGTAGTAGTGCGACTGGGTCGAGGTGCCGCTGTCGATGTGCCAGCCCTGGCCGGTGGTGTCGACGAAGCTGCCGCCGGTCGCCGTCCAGCCGTTGGCCCCGCCCTCGACGTCGTCGCTCCACGTGGTGGTACCGCCGCCGGTCACCGAGAAGTCGTCGGCGAACCAGCCGCGCTCCGCGAACGCCTCGTCGGTGGCGTAGCGGAGCCGGAGCTGCACGTTCTGCCCGGCGTACGCCGACAGGTCGACGTAGTCGTGCCGCCAGCCGTGCGTGTCACCGGTCAGGCCGTACTTCTTGTTGCCGAAGTCCACCATCCGGCCGTTCGGGTCGGCGTAGCCGTCGTTCGTGGTGACGAGGTTGCCGGCCGCGTCGTAGACCTTCTGCTCGGTCCAGGTGGTGCCGCCGTCGGTGGAGAGCTCGACGAAGCCGTAGTCCCAGTCGGCCTCGATGACGAAGTTGTTCCACATCCAGAACTTCGCGTCGGCCGCCGCCGGCACGGCCACCTGGCGGGTGATCTTGACGTCCGCCCAGTCCTGGTCGGCGCCCGAGTACCACATGTTCGCGCCGCTGTGCGGCGTGGCCAGCGTGATCACCTTGTCCGGCAGGTCGATCTTGATGCCGTCCTTGGTGCCGCGCGGGGTCCGCGAGGTCTGGCCGAGCTGCACGGAACGCGGGTCGGAGCCGGGTGCGAGGGTCAGCGGGTCGGCCCAGCCGAGCACCCACTTGTCCCACAGGCCCATGTGCGTCGGCAGCGCCTGGAAGATCTCGCCCGAGTGCGAGCCCGAGGCCATCAGGTCCCAGAAGTCGACGTCGGAGTCGGCGTTGCCGGAGGTGTCGTAGAGGTCCGGCAGGCCCAGGTCGTGGCCGAACTCGTGGGCGAAGACGCCGACGCCGGCGTCCTCCGGCTGCACGATGTAGTTCGAGACCTGGAGGTTGGTGCCGGGGATGGTGTAGCCGCCGGTCACCGTCGACGAGTGCGCCCAGACGGCGTACGTGCCCTCGGCGCCGCCGCCGCGGGACTTGCCCTGCCCGGCGTGCACCAGCACCAGGTGGTCGATCACGCCGTCCGGCTCGAAGAGGTTGCCGTCGCCGTCGCGGTCGGCCTGGTCCTCGATGTCGTAGTCGGCCCACGGGAAGCTGGGGTCCATCTTCGCGAGGGCGTCGATCGCGTCGGTGGCGAGCCGGCCCGCGCCCTGCGGGTTGTCCGGGTGGCCGTTCATCGACTGCTGACGGCCGGGGACCCAGTTGCCGTTCTCGTCCTGGAAGCAGCGCGAGGCCGCGTACCAGCCCTCGGAGTGCGGAACGGTGATCCACGGGCTGGCCTGCCCGTCGACCGTGTACGCGCCCTTGGACATCTCCAGGTACATGTTGTGCATCGTGCGGCCGGTCAGGTCGATGCCCTGCCTGCCGTCCGGGCCCTTCAGGTCCTTGCGGACCCGCTCGGTGATGCCCCTCTTCGAATAGAGCATCTTGTCGTAGTGGGTGGGCGAGAAGTCCGGCACCCACATCGAGTTGTTGTCCTCGTGCGGCAGGTTCGCCGGGTTCGGGATGTTGTTGTGCCTGGGCCCGTTCTGCACGGTGCCGGGGACGCAGGTCCGGTCCTCGAAGACCGTCCTGGGGACCATGACGCCGGTGAAGTCGTCGTTGGCCTGGTCGTTGAACTCCACCAGCAGGGTCAGCAGCTTGGCGGTCTGGGTGCTCGGGGCCTTCTTGATCTGCCGCGGGCTCTTGCCCGTCTTGATCGACTTCGCCTCGTGCTTCGCGAGCTGCTCGGCGGCGACCGGGTTGCCGCGGGCGAACTTGCGGTCGTACGCGCGCGCGTCCTCGACCGCCGGGGCGTAGACGCCGCCCTTGCCCTTGACCTCGCGACCGCCGCTGTCCGGCTGGACGGCTGGCTCGGCGTAGTTGATGTAGTGCTCGTCCGCCCCGATCGTGGCTCGGGCGGGGCCGGGCTCCGCCGCCGCCGCGCCACCGGTCACGGTCAGTGACGTGGCGGCGAGGGCGATGGCGGGCAGCGCGACGAGCAGGCGTCGGCGCGACCCGGATTGCGGGTTTTTGTTCATGCCGCTCCGTTTCTCGGGCATGGGGGAGGAGGAAGTCGGCCGGCCCTCCATCGATGTGACATCCATCGAACCGACCCGACGTGCGTGAACCTAAATCAGAAAACAGGGGAACGACAGGGTCGACGTCCGCCTGTGTCCGTTCAGCTTCACCCGGCTCACCCGACCGACCGATGTGACAGCACGCATCCGGTCGGTCGCACACCCGTAAGAACGACGATGGGTGACGGTCCGCGTGGGACCGCCACCCATCGGGGCGTACGCCTGCGTCAGTCCTCGTCGGACTTGCCGCCGCCCATGCCGGACGAGATCAGGTCCATCACGGACGAGTCCTGGAGCGTGGTGACGTCGCCGAGCGAGCGGTTCTCCGCCACGTCGCGCAGCAGCCGGCGCATGATCTTGCCCGAGCGGGTCTTCGGCAGCTCCGGCACCAGCATGATCTGCCGGGGCTTGGCGATCGGGCCGAGCGTCTTCGCCACGTGGTTGCGCAGCTCGGCGATGAGCTTCTCGCCGGCGTCGCCGGCGATGTCCGTGGTGCCGCGCGGGATGGCGAACGCGACGATGGCCTGCCCGGTGGTCGGGTCGGTCGCGCCGACCACCGCCGCCTCGGCCACCGACGGGTGGGATACCAGCGCGGACTCCACCTCGGTGGTGGAGATGTTGTGCCCGGACACCAGCATCACGTCGTCGACGCGGCCGAGCAGCCAGACGTGCCCGTCGTCGTCCTTCTTCGCCCCGTCCCCGGCGAAGTACATGCCCTCGAACCGCGACCAGTACGTCTCGATGAACCGGTTGTCGTCGCCCCAGATGGTGCGCAGCATCGACGGCCACGGCTCGCGCAGCACCAGGTAGCCACCGCCGCCGTTCGGCACCGACTGGCCCTGGTCGTCGACCACGTCGGCGACGATGCCGGGCAGCGGCGTCATCGCGGAGCCGGGCTTGGTCGCCGTCACGCCCGGCAGCGGCGAGATCATGATCGCCCCGGTCTCGGTCTGCCACCAGGTGTCCACGATGGGCAGCGCACCCCCGCCGACGTGCTGCCGGTACCACATCCACGCCTCGGGGTTGATCGGCTCACCCACGCTGCCCAGCAGCCGCAGCGAGGACAGGTCGTAGCCGGCGGGGATGTCCTCGCCCCACTTCATCATCGTGCGGATGAGCGTCGGCGCGGTGTAGAGGATGCTGACCTTGTACTTGTCGACGATCTCCCAGAACCGGCCCTTGTGCGGGGTGTCCGGGGTGCCCTCGTACATCACCTGCGTGGCGCCGTTGGAGAGCGGGCCGTAGACGATGTAGGAGTGCCCGGTCACCCAGCCGATGTCGGCGGTGCACCAGTAGACGTCGGTCTCCGGCTTGAGGTCGAAGACCGCGTGCGCCGTGTACGACGTCTGGGTCAGGTAGCCGCCGGTGGTGTGCAGGATGCCCTTCGGGCGGGCCGTGGTGCCGCTGGTGTAGAGGATGAACAGCGGGTGCTCGGCGTCGAACGGCTGCGCGGCGTGCTCGGCCGAAGCGGTCTCGACCGTCTCGTGCCACCAGCGGTCCTTGCCCGACCAGGCCACCTCCTCGCCGGTGCGGCGCACCACCAGCACGTGCTCGATCGACGGGCAGTTCGCCACCGCCTCGTCCACGGTCGGCTTCAGCGCCGACGGCTTGCCCCGGCGGTAGCCGCCGTCGGCGGTGATCACCACCTTCGCGCTGGCGTCCTGGATCCGGTTGGTCAGCGCGTCGGCGGAGAAGCCGCCGAAGACCACGCTGTGCGTGGCGCCGATCCGCGCGCAGGCCAGCATCGCGACCGCCGCCTCCGGGACCATCGGCAGGTAGATCGCCACCCGGTCGCCGGCGGTGACGCCCAGGTCGGTGAGCGCGTTGGCCGCCTGGCAGGTCAGCCGGTGCAGGTCGGCGTACGTGATGGTCCGGGTGTCGCCCGGCTCGCCCTCCCAGTGGATGGCGACCTTGTCGCCCAGGCCGGCCTCGACGTGCCGGTCCAGGCAGTTGTACGCCACGTTGAGCTGCCCGCCGACGAACCACTTCGCGAACGGCGGCTTCGACCAGTCGAGCACCTGGTCCCACTGCCGCGCCCAGGTCAGCCGCCCGGCCTGCCGCTCCCAGAACGCCAACCGGTCGGCGTCCGCGTCCGCGTAGGCGTCGGCGGTGACGTTGGCGTTCGCGGCGAGTTCGGCCGGCGGCGGGAACTGGCGTGTCTCGTTCAGCAGATTGGCCAATGCCTCGCTCATGCCGTGCTCCCTCGTCGCTCGGGTGACCTGCGTCTCTCTAGGGCACGAGGTTAGTCGGGGCGGCCGGCACGGGCGACCGCCGGTCCGGCCGACGCGCGCCGAGCGGCCTCCACCGCGCGCCGGACGGCGACGCGGGCCGTCGCGTCGACGCCATTTGTCCGGGCGGGCCCGTCGGTTCGACGGATCGCGGGGTGGCGGTGGTCGCTTCCGGGCGGCTCGTCGGCGGGTCGCGCCGGGCAGTCGATAGCGTGACGGGGTGACCGCTGACCCGCTCGCCCCGCTGCTCGCGCTCGCCGACGTCGCCCCCGCCGTGGAGCGGGCCCGCGAGCGGTTCGACCGGGCCCTGGGGCACCGCGCGCTGCGCCGGCACGGCGGCCAGGTCGCGGCCGAGGTCAGCCTCCGCTCCGCGGTGGCCAGCGCCGCCCTGGAGGGGTACGCCCGCGAGCGCGAAGCCGTCCGCGCCGGGACGGTGACCGAGCCGGTGGTGCAGGGCGCGCTGCGGGTCGCCGGGGCGCTGCCGGGGCTGTCCGAGCTCTGGCCGAAGGCGCCCCGGCAAGCGCTGGCCAGGCTGCACGTGCTCGCCGCCCGCGACGTCGTCGGCGAGGCCGAGCTGGGCCGGCCGGTGGTCGACCCGGTCGTCGCCGCCCGGCTGGACGGGCTGGCGGGGCTCGTCGCCGGCGGCACGAAGGTCTCGCCGCTGGTGCTGGCCGCGGTCGTGCACGGCGAGCTGCTGAACCTGCGCCCCTTCGCCGGGCCGTCCGGGGTGGTGGCCCGGGGCGCCGCCCGCCTGGTGCTGCTGTCCAGCGGGCTGGACCCGCGCGGCCTGCTCGCCGTGGACGTGGGTCACCACGAGCGCGAGCCGGAGTACGTCGGCTCGGCCGGTGCCTTCGCCACCGGCACCCCGGACGGGCTGCGCTCCTGGCTGCGCCACTACATGGCGGCGGTGGAGGTCGGCGCCGACCAGCTCACCACGATCGGCGACGAGGTCCTCGCGGCGGCCTGAGCCTGGCGGCCGCCTCTGGCAGCCGGTCGTCTCGCAGGCTCAGGCGGGCGCGGGGGCGGTGCGGGTGCGACGGTGGCGGCCGTACCAGGCGATGCCGATGGCGACGCCCACGCCCACGCCCAGCGCCGCGGCGGCGACCGGAACGGCCGGGCGCTCGCGCAGTCGCCGCCCCAGTGGGATCGGGTGCCGGAACTCCAGCACCGGCCAGGAGTTCTCGACCGCGAGCCTGCGCAGCTGCCGGTCCGGGTTGACCACCGAGGGATGGCCGACGCACTCCAGCAGCGGCCGATCGCTGTACGAGTCGGAGTAGGCGTACGAGTCGGCCAGGTCGTAGCCGCGCTCGGCGGCCAGCTCGCCGACCGCGTCGACCTTGCTCGGGCCGGCCGCGTAGAACTCGACCTCGCCGCTGTAGCGGCCGTCCACCACGCCCATCCGGGTGGCGATCACGTCGGTGACGCCGAGCAGAACGCCGATCGGCCGGACCATCTCCTCGCCGGAGGCGGAGACCAGGACGACGTCCCGGCCGGCGGCCTGGTGCTCCTCGATCAGGGCGGCGGCCTCGGCGTACACGTACGGATTGATCAGCTCGTGCAGCGTCTCCGCGACGATCTGGCGGACCTGTTCCACCTGCCAGCCCTTGCAGAGCGCGGCGAGGTAGTCCCTGGTCCTGGCCATGGTCTGCTCGTCGGTGCCGCCCAGCCGGAACATCAGCTGCGCGTACGCCGACTTGACCACGTCACGCCGGGTGATCAGACCGTCCCGGTAGAACGGCCGACCGAACGCCAGGGCGCTCGACTTGGCGATGACGGTCTTGTCCAGATCGAAGAAAGCGGCACTTCGGCCCACGGCGCGAAAGTCTAGCCGGATGGTCTATGGTCGGCGGGTGCCCGGGGCCCGGCGACCCCTCGGACCTGCGGGCCGGCCCTCCGCCACCCTCGCTCATCGTGATGATGGTCACACTCTGCGAACATTATTTCGCAGGGAGTGGAGGCAGCACCACTCGACGTATACAGGTTCACTCAGGCAGACTTGTTGATGCGACGAGTGTTCACATCTCGTACAACTGGCAGACCCTCGGCGGTCGCACCCCCCGTGACCGCTGAGTGGGTTCGGCTCGACCCCCCCGGAGCCGAACCTTCGACGACCCCCGTCTCCCCCCGACGGGGGTCGTCCCTTTCCCCCGGAGCGCTTCTACCCAGGTCGCAGGTCGTCTCCGTCCCCATGGAGGACGCTCTCCGGAGGCGGTTTCTCGGCCGGAGGCAGCAGGGAGGCAGCGGAGCCGTCGAAGGCCGCCAGGGCGCGGGCGGCATAGTCGTCCGGGGTGTGCGTATAACGATTGAGCGTCGTTGACCCGAGCAGCCCGGAGCGCACCGGCGAGGGCAGCCAGAAACGACGCTCTGACCTACCACCACTTCGGGTACCACCTCAGAACCTTTTCCGCGGCTCTGGCTACTTCTGTTTCCTGCCCATCGTCGTCCCCTTCCCCGCCCATCGTGCGGGGAGGACTCGCGCCGGCCGAAACCATAGGACCACTGGATGGCGAGCATCCCTGCGCCCGTGAGGAGCCAGACTGCGAGACCCCAGCGCAGCCACAGCCCGATGCCCGCTGCGAGGTAGAGCGGCCCAGCCGACGACAGCCGACAACCTACGAAGGCGGGCGTCATTACATGATCCTAAAGCCGCCAACCAAGCCTGATCTTCGTGTACGGGCGCGGCGTGGGCGGCTGTCGACAGCCACAGTGACGCAGCAGGGCCGGACATGGACGGCCCTCGGACGCCGAGCGCGGACAGACGCCCGAGGCCGATACGAGGGACGCCGCCGGACGAAGCGCCCGCAGCTTGTGAACGAGGCGTCAGGAAGGCAGTGGAAGCGTAGCTGCAGTTCGATCCCGTGAACCAACCAAGTCCGGCACCAGCTCGTTGACGGGCCGGCTCACCGGGCGGCTCTCGGTGTGCCGGCACAGGTGTCACGGCCAGGTTCTGGCCTCGGCGTCGAAGACCTCAGGCCGGCTCTCCACCGGCAGCACGCAGACCAGATGCCCACCGGGTACGCGCAGCACCCGGCACTCCTGCCACTGCGCGACCTGCGTGGCGCCGAGGGCGACCAGGCGAGCGGTCTCGGCCTCGACGTCGTCGGTCTCGAAATCGAGGTGGAAGCGGGGCTCGTCGTCGACTTCCTGCACGGCGATGACCAGTCCGGGCAGGGCGTCGTGCAGGTCGATGAACTGCGGATACGACGGGTCGGACTCGGTTGGAGCACCCAGGGCTTCCGACCAGAAGGCCACCGCCCGGGCCGCCTCCGCGCGAGGGGTGTCGATCAGGACGGCGTACACGCGACTGCGATGCATGCAGCGCAGACTATCGATCCGTGCGGCCCCGCGTGGAGCCCTCGCCGCCGTCGCGGTAGCCGGGGTGATTCCGGAGTTGGAGGCGCGCGCGGCCCGCCGGAGTCCATAGCAGATCGACTCGCTCGGCGGGCGTTGTCCACAGGGCGCGCGGTTGTCCACAGGCTGTGGGGACGGGGCGACGTTCCGGCTGGCGTCGGAGCAGGGTCTCGGGTCAGCAACCCCGAGCCCGACCGCTGGAGGCCGCGATGCCACCCCGTACCTCCGTCCCGCCGCACCGGCCCCTGCCGCTGCTCGTCACCTCGGACGGCGACCTGCTCGACGACCTGCTCCGGCTCGCCGCGGCGGGCGGCGTCGAGGTGGAACTCGCCGCCGACCCCGCCGCGGCCCGCACCCGCTGGTTGCCGGCCCCGCTGGTGCTGGTCGGCGCCGACCAGGCCCAGCCCTGCCTGCGGGCGCGGCTGCCGCAGCGGCCACGGATGGTGCTGGTCGGGCGGTCCGGGGAGCTCGACCCCGGCTGGCAGGTCGCCGAGCTGATTGGCGCGGAACACGTGGCGACGCTCCCGGCGGCCGAGCCCTGGCTGGTCGACCGGTTCGCCGAGTGCGGGCCGGAGGGCGTCGAGCGGGGCGGCGCCCGGATCGTCGCGGTCCTGGGTGGGCGCGGCGGCGCCGGGGCGAGCATCCTGGCGGGCGGGCTTGCCGTCACCGCCGCCAGGGCCCGGCTGCGCACCCTGCTCGTCGACGCCGACCCGCTCGGCGGCGGGCTCGACCTGGTGCTCGGCTGGGAGCAGTTGGAGGGGCTGCGTTGGCCGGCGCTGACCGGTGCCGACGGTCGGGTGGACGCGCCGGCGTTGGTGCGGGCCCTGCCGAGCCGGGGCGACCTGGTGGTCCTCTCCTGGGACCGGGGCGACCTGCTCGCCCTTCCCGCCCAGGCCATGGCAGCGACCGTCGACGCCGGTCGGCGGGGCCGGGACTTCGTGGTGGTGGACCTGCCCCGACAGTTGGACGACGCGGCCGTGACGGCGCTGCAGGCGGCGGACCAGGTCTACGTGGTGGTTCCGGCGGAGCTGCGGGCCACCGCCGCGGCGGCCCGTGTGGTGGCGGCCGCCGCCCCGCACTGCGCCGCGATGTCGGTGATCGTGCGCGGTCCGGCACCGGGCCGCCTCGGAGCGGCGGAGGTGGCCAGGGCGCTCGGGCTGCCGCTGGCCGGCACGCTGCGCCCGGAACCGGCGCTGGCTCGCGGGTTGGAGCGGGGCGAGGCCCCGGCCGCGCACGGCCGGGGCCCGCTGGCCGCGCTCTGCCAGCGGATCGTCGCCGAGCTGACCGGCGCCCCGGCGGCGGGTGCGGCATGACCGGGTCGTCCGAGGGCGAGACCCTGGCCGCCCGGGTGCGACAGCGCATCGCGGCCGCCGCGGCCCCGGTCACCCCCGCCGCGATCGTGTCGGCGGTACGGGCGGAGCCCACCGCCGCCGTCCTCGGCGACACCGCCGTGCTGAGGATGGCCGACCAGGTGCACGACGACCTGGTGGGAGCCGGCCCGCTCGCCCCGTTGCTGGCCGATCCGGAGGTCACCGACGTGCTCGTCAACGGCGTCCGGGTCTGGGTCGACCGGGGGCGGGGCCTGCACCAGGTCGCGGTGCCGCTCGGCACGGTCGACGACGTACGCCGGCTCGCGCAGCGGCTCACCGCCAGCGCGGGCCGGCGGCTCGACGACGGCTCCCCGTACGCGGACGCCCGGCTTCCCGACGGCACCCGGCTGCACGCTGTGCTGCCGCCGGTGGCGACCGACGGGCCCTACCTGTCCCTGCGTACCTTCCGGCAGCGGCCCTTCACCCTCGACGAGCTGGTGAGCCGGGGGACGGTTCCCCGACCGGTGGCGCCGGTGCTCTCCGCCGTGGTGGCGGCCCGGCTGGCGTACCTGGTGACGGGCGGCACCGGATCCGGCAAGACGACGCTGCTCAACACGCTGCTCGGACTGGTCCCCGCCACCGAACGGATCGTGCTGGTGGAGGACGCGGCCGAACTGCATCCCCGGCACCCGCACGTCGTCGGGTTGCAGGCGAGGACGGCCAATGTGGAGGGCTCCGGCGCGGTCGGGCTGACCGACCTGGTGCGGCAGGCCCTGCGGATGCGGCCCGACCGACTGGTGGTCGGCGAGTGCCGGGGCGGGGAAGTGGTCGATCTGCTCGCCGCCCTGAACACCGGCCACGACGGGGGTGCCGGCACCCTGCACGCCAACACCCCGTCGGACGTGCCGGCGCGGCTGGAGGCCCTCGGGATGCTCGGCGGGCTGCCCCGTCCCGCGCTGCACGCCCAGGTGGCCGCCGCACTCCAGGTGCTGCTCCAGGTGCGCCGCAGCACCGAGGGGCGCGTGCTGGAATCGGTCTGCCTGCTCCTGCCGGAGGGCCCGGACCGGCTGGTCACGGCGGTTCCCGCCTGGGTACGTGGGCGTGGGCCCGACCTCGCCGCACCGGCGCTCGCCGAGCTGCTGCGGGAGCGGGGCGTACCGGTGCCGCCGGTCCTGACCGAGCCGTGGCCCGGATCGGCGGGGCCCAGGTGACCGCCCCGTACGCGCTGGTGGCGCTGCTCTCTGTCCTGGCGGCGGTGCTGGTGGCCGGGGCGGTGCGTGGTGGCCGGAGCCGGCGGGGCGTGCTGGCCGCTGGCGTCGGCGGGAGCGCGCGTGCCGGCGCGGAGGACCCGCTCGTCGCCTGGATCACCGAGTTGCGCCGGACAGCCGGGCAGGACGCGCACGGCACGACCGCGCGCACCGCCGGCGGCGTTTCGCGCCCGCAGGCTGTCGACCGCCGCGACCCGCGCGTCGAGTCCCGGGTTCGCCTCCGGCAGCCGCCGGCAGGCCCGGACGCCCCGGTCAGCGGCACTCCCGGGAGCGGACGCGAGCCGGAGGGCGGGGCTCGGTGGGCGTCGCGGGACGTGGTCGACCGGTCGCCCTGGCCCTGGCCGGCCGGAGACGACCCTGGCGCTGCACGAGGAGGAGACGGCGACCCTAGGCTGACGCGACCCGCGGGCCCGGCCCGACCCGTGCGCCACCTGGACCACCGGGACGCGCCGCGCGGGGGCGGAGACCCCGGTCGGGTCCGGCCGCCCGGGCGGCGGGACGCCCGGCGCCCCGGCGGAACGCCCGCCCCGGCGGCTGCCCCGGCGCGTCGGCCCGGCACGGTGACCGATCCGCCCGGCGGGGCCCGGCGACCGAGGTGGCTCCGACCGGACGTACTGGCGGCGTCCCCCAGGCGCACCCTGCTGCTCGCCGCGTCGGCCGGCATCGGAGCCGGCCTGCTGCTGGGCGGCCCGGTCGCGGCGGTGGCCGTCGGCGCCTACGGCACGCTGGCTGCTCGCGCGCTGCTCCGACGCAGGGACGGCCGGTACGCCGTCCGGGCCCGGCGGCACCGGTTGGACCAGCTCTGCGGGCTGGCCGCGGATCTGCGGGCCGGCCTGCCGGTACCGGTCGCCGCCGAGCGCCTCACCCCCGGCCCGACGGGGACCGACCGCGGATCCCCCGAGCGACAAGACGGGTCGGCGGCAGCCGGAAGCCGGGGCCACGGCGACGCGGGGGCCGGCGACGAGCGGGGCGGGGCGGGGCGCCTGGACCGACTGGCCCGCGCGGCCGTACGCCTCGCCGACCAGACGGGCGCGCCGCTGGCGGAGCTGCTGGAGCGGATCGAGGCGGACGCCCGCTCGACCGACCGTGGACTGGCCGCGGCGGAGGCCCAGGCGGCCGGGGCCCGGGCCACCGCTCTGCTGCTCGCCGCCCTGCCGCTCGGCGGTATCGGGCTCGGCTACGGCATCGGCGTCGACCCGGTGGCGGTGCTGCTGCACACCCCCGTCGGTGGTGCGTGCGCGGTCGTCGCCATCGCGCTCCAGGTCGCGGGACTGTTCTGGGCCGAGCGGCTCGGCGCGTCGCCGGGACGGGCGAACTGATGCCTCGGACGGCGCTGGCAGTGGGCTTCGTGGCTGCGGTGGCCCTGCTCGTCGCGATGCTCGCGGCGGGCCGGCGGCCCCTGCGCCGGCTGCGCGCGCTGCGCAGGGCACCGGTCGGCGTGCACCCGGCCGCCACGCCCCGACGACCGGTCGGTCCGGACGACGACACGACCGACGACGTCCGTCCTCGGCGGCGGCCGGACGCCATCCGGGTCGCCGCGGCTCTGGGCGGCGTGGCCGTGGCCGTCATCGTCGGCGGCTGGCCCGGGGTGGTGGCGGCCGTGCCGACGACGCTGCTGCTCGACCGGCTGCTTCGTCGGATCGAGCCGCCGGCCGTGCGGAACCGGCGGCTGCGCGAGGCGGCCGATCTTCCGCTCGCCGCCGACCTGCTGGCGGCGGCGATGCGGGCGGGAGCGCCCGTGGACAGGTCGATCCTGGCCGTAGCCGGGGCGCTCGACGGGCCACTCGCCGACCGGCTCGCCCGGGTCGGCCGGTTGCTGCGGCTCGGCGGAGGCCCCGAGGAGGCGTGGGCTCCGCTCGCGGCGGTGCCGGGGGCCGAGCGGCTGACGGCCGCCGTGCTTCGCAGCGCCGACAGCGGAGCCGCGCTGGCCGGCGCGCTGACCCGACTCGCCGATGACCTCCGTGCCGACCGGTCCACGGCCGCGGAGGCGGCAGCCCGCCGCGCCGGCGTGCTCATCGTCCTGCCGCTGGGGCTCTGCTTCCTGCCGGCCTTCATTCTCGCCGGCCTGGTGCCGGTGATCGTCGCCGTCCTCGGCGACGTGCTCTGATCATCGTCAAGAAAGGACAAGAACGTGCGCAAACTGCTCGCCCGCCTGCGCGGGGACGCCGGAATGAACACCGCCGAGTACGCCGTCGGCACCCTGGCCGCGGTCGCCTTCGCCGGGATCCTGCTGAAGGTGCTGACCTCGGGCAACGTGCAGTCCGCGTTGACCGCCGTCATCGACCGGGCGCTCAAGTGACCGAGCGCCGGTCGGTTGGCCGTGACCGGGGTTCCTTTACGGCCGAACTGGCGGCCGGCCTGCCGGCGCTCCTGCTGCTCCTGCTCGCCGGGCTGTCGGCGGTCAACGCCGTCGGCACGAGGGCGGGTTGCCTGCACGCGGCCCGGGAGGCGGCGCTGGCCGCCTCCCGGGGCGCCGACGGGGCGGACGCGGCCAGCCGGGCGGCCCCGCCGGGAGCGGAGGTGACCGTCACCGTCGACGGCCAACGGGTAGTCGCCACCGTCCGGGCGCCCGTACGCGCACTCGGCTCCCGGCTGCCCCGGATCTCCGTGACCGCGACGGCGGTCGCGGCGGTGGAACCCGGTGTCGTGGGAACGGACCCCCTGGGGCCCGGTGCCGCGGAGCCCGCGACCCCGGGCGTCGAGCCGCCGGAGGGCGGATCGTGAGCGGGCGAATCGGGGGCGTCGACCGGCAGGGCGGCGGTGGCTCTCACCGGCGGGGCGACGGCGGCCCTGGCTGGCGGGGCGACGGCGGCCGTGACCGGCAGGGCGGCGGCGCGGTGCAGGTGCGGGAGAGCGGGGTGGAGGTGCGGGGGAGCGCGGCGGGGCAGACGGGGGAGCGTGGTGGGGCGACCGTCTGCCTGCTCGCCGTGGGACTGGCGTTCGTCATGGTCGGGTTGTTCGGTGCCGCCGTCGGCGCGGCCCGGACGGCCCGGCAGCAGGCCCGGGTGGCGGCGGACTTCGGCGCGCTGGCCGGTGCCGGCCAGGCCCTCCTGGGCGAGCCGGCGGCCTGCGGCCGGGCTGCCGAGATCACCGCCGCCAACGGTGGTCGGCTGCTCGCCTGTCGACTCGACGGACTCGACGTCCTGGTGACCGCCGAGGTGGCCGTCACTCCGCTGCCCGGCCTGGCGCGGGTCGCGTCGGCCACCGCCCGCGCCGGCCCGGTCCGCGGCTGAGCGGCAGGCGGCGCAGCTCGACCGGGACCGCCCGGCCGAACATCGCCTCCACCAGCGTGGCGGGCCCAGCCTCGGGCCAGGTCGACGGCGAGGGCCGCGCAGGACGCGACCGGGTCGGGACGACGGAAGCCGGCACCCCGACCCGGGCGGATCAGCGTCCCTGGAGAGCGTCGAGGGCCACGGCCATCGCGATCACGAGGCGGCGGTCGACCTGCGGGTGCTGGATCTGGACGACGTACCGGTCGCGCAGGCCCCACTGCTTGATGACGGAGAAGACCGGCTGACCGCCGGCGACGAAGTCGAAGTGGTAGGGCAGCCAGGACAGCGAGTCGACGAACCGGCGCAGCAGCGCCACCGGCATGCTGCGCTCCTGGCCGGTGACCTGCGGCAGGCCGGCCTGCTCGACGTGCCAGGTGGACCGCAGCAGGGACTGGGCGAAGTCCTTGCGGAACAGGCCGATCGGGTTGCCGGCGTGGTCGGTCACGTCGTACGTGGCGCCGATGTCGAGGCGCTGGCGGGCCTTGAACCCGAGCAGCGGCTGCTGCTTCGTGTCGTCGGTGTAGATCGTCACCTGCTCCTTGAAGGCGAGCCGCTTCTGCTGGGCGAACGCCAGCAGGCCACCTTCGGAGCCGTCCGGTGCCACGGCGTGGACCTCGTACTGGTTGACCATCATCCGGAGCCGCTGCCGGATGTGGAACTGCTGCTGAGCCTGCAAGTTGTCGAGTTGCATGATTCTCCTTCGAGGGGTCGCCGGAGTGTCGCACAGCTTCACCCGTGCCGCCGCCGACAGGTCACGCGTCCCTCCCCGCAGGCTACGCGGCCCGACCTGCCAGAACACGGCGGTTCCGGCCGGCCCCGCCACCCCATCCGGACCCTGCCGCGCTGCCCGACCCGCTACCGTGCCGGCCCGGCGGTACCGTCCGACCGGCGACCCCGCATCGACCCGCAACCCCGCCACGGTCGACCCCTCCCCGGACCGGCAACCCGCCAACCCTGTCGCGACCGAACCCCTCCCGCGACGGGCGACCTCGCCACGACCGCAGCCCGCCACCGCAGCCCCGCCACGACCGGAACCCGCCGCAGCCGTGCTGGGCCGTGCGGAGCGGGGTCACCGGCCTCCGTCGACGGTGGCCTTGAGCGCCCACGCGTTGAGGACCTGGTGGATGCTGCGCAGCCGCTCGTTGATCTGTTCCAGGCGCTCGGCCTGCGCCAGGCTCGCGAGCGCGGTGCCCAGGGCGATCTGCTGGTCGGGAGTGAGTTTCTCCTGGTCGATCGTGTAGAGCAGGTCGACGGTCTCGGCGATGGTGTCGGCCACGACTCCTCCTTCGACGGGAAACACGGCAAGGATCCGCGAGCAGAAATGGAAGCGCTCCCACGTATTCGTTGCCCCGAGAGGAGGGGTTCTATGCCTGCTTTCCACCACCCGGGACCGGGGCTTCCCCCGAACCGGTCTCCACCACCCGGGACGGGGAGCCACCCAAACCCCCGGGGCCGCCCGCGGCGACGTCGTCCGGAGCGACGCGTTCCCCCGGAACCGGAGGGCCGCCCGGCAGGACGGCGCCTCGAACCGCGCGGCGGCCCGGGACCGCGACATCGCCGCCGGACGAACCGCCGGACGAACCGCCGGGCGAGCCGCTGGAGGAGCCGCCGGACGGAACGCCGGACGAACCGCCGGACCGAAGGTCGGACGAGTCGCTGGAGGAGCCGCCGGACGAGTCGCCGGACGTGCGGGGGGCCGGTACGCCGTCGGGCAGGTTGGCGAGCACCACGTCCAGCACCCTGACCGCGTCCGGCTTGGAGAGCGGGTTGTTGCCGTTGCCGCACTTCGGGGACTGCACGCAGGACGGGCAGCCCGTCTCGCAGCCGCACTCCGCGATCGCGTCGCGGGTGGCCCGCAGCCAGGCCGCCGCCGTCCCGTACGCGCGCTCGGCGAAGCCCGCCCCACCCGGGTGCCCGTCGTAGACGAAGACCGTCGGGGCCTCGGTGTCCGGGTGCACCGCAGTGGAGAGCCCGCCGATGTCCCAGCGGTCGCAGGTCGCGGTGAGCGGCAGCAGGCCGATCGCGGCGTGTTCGGCGGCGTGCAGCGCGCCCGGCACGTCGGCGGGTTCCACCCCGGCGGCCGTCAGGGACTGCGGCGACAGGGTGAACCAGACCGCGACCGTACGCAGTTCCCGGGCCGGCAGGTCCAGCGGGCGGGTGTCGATGACCTCTCCGGTGGCGATGCGCCGTCGCTGGTACGACACCACCTGGCTGGTCACGTCGACCTCGCCGAGGAAGAGCCCGACGGGACCGGCGTCCACGTACGAGCGGACCGACACCACCGACAGCGAGGTGACGTCGCGGGCGTGGGTGGACCAGTCCGGCTCCTCGGGGTGCACCAGCGCGCACCCGTCGGCCAGGTCGAGCGAGTCGACCACGTACGAGACGCCCTGGTGCAGGTAGACCGCGCCGGGGTGGAGCAGGAAGTGTGACGAGCCGCCGTCGACGGTGCCGAGCAGCCGCCCGGTCGCCGCCTCGACCACGCAGACCGGTGCGCCGCCCTCGCCGCGCAGGTCCACCTCCGGCCGCTCCCGGTGCCGCCAGTACCAGCCGGTCGGCCGCTGCCGCAGCGCCCCCGCCGCCACCAGTTGGTCCACCGCCTCCTTCGCCCCGTCGCCGAAGAGCGCCAGGTCGTCGGGGGTCAGCGGCGCCTCGACCGCCGCGCAGGCGAGCTGCGGCGCCAGCACGTACGGGTTGGCCGGGTCGAGCACGGTCGCCTCCACCGGCCGGCCGAACACCGCCTCGGGATGGTGCACGAGATAGGTGTCCAGCGGGTCGTCCCGGGCGACCAGCACGGCGAGCGCCTCCTGCCCGGAGCGCCCCGCCCGGCCGGCCTGCTGCCACAGCGAGGCCCGGGTGCCCGGGTAGCCGCAGATCAGCACCGCGTCGAGGCCGACCAGGTCGACGCCCAGCTCCAGCGCGTTGGTCGAGGCCAGCCCGAGCAGGTCGCCGTGCAGCAGCGCCCGCTCCAGTTCCCGTCGCTCCTCGCGCAGGTAGCCGGCCCGGTAGGCGGCCACCCGGTCGCCGAGCCCGGGCACCGCCTCGTCGAGGGCGCGGCGGGCGTTCGCGGCGACCACCTCGGCGCCGCGCCGGGAGCGTACGAAGGCCAGCGTGCGTACCCCCTCGGCGACCGTGTCGGCGAGCAGGTCGGCCGTCTCCCGCAGCGCAGAGCGGCGGACCTGGGTGAGGTCCGCCTGCTGGTCGGCGGCGGAGTCCGGCGGCAGCAGCGGCGGCTCCCAGAGCGCGAACGTCACCCCGCCCCGCGGCGAGGTGTCCTCGGTGACGGCGGTGACGGGCAGCCCGGTGAGCCGCCCGGCAGCCGTCGCCGGGTCGCCGGAGGTGGCCGAGGCCAGTACGAAGACGGGCGTGCTCCGGAACCGGGCGCACTGCCGCCGCAGCCGGCGGAGCACGTGCGCGACGTGCGAGCCGAAGACCCCCCGGTAGGTGTGGCACTCGTCGATCACCACGTACGTGAGCCGGCGCAGGAAGCCGGACCACTGGGCGTGCCCGGGCAGGATGCCGTGGTGCAGCATGTCGGGGTTGGTCAGCACGAACCGGGAGTGCTTGCGGATCCACTCCCGCTCGGCGCGCGGGGTGTCCCCGTCGTAGCAGGCGGGGCGTACCCCCTCCAGTTCCAGCGCGGCGACGGCGCGCAACTGGTCGGCGGAGAGCGCCTTCGTCGGCGCCAGGTAGAGCACGGTGGCGCGAGGGTCGGCGAGCAGGGTGGCCAGCGCGGGAAGCTGGTAGGCCAGGGACTTGCCGGACGCCGTGCCGGTGGCCACCACCACGTGCCGGCCGTCGTACGCCAGGGTGGCCGCCTCCGCCTGGTGCCGCCAGGGCGCGACCACGCCGCGCCGGGCGAACGCCGCGCGCAGTTCCTCCGGTGCCCAGTCCGGCCACGGGGCGGGCTCGCCGGGCCGCGCCGGCACCCGCTCGACGTGCGTGACCGGGTCGGCGCCGGTACGGGCTCGCAGCCGGCCCAGCAGGTCGGCCGGCGCTCGCCCGGGCCCGCCACCTGCGACTACGGTGGCTGCGGACGACGGCCCCGGGTTGCGGCGCGCCGGTTCGGAGGTCACGTCCTGCACTCTCGCACTGGTGTTCGGAGATGGAAAGCGGGGGGCGGGGGTAAGGGGAGGCCTCCGCCGCCGAGCAGAGCCGGTATCCGGCGGGGATGGTTAGATGCCCAGGAGAGTTTACGGCTCTTGCGAGGGAGGACCGATGGAGCTGTCGCTGGCGACCCGCACCGTGGGCGAGCACACGGTGCTCGAGGTCGGCGGTGAGGTGGACGTCTACACCGCGCCCCGGCTACGGGAGCGGCTCCTCGAGCTGATCGACGGTGGGGCCCGCCACGTCGTGGTCGACCTGGGGCGGGTGGACTTCCTCGACTCCACGGGGCTGGGCGTGCTGGTCGGCGCGCTCAAGCGGCTGCGCGCGGCCGGCGGCTCGTTCGCCCTGGTCTGCGACAAGGAGCCGCTGCTCAAGATCTTCCGGATCACCGCCCTGGACCAGGTCTTCCCGCTGCATCCCACGGTCGACGCGGCGATCGGCACCGATTCGGCCGGCACCGGCGTCTGATGGCCACGGTCAAGCTCTCCTTCTCGCCGGCCCCGGTGCACGTGCGCACCGCGCGCCTGGTCGGCGTGGCGGTCGCCCGGCGGGCCGGGGTCCGCGAGGAGCTGCTCGACGAGGTGCGGCTGGCCATCGGTGAGGCGTGCACCCGCGCGGTCGCCCTGCACCGCCAGTACGGCGTGTCCGAGCCCGTGCTCGTCGAGATGTCCGACACGGGGGCGTACGCGGTGCGCGTCGTCGACCGCGCGCCGATCGAGGCCGGTCTCGGCCTGGCCGCGCTGAACGCCGACCAGCTCGCCAACGAGTCGCTCAACGAGGACGACCTCACCACCGGCGTCGGCTTCGCGCTGCTGGCCGGTTTCGTCGAGGACCTCCAGGTCCGCCCGGTCGACGAGGGCATCGGCACCGAGGTGCGGATGGTCTGGCCCGTCGGCCGCTGAGCTGATCTTCCACCGCCCTCGCCGAGGGCGTCGTACGCCGTGAGAGGCCGCGTCCCACCGGGGCGCGGCCTCTTCGGCATGGATGGGCTCCTATATCAGATTTTTCCTCATAACACAGCGACGAAGATCATCGCGGCGCGGTGCCCCCTCGATGTGACCTCCAACACTGTGGAGGGCTACAGTACGCGAGTTGTCAGCAAGTGATCCATCCCGCACCCAGCGCGAACTGTCGTTCCTCGCTGGTCCGTTCGGGGTGGGATGGCGCGCGCTTGCGACTCCGCATCCAGGCGCCGGGCCGGTGCGTCTCCACCGGCCGGCGCGAGCGTTCGGTACAGGAGGACACAGATGTCCGACACCTTGGCCGCCGAGGGCGGCGGGATCTCCCTCACCGGAAACAACGTCACGTACGTCGTCATCGCCGCGGTCATCGCGCTGGTGGCGCTCGCCTTCGCCGGCGCGCTGACGAAGGCCGTACTGGCCGCCGGCAAGGGCACCAACAAAATGCAGGAGATCTCCGGCGCGGTCCAGGAGGGCGCCTCGGCCTACCTGCTCCGGCAGTTCCGGACCCTGGCGATCTTCGTGGTCATCGCCGTGGTGCTGCTCTTCCTGCTGCCGGTGCACGGCACCGACGGCAGCGAGACGGCGGTGAAGATCGGCCGGTCCGTCTTCTTCGTCGTGGGCGCGCTGTTCAGCGCGTTCATCGGCGGCGCGGGCATGTGGCTGGCCACCCGGGCCAACCTGCGGGTCGCCGCCGCCGCCCGGGAGCGCGAGGGCGGCCGGGAGGCCGCGATGAAGATCGCCTTCCGTACGGGCGGCGTGGTCGGCTTCCTCACCGTCGGCCTCGGCCTCTTTGGTGCCGCGCTGGTCGTGCTGTTCTACCGCAGCGACGCGCCGACCGTGCTGGAGGGCTTCGGCTTCGGCGCCGCGCTGCTCGCCATGTTCATGCGGGTCGGCGGCGGTATCTTCACCAAGGCCGCCGACGTCGGCGCCGACCTGGTCGGCAAGGTCGAGCAGGGCATCCCCGAGGACGACCCGCGCAACGCCGCCACGATCGCCGACAACGTGGGCGACAACGTGGGTGACTGCGCCGGCATGGCCGCCGACCTCTTCGAGTCGTACGCGGTCACCCTGGTCGCCGCGCTGATCCTCGGCCGCGCCGCCTTCGGCGAGGAGGGCCTGGTCTTCCCGCTGATCGTCTCCACCATCGGCGTGCTCATCGCGATCGTCGGCGTCTTCATCACCCGGCTGCGCGCCTCCGACCGCAGCGGCCTGACCGCGATCAACCGGGCCTTCTACATCTCGGCGGTGCTCTCCGCGGTGCTGGTGGCGATCGCCACCTACGCGTACCTGCCAGCCACCTTCGCCGAGCTGGAGGGCGGGCTGACCGACGTCGACGAGAACCCGCGGGTGGTCGCCATCGGCGCGGTCGTCATCGGCATCGTGCTGGCGGCGGCCATCCAGGCGCTGACCGGCTACTTCACCGAGACCAACCGGCGCCCGGTGCAGGACATCGGCAAGAGCTCCCAGACGGGCGCCGCCACCGTCATCCTCGCCGGCATCAGCGTCGGCCTGGAGTCGGCGGTCTACTCGGCGCTGCTGATCGGCGCCGGCGTGTTCGGCGCGTTCCTGCTCGGCGGCAGCTCCATCACGCTCTCGCTGTTCGCCGTGGCGATGGCCGGCACCGGCCTGCTCACCACGGTCGGCGTGATCGTCGCGATGGACACCTTCGGCCCGATCTCCGACAACGCCCAGGGCGTGGCGGAGATGTCCGGCGACATCGACGAGCACGGCGCCCGGACGCTCACCGAGCTGGACGCGGTCGGCAACACCACCAAGGCGATCACCAAGGGCATCGCGATCGCCACGGCGGTGCTCGCCGCGACGGCGCTGTTCGGCTCGTACACCGACACGCTGCGCACGGCGTACGCGGACGCCGGGGTGGGCGACGTCGGTGCCGAGATCCTCAACTCGCTGAACGTGGCGAACCCGCGCAACCTGGTCGGCCTGATCATCGGCGCGGCGGTGGTGTTCCTCTTCTCCGGCCTGGCCATCAACGCGGTCTCCCGCTCGGCGGGCGCGGTCGTGATGGAGGTACGCCGGCAGTTCCGCGAGCTGCCCGGCATCATGGACGGCACCCAGCGCCCCGAGTACGGCAAGGTCGTCGACATCTGCACCCGGGACGCGCAGCGCGAGCTGATGACCCCCGGTCTGCTCGCCATCCTCGCGCCGATCGCGGTGGGCTTCGGCCTCGGGCCGGGCGCGCTGGCCGCGTACCTGGCCGGTGCGATCGGCGCCGGCACGCTGATGGCGGTCTTCCTGTCGAACTCCGGCGGCGCGTGGGACAACGCCAAGAAGCTCGTCGAGGACGGCGCGTACGGCGGCAAGGGCTCCGAGTCGCACGCCGCCACGGTCATCGGCGACACCGTCGGCGACCCGTTCAAGGACACCGCCGGCCCGGCGATCAACCCGCTGATCAAGGTGATGAACCTGGTCTCGCTGCTGATCGCGCCGGCCGTGGTGGCCTGGAGCGTGGGCGACGAGCGGAACACCGCCCTGCGGGTGGGGATCGCCGTCGCCGCGACGCTGATCATCGCCGCGGCGGTGGTGTTCAGCAAGCGCAAGGGCGTGGCGATGTCCGACTCCGACTCCGGCAGCGGCGCGGGCAGCCCGGACCAGCGGCCGGAGACGGTCAACGCCTGATCCGTCCGGCATCCCGGTCCCCGGTCGGCCCGCGCGGCCGGCCGGGGACCACCCGTACACCCGGCAAACCTGTCCGGTGCCCGGACTCGACAGAGGCCGTACGCTGCAACGCATGCGCACGTGCCGGGCGGCAGCCGCCGGAAAGCTCACGGTGGTCCTGGCCACGCTCGTACTCGTGCTGGCCGGCTGTGGCGGCGGCCCCAGCCCGCGGGCGTGGGCGGCGTCGGTCTGCTCCGCGCTCACCCCGTGGCGGGCCGAGATCAGCAAGCTGACCAGCAGCACCGACCAGCAGATGACCGCCCAGACCACCCCGGCGCAGGCGAAGGAGAACCTGGTGCGGCTCTTCGGCGGCGCGGAGCAGGCCAGCGAGACCGCCCGGCGCAAGGTCGAGGAGGCCGGCATCCCCGACGCCGAGCAGGGCGAGGAGGTGTCGGCGGGCTTCCGGGCCTCGCTGGCGAAGGTGCGCGACGCGTACGGCAGGGCCCGCGACACCATCGACGGGCTGGGCACCGGCCAGCCCACCGTCTTCTACGACGGCGTCCGGGCCGCCGTGGACACCCTGAACAAGGAGTACGACGCCAGCGCGCTCGACACCAGCCGGCTCAACTCCGAGGAGTTGAAACGCGCCTTCGACGAGGTGCCGGAGTGTCGCTGAGCGGGACCGGTGACCCGTCGGGCGGCGAAGCGCTGCCGGTGCTCTTCCCGGCGCCTGCGGACCGGGTCGCGCCGGTCGCCCGCCGGGCCGCCCCGCCCCCGCCGGCCGACGCCGACGAATCCGCCCGGCAGCTGACCTTCTTCGGCGCGGAGGCGGCGGATCCGTCCGTCGCCGATCTCGCCGGGCTGCTGGCCGGCCCGGGCGAGGCGGTCCGGATGGGTGGCACGGCCCGGCTCTCGGTGGTGGTCGACGCGGCCTGGCGGGTGCACGTCCTCGTCGCCGAGCTGGCGCTGCGCGGGGTGGCGGCCACCTGGGAGGCGACCACCGACGGGCGGCACGCGGTGCGCACCTCGTACGCCCGCTCGCTGAAGCCGCTCGCGGTGGCCTGGCTGCGCGGTGCGGGCAAGCGCCCGCCCGCCGGCTTCCACCTCAACGGGCGGCGGCTGCGGCTCTGGCTCGCCGCCGCGGGGGCCGTCGAGCCGTCCGGCTTCCTGCTCCGGCTCGGCGCCGCGGACGAGGAGTGCTGGGCACCGGTCGGCGGGGCGCTCGACGCGGTCGGCGTCTCCGGGGCGCTGCTCGGGCCCGGCGAGGGCGGGCCCGCGTACCGGATCACCGGCCGACGGCGGCTCGCCCGCCTGGCCGAGCTGGTGGGCGACCCGCCGCCCGCCGCCCCCGCGACGGAGTGGCCGGCCCGCTCCTGACCGCCCGTCGGCGCCCGCCCCGTCGAGCCGGTCGCGCCCTGTCCGATGGGGGACAGCAAGTGCGCAATTTTTGGAAAACGGCCGGGTGGCGCCTCGGCCGAGGGTCCGCCATCGTCACAGTGTCCCGCCCGGCGGCACACGCACGGTGTACGGTGGCGCCGTCCGGCACGCCCCGCCGTCGGCGGAGAAATAGGCCGCCCCGCCGGGACGGTTTGCCGCCCGCGAAACCCGAAACGCGGGCGGCGCGTTACGTTGGACATCCGGACCGCCGGGGGTCGGCGGGCCGAAAGTGGCCCGAACCGGGCGCCGGTGGCTACGAGCAGGAGTGAGGTCGGGGAGAGACGTGCCGAGCAGAGCTGGAACCACCCGTCTGGTCATCGTCGAGTCACCGGCGAAGGCCAAGACGATCTCGGGCTATCTCGGCCCGGGGTACGTCGTGGAGGCCAGCTTCGGCCACGTCCGGGACCTCCCGCGCAACGCCGCCGACGTGCCGGCCAAGTACAAGGGCGAGCCGTGGGCCCGGCTCGGGGTGGACGTCGACAACGGCTTCCACGCCCTCTACGTGGTCTCCGCCGACCGGAAGCAGCAGATCAGCAAGCTGGTGAAGCTGGCCAAGGAGGTCGACGAGATCTTCCTGGCGACGGATGAGGACCGCGAGGGCGAGGCGATCGCCTGGCACCTGGTGGAGACGCTCAAGCCCAAGGTGCCGGTCAAGCGGATGGTCTTCCACGAGATCACCAAGCCGGCCATCCAGGCCGCGGTGGCCAACCCCCGCGAGATCGACCGGGACCTGGTCGACGCCCAGGAGGCCCGGCGCATCCTCGACCGCCTCTACGGCTACGAGGTCTCGCCCGTGCTGTGGAAGAAGGTCATGCCGAAGCTCTCGGCGGGCCGGGTGCAGTCCGTGGCGACCCGGATCGTGGTGGAGCGCGAGCGGCAGCGGATGGCCTTCCGCACGGCGGAATACTGGGACATCCTGGCCACGCTCGCCGTTACGAACGCCGGCGAGGGGCCGCGCACCTTCAACGCCACCCTGGTCGCGCTGAACGGCGACCGGATCGCCACCGGCAAGGACTTCGAGCCGACCACCGGCCGGGTGAGGGCCGGCGCGGGCGTCGTGCACCTCGACTCCGGCGGCGCCCGGGGTCTCGCGGCCCGCCTGGAGGGGCGGCCGTTCACCGTCACCCGGGTCGAGGAGAAGCCCTACCGCCGCCGCCCGTACGCGCCGTTCATCACCTCGACCCTCCAGCAGGAGGCGGCCCGCAAGCTGCGGTTCTCGTCGCAGCAGACGATGCGCACGGCGCAGCGGCTCTACGAGAACGGCTACATCACCTACATGCGTACTGACTCGGTGAACCTGTCGGAGACCGCCATCGCGGCGGCCCGCCGGCAGATCGTCGAGCTGTACGGCGAGCGCAGCGTGCCGCCGGAGCCGCGCCGCTACACCGGCAAGGTGAAGAACGCGCAGGAGGCGCACGAGGCGATCCGCCCGGCGGGGGACAACTTCCGCACCCCGGGCGACGTGGCAAAGGAGCTGTCGGCCGAGGAGTTCAAGCTCTACGAGCTGATCTGGCGGCGCACCATCGCCTCGCAGATGACCGACGCCGTCGGCTCCAGCGTCTCGGTGCGCATCCGCGCCGTCTCCTCCGCCCAGGAGGAGGCCGACTTCGGCGCGACCGGCAAGACCATCACCGACCCGGGCTTCCTGCGGGCGTACGTCGAGTCCAGCGACGACGAGAACGCCGAGGCCGAGGACGCCGAGCGTCGCCTGCCCAACCTGGTCAAGGACCAGCCGCTCACCGCCGACGAGCTGGCCGCGCAGGGCCACCACACCCAGCCGCCGTCGCGCTACACCGAGGCGTCGCTGGTGAAGGCGCTGGAGGAGCTGGGCATCGGCCGCCCGTCGACGTACGCGTCGATCATGCAGACGATCCAGGACCGCGGGTACGTGACCAAGCGCGGCCAGGCGATGATCCCGACCTTCCTGGCCTTCGCCGTGATCGGCCTGCTGGAGCGGCACTACCCGCGCCTGATCGACTACGACTTCACCGCCAGCATGGAGAACGAGCTGGACGAGATCGCCGGCGGCGACCACGCCGCCGTCGACTTCCTCACCGCGTTCTACTTCGGCAGCGCCAACGGCGCCGGTGACCAGGACATCGCCCGCTCGGGCGGGTTGAAGAAGCTGGTCACCGAGAACCTCAACGAGATCGACGCGCGCAGCGTCAACTCGATCCCGCTGTTCACCGACGACGAGGGCCGCGAGGTCGTCGTACGGGTGGGCCGCTACGGGCCGTACCTCCAGCGGGCGGTGCCGGGCGAGCAGCAGGCGCCGGCCGCCGAGGGCGAGGAGGGCGGCGGTCAGGGCGACCGGGCACCGATCCCCGAGGGGCTGGCGCCGGACGAGCTGACCCCGGAGAAGGTGCACGAGCTGTTCCTCGGCGGCGGGGGCGAGCGCAAGCTCGGCGACGACCCGGCCACCGGTGAGCCGATCCTGCTCAAGTCGGGCCGCTTCGGCCCTTACGTGGCCAGCGGCGAGCGCAAGTCGTCGCTGCTGCGCTCGCAGTCGCCGGACTCGCTGACCTTCGACGAGGCGCTGAAGCTGCTCAGCCTGCCCCGGCTGGTCGGGGTGGCCCCGGACGGCACCGAGGTTTTCGCGAACAACGGCCGCTACGGCCCGTACGTCAAGCAGGGTGACGAGTTCCGCTCGCTGGACTCCGAAGAGAAGATGTTCACCGTCACGCTGGACGAGGCGCTGGCACTGCTGTCGGCCCCGAAGGCCCGCCAGCGCCGGGCCGCCGCGCCGCCCCTGCGGGAGATGGGCGTCGACCCGCTGACCGAGAAGCCGCTGGTCATCAAGGACGGCCGGTTCGGCCCGTACGTCACCGACGGCGAGACGAACGCGTCGCTGCGGCGCGGCCAGACCCCGGAGGCGTTGACCATCGAGGAGGCCTCCGAGATGCTCGCCGAGAAGCGGGCGAAGGGGCCGGCGCCGAAGAAGACCGCCGCGAAGAAGACCGCCGCTAAGAAGGCGCCCGCCAAGAAGGCCACAGCGGCGAAGAAGACGGCTGCGGCGACCAAGTCGACGGCGGCCAAGAAGACCACGACGGCCAAGGCCACCACCGCCAGGAAGACCCCGGCGAAGAAGGCGGCCCCCCGAAAGGCCACCACCAGCACCGACTGACCGCCCGGCTCGCCAGCCGGCAACTGCTGCCGCCAGAGATCTTGGTACGAGCGTGCCCCGCGGAGGGCGTGTTCGTACCAAGATCCGGCGCAGCTGGGCGGATTCGGGTCAGGACTGGCCCGGCCAACCGGCGGCTTGCAGGGCTGCCCGGACCTGGGCGAGGACGGTCCGAGAATCGTTGCGTACCGCCCAGGCGGGGAAGCGGAGTACCCGGTCGCCGTCGATTTACAGGGCGTTCTGCCGGCGCATGTCCGCCCAGGCGGTGCCCGGGTCGAGGTGCTGCCCGCCGTCGATCTCCACGTGCACCCGCCACTGCCCGAACCACACGTCGAGGTAGCGGCGGCGCCCACAGGTGTCACGCCGGACGGCCTGTCGGGACGGCTCGGGCAGCCCCGCTCGCCGGATCAGGTCGAGGAAGTCCAGCTCGGCCAGGGAGTGCGCGCCACCGGCGGCGTCCGCAGCGGTCTGCCGGATCAGGTTGCGAACCCGGACCCGGGGCATCCCGTCCAGGATCAGGTGCAGGTCGTCGCCGCCGACGAGGCGTTGTTGGAAACCGGCGGCGATGACCGCCCGAGCCTGCTCGTCGGTCGCCGCCCACTGTGCCGCGTCCACCAGCGACCGGGCCGGCATGGTGCGGGGCGGCTGCCCGACGTGCAGCACGTCCTCGTCGCCGAGCAGGGTGGTCCGGTGCAGGCGTACGCCGGGCGGCAGGGCGCGGCTCTGGTGTGCGGCCGGCAGGAGCACGTCCACGATCCGGCTGTCGTAGCCGCGTAGTCCCCAGGCCTGCGCCGCGGTGAGCCCGCCGAGCACCGCGGCCGGCCCGGCGGCGAGCACGGCGATCCATCGATGCTGTGCCGGACCGACCGGACCGTTGTGGGCGACGAGGACGGCACGGTGCACCTGGCGCCAACGGTGGGTGGCGACCCGGTGTCGGATCGCCTTCGGCGACAGGTGGCGCCGTGCCTGGTCGAGGCTGATCACGTCTTCCTGACGGAACAGCAACCAGGTCAACTCGTCGGCGTCGTCAGCCGGCAGCGCCCGCCCCAACCCTGCCAACGACCTGGAAGACTTGACCACACCCGCACTCTGCCCACCCCGCACCGCCCGCGTCCGCCCCTGTGGACGACGGACAGATCTTGGTACGAGCGCGCCCCCGCAGGGGCCGATTCGTACCAAGATCGCGGCGAGTGCGCTTCGCGCGGGCAGCGCGGAGGGGGATCAGCCCAGGACTCGGGTCAGGTGGGGGTTGGTGAAGAGGTGGTGCGGGTCCAGGCGGGCGCGCAGCGCCTGGAAGTCCGCCCAGCGGGGGTAGACCGTCGCGAGCGACTCCGCGTCGCGCCAGTGCAGCTTGCCCCAGTGGGGCCGGCCGCCGAGGCTCGCGGCGACCTGCTCGAAGGCCCGGAAGTACGGCTCGTACGGCATGCCGACGTACTGGTGGACGGCCACGTACGCCGACTCGCGCCCGTAGCCGTGGGAGAGCCAGATGTCGTCGGCGGCGGTGAAGCGCACCTCGACCGGGAAGAGCACCTTGAACGGCAGCCCGTCGACGATCCGGCGCAGCGCGTCGAGCGCCTCGCGCAGGGCGTCGCGCGGCAGCGCGTACTCCATCTCGGTGAAGCGGACCCGGCGCGGGGTGCAGAAGACCCGGTCGGAGCGGCCGGTGTAGCGGCGCTCGGTGAGCGCGCGGGCGGAGACGGCGCTGATGCGGGGGGCGAGCGCCGGCACGGCGCGGCCGAGGCGGCAGGCCGCCGCGAAGAGGGTGTTGGAGAGGAACTCGTCGTCCAGCCAGCCGCGCCACCGGGGCAGCGGCCGGTCGTCGACGGCCACCCGGTCGTTGGCCTTGACCTGCACGCGCTCGGTGTACGGGAACCAGTAGAACTCGACGTGGTCGTGCCTGTCGATCAGCGAGGGCAACTCGTCGAGCACGGCCGCCAGTGGCGCCGGCCGCTCGTGGGCGCGCAGCACGAAGGCGTCCACGCAGCGCAGGGTCACCTCGACGAGCACGCCGAGGGCGCCCAGCGACACCCGGGCGGCGGCGAAGACGTCGGGGTGCTCGTCGGCGGAGCAGCGCAGCACCTCGCCGGTGCCGGTGACGAGGGTGAGCGCCTCGACGAACGTCGACAGGCAGCCGTACCCGGCGCCGGTGCCGTGGGTGCCGGTGGAGATCGCGCCGGCGATCGTCTGCGCGTCGATGTCGCCCAGGTTGGGTAGGGCCAGGCCGTGTGCGGCGAGCAGTTCGTTCAGCGCGCGCAGGGTGATCCCGGCCGGTACGGTGACCAGTCGGCGATCGACGTCGACGCGTACCCCGGTGTGCAGGTCGGTCAGTTCCATGCGTCGTCCGTCGGTGACCGCGACGCCGGTGAAGGAGTGGCCGCTGCCCACCGCCCGGATCCGGTCCCCGGTCGTCGCGGCGGCGCGGACGGCCTCGGTGACGTCGGCGAGGGAGGTGGGGCGCAGGATGGCGCTGGCGTTGGCGCGTTGGTTGCCGGCCCAGTTGGACCAGGCTGTCAGGGTTGGCGGTGCGGTACCGGCCATGCGCACTCCTTGACATGAATGTGAAGTGACTTCATATCAGCAACGTTGTCGCAGGTAAATACCGCAATCGAGGTTTGCTCGTTGTACCGGTAGTCACGAACCCGTGACGTGCAGATATGTTCATCCGTCGAAGGGGGGTGGCGAGTGTCCACACCAGCCGCCACAGCCGGGCCGCTGCGCCGCGTACCGGTGCAGGGTCGAAGTGTCGCACGGGTCCAGCGGATGCTGGACGCCTGTGCCGAACTCGTCGACGAGGTGGGGTACGAGGGTCTGACCACGACCCTGCTCGCCGAGCGTGCCGAGGTGGCGATCGGGTCGGTCTACCAGTTCTTCCCGGACAAGCGGGCGATCGTGCAGGCGCTGACCCTGCGCACGATGGAGTCCTACCTCCAGCGGCTCGACGAGCGGTTCGCCTCCGACGACCTGACCCACTGGTGGGACGGGGTCGACGCGGGCATCGACGAGTACATCACGATGCACCGCACCGTTCCGGGTTTCCGTACCCTGCACTTCGGCGACGTGGTCGACCTGCACCTGCTCGACGAGCAGCGGGACAACAACGGAGTGATCGCGGACCAGTTGGCCCGCGTGCTCGCCGAGCGCTTCGGGCTGGACGTGCCCGACCTCCGCTTCCACCTGGAGATCGCCGTGGAGGCGGCCGACGCGCTGATCAAGTTGGCGTTCCGCCGGCTGCCCGAGGGCGACGACCGCGTGCTGGTCGAGGCGAAGGCACTGATCCGGGAGTACCTGCACCGTCAGGTCGACGCCCCGGCCGGCGCCGACCAGCCCGGCTGACCGGGACCGTGCCGGCGCTTGGGGCCGGGTGGCGGCCGGGGCGCGAACGGCCCGGGGTGCGCCGGGCGGCCGGACAGGGCGGAGGTGGCCCGGGGTGCGCCGGGCCGGTGGATCAGAGGAAGGCGTGGCCCTCGCCCCGGTAGGTGGGCACGGTGGCCACGACCGCATCCCCCTCGACCAGGTGCAACTCGTTGACGCGCTCGCACAGCTCGCCGGCCTTCGCGTGCCGGAACCACACCCGGTCGCCGACCCGCAGCGCGCCGGCCGCCGCGCCGGCCAGCGGGGTCTGCACCTCGCCGGCCCCCTCGGTGCCGATGAACTTCAGGCCCTCCGGCAGCCACGGCCGGGGCAGCCGGCTGTCCTCGGCCGGGCCGGAGGCGATCCAGCCGCCGCCGAGCACGGTGGCCAGGCCGGGCCCCGGGCGGCGGACCACCGCGCAGGCGAAGGACGCCGCCGGGGTGGGGCGCCAGGCGCGGTACGCGTCGAACAGCGTCGGCCCGTACAGGCCCGATCCCGCGGTGACCTCGGTGACCGCGGGGTCGGCGCTGGTCGCGGCCACGCTGCCGGTACCGCCGCCGTTGACGAACTCCAGGTCGGCGTGTTCGCGTACGGCGGCCACCGCCGCGCCCCGGCGGGCCAGCAACTCGCGGTACGACCCGCGCTGGGCCAGCCGGATCGCGGAGCCGAGCACCGCCCGCCCGGGCGGCGCGTCGCCGAGGCCGGCGATCTGCGCCTCGTACGCCATCAGCCCGACCAGCCGGAAGCCCGCGCGGGCCGCGACGGTGGCGGCGAGCGCGCCGGCGGCCCGGGCGCTGTGCACCGGCGACCGGCGCACCCCGACGTGCACCCGCCCGCCCAGCGGTCGCCAGGAGGCGTCCAGGTCCAGGCAGACCCGCAGCTCGGGGCGGCGCCCGGGCGGGCACACGGCGTCGACGAGGTCGAGCTGGTCGGTGCCGTCGATCATCAGCGTGACGGCCCCGGCGAGCGCCGGGTCGGCGGCGAGCGCGGCGAGCGCCCCCCGGTCGGCCGTGGGGTACGCCACCAGCGCGTCGTCGGTCACGCCGGCGCGGACCAGCCAGATCGCCTCGGGCAGGGTGAAGGCCATCACGCCCCGCCATCCGGGTCGCGCCAGCGCCCGGCCGATCAGGTCCCGGGCGCGGACCGACTTGCTGGCGATCCGGACCGGCTTGCCGTCGGCCCGTTCGGCCAGCGCGGCGGCGTTGCCGTCGAAGGCCGCGAGGTCCACGACGGCGTACGGCGGGTCGAGGTGCGCGGTCGCCCGGTCGAGGCGCTCACGAAGTTTGTCGCTTTCGATGGCCACGTGTGCACGCTAACTGTCTGGGAGGCAATGCGAAATACCCTCGCGTCTGTCCGGGCTGCGGGCGGTGGTCGCGGCGGCCTAGGCTCGGCGAACAGGAGAATGTCGCGGCGGGGTGGGTCCCCGCCGGGTCTAGAGTGTTCCACCGGGACTGCCCAGCGATGGGCCGGCACGTGGAGGTACGGCCATCGAAAGCCAGTTCAACGGCGAGTCGCCCGGCGTGTCGTCGTCCTCGTCCAAGCCCGGCGGCACCGCCGAGAAGCCCGGCGCGGACCACTCCGGTTACGCCGCCATCCGCTCGGTGCTGCGGATCACCCCGTTCCGCCGGCTCTGGATCGTGCTCGGCGCGGCCTCCTTCGGCGACTGGTTCGGCCTGCTCGCCACGTCGGTCTTCGCCGCCTCCCAGGTCGAGGGGAGCACCGCCCAGGGCGCCGCCTTCGGTGGTGTGATCGCCATCCGGCTGCTGCCGGCGCTGGTGCTGGGTCCGATCGCCGGCGTGTTCGCCGACCGCTTCGACCGGCGCTGGACCATGGTCATCTGCGACGTGTTGCGGTTCCTGCTCTTCGCCTCGATCCCGCTCGCCGCGCTGCTCGGCGCCCCCGGCGGTGCGGTGGTCCTCTGGGCGGCGATCGCCACCTTCCTGATCGAGTCGCTCACGCTGCTGTGGATCCCGGCCAAGGAGGCCGCGGTCCCCAACCTGATCCCGCGCGCCCGGCTGGAGGCCGCCAACCAGCTCACGCTGATCACCACGTACGGCCTCACGCCGGTCCTCGCCGCGCTGGTCCTCGCCGCGCTCGACGGCATCGTGCGGGCGGCCACGGGGGGCTCGACGCCGGACTGGGCCGCGCCGGCCGACCTGGCGCTCTGGTTCAACGCGTTCTCCCGGCTGGCCACCGCGCTGGTGGTGGCGTACGGCATCAAGGAGATCAGCCAGGGGCAGTCCGCAGAGCGGGAGGGCGCCGAGCAGAGCATGCTGCGCCAGTTCAAGGAGGGCTGGCGCTACATCGGCCAGACCCCGCTGGTCCGCGGCCTGGTGCTCGGCATCTTCGGCGCGTTCGCCGGTGGCGGCATCGTGATCGGCACCGCCAAGTTCTTCGCCACCTCGCTCGGCGCCGGTGACGCCGCCTTCTACCTGCTCTTCGGTGCCATCTTCATCGGCCTCGCCCTGGGCATCGGGCTCGGCCCGATGATCGTCAAGGACATGTCCCGGCGGCGCTGGTTCGGCATGAGCATCGTGCTGGCCAGCGCCTCGGTGATGGCCCTGGCCTTCGCCATCCACCTCTCCATGGCGATGGTCGGCGCGATCCTGGTCGGCGCGGGCGCCGGCATGGCCTTCCTCTCCGGCACCACCCTGCTCGGCGGGGAGATCGCCGACGAGGTGCGCGGCCGGGTCTTCGCGGTGGTGCAGATCGGCACCCGGCTGGTGCTGATCCTCGCGATCGGCCTCAGCAGCCTGCTCGCCGGCGTCGGCGGCTCGCGCCGGCTGGAGCTGGCGGACCTGGGCATCTCGATCTCGTCCACCCGAATGCTGCTGCTCGCCGCCGGAGCCGCCGGTATCTTCGCCGGGATCAGCGCGTTCGGGCAGATGGACGACAAGAAGGGCGTTCCCGTCCTGGCCGACCTCTGGGGCTCGATCCGGGGCCGCCCGCTGATGCCGGCCGAGCCGTTCGTCTCCGCCGGCCTCTTCGTGGTCTTCGAGGGCGGCGAGGGCGCCGGCAAGTCCACCCAGCTCGCCGCGCTCGCCGAGCGGCTGCGCGGGCAGGGGCGCGACGTGGTGGTCACCCGCGAGCCGGGCGCCACCGCCGTTGGCGAGCGGATCCGGTCGCTGCTGCTCGGCGCGCCCGGCTCCGACGTGCCGTCGCCGCGCGCCGAGGCGCTGCTCTACGCCGCCGACCGGGCGCACCACGTGGCCACCGTCGTCCGGCCGGCGCTCGTCCGGGGCGCGGTGGTGATCAGCGACCGGTACGTCGACTCGTCCCTGGCGTACCAGGGTGCGGGGCGGACGCTCCCCGCCGACGAGGTCTCCTGGCTCTCGTCCTGGGCCACCGGTGGGCTCAAGCCCGACCTGGTGGTGCTGCTGGACGTCGAGCCGCACACCGGCCTGGCCCGGGTGGCTGCCCGCGCCGAGGCGGCCGACCACCTGGAGGCCGAGTCCGTCGCCTTCCACGAGCGGGTCCGGTACGCCTTCCTCGACCTCGCCGCCGCCGACCCGAAGCGCTACCTGGTGCTCGACGCGTCCCGCCCGGTCGAGGAGATCGCCGGACAGGTGGCCCGGCGGATCGAGGAGATGTTCGGCACCCCCGGTGGCATCGTGCACCCCCGCCCCGCGCACGGGCCGGACACCTCGGTGCAGCCGGAGTTATCCGAATCGGAGCTGGTACCGATGGAGCACCGGACCTGATGCCCGACGTCTTCGCCGACCTGGTCGGGCAGGACGAGGCGGTCGACACGCTGCGCCGCGCCGCCGCCGCGGCGTCCGCCGTGCTGCGCGCCGCCGCCCCGTCCACGACCGACGCCGCCGGGGACGGGTCCGACGCGCTCGCCGAGGAGTCCGACGGCGGCCAGCCGACGGCCGCCGTCGACCCGGGGGCGGGGATGACGCACGCCTGGATCTTCACCGGGCCGCCCGGGTCGGGCCGGTCGGTGGCGGCACGGGCCTTCGCCGCCGCCCTCCAGTGCGCGTACGGCATCGGCTGCGGCGAGTGCCCCGGCTGCCACACCACGATGACCGGCACCCACGCCGACGTCCGGATGGTGGTGCCGGAGGGGCTCTCCATCGGCGTCAACGAGATGCGGGCGCTGGTGCTGCGCGCCGCCAGCACCCCGTCGGGCGGGCGCTGGCAGGTGGTGGTGATTGAGGACGCCGACCGGCTCACCGAGGCGGCCGGCAACGCGCTGCTCAAGGCCATCGAGGAGCCGCCGCCGCGCACGGTCTTCCTGCTCTGCGCCCCGTCCACCCACCCGGACGACATCTCGGTGACCATCCGGTCGCGCTGCCGGGTCGTACCGCTGGCGCAGCCCGCGCCGGAGGCGGTGGCCGAGGTGCTGGTCCGCCGCGACGGCGTCGCGCCCGACGTGGCGCGGTGGGCGGCGGCGGCCGCGCAGGGGCACGTGGGGCGGGCCCGCCGGCTGGCCCGCGACCCGGAGGCGCGCAAGCGCCGGGAGGCCGTGCTCGCGGTGCCGCGCCGGCTGACCGGCGTGGGTGCCGCGTTCGACGCGGCGTCGGCGCTGATCGAGGCGGCTGAGGCGGAGGCCGAGGCGTCCGTCGCGGAGGCCGACGCGGCCGAGCGGGCGGCGCTGGAGACCGCGCTCGGCGCCGGCGGCACCGGGCGGGGGGCGGCCGGCGCGATGCGGGGCGCCGCCGGGCAGCTCAAGGACCTGGAGAAGCGGCAGAGGTCCCGGGCCACCCGGGCGCAGCGCGACGCGCTGGACCGGGCCCTGGTCGACCTGGCCGGCTTCTACCGCGACGCGCTCACCATGGCGCTGCGCGCCCCCGTGGCACCGGTGCACACCGACACCGCCGCGCTGGCCGGGGCGGGCGCGCAGAAGTGGGACGCCGAGGGGGCGCTGCGCCGCCTGGAGGCGGTGCTGGAGTGCCGGGCGGCGATCGAGGCGAACGTCAAGCCCCGGATCGCCGTCGAGGCGATGATGCTCTCGCTCTGGAAGGGCTGAGCCCGCCGAGCGGCCCGCCCGAGCCGGGCCTTCGGTGGTCGACCCACCCCACGGAGGTCCCCCCGGCCGGACCGGTTGTCCACAGGCATCGACAGGCGCAATTGCTGTGCGGTACGGTCCGGTGTGCCGCGGTGACGGTGGCGGCACGCACAGTGATGTCCTGGTCCGGGAGGAGTCCGCCGATGCCGCGGGGGGAGATCGACGAGGCCTGGATCGAGGAGGCGGTGCGGCGCTACCGCCGGATCGAGTCCCTCCAGACCGAGTTCGACCAGGCGGTGTCGACCGTCGAGGTCACCGTGCGATCGCCCGACGGGCTGGTCGAGGTGGTGGTCACCGCCGGCGGGCGGATCACCGACGTGCGCTTCCTCGGCCCGCTGCACACCCGCAACCCCCGCGACGTCGCCGGCTCGGTGCAGGCGGCGGTCACCGCGGCGGCCGACGCCGCCCAGTGGGCCCGGGAGAAGCTGCACAACGAGACCTTCGCCGCCTACCGGCCGCTGGCGGGAGCCTGAGATGGAGAGCCTGCGCGCCCTCGCCGCCCGGCTCGACGAGGCGAGCGAGACCATGACCGCCGTGTCCCGCACGGTCACCGCCGGCGATCCGGCGCAGGCCGCCTTCGGCGTCGACGCCCCCGGCCGGCCCGGCGAGATCGGGCGGGCCCTGCACCGGCAGTGGACCGCCGCCACCGGCGACCGGGCCCGGGAGGCGCACGTCGCCGCCCAGCGGCTGGCCGCCGCCGCGGCGGCGGTGCGGGCCGCCGCCGACCACTACGCCGACGTCGACCGCGACGCCCGCCACCGGCTGACCGGGGAGGCGTGATGGACGCGCTGGACCGGCTCGCCGAGCCCGGGCTCGACCTGCTCCGCCGGGTCGACACGCTGCTCGCCGCGGGGGCGCCCGAGGGGCACCGCGTGTGGCCGCTGCTGCGCCGGATGCAGGTGCTCCCCGGCGAGGCCGTCCGCAACTTCCTCGACCTGCATCCGGCACCGCTGGCCGCCGCCGGCCACACCGCGCGCCGCCTGATGCGGGGCTACGACGACGCCTGCGCCGCGCTGACCGACCCGGTGCTCTGGTCCGGCCCGGCCGCGTCGTCGTACGGGCAGGCCCGGGGGGCCCTGCTGCGCCACCTCGACGAGGGGCCGGAGAGCCTGGTCGGGCGGCTCGAGTCGACGGCCGGCTACGCCGACGCGCTCGCCGACTGGGTGGAGGGCAGCCGGCTCGCACTGGCCCGGGCGCTCGCCGACGTCCTCCGCTGCGCCGAGGCGGTGACCGTGGTCGCCGCGACGTCGATGCCGGCCGGCGCACCGGGGCACCGGTCAACGGCGGGTCCGGGCGGGACCGCGGCCGCCGAGATCGCCGCGCGGGTGCTGGCGGTGCTTTGCGTCGCGTACGACGGGGCCGAGACCCTGCTGCGCCAGTGGGCGCCGAGCCTCGCCGAGTCCCGCTGGCGGGCGCCGGTGGTCGACCGCCCCCGCTACGACACCCCCACCCGGGTCGGCTGGTGACGCGCCGGTGTGGACGTGCAGTAGTCGGTCGGCGACTGCCGGCCCGGTCGTCCCGGCCCGCGCGTCGTAGGGTGTGAGACATGGGCATGCTCTGCGCGGTCAGCTTCCAGCGGTACGGGCGCCTCTACTACCTGGACCCGGGCGAGCTGCGTCCCCAGGTCGGCGACAAGGTGCTGGTGCCCACCGACGACGGGCCCGAGGTGGCCGAGTGCGTCTGGGCGGCGCAGTGGGTCACCGAGGAGACCGAGGGCTTCCCCCGGCTGGCCGGCCTGGCCGGCGAGGAGGACCTGCGCCGCGACGAGACGGTGCGCCGCCGCAAGGCCGAGGCGAAGGTCGCGGCGAAGCGGCTGATCCGGGAGCACGCCCTGCCGATGAAGGTGGTGGCGATCGACCACGTGCTGGGAGCCGCCGAGGGCGGCGGCGAGCGGAGCACCATCTACTTCACGGCCCCGCACCGGGTCGACTTCCGCGCGCTGGTCCGGGACCTCGGTGCCACCCTGCACTGCCGGGTGGAACTGCGCCAGCTCTCCGCCCGGGACTCGGCACGGGTGCAGGGCGGCATCGGCTCCTGCGGCCGGGACCTCTGCTGCGCCACCTTCCTCACCGACTTCGAGCCGGTCACCATCCGGATGGCGAAGGACCAGGACCTGCCGCTCAACCCGCTGCGCATCTCCGGCGCGTGCGGCCGGCTGATGTGCTGCCTGAAGTACGAACATCCGTTGTACGCGAAGTTTGCCGAGTCAGCTCCGGCCATCGGCGCCCGCGTCACCACGCCGGAGGGGGAGGGCCGCGTGGTCGGCCACAGCGTCCCGAGAGACGCGGTGACCGTCCGCCTGGATGCCGACGGCTCGCGCTCCATGTGCTCCCGCGCCGACGTCTGCGGCTCCCGCCGCGCCTACGAGAGCCGTGACCTGTCCGGCCCGGAGGGGGCAGCGCGATGACCGGCGTGCCTCCCGCTCATGGCGGCGATCCCTCAGATGACCGAGCAACCATGAGGGACAGCACTCGTCTCACCCTGCTCGTTACCATCCGGCGATGGGCCTGAGGAACTATCTGATCGAAGGCGTCTCCGGCACGGGCAAGACCTCGGTCTGCAAGGAACTGCAGCGGCGCGGCTACCACGCCATCAACGCTGACCGGGAACTGGCTTATCAGGGCGATCCGGAGACCGGTGAACCGTTGGACGGTCTCGGGCACGAGCACCACATCTGGCGCGTGGACGACGTGAGGGCCCTGGTCGCCAACCACGACGAGCCGGTGACCTTCTTCTGCGGTGGCTCACGGAACTTTCACAAGTTTATCGACTTGTTCGACGGCGTCTTCGTCCTCGAACTCGACTGGGACACCTTGAACCGGCGGCTTGACGGGCGACCCGAAGACGAGTGGGGCGGAAGACCGGCCGAACGCGAACTCATCAGTCGATTGCACCGGACGAAGGCAGACACCCCGAAAACCGGCACCGCAATCGACGCCACCGCACCTCTGACGAACGTCGTCGACGAAATCCTCCGCCAGGTAACGCTGTCCCCGCCCCCGTAACCCCACCCTCCCGCGCCCCCTCCC
This sequence comes from Micromonospora sp. M71_S20, assembly GCF_003664255.1. Lineage (NCBI taxonomy): Bacteria > Bacillati > Actinomycetota > Actinomycetes > Micromonosporales > Micromonosporaceae > Micromonospora > Micromonospora sp. M71_S20. The sequence goes on along the minus strand of NZ_RCCV01000001.1, from coordinate 2,133,922 downwards.
CTCCCTCTCCCTCTCCCGGGCCTCTCCGCGTCGATCATGAGGTTGGCGGCGAGTTGATCGCGAACGGTGCCGCCAACCTCATGATCGACGCGCCCTGCCCCCTGGGGGCAGGGTTGGGTGGGGTGGGAGAGGGGGGTCAGGGGAGGGTGGTGGGGGGTTCGGCCAGGCGGGGGCGCAGCGGCTGCTTCGGAGCCAGCCAGGAGGAGCCGGGGGACTGGTCGGGGTTGATCTGCCAGTCGCGGGCCACCCGGTCGACGGCGATCGGGTAGATCGTCAGGGTGCCGTCGGGGTCGATGCGCAGCCGCAGGAACGCCTTCGCGTCCTCGATGCCCTGGCCCGCGAAGAGCTCGTTGAGGTTCACCCCGAACGCCCCGGCCACCAGCAGGTACGCGGCCACCAACTGGCTCGCCACCAGCCCGCTCACCGGGCCGTAGAGCACCGCCGCCGCGACGGCCGGCAGCGGCCACGGCCAGTCGTAGAACGGCAGGGCCAGCCAGGCCCAGGTGCCGGCGGCGCCAAGCGCGATCTGGGCCAGCCCGTGGCCCACGCCGAGGATCCAGTGCCGGGCGTGCCGTTTGCCGCCGGAACTGGGCGGCTTGGCGAAGAACGCCGCCGCGAGCATCGTGACGATCAGCATCGCCATCAGCGGCACGCTGAACAGCCGCTGGTCCGTCCCGCTCGGGTTGGTCACGACGCCGGCCATCGCCAGCATCAGCAGCGTGTGCAGGGTGCCCAGCAGGGTGGTGAAGCCCGGGTTGCGCAGCGGCAGGCGGGGGAAGATACCCCAGGCGTACCGCCGGGAGCGGGCCTTCTCCGGGTAGCGGCCGGCCAGCTCGTACGGGTGGGAGACGCTGGCCCGCCGGGCGAGGGTGTCGCGCGGCGGCACCTCGATCCGCTCCGGGAGCCTGTGCGTCGGGTAGAGGTACGCGCCGCCGCCCCCGCAGGTGATGAGCTGCCGGTCCGGGCCGGCGTACCGGGCGTAGTGGTGCAGGTCGCCGGAGATCAGCAGCCGCACCTGCGCCCCGGTGGGCGCGACGATGGTGCGGACGAAGTAGTCGATCGAGTCGTACGCCGTGGGGTGGTCGACGGCCTTGACCCACGTCGGCGCGGGCACGGCCAGGATCACCCGGCTCTCCGGGCCCAGCCGCTCGGCGACCCGGTCGAAGTAGGTGAGCTGCGGATCGTCCAGGTACGAGCCGGACTGGTCGTCGAGGCCGAGCAGCCACCAGCCGGCGGGCAGCTCCACCGCGAAGTACGAGCGGGACTGCCCGGTCTCCCAGCCGCCGAAGTGCCGGTCCCGGGACCGGACGAAGAGCCGCAGGAAGGCGGTCAGGCCGTCGTACCAGTCGTGGTTGCCGGGCACCGCGAACAGCGTGGGCCGCTCGGGCGGGGTGACCGGCAGCGCGGCCTGGTACGGCCCCTTGCACCGGTCCTCGTACGCCTCGAAGGCCGCCGACGGGTAGACCTGGTCGCCGCCCATCACCAGGGTCTGCGCGCGGGGCAGCCGGTGCCCGTCGACCTCCAGCTCCGGCTGGGCGAGCAGGTAGGCGACCGAGTAGGTGGCGTTGAAGCCGTCGCCCAGGTCGGCCACGTAGTCCAGCCAGAGACCGCCGTCCGGCCCGACCTGCCGGGCGATGCCCGCGTCGAGGGAGTTCTGTAGCTCCCGCTTGTCCAGGTACGCCCCGAAGAGCATCGCCAGCAGCGTACGGATGCCGGTGCTGATCAGCAGGAACGGCGCGAGCCACGGCACGGGCTTGCGCGGGGTGAAGCCCAGCTCCCGGGGGTCGATGCCGCGTGGCCGGCGCGCCGCCCGCCCGCCGGCCGCCTCGCTCGTGTGCGCACTCTCCGCCGCGCCGTCCTGCGGATCCACGTCGGGGACGCGATCGTCGTTCACCCGCCGCAGCGTAGTCCCGGCCGGCGGAGGACGCTGTCCGGCGGACGACGGTTCGGGGCCCGATGTCCGGATGGGGATCCGGTTCGGCCGCCGGGCGGGTCGTGCCGTACACTTGACGATCGTTGCCGCCTTAGCTCAGTCGGCTAGAGCGACGCACTCGTAATGCGTAGGTCGACGGTTCGATTCCGTCAGGCGGCTCGGTGAAGAAGCCCAGGTCAACGACCTGGGCTTCGCCGTTTCCCGGAGGTCGATCACGGTGCCGGTCCGCAGATGGTCCGCACCGCGACCGCCTCGTCCAGCCGGTTGGCGACCGCGTCCAGGTCGTCACCGAACAGCCCGGCGTGCACGTCCAGCGTCATCGACGCCGAGGCGTGCCCGAGCATCCGCTGCACCGCCTTGACGTTGGCGCCCGCCGCCACGGCCAGACCGACGAGGAGATCCCGTCAACGTAGACGCCAGCATGGAACGCTTACGGCTTCACGCACGTCGGTGATCGTATGAAGCTGCGCGCCACGATTCTGGTTGCCCTGGCCACCCTCAGCCTCGGCCTCGCCGTGCTCGCCTCACCGGTGAAGCCAGCTTGGGCCTGCTCGTGCGCCTTGCGGCCCGATCAGGAGGACGAGCGGGCGGACCTTATCGTCGTCGGCACTGTCACGGGGGTGACGGACAGGGCCGTCCAACTCGCGGTCGAGTCGGTCGAGAAGGGTAATCCCGGGGCAGATGCCACGCTCAGGCTGGCCGTGAGCCGCGGCGAGGCCAGCTGCGGCTACGACTTCCGCGCTGGCACCCGGTACCGGGTGAATTCCATCGACGGCGCCACGGGGCTGTGTATCGGGATACGCCAGTTGCCGGATACGCCGTCCGCTCCCGCAGCGGCCCCGACGCCTGCCACAGCAGCACCTACGCCTGAGCAGTGGCCGGGCCGTTGGCGGCTCGCGACCGGTGCGATGCTGACCGTCCTCGCCGCCGGATTGGTCGCCGTGGCCCTGTGGCGGCATCGGACCAGGGCGGGCAGCAACCGACTTCCAAACTGACGATCTGCGTTCGCGGGCCGCTTGAAACTAGTTCCCACCGCCACCTGCATCGCCGCCAGCGCCCCGGTCCGGCGGGGAGGTGAAACAAATCAGGGGGCCTGGTGCTGGTCCGCATCCCGCGCCGCGACCGCCGCGGTAACAGCCGTCAGCAACCGTCTTCAGGTCTCGGCAGGACAGGGCCTGAGCTTCCCCCGGTAGCGCGGAGGACGATCTGCAGGGCAGCCTGGGCGGGAGTGAGGTGCGTGGTGTCGACGACCTCGGCCTCGGCATGCAGCCACGTGCGGGCCGCCTCGGCGTAGGGCTCAAGGTACTTGAGACGGAACGGGGACGGAACGGGGTGTTCCCCCTCGATACGCCCGCGGAGGGTGTCTTCGTCGGCGTGGAGGACGAAGTGCCTTACCGGGATGTCATGTCGGGCGAGGCCCGTACTGATTTCACGCCAGTACTGCTCGACCAGGACAGTCATGGGCATCACCAGAGTGCCGCCGGTGTAGTCGAGCACCCGACGAGCCGTCTCGACGACGAGCTGCCGCCACGGCGGCCAGTGCTGGAAGTTGTCAGTTTCAGGCAGCCCCGGCGTGATGTCCATGAGTGTCTCGCCGACCTTCTCGGCATCGAAGACCCGTGAACCCGGGATCAGTTGCTGCACGAGGACGCTGGTCGTCGTCTTGCCCGCTCCGTGGGTGCCGTTGAGCCATACGATCACGGGGCACATTAACGCGCGTGAGCGACCGGACGGCGTCCTGGAGGGGATCCTGAGGCGGGACGATCGCGGTCGGGGGCGCTGCACCTGCGTGAGATCGGCCGCTCCAACTCGGATGTTCCCCGCCGGGCGGGTGAGCGCGGGGACGGGCCGGCCGGCTCCCGGGGGAGCGCACGTCGGCCGGCCGGGTGTCGTACGGTCGAGCCATGCCCGCACCCGATGACGTCCTGGCTGCCCTCCGCGACTTCGTGGCCCGCGTCGACGCGCTCGATCCGGGCGCTCCGCCGCAGGGCGAAGTGGTGATCGGCCTGCGTGGCGCCGAGTCGCGGCTGGCGCTGAGCGCCCCCGTCGCCCGCGCCTTGGTGGAGGCGTTGCGGGCGTACCACGACCCGCGCGACCGGGGCCGCTGCGACCACTGCGGCGGCGGGCGGCTGGACGACAACTTCCTGTGCGGCGACTGCGGCCGGCCCAGCGGGCTGTTCGGGCAGTTGATCTCCGAGCGGGCCGCCCGGCACACGGAGCAGGCTGAGGTTCCGGCGGGTGGCCGGCACGCCCGCGACGACCGCCGCTGACCCCGCACAGGGGCCGACCGGGCGGTGACGCGATCCGCCCGGTGGCGGCTGCGACCGGGGCCGGGAGCTGCGGGTACACCGACGGTCCACGGTTTCCTGTCGGGGGAGTCCGGCACAATCCGGCCGGCTGGAGCGCCCGACTCACGCGCCCACCGTCGGGTGGGAACCGCGAGTTGCGGCCGACGGAATGAATACTGACCGTACGCAGTCGTCAACCCTCCGGAGGTAGCCCCATGCAGTACGCACCCGTCGTCGTCGCCCTGCCGATCGCCGATCGCCGGACCTCGTACCGCTTCTACTCGGAGGGGCTCGGCCTGGAGGCCGTCGGCGAGCTGGCCGACGACGGCGTCCCCGAGCCCTTGCAGTACGCCGTCAACGACGGTCTGCGCGTCATGCTGGTGCCCACCGGTGGCTTCGGCTGGGCCATCGGTGGCCGCGAGGTGGCCGGGCGCGGGCAGAGCGAGTGCGTCGTCAACCTTCCCGCCGCGACGCCGGCCGAGGTCGACGAGATCGTCGGGCGGGCCCGGGCCGCCGGCGCGGAGGTCGTCGTCGAGCCGGGTCAGCAGCCGTGGGCCTACACGGGCACCTTCGCCGACCCGGACGGTCACCTCTGGACGGCGTCCGCGGACGCGCACTGACGGCCACCCGGCCCGACCTCACGCCGGGCCCGGGGAGGCAGGGCATGCGCCGGGTTCAAGGGGTAGGGCGTGCGCCAGGTCGGATGGCAGGGCGTGCGCCAGGTCGCGGACGAGCGGACGGCCCGGGTCGCGAGGACCCGGGCCGTCCGCTGACAGGGGCAGGCGTACGAGAGCTGAATCAGAGGGTGCGGTGCGGGTAGCCGGCGGTGCCGGGCTCCGGGACGACCTCGACCTCGGTCACCACGTACTCCGTGTCGGTCGTGGCGGTGGTCGGCCGGCCGTCCTCGTCGGTGTCGGAGCGCCGCTTCGCGGCCACGGCGGCTCCGGCCGCCGCCGCCCCGGCCACCGCGGCGCCCGCCGCCACGGCCTTGCCGGACACGCCGGCGCTGCCGCTGTCGCCGCGGGTGGCGGCGGCGTGCTCGACGCCCGGCGTGCCGACACCGACGCCGCTGTCGACCGTGCCGCGCCAGGCGCCGGTCTCCACGCCCCGTTCCTCGATGTACGTCTTGAACTTCCGCAGGTCGGATTCGGCCTGCCGCTCGATGATGTTGAGCTTGTCGCCGGCCTTCTCGAGCAGGCCCTCGGGCTCGTACTCCAGGTGCAGCCGGACCATCGTGCGGTCCGCGTCGACGGGCTGGAAGTAGACCGCGCCGGCGTTGGTCACGCCCTCGGTGGCCGCCCAGGCCACCTTCTGGTCGGGCACCTGCTCCAGCACCTTGGCGTCCCACTCGCGCTGGACGCCACCGATCTCGGCGACCCAGTGCATTCGCCTGTCGTCGAGCTGGCGCACCTCACGCACGCCCCCCATGAAGCGGGGGAACTCCTCGAACTGCGTCCACTGGTTGTACGCGGTGCTGACCGGAACCTGTACTTCGATGGACTTCTCGACCTTCGTGGTCATGGGCAATCCTCCTCGTCAGGTCGAACCGCTCTCGTCGGTGGGAGAGCCGTCCTCGTCAATAGGACTCCTACCCCCGGCGAGGGCCCTCAACCGCCGGACCTGCCGGGACGCCACATCGGACGGCGACCAGGCACCGGGACCGGGGCCGGTCAGTCGGCCTGCTCGGGAAGCCCACGCAGGTGGCGGACCGGCGAGAAGGCCACCCACAGCACCCCGGCGAGTGCGCCCGCCGTCGCGATCCACAGCGCCGGCCGTACGCCGAGGGCGGTGCCGAGCGCGCCGCCGAGCAGCGCGCCGATCGGCCGGATGCCGTAGTTGACGGTGCGCCGCGCCCCGGTCACCCGCGCCAGCAGCGCCTGCGGGGTGAGCGCGGTCTGCACCGAGCCGCCCACGATGTCGAGCATCATCACCCCGACGGCGGAGAGGAACTCCGCGCCGAAGAGCATCCCGAGCACCAGCGGGGTCGGCCCGCCGGCCAGCGGGACGAGCAGCAGGGGAGCGGGGAAGAGGACGAACGAGGCGACCAGCGCCGGGCCGACGCCGAAGCGGCGTACCAGCCGACCGGTGACGGTCGCGCCGATCAGCCCGCCGACCGCGCCCGCGCCCAGCACCGCGCCCAGCAGGCCGGGCGCGAGGTGCAGTTCCTGCGTCGCGTAGAGCACGAAGAGCGCGATGAACATGAAGTTGAACAGGTTCACGGTGGTGGTGCCGAGCAGGATCGCGCGCATCATCGGCGTCCGCACGATGAACGCCAGCCCCGCGCCGAGGGCGAGGCCACCGCCGCGCGCGGGCGCCGGCTCCGTCGGCCGGATCCGCCCGAGGAAGTACGCGGACACCACGTACGACAGCGCGTCGGCGACCAGGGCGATCGGGGCGGTGAGCACCTGCACGAGGACGCCACCGATGCTCGGCCCGGCCACCAGGGACATCGCCCGGCTGCCGTTGACCAGGGTGTTCGCCTCCACGTAGTCGGGTCGGGCCACGATGGACACGAAGAGCGGCCCCCGGGCGACCTCGAAGAACACGGCGAGCGTGCCGACGGCGAAGGCCGCCGCGTAGAGCTGAGCCATCGTGAGCACGCCGAGCAGGTGGGCGACCGGCACCGCGACGAGCAGCAGCGCGCGGCCGAGGTCGGTGAGGATCATGACCCGGCGCTTGTGCGGGTACCGGTCCACCCAGGCGCCGGCGAGAAGCGGAAAGAGCAGGTTCGGGGCGAGCGCGGCGGCGGTCAGGTAGCCCATCTCGGCGGCCGTCGCGTCGAACACCAGCACGGCCAGCAGCGGCAGGGCCAGGGTGGAGATCTCGTCGCCGAAGTACGACACCGACTGCGCGGACCAGTACCGGCGGAACACGCGCTCGCGCAGCAGCCGCGGCAGCGGACCGCGTCGGGTCGGGCCGCCGGGCGGGGCGGCGCCCGGGGCGACGGTGGCCCCGCCGCTCACGGCTGGTCGCCCGGCTCCTCGCCGGCGGACCCGGCGCGCGGGGCGCCCGTCCCGGCGGCGGTGAGGCCGGCGGTCCCGGAGTGCGGGGACGCCGTCTCGGCAGGCGGTTCGGCGGGGGGTTCCGTCGGTGGTGGGTCGGTGAGGACGGCCAGCTGCACGAGGGTGACCTTCCGGCTGTCGGCCGGTCGCTTCGTCGGGTCGGTGACCCGGTCGTCGTACTCGGCGAGCAGAGCCTCGATGCGCTCGGTCAGCCGGCCCATCTCGTCGGCGGTCACGTACAGCGGCCGGTCGGTGAACCCGGTGACCGCCCGCCAGGCGACCGGCTCGTCGGCCCGCCGGGCGAGGAACTCCTCGGCACGGCGGGTGTAGAGGGCGAGCTGCGTCGCGCTCAGGGCGTCGGTGGCGGCACGTACCTGCGGGTCGTCGGAGGCGTCGTCCCAGGAGGTGTTGTGCGCGGTGGCCCGCCAGGGCCGCTCCCGGGCGTCGGCGCCGGGCACCCGCTCGGCGAGCCCGTACTTGGCGAGCTGCCGGAGGTGGAACGAGCAGTTCGGCACGCTCTCGCCGAGCCGCTCGGCGGTCTGGGTGGCGGTCAGCGGGCCGTGCTGGCGCAGCAGCCCGATGAGGGCCATCCGCAGCGGGTGCGCGTAGCCGCGCAGGGCCTTGGGGTCGGAGAGCTTCACCTCGGGCAGCGACATACGCTAAAGCTATCTTTATAAAGATGTCTTTAGCAATGCCGCAGGGTGCACCACGAAGGACGACGCCTGCGCCACCCACCCGCGCGACGCCGTTCCGGAGGCATCAGCCAAAGGTGATCAGGACGCCATGGACGTCAAGAGCGCCCGGTAGCGTCCATGGCGTTCTGATCACCAGGGAAATCGCCGGGAAAGGGCGCCTGGCGGGGGCAGCGGGGTGGCCCCGGGGCACCCGCGCGGGCAGCCAGGGGGATTGGTCCGGAGCGGGGGCGGCGGCAGGGGCCTCAGGCGCCGGTGGCGATGCCCCGGGCGGGCGGGGGCAGCCTCAGGCTCTGGCGGCGAGGCCCCAAAGCGGGTGGGGCAGCCTCAGGCGTCGGCGGCGAGGCCCCGGGGCGGGCGGGGCGTCAGGTGTAGATGGTGGTGGCGTATTGCGGACCGTAGTGGCGTTCCAGGTCGGCCAGGCTCTCGGCCGGGTTCTCGACCTCCTTGATCAGCCGGGCCCGGGACGGCAGCGCGTCCGGCTGCCAGCTCTCCGGCTGCCACAGCTGCGAGCGCAGGAACGCCTTCGCGCAGTGGTAGAAGATCTGCTCGATCTCCACCATCACGGCGAGGACCGGGCGGTGCCCCTTCACCACCATGTCGTCGAACCACGGCGCGTCGCGGACCAGGCGGGCCCGGCCGTTGATCCGCAGCGTGTCCGTGCGGCCGGGGATCAGGAAGATCAACCCGACGTGCGGGTTGTCCAGGATGTTGCGGTAGCCGTCGGCGCGCCTGTTGCCCGGCCGCTCCGGGATGGCGATGGTCCGCTCGTCCAGCACCATCGCGAAACCGGGCGGATCGCCCTTCGGCGAGACGTCACAACTGCCGTCCGGGCCCGCCGTCGCCACCAGGCAGAACGGCGACGCGGCCAGCCACTCCCGGTCCCGGGCGTGCAGGACGGGCCGCTCCTTGGTCAGCGCGCGCGGCATCGGCGCCCCCAGCAGCTCGCGCAGTTCCTCGTGCGAGGTGATCTCCACCGTCACGTGATCCTCCCCCGTGCGTTGACTCCGGTGGCGGCGTGTCCGCCATCAGTGAGCGTAGAGCGCGACCAGCGCGAGGTTTGTCCCTCCGGGGCGGGGGTACCGCCTCATCCGACCCGCCCGGAGAGACCGAGCAGTGGAGGCCCGATGGAGAGCCGGCTCAAGGTGCTGGGTCATCCCGTCCACCCGATGCTTGTCATGTTCCCCGTCGGCCTGCTGGTCACCGCGGTCCTGTTCGACCTGGTGGACACCGTCGGCGGGCCGGAATTCCTCGGCGAGGTCGCGTACTGGAACATCACCGTCGGTCTGATCGGCGGCCTGCTGGCCGCGGCGGCCGGGACGTTCGACCTGCTGGCCATCCCGCCGGCCACCCGCGCGAAGCGGGTGGCGTTGACCCATGCCGCCGCCAACGTGGCGGTGATCCTGCTCTTCGCCGCGATCTGGGTGGTCCGGCTCAACGCCGACTCCCGGGCCGCCGGGGGCGCGCTGATCGCCATCGAGGTGGTCGCGCTGGCCATCCTCGGCGTCAGCGCCTGGCTGGGCGGGGAACTGGTCGACCGGCTCGGCGTCGGCGTGGACCGGGAGGCCGGGCTGGACGCGCCCAGCTCACTGCGTCCCCCGGCGGCCACCCACCGGATCGGGGAGGCGCGATGAGCGAGCGCGGCGGGCGGATCATCGAACTCGGCGGGGCATGAGCGAGCGCAGCGGAGGATCGGCATGAGCGAGCAGAGCGGCGGGGCCGGCCGGGGCTGGCGCGGCCGGCAGCAGGGTTGGGACCCGATGGGCGAACTCCAGTCCCTGCGTTCGGAGCTACGCCGGCTGGTCGGCGGCCGGACCGGGCCGCCGGACGTCGAGATGGCCGAGACCGCCGACGGCTGGGAGGTCGTCGTGCGGCTGCCCGGGGTGGCGCCGGAGGAGGTGGCCGTCGAAGTGGACGACCGCGAACTCTGCGTCCGGGCCCGCTCCGAGGCCGAGGTCAACGCCGACCACGGCATCCCCGGCGGCTTCGAGACCCGGGGCTTCGAGTACCGGGTCGACCTGCCGTCCCGGGTGGACCCCGGCAGCATCGACGCGGTCATGGACCACGGCCTGCTCCGGGTGCGGCTGCCGCGGGCCGCCCGGCCCGCCCCGCGCACCATCACCGTCGGCCGCACCGGCCCCCGATCCGCCGGCCCCGACGGTGGTACGCCGAGCGTCGTCGACCCGGCCGCGGACCGGGAGATGCACCACCCGGACATCGCCGTCGGCGAGACCGACCGGCCGTAACGAGCCGCGTGGGCACCCCGAACCTGCTCGGCCCGGCCACCGGGCGCGTGCCCGGCGTCGAGCGGATCGCCGTGCTGCGCGCCAACGCGCTCGGGGACTTCATCTTCGTCCTGCCGGCGCTGGACGCGCTGCGGGCCGCGTACCCGGAAGCGGAGATCGTGCTGCTCGGCGCGCCGTGGCACGCGAAGCTCTGGCGCGACCGGCCCGGGCCGGTGGACCGCGTGCTGGTGGTGCCGCCCGCGCCGGGGATCCGGGGTCCCGATCCGGGCGAGCCGGAGTCGGCGCCGGACGACTTCCTCGCCGCAGCCCGCGAGGAGCGCTTCGACCTGGCGGTGCAGCTGCACGGCGGCGGCGCCAACTCCAACCCGTTCGTCGGTGCCCTCGGCGCGCGGGTCACCGCGGGGCTGCGGGCCGAGGACGCGCCGCCGCTGGACCGCTGGATCCGGTACGTCTACTACCAGCACGAGGTGATCCGCTACCTGGAGGTGGTCGGCCTGGTCGGCGCGGGCGCCACCACGATCGTGCCGGCGCTGACCGTGACCGACGCCGACCGGGCCGAGGCGGCCGAGGTGCTCGGCCCGGCGGAGCGGCCGAGGGTGGCGTTGCACCCCGGCGCCACGGACACCCGCCGGCGGTGGCCCGCCGAACGCTTCGCCGAGGTGGCCCGCGAGCTGGTCGGCGACGGGTACGAGGTGCTGGTGACGGGCACCCCCGCCGAGCAGGAGGTGGTGGACCGGGTGGTCGCGGCGGCCGGGGTGCCGGTCCGGCCGCAGGTGGGCACGCTCAGCCTCGGCGGGCTGGCCGGCTGCTACGCGGGCTGCGAGCTGGTGGTCTCCAACGACACCGGGCCACTGCACCTGGCCGCCGCCGTGGGCACCGCGACCGTCGGCGTCTACTGGGTCGGCAACCTGATCACGGTGGCGAACCTGCTGCGCGGCCGGCACCGGCCGATCAGCTCGTGGACGGTGCTCTGCCCGGTCTGCGGGGTGGACTGCACCCCGGGCATCTACCCGCACCGCCCCGGCGACGGCGAGTGCCCGCACCGGGACTCCTTCGTCATCGACGTGCCGGTGGTCGAGGTCCTGGAGGCGGCCCGCGAGCTGCTCCGCCCGGAGCCCGGCGCCCCCTGAACGCCTCGCGTCCCCCGGCGCCGCCGCGCCGCGTGCTCCAAGCCGCCGCGCCGCGCCTTCCGGCACGCCGCGCCGCCTGCTCCGGGGCCGCCACGCCGCCGCACTCAGGCCGGCTGGGCCGTCTCCTCCTCGGCGAGCACGACCTCCCACGCCTCCACGTCCCGGTCGGTCACGGTGGTCGGCGACTCCAGGTGGTACGCGCCGCTGGGCAGGACGCCGGCGCCGCCGAAGCGCGCCAGCACGGCGAGCTGGGCGGCGACGTCCTCGCCCTGGTGCTTCTCGTGCACCCGCCGCCAGAAGTCGAACCCGCCGGAGTCGACCAGCTTCGCCCGGTCGTAGAGCACGCAACCGCCGATCCAGGACACCTTGTACGCCCGCCAGGCACCCGCCGGCAGGTTCCGCTCGCGCGTGACGTGCAGCAGGTTCGCCGCCGAGTGGATCGACGCCCGGTCCCACTGCGGGGTGCCCGGCCGGATCCGCTCCGGGGTGGGCGGCCCGGTCCACTCCTCGTAGTGCCGGTGCGTCTCCGGCCGGACGTCGTCGGCGTACGACAGCCCGTGCACCGCGTTGCCGACGAAACCGCAGCCCAGTTCCTCGATGGCGGTGACCAGCCGGCGCAGCGTCCCCGGCTCCAGCCAGACGTCGTCGTCGAGGCAGAGCACGTACCGGGCGGCGGACGCGGCCAGCAGGTACGCCCGGTGCTCGGCCAGCCCGCGCCGGGGCAGCCGACGGGTCAGCAGCACGGGGTGCCCCCGCTGGCGCAGCACCCGGACCATGGTGGCCGCCGCCGGGTGCCGGTACGTGGCGTCGCCGTCGGACTGGTCGCTGACGACCACCCCGAAGCCGGGCACGCCCTCCTGGGCGGCCAGCCCGGAGAGGGTTACCGCCAGCTCGGCGGGGCGGTTGCGGGTCGGGATCAGCACGTCGAGCAGCCGGTCCGCGCGGAACCCCCCGGCCGCGCCGAGGTCGAGCGGGCGGCTCACGACGGCTTGCTCGTCAGGGAGGTGTCCTCCTGGGGTTCCTGGCCGTGCGCCCGGATCCGGTCGATGATCGCCGAGGTGGACCGGTCGGGCACGTACCCGAGGGTGCGTACCTGCCCGCCGAGCCGGCGTACCAGCGGCGCCTCCGGCACCATCTCCGGCGGGTAGTCGCCGCCCTTGACGTACACGTCGGGGCAGACCGTCTCGATGAGCCCCGCCGGGGAGTCCTCCTCGAAGACCACCACGTGGTCGACGCACGCCAGCGCGGCGAGCAGGGCGATGCGGTCCTCGACCGGGTTCACCGGCCGGTCCGGGCCCTTCAGCCGGCGTACGCTGCCGTCGGAGTTGACCGCCACCACCAGCAGGTCGCCGAGCGCGCGGGCCTGCTCCAGGTAGCGCACGTGGCCGCGGTGCAGCACGTCGAAGCAGCCGTTGGTGAAGACGATCGCGCGGCCGGCCCGGCGGTGTTCCGCGACGAGCGCGGCCAGCTCGTCGGTGCCGACCAGTGCCCGGTGGCCCGCCCCGTCGACCGGTGCGTCCAGCGCGACGAGCAGGTCCTCCCGGCGGCACACGCAGGTGCCGGTGTCCGAGACGGTGATGGTCGCGGCGAGCTGGGCCAGCTGGGCGGCGGTGGGCAGCGGCGCGTCGGCGGCCAGCGCCAGCGTCATCGCCGCCAGGTACGCGTCGCCCGCCCCGACCGCGTGGCTGGCCGGCACCGGGGTGCTGTGGCTGCGCCGGGGCTCGCCGTCCGCCCCACCGACCACCGCGCCGTCGGTGTCCAGGGTCACCGCCACCACGTCCGCGCCGGTGTGCGCGCGCAGCTCGGCGAGGCGGGACTCGGCCAGCACGGCCCGGTCGACGCCCGCGCCGGCCGTGGCGTTCACGGTGACGCCGGTACCGGTCACGGTGAGCCCGTCCCCGGTCATCGCCACCCGGCCCTCGCCGGCCGTCGGCTCGCCGGTCGCCCCGAGCGCGGCCGGGCCCGCCGTCAGGCCGGCTGCGCCGTCGGTCGGGCCCGCCGTGTCGCCGGTGCGGCCCGTCGTGTCGCCTGCGCCGCCGGCCGGGTCCGCTGCGTTGTCGGTCGGGTCGGACGCGGCGGAGCGGTGGGCGTCCTGGTGCGGCCCGCCGCCCGGGGCGACGCCCACCGTGAGTTCGGAGGGGCCGTCGGCCGGGTCGCCGTCCGGGTGGTCCAGGTGCAGTCCCGCACCGGCTGCCGGGCGGGCACCGGCGGCCCGGGCGAGCAGCCGGGTCGCCTCGGCGAAGCTGGGGGTCACCACGGTCGGGGCCAGGCCACGCCAGTCGGCCAGGTCGTGGGCGTCCAGCGCGACCGTCGCGTACCGCTCCCGGTGCGTCACCAGCCAGGCGCGCACCGGTGCGGGCAGCGCGCCCAGCCCGTAGTCGCAGACCACCAGGGTGGGCGCCTCGCCGCCCGCGGCGCGCAGCTCCTCGGTGGCGCAGTCCAGCGCGGTGAGCAACCGGCCCACCCCGTCGGCGTCGAGCGCGTCGTCGGCGTCGCCGGAGTCCTCCCGGAGCAGGATCTGGTTGCCGGCCAGCATGCGCCGCTTCACCGGCGTCGGGCGTGCGGGCTGGTTGACCGTACGGTCCCAGACGCCGGCCCGGTCCAAGCAGTCGTGCAGTTCGTCGCCGGCGACGTCCGCGCCGACCGGCGCCACCAGCACCGCCCGACCCCCGAGCGCGGCGACGTTGACGGCGGTGTTCGCCGCCCCGCCGGCCGCGGAGATCCGCCGGCGCAGGGTGAGGACCGGGGCGGGTGCCTCCCGGCACAGCCGGTCGGACTCGGCGAAGCGCCACTCGTCGAGCATGGCGTCGCCGACCACCAGGACGGGACGACCCAGCCAGCCCTCCACCACCGTGGCGAGCCGGCGCTGTTCCGCTGCTCCTCCTGCCATGCCGTCCCGGGTCCCCCGGGGCATCCGGGCCAAACCTGCCGCCGCCGGGGAGGGGTTTCGGGCACCGGGCCCCGGGAAGGGACGGACGGTACCCCCGGAGAGGAGAGACACCGAGATGGCAGCGACGACACTTCAGGGCAAGCGGATCGCGTTCCTGGCCGCCGACGGCGTCGAGGAGGTCGAGTACGTCCAGCCCCGCGAGGCGGTGGAGCTGGCCGGCGCCACGGTGGAGCTGGTCTCGCTCAAGCCCGGCACCATCCAGTCCTTCAACCACCTGGACCAGTCCAAGACGTACGACGTGGACGTGACCGTGGCCGACGCGGACGCCGGCGGCTACGACGCGCTGGTGCTGCCCGGCGGGGTGGCGAACCCGGACTTCCTGCGGACCGACGCGGCCGCGGTGCGCTTCGTCAGGGCGTTCTTCGACGCCGGCAAGCCGGTCGGGGTGATCTGCCATGGGCCGTGGACGCTCATCGAGGCGGACGTGGTGCGGGGCCGCCGGCTCACCTCCTGGCCCAGCCTGCGCACCGACCTGGTCAACGCCGGCGCGGACTGGGTCGACGAGCAGGTCGTCACGGACGGCGGTCTGGTCAGCAGCCGTAAACCGGACGATCTGCCGGCCTTCTGTGCCAAGATCGTCGAAGAGTTCGCCGAGGGCCCGCACTCGTCCCGCTGACCGATCGTTGGTCGTGAGGTCGGTGGCCGCCACCGGCCTCACGACCGACGAGGTGCCCGCCGGTCCGCACGCATGTTTCGGGTGAGCGGGGAAAGGAGGCGGGATGACCACGGAAGCCCCGGCGCTCGGCGGGCGGCAGATCCGGCTGCTGATGTTCGGCCTGATGACCGGCATGCTGCTGGCCGCGCTCGACCAGACCATCGTCGGCACCGCGCTGCCGACCATCGTCGGCGAGCTGGGCGGGATCAACCACTACTCGTGGGTGGTGACCGCGTACCTGCTCGCCTCCACGGCCTCGACGCCGCTCTACGGCAAGATGGCCGACCTGTACGGGCGACGCCCCGTCTTCCTCTTCTCCATCGGCACGTTCCTGCTCGGCTCGCTGCTGGCCGGCCTGTCGCAGGACATGACCCAGCTCATCGTCACCCGGGGGGTCCAGGGCCTCGGCGCCGGCGGCCTGATGACGCTCGCGTTCACCATCATCTCGGACGTGGTGTCGCCCCGGGAGCGCGGCCGCTACCAGGGCCTGTTCGGGGCGGTCTTCGGCCTCTCCTCGGTCGCCGGCCCGCTGGTCGGCGGCTACTTCGCCGAGACCGACTGGCGGTGGATCTTCTACATCAACGTGCCGCTGGGGATCCTGGCGATCATCGTGTGCTCCCGGGTGCTGCGGCTGATCCCGTTCACCCGGCGCGACCACTCGATCGACTGGCTCGGCGCGGCGCTGCTGGTCGCCGGGGTGAGCAGCCTGCTGCTCGCGCTGAGCTGGGGCGGCAACGAGTACGCCTGGGGCTCCGGGGTGATCATCGGCCTCTTCGTCGCGGGCGCGGTGCTCGGCGTGCTCTTCGTGCTCCAGGAGGCCCGGGTGGCCGAGCCGATCCTGCCGCTGCGGCTGTTCCGCAGCGCCACGTTCGCGCTGGCCAACTCGGCAGGCTTCGTGCTCGGCCTGGTGATGTTCGGCTCGATCATCTTCATCCCGCTCTACCTCCAGATCGTGCGGGGCGCCTCGCCCACCCGCAGCGGCCTGTTGATGCTGCCGATGATGGCCGGCATCATCGTCACCTCGGTGCTGACCGGCCGGGCGATGAGCCGGATCGGGCGGTACAAGTGGTTCCCGGTGTCCGGCGCGGCGGTGCTGCTGGTCGGCATGCTGCTGTTCACCCGGCTGGAGGTGGACACCTCGCTCTGGGTGGCCTTCGGTTTCATGGTCGTGATCGGGGTCGGGCTGGGGCTCTGCATGCAGTCGCTGATCCTGGCCGTGCAGAACTCCGTGTCGATGCGTGACCTGGGCGCCGGCACCTCGTCGGCGACGTTCTTCCGGTCGCTGGGCGGCTCGTTCGGCGTCGCCATCCTCGGCGCGGTGCTGTCGTCGCGGCTCACCTCGGAACTCGCCGACCGGCTGCCGGGCGCGATCGCCGTACTGCCGCCGGAGCAGCAGGCCGCTGTCGCGGCGAGCGGCGGGGCGGACGTCTCGGTCAACGACCCGGCGACCATCCTGGCGCTCCCCGCCCCGGTGCGCGCGGCCGTCCAGGCGGCGTTCGTCGAGTCGCTGCACCTGGTCTTCCTGACCACCGGCCTGATCGCGATCGTGGCGGTGCTGGTCACCCTGGCGCTGCCGAACGAGAAGCTGCGCGGCGCTGGCCCGGGCGGCGCCACGGGCGGCACGGACGGCCTCGGCGGCGAGGGCCCGGCGCCCGGCGGCAAGCCCCTGTCCAAGGAGTCGAAGCAGGAGGCCGCCGCCGAGATGGAGGCGAAGAGCCAGACGATGCTCTGAGCCGGGCCGGCGGGGCCGGCCGTGAGACGCCGCCCGGCCTACTTGAGGATCAGCCGGTTGGTCTGCTCGAAGACGTCCAGGTCGGCGACGGTTTCGGCGACGCTCGCGGAGAGCGGGGCCGGCAGCTGCGCCCGGTGGAAGAAGCCCGCGTCGGTCGTCTCGTCGGTGACCCGGGTCAGCTCGCCGTCCCACTCGTCGACCCGGAACGCGGTCGTGAAGATCTGGTACGTGTGGCCGTACATGTTGGTGTGGGTGCGGTCCGGGCCCGTGTAGAGGGCGAAGGCGCTGACCCGCAGCGCGCGCAGCCCGGTCTCCTCGCGTACCTCCCGGACGGCGCAGTCGGCGATCGACTCGCCCAGCTCCATCGCCCCGGCGGGCAGGGCCCACTGCCCGTTGTCGGAGCGCTGGATCAGCAGGAGGCGCCCCGCGTTGTCGCGGACCACGGCGCGGGCGCCGACGAACATCAGCGTCCGGTCACCGGCGAGCGCGCGCAGCTGTCCCACGTACGAATCGGCCCAGGAGATGCTCACCCGGACAATTTACGGGGCCCGTCCGGGGGCGACCGGATTTCCAGGGTTCCCAACGTGTGACCGCCGACACTACTTTGTTACCCATGCGTAGCACGATGATGGACGCCCCGCTCCAGGTCTCCCGGATCCTGCACCACGGCACCACCGTGCACGGCACGGCGGAGGTGGTCACCTGGACGGGCGGCGAGCCGCGCCGGATGACGTACGCCGAGGTCGGGCGGATGGCGGCCCGGCTGGCCCACGCGCTGCGCGCCGAGTGCGGTGTCACCGGCGACGAGCGGGTCGCCACCTTCATGTGGAACAACGCCGAGCACCTGGTGGCGTACTTCGCGGTGCCCAGCATGGGCGCGGTGCTGCACACCCTCAACATCCGGCTCTTCCCCGACCAGGTCGCCTACATCGCCAACCACGCCGAGGACCGGGTGGTGCTGGTCGACTCGACGCTCATCCCGCTGCTGGCCCGGGTCATCGGCGAGATGACGACGGTGCGGCACGTGGTGGTGGTCGGCGGCGGCGACCCGGCTCCGCTCACGGCGGCGGCCGGCGACCGGATCGCCGTGCACCACTGGGACGCGCTGCTGGCCGACCGCCCGGACGTCTTCGACTGGCCCGAGGTGGACGAGCGTGACGCCGCCGCCCTCTGCTACACCTCGGGGACCACCGGCAACCCGAAGGGCGTCGCCTACTCGCACCGCTCGATCTACCTGCACTCGCTCCAGGTCTGCATGCCGGAGGGGTTCGGCCTCGGCCCGACCGACCGCGAGCTGGCCATCGTGCCGATGTTCCACGCCATGTCCTGGGGCCTGCCGTACGCGGCCTTCCTCTCCGGGGCGTCGCTGATCATGCCGGACCGGTTCCTCCAGGCCGCGCCGATCGCCGACATGATCGCCGCCGAGCGCCCCACCCTGGCCGGGGCGGTGCCGACCATCTGGAACGACCTGCTCGCCCACCTGGACGCCCACGACGTGGACAGCTCCTCGCTACGGGAGGTGATCGTCGGCGGCTCCGCCTGCCCGCCGGCGCTGATGCACGCGTTCGCCGACCGGCACGGCGTCGACGTCATCCACGCCTGGGGGATGACCGAGATGTCCCCGCTGGGCTCGGTCTCCCGGCCGCCGGCCGGCGCGACCGGCGAGGAGGCCTGGCGCTACCGCTACACGCAGGGCCGGGTGCCGGCCGGGGTGGAGGCCCGGATCGTCGGCCCGCTGGGCGAGCCGCTGCCCGCCGACGGGGCGTCCGTCGGCGAGCTCGAGGTCCGTGGGCCGTGGGTGACCGCGCGGTACGTCGGCGACGACGTGCCGGACGAGGAGAAGTTCCGCGACGGCTGGCTGCGAACCGGCGACGTCGGCACCCTCTCGCCGGACGGCTACATCACGCTCACCGACCGGGCCAAGGACGTCATCAAGTCCGGCGGCGAGTGGATCTCCTCGGTCGAGCTGGAGAACGCCCTGATGGCCCACCCGGCGGTGCTGGAGGCCTGCGTGGTGGGGGTGCCCGACGAGCGCTGGGGTGAGCGGCCGCTGGCCACGGTGGTGCTCCGAGAGGGGGTGGCGGCGTCGGTCGAGGAGCTGCGGGAGTTCCTCGCCGGGTCGGTGGCCCGCTGGCAGTTGCCGGAGCGCTGGGCCGTCATCGACGCGGTGCCGAAGACCAGCGTGGGCAAGTTCGACAAGAAGGTGGTGCGTTCCCGGTACGCCGGGGGCGAATTGAGTGTCCGGGAGCTTACTCTCCCGTAACGTTCTCAGGCGCACCGTCGCCTGTTGGGGTAGGGACCACTCCTGAGCTCCCTCCCCAGGGGCGGCCCCGGCGTTCGCACCGCGCCGGGGCCGCCCGCTCCATGCGGTTGCCCGCACCGTCATTGTTGCGAAACTTGTTCGCCTCTGTGTCCACTACCGGGAAATTTGCCCAGCTCAGAAGGCTTTTCGGCCTTCAGCCCGGCCGTCACTCGCCCTCGCTGGTGGTGATCAGTACCTTCCCGACCACCGAGCTCTCCACCGCCTGGTGCGCCGCGGCGGCCGCCGAGAGCGGGTGACGGTGCAGCGGCAGCCCCGCGTCCTGGCCCACCCGGATCCCGCCCTGCGCCGCCGCGGCGGCCACGTCCACCACCGCCTGGGCCTTGGCCGCCTTCGGCTCGGTGTAGACGAGGACGAACTGGAACCGCGCGTTCGGCGCCAGCAACGGCCGGATCGGCAGGGTCACCTCGTCCCCGCCGTCGTCGGCGTAGACGCAGACCGCGCCGCCGCGCCGGAGCAACTGGACGTCGACGGCGGCGTTGCGCGCCGCCGAGACCTCGACGACCGTGTGCACCCCGTCGGGGGCGATCTTGCGGACCTCCTCGACCACGTCCTGCTCCCGGTAGTTGACCACGAAGGACGCGCCGGCCGCCGCCGCCAGCTGCGCCTTCTCCGGGCTGCTGACGGTGGCGACCACGCACGCGTCCGCCCAGCGGGCGAGCTGGATGGCCGCGTTGCCCACCGCGCCCGCCCCGCCCTGCACGAGCACCGTGTGGTCGCTGAGCGCGCCCGCGTGCAGCCGGTCCGGCGTGTACTCGCCGGCGGTCAGGCAGCGGTGCGCGGTGAGGAAGGGGATGCCCAGGCAGGCGCCCAGCTCGAAGGAGGCGTCGCCGAGGGGCACCGCCTGCCGGACCGGCACCACCGTGTACTCGGCGGCGGTGCCCCAGGGCCGCTGCCACGCGGCCTCCCACAGCCAGACCCGCTCGCCGGCCAGTTCCCGGTCGACGCCCTCGCCGACCGCCTCGATCACCCCCGCGCCGTCCTGCCCGGGCGTCTGCCAGTCGCCCGGCATCGGCCCCTGCCGGCGCGTCTTCCAGTCCGTCGGGTTCACCCCCGACACGGCCACCCGCACCAGGACCTCGCCGGGGCCCGGCTCCGGCACCGGCCGGTCGAGAAGTTGCAGCACCGAGGCGTCGCCGGTGCGCTCGTACACGATCGCCTTCATCCCCGTCTCCTCACCCGGCGGCCCCGGCCGGGGCGCCGTCGGCTGCGGTACCCGACGGAACCGCGCTCATGCCGACACCGACCCGGCGCGAACCGGACAACCCGGCAGCCCACCGGCCCCGGCCACCCGGGCGGAACGGCCGCCGCCCACCGCGAGCCCACTGCGCGCGCGACGACGGCGGCGACGCGCGAGCCCGCTGCCTGCGGCGGCGACGCGCGACCCACTGCCCGCGGCGCCGCGCGAGGCTGTGACGGCGACGGCACCGGTGGCGCGCGGGCCCCGCTGCCCCGCGACGGCGACGAGCAAGCCCACTGCCGGCGACGGCGCGTCGAGCCTGCCTACCCGAGCCGGTCCACGGTCTCCGGGGTCAGCTCCCCGACCGAGCCCAGCACCAGCGCCGCGAGCCGCTCGGCGTCCGGGTCAAGCGGGTACGCCCCGTGCGGCACCGCCACCACCGTCATCTGAGCGGCGGCGGCCGAGCGGACGCCGTTGGACGAGTCCTCCACGGCCACGCAGCGGGCCGGGTCGACGCCCAGCCGCTCGGCGACCGCCAGGTAGACGTCGGGCGCCGGCTTGCCCCGCTCGGTCTCCTCGGTCGACAGCGTGGCGTCGAACGCCCCGGTCAGGCCCGTCGCGGCCAGCGCCGCCGCGATCAGCCGGGTCGGCGACGAACTGGCCAGCCCCAGCGGCCACCGTTCGGCCAGCCGGCGCACGACCTCGTCGGCCCCGTCGATCAGCGGTACGCGGGCCGCGTACCGCCGGGTCATCTCCTCGACCACCTCGGCGGCGACCTGCTCGGGGCTGCGGTCGACGCCCAGTTCCCCGCTGAGGTACCGGGCCCACTCGCCGGTGCTCATGCCCATCAGCCGGCGCTGGGTGTCGGGCTGCCAGGTCCCGCCGTGCGCCGCGACGTACGCCCGCCGGACCTCCTCCCAGACCGGCTCGGAGTCCACGATCACGCCGTCCAGGTCGAAGACCACCGCATCCGCCACGAACCCATCCTGCCCCATCGGTGGCGTCCGGGCCGGCGGGCGGGGGTCAGGTCCGCAGCGCGGGCAGGCCGATCGGGTTGCCCTCCGGGATGACGGTGTGGGCGGCGCGGGCGATCGGTTCGAGCAGCTCCCGCAGCCGTTCGGTGCGCTCCGGGCCCAGCGTCCGCCACGGGCGGGCGGCGGCGGCGTCGGTGGCGTCCTCGATCGCCTGGAAGCGGGACCGGCCCCGCTCGGTCGGCTCCCCGTCCGGGGTGAGCCAGCCCCGCTCGGTCAGCCGGGCGCGGGCGGCGGCCCACTGCTCCTCCGACCAGCCCCGGCCGAGCAGGTTCAGCGGGGAGATGTCGACCGCGACCCGCCAGGCCAGCGTCTCCACCGGGTCGAGGTCGGCCGCGACCAGCGCGGCGATGTGCCCGTCGCCGCGCTGCTCGCGCAGCGTGGTGGCGGCCTGCCAGAGCCGGGCCAGCGGGTACTCGCCGCGCGGCAGGGCGGCGTTGGCGGCGCCCAGCACCCGGCCGGCGGGCTCCGCCTCGGCGGCGGCGGCCTCCAGCAGCTCGGCCGCCTCGACCAGGTGCGACTCGGGCAGCTCGTAGGTCAGCTCGGCCAGCGCCTGCACCGCGCCCGTGAGCCGCGCACGCAGCGCCTCCTCCGGGGTGGCCAGCCGCCAGACGGCCGGCAGCGCCCGCGCCACCGTGTGCGGGGCGAAGTTGAAGAACGCCGCGGTCACCGGCGCGGGCTCGGCGGGCCCCAGCGGCGCGGCCCGGCCGGCGAAGTAGCCGCGCCAGAAGCCCCGCAGCCCGACCGCCTCGAAGGCGGCCCGGGCGCGGGGATGGAAGTAGGTGATCGCGTGGACCGGCTCGTAGTGGGTCCACAACATCCGGGCGGTCCGCCCCGCGTCGTCCAGCGCCGTCACGTGCACCTCCGCGTCCGGTCCGGTCATCACCCCGGACGGCCGGACCGCCCGGGGTGACGCTGAACCTACTGCCGGTGGCTGAGGGGCCGGAAGCCCTCTGTGGGCTACTGCATCAACGGCGGGCGACATCCCGGGCGAACCGGGCCGCTATCGCGGGGCAACGGCCCGGTCACGAGGGTCGACCAATTCGGTTCGCGGTCACTGGGCCGCGAGCACGTCCACCACGAAGCGCAGCGGGCCGGCCGGGCGGCCGCCGGCGGCGTTCTCGCCGTACGCCAGCTCGGCCGGGATGTCGAGCTGGACGCGGCTGCCGACGGTCACGCCGACGAGGCCCTGGTCCCAGCCCGGGATGACCTGGCCGACGCCGATGGCGAAGGTCGCCGGCTGGCCGCCGCTCCACGACGAGTCGAACTCCTTGCCGTCCTTGTAGAAGACGCCGACGTAGTTCGTGGTGATCGTCTGGCCCTTCTGCACCGCCGGGCCGGTGCCCTTGATCAGCGGGGTCACGGTGAGCTTCTTCAGCTCGCCCTTGCCGGCGGCGACGGTCGGCTTGCTGCCCAGGGCCGGGTCCGCCCCCTGCGGGAGCTGCGGGGCGGGGGGCGCGTCGGCGGCGGGGGCGCTGGCGGACGGGGCCGCCGACGGGGCGCCGGCCGTCTGGTCCTTGTCGCCGTCGCTGTTGCGCCCGATCGTCACGAAGACGGTGATCAGCACCGCGACCACGGCGACCCCGGCGAGCCCGCCGGCCCAGGCCTGCCGGCGGCGCTTCGCCTCGGCCGCCTTCTGTGCGGCCAACTGGGCGGCCAGCCGCCGCTCCGACTTCTGGGACCGGTTCTGCGTACGCTCGCTCACGGCGTCGACTCCCTGCTGCGAAGGTGGTGGCCGGCATCGGAGTGCCGGGGGAAAGCCGACGCACACGGTACCCGCCCGGCCGCCCACCGCGCCGCCTCGACCGCGGCCGCTCCCGCCGCACCGGTCACGCCGGCCCCGGCACCACCATGAAGTCGGTCACGAACGAGGTGACCCGGCCGTCGGCGGTCCGCCCGATCCAGGTGCCGTAGCAGCCGTCGCCCCAACCGGACCAGACCGTCACCACGTTGGCCCCGGTCGTCTCGTCGAGCACCGCGGCGACGTGCCCCGGCACCGGCCCGCCGGTCGGCTCGTCCGCGACGAAGACGTCCGTGACCGCGTCCTCGTCCCACGCCTCCAGGGCGGCCAGCGCGGTCGGGTCGGCCAGGGTGCCGATGCCGGTGTCCACCCCGTAGCCGAACCAACCATCGGGCTTGAGGTCCGAGACGTCCTGGTCGCCGACCAGCGCCATCTCCCAGCGGACCGCCGGCTCGTCGTGGATCACCAGTTCGAGGGCGGCCACCCGCCGGTCCGCCTCGGTGTCCTCGCCCCGTACCACCGCGACCCAGGCCCGCGCCGGGTAGCGGCCGGGGGCCACCCCGACCGTGAACGGTTCGTCCTCCGGGCAGGCCACCGGGTCGCAGCCCACGACCTGCCCCGTCGGCAGCACGACGTCGCCCACCGGGTGCACCTCCATGACGTACGTGGCGTGCTCGTCGGCGAAGCGGGCGCCGGGCGTCAGCAGCCGGTGCAGGTCGGGGGTGTACGGCATGGGGTTCCTCTCGCGGCGGGGGCCGGCGGAGCGTACCCGCGGTGGACCTCGCCGGGCGAGACCGCCCGCGGGCTCAGCCGTCGAGATGCCGGACCAGGGCCTGGCGCAGCTGGTGCTTCGGGCGGGAGCCGACGATCGAGCCGACCACCTCGCCGTGGCGGAAGACCAGGAGGGTGGGCAGGGACATCACCCCGTAGGTGCGGGTGGCCGTCGGGTTGGCGTCGGTGTCGATCGTGGCGACGACCATCCGCCCGGCGAACTCCGTGGCGAGCTCGGCGAGGCTGCGGGAGACGGCCCGGCACGGCGGGCACCAGTCCGCCCAGAAGTCGACCACCACCGGCCGGTCGGCGGCGAGCACCACGGTGGCGAAGGTGTCGTCGGTGACGACGGTCAGCGAGCCGTCCGGCGCAGTCTCGAGCATGTTTCCTCCCGGTGGGTGATGGCGTGGGCGAGCTGGTCGCGCAGCTCGCGGCGGACCGCGTGCAGCCGGTCGATGCCGGCGTCGACCTCGGCCAGCTTGCGCCGCAGCACGGCCACCGAATCGGGGCAGACGTGACCGGAGGCGTTGCCGGCCCGCAGGCAGGCGACGAACGGGCGGATGTCGTCCAGGCCGAAGCCCACCGCCAGCAGCGCCCGGATCTCGCGTACGACGTGCAGCTCCGCCTCGTCGTAGACCCGGTATCCGTTGGCCGAGCGGGCCGCCCGGACCAGGCCGTGCGTCTCGTAGTAGCGCAGGGCCCGGGTGCTCGTGCCGGCGCGTTCCGCCAGCTCACCGATCAGCATCCGACCTCCCTCGTCCGACCCGACCGACGCTAGACCTTGTCACCGGCGTCAAGGCAAACGTCGGACCGCCGAAGGCGCCGGCCCGGTCGGCGGTGAACGCGCCGTGCCTTCGGCGTACGCCACGCCTCCGACCGGCGGAGACGTGGCCCGCGGGGGTCAGGCGGTCTTGCGGGCCGTCTTCTTGGCGGCGGCCTTCTTGGCGGCGGGCTTCTTCTCGCCCTCGGTGGCCTTCTTCGGGGCGGCCTTCTTGGCGGCGGCCTTCTTCGGCGCGGCCTTCTTCTCGGCGGTCTTCTTGGCCGGGGCCTTCGCCGCCTTCTTCTCGGCGGCCTTCTTCTGTGCCGAGCGGGCGGCCGAGATCGGGGTCGGCTCCCCGCCGCCGCCGGCCGGGGCCTCGCCCCGGGCGGACCGGGCGCGCTCGACGGACGCCTTCAGCGCCGCCATCAGGTCCACCGCCGCGGCCGGGGCCTCCTCGACCTCCTCCGGCTGGACCACCTCGCGGCCCTCCACCTTGGCGTCGATGACCTCCTGCAATGCCGCCCGGTAGTCGTCGGTGAATGCGTCCGGCTCGAACTCGCCGGCCATCGAGTCGATGAGCGAGCTGGCCATCGCCAGCTCCGGCGGGCGGACCTTCAGGTCCTCGTCGAGGAAGCCGAAGTCGGGCTTCCGGATCTCGTCCGGCCAGAGCATGGTGTTGAGCAGCAGCACGCCCTCGCGGACCCGCAGCGTGGCGAGCTGCTCCCGCTGGCGCAGCGCCACCTTGACGATCGCCACCCGCTCCGAGTCGGCGAGCGCGTCGCGCAGCAGCACGTACGGCTTGGTGGCGGTGCCCTCCGGCTCCAGGAAGTACGCCTTGTTGTAGAGGATCGGGTCGACCTGCTCGGCGGGGACGAACTCCAGCACGTCGATCGCGCGCGAGCTGGACAGCGGCAGCTCGGCGAAGTCCTCGTCGGTGAGGATCACCATCTCGCCGCCGCCGATGTCGTAGCCCTTGGCGATGTCGTCGTAGGTGACCTCCTCGCCGCAGACCTGGCAGGTGCGCTTGTAGCGGATGCGGCCGCCGTCCTCCCGGTGCACCTGGTGGAAGCGGATGTCCTTCTCCTCGGTGGCCGAGTAGAGCTTGACCCCGATCGAGACGAGGCCGAACGAGACGGCTCCCTTCCAGATGGCCCGCATCCCCGTGCTCCTCTCGCCGGTACAGCCCAGGATCGCAAATGATCGAAGGCCACGCGAGCGCTTCCGTGCGCAAGTACAGTCGGAACGTGCCCGGCGCGCCGCTCAAGCCGATGCTCGCGATGACCGGGCAGCTCCCGGCGGGTGCCGGCTGGGCGTACGAGTTCAAGTGGGACGGCGTCCGCGCGCTGGCCGACATCTCCGGCGGCCGGCAGCACCTGTACGCCCGCAGCGGCGTGGAGATCACCGCCGCGTACCCCGAGCTGGCCACCCTGCACGAGCAGGCGGGTGACGCGCTGCTCGACGGCGAGGTGGTGCTGCTCGGCGAGACCGGCCAGCCCTCGTTCACCGCCTTGGCGGAGCGGATGCACGTCCGGGACCGGAACAAGGCCGCCCGGCTGGCGGCGGTCGCCCCGGTGACGTACATGATCTTCGACCTGCTCCGGCTCGACGGCGAGGACCTGACCGGCCGGTCGTACGCCCGCCGGCGGGAGGCCCTGGACGGCCTGGCGCTCGGCGGCGCCCGGTGGGCGGTGTCGCCGCTCTTCGGCGACGGCCCGGCCACCTACGAGGCGGCCGGCGAGCACGGCCTGGAAGGGGTGATGGCCAAGCGGGTCGACTCGGTCTACCGGCCGGGCGTGCGCTCACCGGACTGGGTGAAGGTCAAGCTGGAGGTCACCGGCGACTTCGTGGTCGGCGGCTGGCGGCCCGGGGCGCGCAGGATCGGCGGCCTGCTGGTCGGGGTGCCGCGCCCGGACGGGCGGCTCACCTACCGGGGGCGCGTCGGCGGCGGCATCGGCGCGGCCATCGAGCGGGAGCTGCTGCGCGAGTTGGAGCCGCTGCGCGTCGGCGCGTCGCCGTTCGCGGGCGACGTGCCGCGCGAGGATGCCCGGGGCGCGATCTGGGTAACACCCATGGTCGTGGTGGAGGTGAAGTACGGCCAACGCACCCCGGACGGGCGACTGCGGTTCCCCCGGGTGCTCCGGCTGCGGCCGGACAAACCCGCCGAGGAGGTCGACGATGCCGGCTGAGCGTTTCCGGGTGGACGTGGAGGGACGCGCGCTGGAGCTTTCCAACCTGGACAAGGTGCTCTATCCCGACGCCGGGTTCACCAAGGGCGAGGTGATCGACTACTACACCCGGATCGCCCCGGTGCTCCTGCCGCACCTCGCCGACCGGGCGCTCACCCGGATCCGCTTCCCCAACGGGGTCACCGGCGGCTCCTTCTTCGAGAAGAACGCCCCCGCCGCCACCCCCGGCTGGGTACGCACCGAGACGCTGCCGGTGCCCGGGTCCAGCAAGGGCCGGGACACCATCGACTACGTGGTCGCCGACGACCTGCCCACCCTGGTCTGGCTGGCCAACCTCGCCGCGCTGGAGCTGCACACGCCGCAGTGGAAGGTCGGCGAGCACCCCGACATGATGGTCGTCGACCTCGATCCCGGGCCGCCGGCGGCGCTGCGCCAGTGCTGCCAGGTGGCGCTGCTGATGCGTGACCGGCTCGCCGAGGACGGCATCGACAGCTACCCGAAGACGTCCGGGAAGAAGGGCATGCAGCTCTGCTGCCCGATCGCCGGCACCCAGTCCGCCGACCTCGTGTCCGACTACGCCAAGCGGATCGCGCAGGAGCTGGAGCGGGAGCACCCGAAGCTGGTCGTGTCGAAGATGGCCAAGAACCTGCGGCCGGGCAAGGTCTTCATCGACTGGAGCCAGAACAACGCCGCCAAGACGACGGTGTCGCCGTACTCGCTGCGGGCGCAGTCCGTGCCGTCCGTCTCCACGCCGCTGACGTGGGACGAGGTCGAGGCGGGCGCGGCGGGGAAGCGGCCGGCGACCAAGCCGTACACGGCGGGGGAGGTGCTGAAGCGGGTGGAGAAGCAGGGCGACCTGCTGGCCCCCCTGCTCGACGGCGGCCCCGAGTTGCCCGCCGGCTGACGCACGGCGGTCGCGCATTCATCGACGTTCGTAGTTTTGGCTGTTAGTATCCGACAACATTCGCGGCCGGCGTGAAAGAAATCTCAGCCGAGGTCGGCGCGCGTCCAGTCGGAGGATCGCCCATGCAACGGCTCATCGCCCGCCTCCTGGCCCTCGCGTGCGTCCTGCCGCTGCTGGCCCTGCCGGCGCAGCCCGCCGCCGCCTCGACCCTGTTCCGCGGCCAGCTCAACGGCGGCGCCGACCCCACCATGACCTACTTCAACGGCGCCTACTTCCTGTCCACCACGCTCGGCGACCGGATCGGCATCTGGACCTCCCCGACGCTGGCGGGCCTGGCCACCGCGCCCGAGCGGACGGTGTGGCGGGACCCGGACCCCAGCCGCAACAAGCAGGTCTGGGCCCCCTCGATCCACCGGTTCGTCCGGCCCGAGGGACCCCGCTGGTACATCTACTACACCGCCAGCGACGGCGTCGACGCCAACCACCGCAACTACGTCATCGAGTCCGAGGGCGACGACCCGCTCGGCCCGTACCACTTCAAGGGGCGGATCGCGGACTACGGCGAGTACGCCATCGACGGCGAGCCGGTGACGCACAACGGCCGGACGTACTTCGCCTGGACGGGCCCCGGCCGGGGGATGGGCGGGCCGGCGCAGCTCTACCTGCGGCTCATGACATCGCCGTGGACCACCACCGGCAACCGCGTCGCACTGCCGGCCGACGGCGGCTGCCACGAGGTACGCGAGGGGCCGACAGGGCTGCGCGGCCCGGGGCGGCTCTTCCTCGTCTACTCCGCCTGCGACACGGGCAAGCCGGACTACCAGCTCTGGATGAAGTCCATCGCGGACGGCGCGGACCCGCTGGTGGTGTCGAACTGGCGCCAGCACCCCGGGCCGGTCTTCTCCCGCAACGACGCGGCCGGCGTCTTCGGCCCCGGGCACAACGGCTTCTTCCGCTCGCCCGACGGCACCCAGGACTGGATCGTCTACCACGGCAAGACCAGCTCGGCGTACACCTACGACGGCCGCACCACGCGCGCCCAACCGGTCGTCTGGAACGCCGACGGCACGCCGAACTTCGGCCGTCCGGTCTCCCTGAGCACGCCGCAGGTGCCGCCCTCGGGTGACCCGTGGGCCAGCCAGGAGCCGGGCGCCTCGCGCGGGTACGTCTCCGGCGAGCAGCGACACCACTTCGAGCGCGCCCCCGACGGCATGCTCTCGCACTGGTGGCGGGAGCCGGCCGACGGCTCGATCCACCGGGACACCTGGGGCGGCCCGATCGCGGGCCGGCCGACGGGCTACCCGGTCGGCGGCGAGCAGCACGTCTTCGCCCGCACCCCCGAGGGGAACCTGCGGCACTGGTGGTGGGCCCCGGGCGGCAGCGTCCGCCAGGAGGACTGGGGCGCGGGCCTGGCCGGCGACCCGACCGGCATGCTCTACCTCAACGGGCAGAAGCACGTGTTCGGCCGCGGCACCGACGGCAGGCTGCACCACTGGTGGCAGGAGCCCGACGGCACGGTCCGCCGGGACGTCTGGCACGGCGGCGACGTGGTCGGCAACCCGGTCGCGTACGCGTTCCACGACGAGCAGCACGTCTTCGCGCGCGGCAGCGACAACACCCTGCGCCACTGGGTCTGGTACCCGAAGATCGCGAACAACCTGCCCAGGCTGGACGACTGGGGCGGCGTCGGGAAGGTCCACTCCGACCCGACCGGCTTCGCCTTCGGCGACCAGCAGCACGTCTTCTACCGGGCCGCCGACGGCAGCATCGAGCACCGCTTCTACTCCCACGACCTGGACCGGGTCTTCACCGACAACTGGGGCGGCAACGTCGTCGGCACCCCCTGGGCCATCCGACAGGGCCAGACGCAGCAGGTCTTCGCCCGCTCCGCCGACGGCACGCTGTGGCGCATGTCGTGGCGACCGGGCGGCACGGTGACCACCGACAGCGGCGGCACCGGCGCCACCACCGACCCGGTGGCGCTGGCCTGGCGCGACGAGACCCACGTCTACACCCGGGGCGCCGACGGGACGCTCGTCGACCGGCACTGGCAGCCGGCCGGCGGCGCGGTCCCCACGTCGTGGGGCGGTCAGGTCGCACCCTGACCCGCGCGTCGGCGTCACCCGGGCCGCGTCGGCCGCCGGCCGGCCCGGGCGACGCCGCGCCGCATCGGGCGGGCCCGCGCGCCGGCGGCGTCGCCCCGGCCGCCGAGGTGACCGCCGGTCAGGCGGCCGGCCAGGTGGTGTACGAGATCCGCGCGTTCAGGTTGGCCGGCACGCCCAGCCAGGTGTAGCAGTTGACCGAGACGACGGTGTCGGTGCCGGACGGGGACCACCCGGCCAGTACGCAGTAGCCGCGCGGCGGACGCTGGAGACTGGTCACGAACGAGTTCACGAAGGCGGTGCCGTAACCGGTGCCCGTGCCGGCGAAGCGCGCCTGGTAGCGGCCGGTGCCGAGCACCGTGCCCGTCGCGCCGCCGAAGCCCGGGATCGTCGAGTTGTAGCTCTCGCCGCCGATCCAGGTGCCGCTGACGTTCTCGCCGTGGAACACGCCGCTGGCGAAGCGCGGCCCGAACGCCCGGCCCAGCAGGTCCACCCGGGAGCCGTAGGTGACCACGAAGCGGGCGTCCACCGGGTTGCCGGCGGCGTTCGCGCAGTGGACCACCCACCCGTCCGGCGGATCGAGTTGGCAGTGCACGGCGGTGCCGCCCAGCGCGGTCACGTGCGCCATCGGGAAGATCGCCCCGCCCTCGCTGGGCGGGTTCGGGTTCATCAGGAAGCGGTACCGGCCCTTGTCGAGGCGCTCGTAGGCGACCGTCCCGCCGGTCGAGTCGTACCGGTAGGCGGCGGGCAGCGTGCGTACGCCGGTCGGCTGCGCCTGGTCGGTGACGAACCACGCCAGCCGGCCCTGGCCGACCTGCCGGACGTTGGTGAAGGTGGCCACGAAGCGGCTGTCCGCCGGGCTGCCCGTCGCGGCGAAGCAGCGCACCTGGATCAGCAGGTCGGGCGCGCCGATCGGGCTGCGGTACCAGCTCGCCACGGTGCAGAGGACCGGCCCGCCCCCGTACGCCACCGCGTGCGCCACCCCGCCGCTGGTCGCCGCCCCCTCCAGCAGCACCGTGTACGCCCCGGTGCCGGTCCGCCGCACCACGACGTCGCCGTCGCCGGAGTGGGCGCTGTAGCCGCCGGTGATGCGGTACTCGGTCGTGGTCGGGGCGTGCGCCCAGACCGTGGCGGTCACCGTGGGGTTGGGGTCCGGCAGCGGGTCCGCCGCGGCGGGCACCGGCCGGGCCAGCGCCGCCCCGGCGAGCAGTACCGCCAGCGCCATGGCGCCCCGCAGCGTCCCGCCCCGCCGGGTCCGGGGCGCACGTTCGTCTGTCTGCATGACGCAGCCTCCCTGGGCCTCGGCGGACTGTCCGCGCCACGAGTGTGGCAACGCCGGTCAATGCCCGTACCGGTGCGGCGGCGCTGCCTGCGTGACCCACCGCGCCCGGGAGTGTGACGTCCGTGCGGTGCCAGTGCCCGCGCGGTGCCCCTGAGGTGTCCGCGCGGGTGCCCGGAACCGCGCATCGGTGCCCTACCGGCCCGTAGCCCGTTGAGTAGGGTGGCGACAGCCTGCCGAGGAGTGCGACATGAACATGACCGATGCCCTCGTCCGGGAGCCGCTGACCGGTGGTCGGGCGGCGGAGGCGGACCGGCCGCTGCTCACCTACCTCGACGACGCGACCGGTGAGCGGGTCGACCTGACCGCGACGGAGCTGGGCGGCTGGGCGGCGCGGACCGCCGGGCTGCTGCGCGAGGGCTGCGGGCTGGGCGTCGGCGACCGGGCGGCCGTGCTGCTCCCGGCGCACTGGCAGAGTGCCGCCGTGCTGCTGGGCGCCTGGTCGGCCGGGGTGGCGGTGTCCTTCCGGCCCCGGGCCACCGCCGGCCTGCCGTCGGTCGAGCCGGGCGCCGACGAGCCGTACGACGCGGTCTTCGTCAGCGCCGAGCGGCTCGACGACTGGCTGGAGGACGTGCCCGAGGCGCGGCACCGGTTCGTCCTCTCCCTCGGCGTCACCCCGCGCGCCCAGGCCCCCGAGGAGTACCGGGACTGGCTCGTCGAGGTGGGCCGGCACACCGACGCGCTGCCCGCCTCCGCCCCGCTGACCAGCGCCCACGCGGCCAGCCCCGACGGTACGAGCTACCGCGAGTGGGGCAGCGTCGCGCTGGCCGTGGCGGAACGGCTCGACCTGCGGGCCGGCGACCGGCTGCTGGTCGACGTCGCCGAGCACGAACAGCCGGTGTACTGGCTGCTGGCGCCGCTGGCCGTCGGCGCGTCGGTGGTGCTCTGCGCCAACCTTGACCCGGCCCGGCTCGACGCCCGGATCGCCGCCGAGCAGATCACCCGGGTGCTGTGATGGGCGGGGTCTACACCGAGGCGAGCATGTCGCTGGACGGCTACATCGCCGCCCCGGGCGACACCGGCTTCGACCAGCTCTTCCAGTGGTACGAGAACGGCGACGTCGCCATCGGAACCACCAAGCCGGAGATGACGTTCCGCACCTCGCAGGCGAGCGCCGGCCACCTGCGGCGCACGCTGGACGACACCGGCGCCCTGGTCGTCGGCCGCCGGCTGTTCGACCTCGTCGGCGGCTGGGACGGCCGGCACCCCATGGGCACGCCGGTCGTGGTCGTCACCCACCACGTGCCGGACGGCTGGCCCCGGCCGGGCGCGCCGTTCACCTTCGTCACCGACGGCATCGAGGCCGCCGTCGCGCAGGCCCGCGAGCTGGCCGGCGACCGCTGGGTGGGGGTCAACGGAGGCAGCATCGCCCGCCAGTGCCTGGCGGCCGGGCTGCTCGACGAGATCCGGGTCAACCTGGTGCCGGTCCTGCTCGGCGACGGCGTGCCGTTCTTCGACCACGTCCGCGACGCCCCCGTCGAGCTGTCGGACCCGACGGTCGTCGAGGGCGACCGGGTCACCCACCTCTACTACCGGGTCCGCCGCCCGTAGCCGTCCGAAAGGACGAAACGGGCCTCCTCCGGTACGCCCCCGAGGAGGCCCGGCGCGGTCCGCGCGCCTCCAATCAGCGCTCCCCGGCTCCCTGGCGTTACAGGGAAAATCGGCCCTTTCCGCAGGTCTGTTGCCGTTGCCATCGACGTGGTCTCATACCGGGAAGACGACGTCATCGACCTGGTCATGGCAACCCCGCGTCGACTCGGCACCGCCCCCATCCTCCTGAAAGGTGCACCGATGCACAGGAGACCGATCTTCCGACTTGCGGTCCTCACCGCCACCGCCGCGACGTTCCTGGCGTCCGGTGGCGCCTACGGCGCGGTATCGGCGGCCCCCGTGACCGTCTCCCCGGGTGTCGCCGAGTGCGAGCCGGACGCCCACGGGCACGGCGCGGCCCGGCTCGCCGAGGGCGCCACCGCCCAGGAGCCGGAGCTGTACGCCAAGAACGAGGCGAACGCCTACGGCGTCATCAAGGACGCCCCGCGTCTGGCCAACGGCAGCGTCACCGTGCCGACGGTCTTCCACATGATCTCCGACCACCCCCTGACCGCAGCCGAGACGACCAGGTGGAACACCCTGATCGCGGCGCAGATGAAGGTGCTCAACGACTCGTTCGCGGGCCGCACCGCCGCCAACGCCTCCGACACGCCGTTCCGGTTCGACCTGGTCGACACGACGTGGACGGTCAACAGCGCCTGGTACACCGTCGTGCCCGGCAAGAACGAGCGCGACATGAAGAAGGCGCTGCACACCGGCGACTCCGAGACCCTCAACGTGTACGCGGCCAACATCGGCGGCGGCCTGCTCGGCTGGGCGTACTTCCCGAAGGGCTACAACAACGGCCGCGACTACATCGACGGCGTGGTGATGCTCGACGAGTCCATGCCGGGCGGCACGGCGGGCAAGTACGCCCTCGGCGACACGCTGACGCACGAGGTCGGGCACTGGCTGATGCTGGAGCACACCTTCGCGCACGGCTGCTCCGCCGCCGGCGACTTCGTCGCGGACACCCCGCGCGAGGCGGCCCCGCAGTTCAACTGCCCGGTGGGCGCGGACACCTGCACCGCACCCGGGCTGGACCCGATCCACAACTTCATGGACTACACGCAGGACTCCTGCATGAACATGTTCACCGCCGGACAGGCGGACCGGATGAGCGACGCCTGGGTCGCGTTCCGGGCCGGCGGCGCCGGCTGACGCAGCGCGCGGGTGGCGGCCGGTCGTCGACCGGCCGCCACCGTCGGCCCCGGACCGGCTGATGCCGGGCCGGGTCGGATCTCGATTCAGTCGAACGCGGCGGCGAACATGCCCGGCTGGTAGGAACCGCCCCGCTGGTGCACGATCACGGCGAGCCGATTGGCCGCGTTGATCAGGGCGACCAGGGCGACCAGCGCGGCGACCTGGTCGTCGTCGTAGTGCTTGCGCACCTCGGCCCAGGTCTCGTCGGACACGCCCTGGTAGGCGTCGGCGAGCCGGGTGCCCTCCTCGGCGAGCGCCAGCGCGGCCTGCTCGGCCTCGGTGAAGACGGTGGACTCGCGCCAGGCGGCGACCAGGTTGAGCCGGACCGCGCTCTCGCCGGCCGTCGCGGCCTCCTTGGTGTGCATGTCGATGCACCAGCCGCAGCCGTTGATCTGGCTGGCCCGCAGCGACACCAGCTCCTGCGTGGCCTTGGGCAGCGGCGACTGCTGGATCACCATGCCGGCGTTCGCGAACCGCTTGGCGAACTTCATGGCGATCTCGTTGTCGAACATGTCGAATCGGGCGTCCATGCTTCCGTCCTTCGCTCCTGGTATTCGGTCGGACGAACACGAGATGCCGGCGAGCAGCGCCGTGTGACCGTACGGCCGGGTGACGACTGCCACAGCCGGAGCTGTCACAGAACGGCCGGGTCCGGCATCTGATGGGTGACGCAGCCGAGAGGGAACAGGAGTCACCCATGGTGGGTACGCCGCAGACCGCCGCCGCCGACAACCCGGACCCGGCCACCGAGGCGTTCCTCGCCCACCGCAACCTGCTCTTCACCGTCGCGTACGAGATGCTCGGCTCGGCCGCCGACGCGGAGGATGTCCTGCAGGAGACCTGGCTGCGGTGGGCGGGCGTCGACCTGGGCGCGGTCCGGGACCGGCGCGCCTACCTGGTCCGCATCACGACCCGCCAGGCACTCGTCCGACTGCGTACGCTCAGCCGCCGCAGGGAGTCCTACGTCGGCCCTTGGCTGCCCGAGCCGCTGCTCACCGCTCCGGACGTCGCCGAGGACGTCGCGCTGGCCGACAGCGTCTCGATGGCGATGCTGCTGGTGCTGGAGACGCTGGCACCGACCGAACGGGCGGTGTTCGTGCTGCGCGAGGTGTTCGACCTCGGCTACGACGAGATCGCCGAAGCCGTCGACAAGAACCCCGCCGCTGTCCGTCAGATCGCCCACCGGGCACGGGCACACGTCGCGGCGCGTCGGCCCCGCCGGGTCGTCTCAGCCGCCGAGACCCGGTACGCGCTCGACGCGTTCCAGCGGGCGGTCGAGACCGGCGACCTGCAGCGCCTGTTCGACATCCTCGCCCCGGACGTGGTCCTCCTCGGCGACGGTGGCGGCGTCAAGCAGGCAGTCCCACGGCCCATCCTCGGCGCCGACAAGGTTGCCCGCCTGCTGGCCGGCGGGTGGGGCAGGGTCGCGGGCAGCACGTCGTGGCGGCCGGCACAGGTCAACGGCCACCCGGCGCTGATCGTCCAACTCGAGGGCGAGATGGACACGGTCCTGGCCGTACGCGTCGACGGCGGCCTCATCACCGGGATCTACGCCGTACGCAATCCCGAGAAGCTGTCCCACATGGAACGGGAGACCGCCCTGAGCCGGTGAGCCGGAACCGGCAGGGGTGGGTGACTTGAGGGTGGGAAATAGGCGGATCTTGGTCGGCGTGACCGCGCTGCTCGACGCGTTGAGCCATCGGTGGTCGGCCGGAGGGGCATCCGGTCGTCCCACTATGGACGCGATTCGCCCCCGGTCCAGCTTGATAGCGTGCCTCGTGCGTCCGTCCCTGTTGCTGTTCGCCGGTGGCGCGTTGGGTCTTGCCCAGTCAGCAAGCGGGGCCCGCATCGTCCTGCGTGACGCGATTGACGCGGAGGCGATGTACGGCGGCGGAATGGATGTCGTCCTGCTGCTGATGCTGGTGGTCACCTCGGTGACCAGCGCGGCCGTTCTGATCGCCGCCGGTGGGCTGCTGGTTCGTCGTCGTCTCAGGCCCGGCCGTGCCCTGCTTCATCTGTGGATCGGTCCGATCCTCGTCCGATCCGCATATGGCGGCTTTCTCGTGAGCGTCCCGAACGACGGTGGCCCGTTTCCGGCCTGGGCTGTCGTGACAGAGGTCGTGGCCGGTCTCGCGCTGGTGCTGCTGGTGATCACCGCAGCGTGGTCGCTGTTCGGCTGGTCTGGGAAGTCCTCCCCTCGATTGGACTAGAGCCCGGGCAGGGATCGGAGCGAGGACTGGTCCGGGGCGTACTCAGGTGCCGTTAGGAGTTTGACCGCTCCGCCACACCTCACCCTGCGCACCATGACGCTCGGCCGCATATTGCGCCTGGGCGGATGTCGCATCGCGCACCGCAGCCGAATCCTCAGGTGAGGAGAGCCGGTTCCGGTCTCGCCAGCCGACAAAGACGAACGCCGCGATCAGCACCACCACGATCACTGCGAGGGACACCACCACAGCTGTCATGCATCGACACTACGACATGTCCACCAGGATCCGTGCCGTCCTCGCGGGCGCAGGAGTTGCCGTCGGACAGGGGCGTCGGGGCGAACCGGACCCGTGCCACGACCCCGCGATGCTCCCGTCAGTCGACCGTCGGCAGCTTCGGGCCGAGGACGTCGTCCGCGTCGACGATCGTGTACGCGTAGCCCTGCTCGGCCAGGAAGCGCTGCCGGTGGGCCGCGTACTCCGTGTCGATCGTGTCGCGGGAGACGACCGTGTAGAAGTGCGCCTGGCGGCCGTCGGCCTTGGGTCGCAGGACCCGGCCGAGCCGCTGCGCCTCCTCCTGGCGGGAGCCGAACGTGCCCGACACCTGGATCGCCACCGCCGCCTCGGGCAGGTCGATGGAGAAGTTGCCGACCTTCGAGATGACCAGGGTGCGCACCTCGCCGGAGCGGAACGCGTCGAAGAGCCGCTCGCGTTCCTTGTTCGTCGTGGACCCCTGCACGATGGGCGCGTCGAGGTACTCGCCGAGCTGGTGGAGCTGGTCGATGTAGCCGCCGATCACCAGCACCTGGTCGTCCGGGTGCCGGTCCACGAGCGCCTTCACCACCGGCAGCTTCGTGCGGGCGGTGGCCGCCATCCGGTAGCGCTCCTCGGCCTCCGCCGTCGCGTACGACATGCGTTCCGCGTCGGTGAGCGTCACGCGTACCTCGGTGCACTCGGCCGGGGCGATCCAGCCCTGCGACTCGATGTCCTTCCACGGCGCGTCGTACCGCTTCGGGCCGATCAGGCTGAACACGTCGCCCTCGCGGCCGTCCTCGCGTACCAGAGTCGCCGTGAGGCCCAGCCGGCGGCGGGCCTGGAGGTCCGCGGTGAAGCGGAAGATCGGCGCGGGCAGCAGGTGCACCTCGTCGTAGACGACCAGGCCCCAGTCGCGGGCCCCGAACAGGTCCAGGTGGGTGAACGTGCCCTTCTTGCGCGAGGTGAGCACCTGGTACGTGGCGATGGTGACCGGGCGGATCTCCTTGCGCTCGCCCGAGTACTCGCCGATCTCCTCCTCGGTCAGCGACGTGCGCGCGATCAGCTCCCGCTTCCACTGCCGCCCCGCCACCGTGTTCGTGACCAGGATCAGGGTGGTCGCCTTCGCCTCGGCCATCGCCGCCGCCCCGACCAGCGTCTTGCCGGCGCCGCAGGGCAGCACCACGACGCCCGACCCGCCGGCCCAGAACGCCTCCACGGCCTCCCGCTGGTACGACCGCAGCGTCCACGGCTTCCGGCCGTCCTTGCCGGCCTCCGCCAGCTCGATCGGGTGTGCCTCGCCGTCGACGTAGCCGGCCAGGTCCTCGGCGGGCCAGCCGAGCTTGAGCAGAGCCTGCTTGAGCCGGCCCCGCTCGGACGGGTGCACCGCGATCGTGTCGTCGTCGAGCTTCGCGCCGAGCATCCCGGCGAGCTTCTTGCTCTTGGCGACCTCGATCAGCACCAGCCGGTCCAGCGCCCGCAGGACGAGGCCGTGCGCCGGGTCGTTGGCGAGCTGGAGGCGGCCGTACCGGTCCATCGTCTCGGCCACGTCGACCAGCAGCCCGTGCGGCACCGGGTAGCGGGAGTACTTGATCAGGGAGTCGACCACGCCCTCGGCGTCGTGGCCGGCGGCGCGCGCGTTCCACAGCCCGAGCGGCGTCAGCCGGTAGGTGTGCACGTGCTCGGGGGAGCGCTCCAGCTCGGCGAAGGGCGCGATGGCCATCCGACATGCCTGCGCGTCCGGGTGGTCGATCTCCAGCAGCAGGGTCTTGTCCGACTGCACGATCAGGGGTCCACCGCTCACGCCAGTGCCTCTCCTCCGCCTCGGTCGCCGGCTGTCCGGGAGGCGACTGACCCGCCCAGGCCGACCCACCAGTGTTGCACGCACCAGGGTGACGGCAGAAAAATCTGGTCACCTGGAGCAACCGGAGCGGTACTCGCAACGTCTAGCAAAGGGAACACCTGTCAGGGAGGCAGCATGAAACATGTCCGGATCAGCAGCCGGCTGGTCGCCCTGGCAGTGGTCACGCTGGTCGGTGCCGGTGCGTGCACGTTCGATCCGCAGGCCGACGGCGGCGGGGGCGGGGGACCCGTCGCGGCCGGGGCTGCGGAGCGGGTAACGGGGGCGAGCGGTGCGCCCGGGCCGGACCAGCGGGCGCAGCCGAGCACGGCGCCGCCGAAGCCCAAGGTCAAGCCGACGCGGAACACGCCGGCACCGACGCGCCCCACGGTGAAGCCGACGCGCCCCGCGACGAAGCCCACCGGGTCGCCGTCCGCCGCCGGCTGCCCGCAGGGCGAGCACCAGCGCGAGGTGGAGGCGTACCTGGCCCGGCTGGGCGGCTTCGGGCGCGTGACCGTCGACGGCCGGCAGTCCGCCGCCGACTGCGCCGCCATCAAGAAGTTCCAGAAGCGGTACGACATCCGCCCCGCCCACGGCCGCGCCGGGCCCACGACGTATGACGTGGCGAAGCGCCTCGCCACGACCGACACGGCGCGCTGCCGGGCCGGCTCGGGCACCACCTTCTGCATCGACCTGACCCGGCAGACCACCTGGGTCATGCGCAACGGCAAGGTGCTCGTCAAGCCGACCGTCACCCGCACGGGCATGCCCGGCTACCGCACCCCCGCCGGCACGTTCACGATCAACTACCGCAACGTCAAGGAGTGGTCCGACCCGTACGAGGTGTGGCTGCCGTACTGGCAGCACTTCACCCAGGGGATGGGCTTCCACCAGACAACGACCTACCTGCACAACAAGGCGATCGGCTCGCACGGCTGCGTCAACCTGCTGCCCGGCGACGCCGTCCGCTTCTGGGAACTGGGCAAGGTCGGCAGCAAGGTGGTGCTCATGGGGCGGCGCCCCGGCACCTGAGCCGCCCGGCCGCCCCGGCACGTCTCCGAGGTCGCACAACTCGTCCGATCCGGGTTTTATCCCCTGTCACTCCCGCCACCGGGGTGTCACGCTGGATGCCAGACGTCGCACCGGACGGGGAGGTCGGAGATGACGGTCGATCGCGAAGTGGCCCGGGAACACACCCTCGAGCGCGACCCGTCCCCCGCCGAGGAAGTCTCCACCGCCACGGTCGTCGCGTACGCGGTCGCCGGGGTGGTGCTCTTCGGCTGGTTCCTCTTCGGCTGGCTGGTGCTCCAGCAGGGCTTCGTCGCCTCGGTCGGCGAGTCGGTCGGCACCGGGTTCGCGCTGCTGTTGATCGTCTCCGTCGTCGGGACGGTACGCCGCAGCCGGCGCTGACCCGACCCGCTCAGTCCTCCAGCACCGCCGCCGTGATCCGGTGCAGGGCGAAGGTGTGCAGCATCTCCGTCCGGTCGTCCTCGGCGCGCAGGTAGCCCGCGCCCATCGAGACCGGCCGGACGAGCCGGGACGCGGTCGCCCCGTGCGCGTCGACGTACCCGACCCAGACCAGCGCCCGGTCCCGGATCGCCTGCTGGAGCACCGCCAGGGCGTCGCTGTGGGAGGGCACCGGCGCCGGACCGGTGCGCCCGACACCGCCCCGGACCACGGCCGGCGCCCGCCGCGCGGCCCGGGCCGCCGCGTCGCCGCGCCGGATCTGCTCCACCACGCCGAGCAGGCGGGGCATGGCCAGCTTCGGTGTGGTCAGCGGGTCGAGCGTCCGGGTCGTCACCGGCACCCGCGCCGGGGCCCGCCGGGTCTTCGGGCGGGCCAGCACCGCCGAGCCGCTCGCGTCCTCCGGCACCGGGGCGTAACCGGCGTCGCGCAGCACCATCAGCATCCGACCCACCTGGTACGGCGTCG
This sequence comes from Micromonospora sp. M71_S20, assembly GCF_003664255.1. Taxonomy (NCBI): domain Bacteria; kingdom Bacillati; phylum Actinomycetota; class Actinomycetes; order Micromonosporales; family Micromonosporaceae; genus Micromonospora; species Micromonospora sp. M71_S20. Next base: position 2,093,936 of record NZ_RCCV01000001.1, on the reverse strand, counting down.
ACAGCACCGTCGGCGCCAGCCGGCGCAACGCCAGCGGCTCCAGCCGCCGGTCGGCGAGCACCTCGGTCAGCAGCGCCTCGTCGTCGCTGCGCACGTACGCCCCGGCGGAACCGACCCGCAGCCCACCGTGCTTGCGGGCCACGTCGTCCACCAGGTACGTCAGCCCCTGCGGGACGGGGGTGCGGGACCGTCGGCGGAACAGGGCGTGCAGGTCGTCGGCCGAGTAGCCGGCGTCCAGGGCCCGGCGCACGCTGGCCGGGGTGACCCGGTGCACGCTGGCGCCGCCGGCCGACTCGTGCTCCGCCACCACCTCCAGTTCGGCGGCCAGCGCCGGGTCGGGCGGGCCGGGCACCACGACGGTCAGGTCCGCCTGTACGAGGAAGTGGTCCACCGGGGCGGGCAGCAGTGCGTCCAGCGCGCGTACGGTGCTGGTCGGGTCGCCGCTCTCGGTGTCCGCCCGCAACCCGAGGGGGTCGTCGCCGCCCCGCTCGTCGGCGGCGGTCACGTCGGCGAGCAGCAGCCGCCCGTACGAGGTGAGCGCCCCCAGCCCCGTCACGCCCAGCGTGGCCGCCTCGGCCAGCACCTCGCGGTGCGCGGCCTCCCGCCCCCGGCTGCGCCGCGGCGCCCGCCAGTCGAGCAGGGCCAGCACCTCCTCGGGGGTGGGCCCGGTGGCCGGCTCCAGGTCGGCGAGGACCTCCAGTACGGCCCGTCGGGCGGCCGGCGCGCCGGCCCGTTCCGCCTCGGCGGAGAGCACCGTGATCGGCCGGTCCCGGTCGTCGCGCTGCCCCACCAGCCCGGCCTGCCGCGTCATGGTCAGCCAGGCCCGGGCGAGCTGCTCCCAGCGCTGCGCGAGCGTCCCGGCCCGCCACACCTCGTACCCGGCGGTGGGCAGGACCTGCTGGTCGGCGCCGTGCCGGGTCGTGGTGGCCCCGGGCAGGTCGACCTCGCCGACGAGCCCGCCCGCGTACGCCGTCTCCAGCAGCAGGGCCGCCGTCGGCTCGTCCACCCCGACGACCTTGGCGAGCCGGCGCAGGTCGCGGACGCCCAGGCCGCCCGAGCGGAGCACCGGCGCCGGTTCGGCGGCGAGCTGTTCCAGCAGCCCCTCGGTGTGGCGTACCACCTCCATGGTCTGCCCGGCCCCGGCGGAGTCGGCGGCCTTCGGCTCGCGCGGCGGGGTGGCCACCGGCGGCGGGCTGCTGCGCAGCGGGCCGAGCGGGCCGCTGTCGCGGCGCAGCAGCAGGCCGACCTCGCGGGGCAGTTCGACGGTGCCCGTGGCGCCGGCCCTGCCGCCGGAGACAGGCACCAGCAGGTGGTGGTCGACGAGCCAGCGCACCGGCGAGCCGGTCGGCGCGCCGCCGTTGGTCGGGTCCGGCGGCAGGTCGTCCTCCGCGCCGAGCGGGGGCGCCTGCAACGCGCCCGCCGGCACGCTGCCGACCGGCGGTCCGGCGGCCAGCCGGTCCAGGATCGCCCGGGCCGAGGGCGGCGCGGCCAGCAGCGTCCGCCGCAGCTTCGCCGGGTCCGCGCAGAGCGCCGCCGTCCGCGGGCCGAGCTCCGCCGCCGGTCGACCCAGGCCCGCCGGGTACGGCGAGACCTCGTCGACGCTCGCCACCACGCGCAGGGCGCTCTCGGGGCCGTACAGCACGAAGAGCGCGCGCAGCCGGTTCACGGCGGCGCGAACGGTGGTGGGGGCGGGCGGCTGCGGGCCGGCGGTGGCCATGGCGAGCACCGCGTCGGTGGAGGTGGTCCCGTCGGTGGCGTCCCGGGTCAGCCGGGCGGCGTCCAGCATCAGCAGGGTGAACTGGTCCAGCGCGTCGAGCGCGCGGGCCACCGAGACCCGCGACTGGGCCCGGGTGGCGAGCGCGGAGACGTCGGCCGGCACGGGTACGACGAGGTCCGGCCGCAACTGGAGGAGGGCGGCGAGCGACTCGTCGGGCAGCGACCGCAGGTGGTCGGCGAGTGAGGTGGTCATCGTCGTTCCACGCTAGCCCGATGGAGGGTCCTCCCGCCCCTCGGACGTCCGGCTGACCCGGGGATGGGCGGGTACGTTCTCCCGCATGGCAGCGCTGACGGTCGGCTTCGACCTCGACATGACCCTGGTCGACTCGCGTCCCGGCATCGCCGACGCCTTCCGGGCGTTGACGGCCCGCACGGGGGTGCACGTGGACGCGGAGGCCGCCGTGGCGCGGCTCGGCCCGCCGCTGCGTACGGAGATCGCCCGCTGGTTCCCGCCGGAGCAGGTCGACGAGGCCGTCCTGACGTACCGCGAGCTGTATCCGGCGTACGCGATCACGCCCACCATCCCGCTGCCCGGGGCGGTCGCCGCGATCGACGCGGTACGCGGACGCGGCGGGCGGGTGCTGGTGGTCACGGCCAAGCAGGGCCGCCTGGCCCGGCTGCACCTCGACCACCTCGGTCTGGTGGCCGACGAGGTGGCGGGCGACCTGTTCGCGGAGGAGAAGGCGACCGCGCTGCGGCGGCACGGCGCGACCCACTACGTCGGCGACCACGTGGCGGACATGGTGGCGGCGGGGGCGGCGGGCGTACCCGGCATCGGGGTCGCCACGGGCCCGTGCACCGCCGACGAGCTGCGCGCGGCCGGGGCGGAGGTGGTGCTGGATGATCTCACCGGATTCCCGGCGGCGCTGGACGGCATGATCCGGCTAGCCTTGGAGCGGTAGACGTCTCAAGCTCAAGCGAAGCAGAGGTTCTCAGGTGCCGACGGGGCGAGTGAAGTGGTTTGACGCGGCCAAGGGATACGGATTCGTCACCAGCGACGAGGGTGGCGACGTGTTCCTTCCCAAGGGCGCGCTACCGACGGGTGTCACCGACCTCAAGGGCGGCCAGCGGGTCGACTTCAGCGTGGTGGACAGCCGCCGGGGCGCGCAGGCGATGGGGGTCAAGCTGCTCGACGCCCCGCCGTCGATGGCGGAGCTGCGTCGCCGGCCGGCGGAGGAGCTGCACGGCCTCGTCGAGGACATGATCAAGGTGCTGGAGGCGAAGGTCCAGCCGGACCTGCGCCGGGGCCGCTTCCCGGACCGCAAGACGGCGCAGAAGATCGCTCAGCTGGTCCACGCGGTCGCCAACGAGCTGGAGGTCTGAGGCACCAGCCCGGCGTCGGCGGCCCGGCCGAGCAACGCCTCCACGGCGGCGAACCCCGCGTCCCCCAGGTCGGCGGTGAACTCGTTGACGTAGAGCCCGATGTGCCGGTCCACCACGTCGGGCTCCATCTCCTGCGCGTGCGCCAGCACGTACTCGCGGCTGGCGGCCGGATCGGCCCAGGCCTGGCGTACCGACTCGCGGATCCAGCCGGCTGCGGCCTCCGGGTCGACCGCGCCGCGCCGGGCCAGGATGGCCCCGAGGGGGATGGGCAGGCCGGTGTCGGCCTCCCACCACTCGCCGAGGTCGACCAGGGCGGTCAGGCCGTGCCGCGGGTAGGTGAACCGCGCCTCGTGGATGACCAGGCCGGCGTCGTACCGGCCGGCGGCGACCCCCGGCATGATCTCGTGGAACGGCACGACCTCGATCCGTGCCGGGGGCCGCTCGGCCGCCCAGAGCCGGAAGAGCAGGTACGCCGTCGTCCGGTCGCCCGGCACCGCCACCGTGGCACCGCTCAGATCGGCGCCACCAGGGCCGTCAGGCTGGTCGGGCTGGCCGGGGCCGTCGGGCTGGTCGCCGCGGGTCAGGACCAGTGGGCCGCAGCCCCGGCCCAGCGCACCCCCGCAGGGCAGCAGGTGGTAGTCGTCCAGCAGCCACGGCAGCGCCGCGTAGCTCACCTTGACCAGGTCGAACGCGCCACGCTCGGCGGCCGTGTTGGTGACGTCCACGTCGGCGTACGTGACGTCGACCGGCGGTGCGCCGGGCACGAGACCGTGCACCAGGGCGTGGAAGACGAACGTGTCATTGGGGCAGGGCGAGAAAGCCAGCGAGAGCGCCACGCCCTCACCGTATCCCCGCCTCGTGTGGGCCGCCCGACCGTGGCAGCTCGGTGTGACCTGGACCCGCCGCGCCAAGCCGACGGCCATCAGGCCGGGTGGGTCCCGCCCGCCCTCCCACCGACGACACGTCCTCGGCGGACGGAGCGCGTGTTTCGCGCTGCCGGCAGAACTCGTCCGACGGCCCCTTTCGAGCTGATGTCGTAAACGACTCAGCTCGACAGCGTCTAGCGGACTCCTCGTCCTCGGCCTGGGCGGTTTGCCCGGTTGCCACCGTGCGCCGGCTGCCACCGTGCGATGGTTCGATCCGGTCGGCGGGCGACGTTGTCCACAGGTTTGTCCACAGGCGGCGGGTGGGTGTTGAGGAAGCCGCGCTGCGCCGGGAAGCATGTTTCTCGTGGCAGAGCTGACGGAAGCCGTTGACCTTGGCGCGGTCCTGCGCGCCCTACGACGCCGGGCGGATCTGAGCCAGCGGGAACTGTCCGAGCGGTCCGGGGTGCCCCAGGCGACTCTGGCCCGGATCGAGTCGGGCCGAGCCGCCGATCCACGGTTCCGCACGGTGGAGCGGCTCGTCCGGGCCGCCGGTGGGGAAGTGCCGATCGGCGTACGCGACACCGCACCCGTCGCAACCGCCGACCTGTCGCTGCCGGCGGTGCCGCACGACGCGTTGCGGGACGGAGCAGGGCGTCGCTATCCGGCGCACCTCGACGCCTGGGAGGTGAAGGAGCCGAGGGACTGGCCGGGTGCCTGGTGGGCGAACTGGTACAACCTGCCGCCGGCGCTCTGGCCGTTGCCGGTACCGCCGGCGACGTACCAGCGGAATCGTCGATACCGGGACCGGCGCCGACGTGCCGAGGAGATCCGGCGGACGGTACGGCTGCGTCGGGTGACGGGCGGCGGCCTGCCGGCGACGTCGTGGCGGTTCGTGGCCGAACTGCCGGGTGGCGAACTGGTCGGTGAGCTACGGGTCCACGAGCGCAGCCCACACCTGCTGGACGGCGACGACCCGAGCGACGAACGGGAGATCGTGCTCGACGGTGTTCTCGTCGCCGAGGACTGTCGACGGCTCGGCATCGGGCGCCGGTTGGTCGCGATGCTCGCCGCCGAGATGGACCGCGCGGGCATCCGTACCGCCCACGCGATCGCCGAGGACGGTGGCGTCGACCTGCTGCTCGCCTGCGGATATCAGTTCAAGACGAGCCGGCCGTGGGCCTTGCGGCACGACCGTCGGCCCGCGGCTGCGAACCGACTGTCAGGGCAGGCGGGATGAGGTCAGGGCCGCGGCGGCGGTGGTGAGGGCGGCGAGCGCCTCGCCCATGCGCCAGGCGTCACGGTCGCGGGGGCCGATCGGGTTGGAGACGGTACGCAGCTCGGCGAAGGGGACGCCGGCCTGCGCGGCGGCGACGGCCACGCCGTACCCCTCCATGGCCTCGGCGACCGCGTCGGGATGACGTCGGCGCAGGGCGTCCGTGCTGGCGGCGGTGCCGGTCACCGTGCTGACGGTCAGTACCGCGCCCACCGTCGCCGTCGGCAGCGCGGCCCGCAGGGCGGCCAGCAGGCCGGGGTCGGCGGCGAGCGCGACGCCGCCGCCGAGCCACTCCGGGGGCATGCCCAGCTCGTCCACCGGGAGGAAGCCCGCCGGCGACTCGGCGCCCAGGTCGGCCGCGACGGACCCGGAGCCCAGCACCGTCGCGCCGATCTCCACCCGGCCGGCGAAGCCGCCCGCCACGCCCGCGCTGACCACACCGCGGTACGGGCGGCCGGCCGCCTCGGCGAGCACCAGCAGCCGGGCGGTGGTGGCGGCGGCGACGGCGGGCCCGACCCCCGCGGGCAGGACCGTCGTCGACGCGTCCGTCAGGCCCGCGCGGACCGCCTCGGCCTCGGCGGGCACCGCCGTGACCACCAGCAGGCCCGTCACGGCAGGGGCCCCTGCGGTTCCCGCCGGGTCTCGTCGTCCGCCCCGCCCGCCCCGCCGACGGCCGACGACGGCCGGTAGATGTGGTACCCGGGCGGGGCCAGGGCCGGGTCGTCCAGCGGCGAGCCGCCCTGCGCCGGGGCGGGCGAGACGGGCGCCACCCCGGTGTCGGGGTCGCCTCCTGCCTCGGTGCGGGTGTCGGCGCCCGTGCCGGCCCCGTCGCTCCTGCCCTTGCCGTCGTCGCTGCCGGCATCCTCGGTGTCGTCCGCCAGCTCCTCGTCGGCGAGCGGGCGGCCGGCCAGCCGCTCGGCGCGCAGGCGGCTCGCGACCACCACGCCGCGGACGGCGGCCAGCGTGCCGACCCCGGCGGCGACGGCGATCCCGATCCGGCCGTCGAAGGGTACGAGCCCCAGCCCGCCCCCGGCGACGAACGCGAGCATCAGCACCGTCTCGGAGTGCGCGAAGGAGCTGGCCCGCAGCCGCTCCGGGATGCGCTCCTGGATCGAGGCGTCCACGGTGAGCTTGGCGATGCCGCTCATCAGCGCGGCCACCAGGCAGAGCAGGGCGACCATCGGCAGCGAGAACATCAGCGCGGCGAGGACCGCCACCCCACCCACGATGATCATGCCGCTGGACTGGATCGCGACGGGCCGGTGGATGCGCAGCCGGGTGCCGATCGCGGTGGCGAGGAAGGTGCCCACGGCCAGCGCGGCGCCGACGAGGCCCAGCGCTCCCTCGTCGCCCAGGTCCCTGCCGAAGACGACGGTGGTCAGGTCGCCGGCCTTGATCGCGAAGGCCAGGAAGAGCAGCAGGAACCCGTACAGCCCGCGCAGCGTCGCGGCGCCGATCAGGGTGGCGATCACGAGCCGGCCGGCCGGTCGCCCCCGGCCCAGCGGGCGGTCACCGGTGCGCCGGCCGAGCGCCCGCAGCGGTCGGGGCACCCGCTCCGGCGGCTCGGAGTCGGCCTTTGGCGGCAGCCGCAGGGAGATCACCATGCCGACCAGGAAGATGATCGAGGCGACCCGGAGCGGCCACTGCGGCCCGAACCAGAAGGCGGCCAGCCCGATCGGAGCGACCAGGGCGCCGGCCACCGTGCCGTAGACGCTGGCCCGGGCACCCACCTGGGAGAGCCCGAGCCCCTCCGGCAGCAGCCGCGGGACGGCCGCCGAGCGGGCCACCCCGTACGCGCGGGAGAGCGCCAGCACGCCGAAGGCCGCCGGGTAGAGGCCGAAGCCGTGGATGTAGTCGGAGATCAACCAGGCCAGGAAGGCGCGGCCGAGCATGGTGGCGGCCAGCGCGTACCGGCGGCCGTGGCGGAAGTGGTCGAGCAGCGGGCCCACCACCGGGGCGAGCATGGCGAACGGCACCATGGTCACCAGCAGGTAGAGGGCGACCTTGCTGCGCGCCTCGCCGAGCGGGACGTTGAAGAAGATCGTCCCGGCGAGGCCGATGGCGATCAGGGTGTCCCCGGCGCAGGAGACCGCGTGCAGGTCGAAGAGGCGGACCATGCCGACCTCGCCCCCGGCGCCCCGCGCGCGGGCCCGGCCCGCTCGCCGGGTCATCCAGCGGCCACTGCTGACCGAGCCACGGAACAGCAGGCGGACGGCCTTGATGCCGGTGCCGACGGTCCGCCCGAGTACGGACCGCCCGGAGCGGGAGAACAGCGGCATGTCCACCATCCTCACCCATCCGGTCCGTCCGTGCCGCACCACTGTCCCAGAACGTCGTCGGCGGGTGCCTGTCGGTCGGCCGTACGCATGGGGAACAATGGTCTGGTGACCAGGCCCGCCTCCGCCCGTGCCGCTCGTCTCGACCAGGTCTGCGCCGCCGCCGTCGAGGTGGCACGTGACGCCATCACCGAGGTCGACCCCTCGGACATCGGCGACCATCTGCAGGCCGTCGCGGAGGGCGATCGACTCGTCACCCACTACTTCGAGTGCCGGCTCGCCGGCTATCGGGGCTGGCGGTGGGCGGTCACCGTCACCCGCGTCCCGCGCAGCCGGCACGTCACCGTCTGCGAGACGGTGCTGCTCCCCGGCACCGACGCGATGCTCGCGCCCGGCTGGCTGCCGTGGCAGGAGCGGCTCAAGCCGGGCGACCTCGGCCCCGGCGACCTGCTGCCCACCCCGGCGGACGACGACCGGCTCCAGCCCGGCTACCTGCTCTCCGACGACCCGGCGGTCGAGGAGACCGCCTGGGAGCTGGGTCTCGGCCGGGCCCGGGTGCTCTCCCGGGAGGGGCGCAGCGAGGCCGCCCAGCGCTGGTACGACGGCGACCACGGCCCGTCCGCCGCGATCTCGGCCGCCGCCCCCGCCGCCGCCCGCTGCGGCACCTGCGGCTTCTACCTGCCGCTGGCCGGTGCCCTGCGGCAGTCCTTCGGGGCCTGCGGCAACTTCTACGCCCCCGACGACGGTCGGGTGGTCAGCGCCGACCACGGCTGCGGGGCCCACTCGGAGACCCTGATCGAGGCCGCCGAGACCCCGGTCGAGGAGATGCCGACGGTCTACGACGACAGCGCGGTCGAGCCCGTGGCGGTCAGCCGGGCGCCGGGCTCGGTCGAGGCGGCGGAGCCGGCGGAGCCGTACGGCCACCCCTGACGCCACCGGCGCGGCACCGGCCCTGCGGGTCGGTGCCCTCGCAGGTCAGCGGCCGGCGCGGCGGCGGCGCCGGTTGGCGTCGTGCCGCATCATCACCGCGAGACCGGGGAAACCCCACAGGAAACCGGCCAGGCAGGTCCACAGCCAGTCCTGGTGATCGTGCGCGCTCAGCCAGTCCCGGAAGAAGACCAGCAGCACCAGCCCGGCGAGCGCCCAGGCCGCCATCCCGGCGAGGGCGAACGGCACCATCGGCGGGTCGAGCGGCTCGGGCCGCGGTGGCTGCTCCTTCGGCACGCGGCAAGCGTACGCGATCAACTTTTCCTGGTGGCCGGTGATCTGCGACGATGCGCGCGACAACGGAAGATCACCTGCGAGGACCTGATGTCAGTAGCGCCGCCCGAGAACGGCACACCACCCGACCCAGCGCACCCCCGTAACGGTTTCGACCGGTACTTCGAGATCTCCGCCCGCGGCTCGACGATGAGCCGCGAGGTACGCGGTGGCCTGGCGACCTTCTTCACGATGGCGTACATCGTGGTGCTCAACCCGCTCATCATCGGTGGTGCCGTCGACGGCGACGGCAAGAAGCTCTCCATCGCCGCCCTCGCCGCGGCAACCGCCCTGGTCGCCGGCCTGATGACCATCCTGATGGGCGTGGTCGGCCGGTTCCCGCTGGCGCTCGCCGCCGGCCTCGGCGTCAACGCGCTGGTCGCGTACGAGATCGCCCCGGAGATGACCTGGGCCGACGCGATGGGCCTCGTGGTGATCGAGGGTGCGATCATCGCGGTGCTGGTGCTGACCGGCCTGCGTACGGCGGTGTTCCGCTCGGTGCCGACGCAGATGAAGACGGCGATCGGCGTCGGCATCGGCCTCTTCCTGACCATCATCGGCCTGGTCGACGCCGGCTTCGTGCGCCGGGTGCCGGACGTGCAGAACAGCACCGTCCCGGTCAGCCTGGGCATCGGCGGCAAGCTCGCCAGCTGGCCGCTGCTGGTCTTCGTGGTGGGTCTGCTGCTGACCATCGTGCTGCTGGTGCGCCGCGTCAGGGGCGCGATCCTGATCGGCATCCTCGGCTCCACCGTGCTGGCGATCATCGTCGAGGCGGTGGCGAACATCGGGCCGTCCTTCGTCGACGGCAAGCCCAACCCGAAGGGCTGGGCGCTGAACGTCCCGGAGCTGCCGAAGACCTGGGTGGACGTGCCGGACCTGTCGCTGCTCGGCAACTTCAACGTGTTCGACTCGTGGGGCCGCGCCGGCTGGGTCGTCGTGCTGATGTTCGTGTTCACCCTGCTGATCACGGACTTCTTCGACACGATGGGCACGATGGTCGCGGTCGGCCAGGAGGGGAACATGCTCGACGAGCGGGGCACCCCGCCGCGGGCGAAGGAGATCCTGCTGGTCGACTCGATCGCGGCGGCGGCCGGCGGTGCGGCGAGCACGTCCAGCAACACCTCGTACATCGAGAGCGCCGCCGGTGTGGCGGAGGGCGCCCGCACGGGCGTGGCCAACCTGGTCACCGGCGGGTTGTTCCTGCTGGCGATGTTCCTGGCGCCGCTGGTCGTGGTGGTGCCCTTCGAGGCGGCGTCCACGGCGCTGGTGGTGGTCGGCTTCCTGATGATGACCGCAGTCCGGACGATCGACTGGTCGGACTACGAGATCGCGATCCCGGCGTTCCTGACGATCGTGCTGATGCCCTTCACGTACTCGATCTCGAACGGCATCGGGGCCGGCCTGATCTCGTACGTGGTGGTGAAGCTCGCCAAGGGCAAGGCCCGGGAGATCCACCCGCTGCTGTACGGGGTGGCCGCCCTCTTCGTGCTCTACTTCCTGCGCGGACCGATCGAGTCCGTGGTGCTCTGAACACCCTTCGCTCCGGGCCGGTGACCGAACGGGGTACCCGGCCCGGAGCAGGACAAACTTCTCGTGAGCGTGGTCATATCAGTGGTCATTCGCCAAGCTAATTAGTTAGGCTAACTATCGTGACGGAGCGGACGGTGACGGCGAAACGCGTGCCACCGGCGCAGCTGGCACCGCAGCTGCGTGATGCGATCACCCGGCTGAACCGACGGGTCCGCCAGGCCCGGCCGGTCGGCGACCTCACGGTCACCCAGCTCTCCGCGCTCACCAGCCTGCGGCTGGCGGGTGCGTTGACGCCTCGGGAACTGGCCGACGTGGAACGGGTGCAGCCGCCCACGATGACCAGGATCGTCGCGAAGTTGGAGGAGCGCGGCCTCGTGCAGCGCACCCCCCACCCGACCGACGGCCGGCAGGTCATCCTGGCGGTGACCGAGGGGGGACGGGCGGTGCTCGACCAGTTCGAGCGGGTCCGTGACGAGTGGCTTGCCCGCCGGCTGGCCGAGCTGACCGAAGCCGAGCGGGAAACCCTGCGGCAGGCCGCCGAGATCCTTCAGCGGCTCGCCCGCGCCTGACCCGCGCGTCGTGCCACCGCGCCGTCCGCTGTCGATGACGCGTACGACCGCGAGGAGGCGCACCGAGAGTGCATTCGAAGCTGAGCACGATGTTCCAGTCCCTACAGGTCCGCAACTACCGGCTCTTCGCGTCCGGGCAGCTGATCAAACTGATCGGCGTCTGGATGATGTTCATCGCCCAGGACTGGCTGGTCCTCGAGCTCTCCGACAACTCCGCCACCGCGCTCGGCGTGGTGACCGCGCTCCAGTTCACCCCGGTACTGCTGCTCACCCTGCTCTCCGGGCGCCTCGCCGACCGCTACGACAAGCGGATGCTGCTCTTCGTCGCGAACGCGTTCTGGACCGTGCTGGCCCTCGCCATGGCCCTGCTGGTGATCACCGGCCTCGTGCAGCTCTGGCACGTCTTCGCGTTCGCGGCCCTGCTCGGCGTCGCCAACGCCGTGGAGACCCCGGTCCGGCAGGCGTTCGTCTCCGAGCTGGTCGGTACGCCCCTGCTGCCGAACGCGCTCTCGCTGAACGCGGCCGTGTTCAACTCCGCCCGGATCGTCGGACCGGCCGTCGCCGGCCTGGCCATCGCCGCCTTCGACGTCGGGCCGGTCTTCCTGGTCACCGCGCTCAGTTCGATCGCCCCGCTGGTCACCGTGATCCGGATGCGCCCCGCCGAGCTGCACCGGGAGGCGCTGCCGCCGCGCGACGAGCGGGCGTCTGCCAAGGTCGTCGACGGCCTGCGCTACGTCTGGCGCCGGCCCGACCTGCTGCTGCCCATGGCGGTGATGTCGGTGATCGGCATGTCGCTGTTCAACTTCCAGCTCACCCTCGCCGCGCTGGCCAAGACGGTGTTCAAGACCGGTGCCGCCTCGTTCGGGCTGTTCAGCACCGCGCTGGCGGTCGGCGCGCTCGTCGGGGCGCTCGCCGGCACCGGGCGGCGCAGCCGCCCGTCGGTCTGGCTGGTGCTCGGCGCGGGGGTCGGCTGCGCCAGCTTCGGCACGCTGGTGGGGCTCGCCCCGGCGTACTGGATGGTGGTGACGCTGCTGCTGCCGACCGGGTTCTTCATGGTCTTCTTCGCCCAGGCGGCCAACCAGCGGGTCCAGCTCGGCACTGACGCCGCCTTCCGCGGCCGGGTGATGGCCCTGTGGGTGCTGGTCTTCCTCGGCACCAACCCGGTCGGGGCGCCGCTCATCGGCTGGGTCGCCGAGACCTACGGCGCCGGTGCCAGCATCTGGATCGGTGGGCTGATCTCGCTGGCCACCATCCTGATCGCGCTCACCTGGCAGCTGCGCCGCTCCGGCGCCCGGCTGCGCTTCCGCATCCTGCCGATGCCGCGCTTCTACGTCACCTCCGCCGACTGCTGAGCCCGTCGCCCGGGCCCGGCCGGTTGCTCCCTCCTGCTGAGGGCGGATGGCACGAAAGCGGTGGCGGTAAGGGGGAAAGAGGCTTAGCGTCGATACGTGGAGCTTGGGCGCGGGCTGCTGCTGATCCTGGCCATCGTCGCCATGGCCAGTCTGCCGGCGGTGATCGCCCTGGTCTTCTGCGCGGACGAGATCATCGACCGGGTCGCCTGCGGGTACGCCGAGTGGCGTGAGCGCCGGCGGGAGCGGCGCACCATCGCCCGGCTGGACCGGGCCGTCGAGGCCGACGCGCTGACCCGCGACATCGACCTCACCGACTTCGACCGGCCCGACCGACGCCCCCTGGAGGAACTCGCCGCCGACCTGCGCCGCCTGCGCAGCCAGGGGGTGGGTTTCGACGGCCGCCAGCCCGTCTGGCACGGAATGGTCCTCCAGGCGTACGACGACCGGCTCCGGCTGGCCTGCCGGGCCCTCGGGCTGGCCGAGCACCTGACCGAGCTGGAGGGCGTCGACCTGGAGCTGGAGCGCGTCCGGGTGGAGGGCCTGCTGCACGCCGCCGGGCTGACCCTGCCCGCCGCCCGGGCCGGTCACCGGCAGCGTCACCGCTGAGGGCGAGCCCGGTGTGAGGCTCTTCGTCGCGCTCTACCCGCCGCCCGAGGCGGTCGCGCACCTCGGCGCGCAGGTCGCCCGGCTGCGGATCGGCGCGGCGGCCGCCGCCGGGATCAACGTCCGGCTCGCCGACCCGGCCAACGCGCACGTCACCCTCGCCTTCCTCGGCGACGTCGAGGCGGACCGGCTGGTCGCCGTGGAGAGCGCGCTCGGGCTCGCCGCCGAGTGGTCCCGGGACGGCCGACAGGCCGCGCCCCGGCTCCGGCTGGCCGGTGGCGGACGGTTCGGTCGGGGTCGGTTCACCGTGCTCTGGGTCGACCTCCGGGGCGAGGTGGAGCCGGTACTGGTGCTGGCCCGGCTGATCCGCTCCCGGCTGCGGCACGCCCGCCTGCCGCACGACGAGAAGCCGTTCCGCCCGCACCTGACGATCGCCCGCCCCGGCGACCGGGTGCCCCCGGTCGACGTGGCCACCGACGTGGCCACCCTCGACGACTACGAGGGCCCGGAGTGGCCGGCCGGCGAGATGGTCCTCGTACGCAGCCACCCCGGCCCCCGCCCCACCTACGACCGCTTGGCCGCCTGGCCCCTCTGACACTCCCCGGTCACCAGGCCCAGCTCCCGCCGGCCGCCGCCCTGGGCGAACCAGCGCCCGATGATCTGCTCGGCATCCCCTCGCCGGTCTGCCAGCCGTGGACGTTGGCGGTGTCGAAGAGGTTGATCCCGTGTTCGAGTGCCTCGCGTCGACTCCGGCGACCGGATGGTCGCCGGAGTCAGGCGGTCACGAGGACTCGCGGGCCGCCGGGCCGCTGCCGAAGAGCACGTCGTCCCAGCTCGGCAGGCGCTTGCGCGGCTTGCCACCGGCGTCGGTCGACTCGCCCGCCGCTGCCGCCGGCGCGCCCGTGCGCCGGGGCCGGAGCACCGCCAGCGACGGCACGGCCGGCACCTCCTTGGGCGCGTCCGAGTCGTCGTCGAAGGCGGAACCCTGACCACCGCCGAGCAGCGCCGCCGCCCCGCCGCCGACCGGCCGCTGGCGCGGCGCGTCCTGCCCGCCCAGGGCGGCCGGGGTGCGGGGTTCGAGCCCGCGACCCGAGGTCGAGCCGAGCGGACGGTCGAGGGAGGCGAGCAGGGCGTCCCGCCCGGCACGGATCGGGTCGCGGCCGGGACGGCTGTGCTCCGCCGCCGCCGGCAGGCCGTGCCCGCCCCGGCTCGGCTCGCCGCGCGACGGGCCGGGCAGCGCGTGGCCGCCCCGCTCGGGCGTCGGCTCCTGGCCGAGGATCGGGGTGGGCCGCTCGGCGCAGAGGTATTGCGCCATGTCGTCGTGCGGGGTGACCGCCTGCCGGGTCTTGTCGAGATCCCAGATCGCCTGCGCGGTCGCCTTGCCCGAGGGCCAGGTCGCCACGATCCGCCAGGTGCCGTCGTCGCGGCGCCACGCGTCCCAGGAGATCTTCTCGGTGTCGATCCCGTGCTGGGCCAGCCGGCCGTTGACCACCTCGGCGAGCGGGGTGGGCTTCTCCGCGCCCTTCAGCCGGGTGCGCCGGGCGTGCTGGGCGAGCATGGCCCGCTCCTGGAGCACCGGGCCGGCGTAGCGCAGCACGCGGTCGACCGGCACGCCGGCGATCCGGGCGACGTCCTCGGCGGACTCGCCGGAGCGGATCTTCGCCTGGATGTCCCGTGGGGAGAGTGAGGGCACCGGGTCGGCGCTGGCCGCCGGGGCCACCGCGAGCGGAGGGGCGCCGGGCTCGGCGTGCAACGCGCCGGCGATCCGCTCGTCGATGGGCAGGGCGAGCAGTCGCCCGACCTCGTCGGCGAGCACCAGGGCCTGGCCGTCCTCGGAGAGGGCGACGAAGCGTACTGGGCGCATGGCGTAGCCTCCGTCCCGCTTCGCTGGCCGTCACGCCACGAGCCGGCCACCCGGGCGTCCTCGCACCACCGTACGCGCATCTGTCCGCAGGTGGGGGATGCGACACCCGCATGTCGCGACTGAGCTGCGGCGATGATCACGGTCGGTGGCCGCAGGACGCGTCGGCGGCCACCGACCGTGACGGCGCTCAGAGTCGCTCGACCACGTAGTCGATCGACGCGGTCAGGGCCTCGACGTCGGCCGGCTCGACGGCCGGGAAGAGCGCGACGCGGAGCTGGTTGCGGCCCAGCTTCCGGTACGGCTCCGTGTCCACGATGCCGTTGGCGCGCAGCGCCTTGGCGATCGCGGTGGCGTCGACGGACTCGGCGAAGTCGATGGTGGCGACCACGTTGGAGCGCAGCGCGGGATCGGTGACGAACGGCGTCGCCACCTCGGAGCGCTCCGCCCAGCCGTACACGATCGACGCGCTCTCGGCCGTGCGCTTGGCCGCCCAGGCCAGCCCGCCCTGGGAGTTCATCCAGTCGGTCTGCTCGGCGGCCAGGAAGATCGTGGCCAGCGCCGGGGTGTTGTAGGTCTGCTCCAGCCGCGAGTTGTCGATCGCGGTGACCAGGTCGAGGAAGGCCGGGATGTAGCGGCCGGACGCCTTGATCTCGCCAGCCCGTTCCAGCGCGGCCGGCGACATCAGTGCCAGCCACAGGCCGCCGTCGGAGCCGAAGCACTTCTGCGGGGCGAAGTAGTAGACGTCGGTCTCGCCGACGTTGACGTCCAGGCCGCCGGCGCCCGAGGTGGCGTCGACCAGCAGCAGCGAGCCCGGGTCGGCGCCGGCCACCCGGCTGATCGGCACCGCCACACCCGTCGAGGTCTCGTTCTGCGGGGTGGCGTAGACGTCCACCCCGGCCTCGGCGGTCAGGGTGGGCGCGGTGCCGGCCTCCGACTTGCGAACGGTGGGCTCGCCGAGGAACGGGGCGTCCTTGACGGACTTGGCGAACTTCGCGCCGAACTCGCCGAAGCTGGCGAACTGCGCCCGGTCCCGGACCAGGCCGAACGTCGCGACCTCCCAGAAGGCCGTGGTGCCGCCGTTGCCCAGCACCACCTCGTAGCCCTCGGGGAGGGAGAAGAAGTCGGCGATGCCGCGGCGCAGCCGGGCCACCTCGTCACGGACGGTCTTCTGCCGGTGCGAGGTGCCCAGGTAGCTCGTCGCCACCTCGGCGAGGGCGGAGACCGCCGCCGGACGGACCTTGGACGGCCCGCAGCCGAACCTCCCGTCGGCGGGCTTGAGGTCGTCGGGAATCCGGATGGTCGGTGCGTCAGCCACGGTTGTCGAGATCCTTCCGCATGGGCGAGGGCGGGCCCGGTGTTCAGGCGGGCGCGGATCGACGGCGGACGCGCGCTCAGGCGCACGACGTGGCCGGGACCCGGGCCCGGTCCGGCGACACTGCCGGCCTTCATCCTCGCACCCGCCCCGGCCGCTGCGACCGCTGGTCCCCCGCCCGGCGGTGAGGCGTCCACCACAACCCCCGCCCGGGGCGGCCCCGGGCGTCGCGCCTGGTCGCGCCCATGGAACAGCCCGGCAGCGCCCGGGCGACCGCCGGTGGTCCCGCTACGTGAAGGGGGCCCCTTCCCGTCGGCGGACGACGGGAAGGGGCCCCCTGCGCGGCTCTCAGACGCCGTGCGGGATGGCGTCCCAGCCCTCGACCTCGCTGGGCTTGCGGGTGCCCGGGCCGACGTAGCGGGCCGACGGGCGGACCAGCCGCTGGAGCTTCTTCTGCTCCAGGATGTGCGCGCTCCAGCCGCCCATCCGGGCGCAGGTGAACATGGAGGTGAACATGTGCGCCGGCACCTCGGCGAAGTCCAGCACCACGGCCGACCAGAACTCGACGTTGGTGGCGAGCACCCGGTCCGGGCGGCGGGCCTGGAGTTCCGCCAGGGCGGCCTTCTCCAGCGCCTCGGCGATCTCGAAGCGCGGCGCGCCCAGTTCCTTGGCGGTGCGACGGAGCACCCGGGCGCGCGGGTCCTCGGCCCGGTAGACGCGGTGGCCGAAGCCCATCAGCCGCTCGCCCCGGTCGAGGACGCCCTTGACGTAGCCCTCGGCGTCGCCGCTGCGCTCGACCGCCTCCAGCATGCTGAGCACGCGGGACGGGGCGCCGCCGTGCAGCGGGCCCGAGAGGGCGCCGATGCCGGAGGAGATGCAGGCCGCGGCGTCGGCGCCGGTGGAGGCGACGATCCGGGCGGTGAAGGTGGAGGCGTTCAGGCCGTGCTCGGCGGCCGAGATGAAGTAGGCGTCGACGGCCTTGACGTGCCGCGGGTCCGGCTCACCCCGCCAGCGCTTCATGAAGCGCTCGACGATGGTGGACGCCTTGTCGATCTCCTTCTGCGGCACCGCCGGCAGGCCCAGGCCGCGCGCCGACTGCGCGACGAAGGAGAGCGCGGTGACCGACACCCGGGCGAGGTCCTCGCGGGCCTGCTCGTCGGAGATGTCGAGCAGCTGGTTGAGACCCCAGTACGGGGCCAGCATGGCGACCGCGGACTGCACGTCCACCCGGATGTCGCCGGAGTGCACCGGCACCGGGAACGGCTCCGCCGGCGGCAGACCCGGGCCGAACCGCCCGTCGACCAGCAGCGCCCACACGTTGCCGAAGGAGACCTGGCCGATCAGATCCTCGATGTCGACTCCGCGATAGCGCAGCGCGCCGCCCTCGCGGTCGGGTTCGGCGATCTCGGTCTCGAAGGCTACGACGCCCTCAAGCCCGGGTTTGAAATCGGCCATGTCGCTCTCCTGGATCTGCTCGGTGCGCCCGCCCGGGGCTCCGGTCCCGGCCCAGCCGGGCGAGCGCCTTAGGCGACCCTCAGGGATGTGTTCGTGACATCTTGCCTGCTGGGTAACCGGATTCGCGACCCACGGCGACTGTGCCGCACACGACATCCCCGGTCCGGACGCCCCGGACCGCGTCGGTGACACTGTGCGGTGCGGGCTGGCCAGCGCCGCAGGCAGTGGGCCGGGTCGACGACGAGGAGGGGGAACGTGACGGGGGACACAGTCCAGCCGGTGGGTATGCGTAACGAGTACGCCCGGGACCTGGGCCTTTCCGAGGCGGACCTGGCCGCCGACTGGCACGGCCAGTTCGCCCGCTGGTTCGCCGACGCGGTCGCCGCCGGACTGCCCGAACCGAACGCGATGGTGGTCGGCACCGCCGACGCCGAGGGCCGCCCGAGCGCGCGCACCGTGCTGCTGAAGGGGTACGACCCGGAGGGCTTCGTCTTCTTCACCAACTACGGGTCCCGCAAGGGCGCCGAGGCGGCCGTCAATCCGTACGTGAGCCTCGTCTTTCCCTGGTTCCCGATGCACCGGCAGGTGGTGGTGGCGGGCCGGATCGAGCGGGTCGACCGGGCGGAGACGGAGGCGTACTTCGCCAGCCGGCCGCGCGGCTCCCAGCTCGGCGCCTGGGCCAGCACCCAGTCCCGGGTGATCCCCGAACGGGCCGTGCTGGACGAGGCGTACCGGGCGGCGGCGGAGCGGTTCGCCGAGGTCGAGCCGATCCCCGCCCCGCCGTACTGGGGCGGGCTGCGGGTGCGGCCCGAGTCGGTGGAGTTCTGGCAGGGCCGGGTCAGCCGACTGCACGACCGGCTGCGGTTCCGGCTCACCGGGCCCGGGGAGTGGACCGTCGAGCGGCTGTCGCCGTGACCCAGCTCAAGGACGGGCGGCCGACCGGGCTGCGCCGGTTCGCGATCGACGTGCGCCCGCTGGCCGTGCCGGCGTACCGGCGGATGTGGCTCGGCAACGGCATCGCGATGTTCGGCATCCAGCTCACCGCGGTCGCCGTGCCGGTGGAGATGTACGCGCTGACCGGCAGCTCGCTCTGGGTAGGCCTGATCGGGATCGCGGCGTTCGTGCCGCTGCTGGTCTTCGGGCTCTGGGGCGGCGCGGTGGCCGACGCGCACGACCGGCGCAAGGTGCTGCTGGGAACGGCGGCGGTGCTCTGGGCCGCCACGTTCGGCCTGGCGGTGCAGGCGGTGCTCGGGATCGGCAGCCCGCTGCTGCTGCTCGCCCTGGTGGCGGTGCAGTCGATCGCCTTCGCGGTCAGCTCGCCCACCCGCAACGCGGTCCTGCCCCGGCTGGTGCCGGCGGAGCTGGTGCCGGCGGCGACCACGCTGAACTTCACCACCTACACGGCCGCCTCGGTGGTCGGCCCGCTGGTCGCCGGCCTGATCTTCGCCGCGTGGGGCACCGACCTCGGCCTGCCGATCGCGTACGCGGCCGACGCCGTGCTCTACGCGGTCGCCGTCTGGGCGACGGTGAAGCTGCCGGCCATGCCGCCGGAGCCGGACCCGGACGCGTCCGCCGCCCCACGGCGGGCCGGGCTGGCCAGCATCGTCGACGGCCTGCGCTACCTGGCCACCACCCCGGTGCTGATGCTCTCCTTCGTCATCGACCTGATCGCGATGGTGCTGGCGATGCCCAGGGCGCTCTTCCCGGAGATCGCCGAGTCCCGGTTCGGCGGCGGCGCGGCGGTCGGCTGGCTCTACAGCGCGATCGCGGCGGGCGCGATGCTCGGCGGGTTGACCTCCGGGTGGATCGGGCGGCTGCGCCGGCAGGGGCTGGTGCTGGTGGTGGCGGTGGTCGGCTGGGGGCTGGCGATCGCGGCGGCCGGGCTCGCCGGCCAGCTCTGGCTGATGGTGCTGCTGCTCGCGGTGGCCGGCGCGGCCGACCTGGTCAGCGCGGTGCTGCGACAGTCGATGCTGCTGGTCTACGCGCCGGACCGGATGCGCGGGCGGCTGATGGGCGTCAACACGGTGGTCATCGCCGGCGGCCCGCGCCTGGGCGACCTGCGGGCGGGCGCGGTGGCGGCCGGTTTCGGCGGCGGCGTCGCCTGGGTCGGCGGCGGGCTGCTCTCGGCGGCGCTCGCGGTGCTGCTCGCGGTGGCCTTCCCGGTGCTGCTGCGCTACCGGGCGGCGGCCCCCTCCGGCGGTGACAAGGCGTGACGGGCCGGGTCGGGGCGAGCGACGCCGGGGCGGGAACCGTTAGGGTCGCCCGCATGGACACCCCCGACCAGCGTCCGCCCTCGGGCGCACAGTGGACCATTTCCGCCGCCGGCCACGAGGCCGTCATCGTGGAGGTGGGCGGTGGGGTCCGGACATACCGGCACGACGGGACCGACCACCTCGACGGGTACGCCGCCGACGAGATCTGTCCGGGTTGCGCGGGGCAGGTGCTGGCCCCCTGGCCGAACCGGATCCGCGACGGGCGCTACACCTTCGGCGAGCGGTCGTTGCAGCTCACCCTCAGCGAACCGGACCGGGGCGTGGCCATCCACGGGCTGGTCAACTGGGTGCCGTGGCGGCTGGTGGAGCAGTCCTCCGACGCGGTGACCGTCGGCTACGACCTGCCGCCGCAGCCGGGCTACCCGTGGCCGCTGCGGCTGCTCACGCGGTGGAGCGTCGGCCCGGACGGGTTGCGCGCGGAGCACGAGGCGACGAACCTCGGCGCCGAGCCCGCGCCGTTCGGCTTCGCGGTGCACCCGTACCTGCGGGTGCCCGGGGTGGCGGTGGACGACCTGTCGATGCGGCTGCCGGCCCGGACGCGGTTGCACGTGGACGGTCGGCTGCTGCCGATCGGGGGCACCCCGGTCGCCGGCACCGAGTACGACTGGACCAGCCCCCGCCGCATCGGCGGCGCCCGGCTCGACCTCTGCTTCGGCGACGTGATCCGCGACGACGACGGCGGCTCGGTGGTCAGCCTGGCGGCCCCGGACGGCGCGGCGGGCGTGCGGATCTGGGCGGACCGGGAGTTCGGCTGGTGGCAGGTGTTCACCGGCGACGCCCTGCCGGGCGAGCGGCGGCGCCGTTCCGTGGCGGTGGAGCCGATGACCTGCCCGCCGGACGCGTTCCGCTCGGGCCGGGACGTGATCACCCTGAAGCCGGGCGCGACCTGGCGGGGCGCCTGGGGCGTACGGCCCGGAGCCTGAGCGGGGGAGCGCATGGAGTTCAGCGAGGTGGTCCGGCGGCGCCGGATGGTGCGCAACTACGACCCGGACCGTCCTGTCCCGCCCGACGTGGTGGAGCGGCTGCTCGACCACGCGGTCCGCGCGCCGTCGGCCGGCTTCGCCCAGGGCTGGGGTTTCCTGGTGCTGGAGACGCCGGAGGACCGGGAGCGCTTCTGGGCGGCGACCACCCCGGGCGGCGGCGGCCGGGAGCGGTGGCTGGCGGGGATGCGCCGGGCCCCGCTGATCGTCGTCCCGCACGCGAACCGGTCGGCCTACCTGGAGCGGTACGCGGAACCGGACAAGGGCTGGGCGGACCGCTCGACGGAGCGCTGGCCGGTGCCCTACTGGTACGTGGACA
Organism: Micromonospora sp. M71_S20; assembly: GCF_003664255.1. Classification (NCBI taxonomy): domain Bacteria; kingdom Bacillati; phylum Actinomycetota; class Actinomycetes; order Micromonosporales; family Micromonosporaceae; genus Micromonospora; species Micromonospora sp. M71_S20. Next base: position 2,072,905 of record NZ_RCCV01000001.1, on the reverse strand, counting down.
CCGGCTTCGCCGCCCTGCTGATGCTGCTGACCGCGGTCGACGAGGGGCTGGGGGCGTGCTTCTTCGGCATCCCCGCGCAGCGCCTCGACGCCTACCGGGAGGCGTTCGGGGTGCCGGGGGAGTACGAGCCCGTCGGGGCGGTGACGGTGGGTTATCGTGCGCCTGACCACCGGTCACCGTCGCTGCGCCGGGGGCGCCGCCCGGTGGACGAGGTGGTCCGGCGGGGGCGGTGGACCTGACGGCACCGGATGTCCCGTCAGGTGTTTCGTCCGGTGGCGAACCGGACGGCGGGTAGTGAAACTGACATCAGGGAGCAGAACGCGGTGTGGTGCAGCCGGCTACGCTGGCACGGTCATCGGTGCCGCGGGTCGCGGTGCCGCGCCGCGACCCGACCCGGTGTCGTGGGTCGGCCGGGCCAGGGGGAGGGGAGCGTGCCGTCGTGATCTTCAGAGCGGTCCGGGACGGGCGTCCCTACCCGGAGCACAACCTGACGCTCAAGCAGTGGGCGGAGATTCCGCCGAGGCCGCTGCGCCTGGACCAGTTGATCACCACCAAGCGCGAGCTGGCGCTGGACAAGCTCCTCGCCGAGGACTCCACCTTCTACGGCGACCTCTTCCCGCACGTGGTGCAGTGGAACGGCGGGCTCTACCTGGAGGACGGGCTGCACCGCGCCCTGCGGGCGGCGCTCCAGCAGCGCAACCAGATCCACGCCCGGGTGCTCGTCCTCTCCGGGCCGATCGAGTGAGCGCGACCCGCCGGCCGTCCTGACCTGCGGTTCCGTCGGATCGGCGCGGCTGCGCGCCCTTCGACGAGCGGCTGTCGCACCGGAGCCGTACCGTCATCTCCAGACGACGTGTCTGACGAGGACGGTGAGGGCCATGGCCCGCGACGGTGACATCAACGAGCCCACGAGGGAGTTCCCCGGTTATCCGACCGGCGAGGCGCTCAAGGAGCGGTCGGCTGTCACAACCGAGCCGGAGCCGGGTGCGCCACCGCCGGCGGGCGGGCCCGTCCGCGGCCTGCTCTGGGTGCTCGGCGCGGCGGCGCTGGCGGTGGTGGTGCTGCTCGGCGTGCAGGCCACCGGCCTGCTGCCGGACTTCCGCAACCCGTTCGCCAAGGAGCAGACCGACCGCAGCCAGCCGCCGCTGCTCAAGTCGATCCAGGACCTCAGCCGCTACGTCGCGGCCGAGGGCAACTTCCAGGTGGTCGTCGATCTCCAGAACGACCGGCGCAACGTGCCCGACTGGCTGCTCAGCCAGCGCACCCTCTTCGTCGGGGCGGGCAGCGTCGAGGCGTACGTCGACTTCGCGAAGATCTCCGAGGGCGCGGTGGTCGAGTCGGCCGACGGCAAGTCGGTGGAGATCAGACTGCCGGCGCCGCAGCTCGGCAAGACCAACCTCGACCTGGAGAAGAGCTACGTCTTCGCCGAGGAGCGCGGGCTGCTCAACCGGGTCGGCGAGCTGGTCAAGGGCGACCCCAACCGCCAGCAGCAGGTCTACCAGCTCGCGGAGGAACGGATCACCACCGCCGCCCGCGACAGCGGCCTGACCCAGCGGGCCGAGGAGAACACCCGCAAGATGCTGGAGGGGCTGCTCCGCTCCCTCGGCTACGAGAAGGTGACGGTCACGTACACCGCCCCGTGACGGCGGACCCACGACGCGACGGCGCCCGCCCCGGTCGACGGGACGGGCGCCTCGTGCTCACCCCCACGTCGGGCGGGGGCGGGGTGGGCTCAGTAGCGGGCGGCGGCGTAGCGGTCCTCGTTCGGCATCAGGACCCAGAGGACCAGGTAGACGACCACCTGGGTGCCGGGCAGCAGCAGCGACAGCAGGAACAGCAGCCGGATGAAGCCGGCCGACCTGCCGAAACGCTGGGCCAGGCCGGCGCAGACACCGGCGATCATGCGCCCCTGACGGGGGCGGACCAGTTTGCGACTCATCGTCGTACTCCCACTCTGCGGCGTTCGCCGCCTCTGCCCTCAACGGTAGGAAGGGGTGGCCACCGCGCCCTCGGTCGCGAGGAGGATCGGCGGCGCCCGTACCCGTAGGTGGTTACCCGGGAACCGGCCCCGCGACGCTTCCGGAGCCGCCGGGGGTGTGACGACCGGTCGCGGCTGGCGGCAGGGGCTGAGCTGGGCGGGTAGGCTCGCCGGTCGGGCACCCACACCCCCGGGTGCCGGACGGCCGCCCGGACCGGGCCGGCCACGACCGTGCCGCTGACCCACGAGGTACGACGGCGAGGAAGTGCAGCCATGATCAGCGTTTTCGATCTCTTCAGTGTCGGCATCGGGCCGTCCAGCTCCCACACGGTGGGGCCGATGCGGGCCGCCCGCACCTTCGTCGCGGGCCTGAAGGCCGACGGGTTGCTGACCGGCACCGCCCGGGTGCAGGCGGAACTCTTCGGCTCGCTCGGTGCGACCGGGCACGGCCATGGCAGCGACCGGGCGGTGCTGCTCGGGCTGGCGGGTGAGGCCCCGGAGACCGTCGACACGGACACGGTCGACGGGCGGGTCGCCCGGGTCCGTGCCGAGCGGCGGTTGGGTCTGCTCGACGCGCACGAGATCGACTTCGACCCGGATCGTGACCTGGTGCTGCACCGGCGCCGGTCGCTGCCGTACCACCCGAACGGGATGACCTTCGTCGCGTACGACGACCGGGGCGCGGAGCTGCGCACCCGGACGTACTACTCCGTGGGTGGCGGGTTCGTGGTGGACGAGGCGGCGGCGGGGGCGGACCGGATCAGGCCCGACGCCACGCGGGTGCGGCACCCGTTCCTCACCGGTGCGCAGTTGCTCGGCGTGACCGCGTCGACGGGGTTGTCGATCAGCGAGGTGATGCTCGCCAACGAGCTCTCCTGGCGTGGCGAGGGTGAGGTGCGCGCCGGTCTGTTGGAGATCTGGCGGGTGATGCGGGAGTGCGTGGAGCGGGGCTGCTCACGCGACGGGGTGCTGCCCGGCGGGCTGAAGGTCCGCCGCCGCGCCGCCGAGCTGCGCCGCAGCCTGGAGACGGAGTCCGACCCCACCGACCCGCTGCGGGCGATGGACTGGGTGACCCTCTTCGCCCTCGCCGTCAACGAGGAGAACGCCGCCGGCGGCCGGGTGGTCACCGCGCCGACCAACGGGGCGGCCGGCATCATCCCGGCGGTGCTGCACTACTACACCCGGTTCGTGCCGGGTGCCTGCGAGGAGGGGGTGGTGCGGTTCCTGCTGGCGGCGGGCGCGATCGGCGTGCTGTTCAAGGAGAACGCCTCGATCTCCGGCGCCGAGGTGGGCTGCCAGGGCGAGGTGGGCTCGGCCTGCTCGATGGCCGCCGCCGGGCTGGCTGAGGCGCTGGGCGGCACCCCCGAGCAGGTGGAGAACGCCGCCGAGATCGGCATGGAGCACAACCTCGGCCTGACCTGCGACCCGGTCGGTGGTCTGGTGCAGATCCCCTGCATCGAGCGCAACGCGGTGGCTAGCATCAAGGCGATCACGGCCGCCCGGCTGGCGCTGCGCGGCGACGGGGTGCACCACGTCTCGCTGGACAAGGTCATCAAGACCATGCGCGAGACCGGCGCGGACATGAAGGTGAAATACAAGGAGACGGCGCGCGGCGGACTGGCCGTCAACGTGATCGAGTGCTGAGGGGGCGTTCGTTCCACGACTGCTAGCCTGTCGTCCGTCCGGTCAGGCGGGAGGCGGCGGTGACCTCTGGCGTCGCGGCGTTGTGGTCGCACCGCACCTCGCTGCGCATCCTCGTCCGGCGCGACCTCGCCGTGAAGTACCAGCAGTCCGTGCTCGGGTACCTCTGGTCGCTGATCGAGCCCCTCGGCATGGGGGCGATCTACTGGTTCGTCTTCGGCGTCCTCTACTCCCGCGACACCAACCGCCACCTCGGTGACGCGGCCGACTCGTACCCGCTGTTCCTGCTCACCGGGATCTTCGCCTGGATGTGGACCAGCTCGGCGCTGAGCGAGGCGACCAACGCGCTGACCGGCCAGGCCCGGCTGATCACGACGATGAACCTGCCCCGGCAGGTCTTCCCGATCGGCCGGGTCACCGGCCGCTTCGCCGAGTACGCCGCCGGCCTGCCGATCCTGATCGCCGTCGCCGTCGGGTACGCCGCGTCCGGCCGGGTCGAGCCGGGCTGGTCGCTGCTGGCCCTGCCGCTCGCGGTGGCGGTGCAGGCCGTCCTGCTGGTCGGGCTGGCGCTGCTGCTCTCGGCGGCCAACGTGCTGATGCGCGACGTCGAGCGCTTCATGCGGCTGGTCATCCGGGTGCTCTTCTACGCCACCCCGATCATCTATCCGCTGAGCCTCGTGCGGGACGCCGACCTGCCGGGCTGGCTGAAGGTCGCCTACGAGCTGAACCCGCTGGTCGGCATCTTCCAGCTGCACCACGCGGTCTGGTACCCGGACGAGTTCCCGGACGCCCGGCTGCTCGCCACCGCCGTCGGCGTCAGCCTGCTGGTGCTGGCCGCCGGCTGGTGGTCGTTCCGCCGGCTCGAACCCGCCGTGCTCAAGGAACTGTAGGGATGGCCGATCCGATCATCGAGGCGGAGGGGCTCGGCATCCGGTTCGTCCGCAACCGGCGGCGGCAGTTGCGGCTGCGGGAGCTGTTCATCCACCGGGGGCGGCGCGCCGCGACCGACGACGGCCGGTTCTGGCCGCTGCGGGACGTGTCGTTCTCGGTCCGGGCCGGGGACACCGTCGGCGTGGTCGGCCGCAACGGCACCGGCAAGAGCACCCTGCTGCGGCTGATCGCCGGCGTGCTCATCCCCGACGAGGGCCGGATCCGGGTGCGCGGGGACGTCGCGCCGCTGCTGGAACTCTCCGCCGGGTTCTCCAACGACCTGACCGGGCGGGAGAACCTCCACCTGGTCGGCGGCCTGCACGGACTGTCGTCGGACTACCTGCGGCGGCACTTCGACGACATCGTCTCGTTCGCCGGTGAGCAGGTGGAGCGGGCCGTCGACACGTCGGTGCGGCACTACTCGTCCGGCATGAAGGTCCGGCTCGGCTTCGCCATCATCTCGCACCTGCCGCACCCGATCCTGCTCATGGACGAGGTGACCGCGGTCGGGGACGAGGAGTTCCGCAAGAAGTGTTATGCGACGATCGACCGTCTGCTCGGGGAGGGGCGCACTCTGGTGCTGGTGTCACACAACGAAAAGGACCTGACCCGGTTCTGCCGTCGGGGGTTGTACCTCGACGGGGGCCGGGTGGGCGTCGACGGCACGATCGCCGAGGCGCTGCACGCGTACCACGTCGCGGTTCCGCGGTGACGCTCGCGATCGTGCTCGCCGCCGACGCCCCGGCCGCGAGCCTGCCGACCCGCTCGGGCGAACGCCTGGCCGACCGGCTGGCCGACCAGCTCCGTCGCGCCGGGGCGGACGAGGTGCGCCACGCCGCCGGCCTGGACGAGCTGGCCGCCCTCGTCGACGCGGCCACGCACCCGGTGCTCGTCACCGGCGCCGACCTGGTCGCGCACACCGCCGTACTGCGGCACCTGGCCACCAGCCCAGTCGGGCCGACGGTCGCCCTGGTGCTCACCGACCCGCCCGGCGACGGCCACACGGCCGTGCGCGAGGAGCGCGGCCAGGTGGTCGGGGCCGGACCGCCGGAGGCGCTGGACGGCGGGGCCACCGGCGTGTTCGGCGGCGCGCTGCGGGTCGGCGTCGACGACCTGCCGTCGCTCGCCGCCGCCGCCCGCGCGGCCGCCGCCGCGCCGCCGGTCACCGGGCCCGCCGTGGACCGGCTCTTCGCGGGCCTCGCCGGGCGCGGCGTGCTGACCTTCGCCCAGCGCGTACGCCTGCTCGTGGCGCACCGGGTGGGCGACCCGGCGGGGCTGGCCGCCGCGGAGGCGGCCGTGGCCGCCGTCGACGAGGACCGGGCCGAGCTGAAGCTCTCGGTGAAGGAGCGGGACGACTTCTTCACCACCTTCTTCGTCAGCACCTGGTCGCCGTACGTGACGAAGGCGTCGGCGAAGCTCGGGCTCGGCCCGACCGCCGTCACGATGATCTCGGTGGCCTTCGCGGTGGCCGCCGCCGTGCTCTTCGGCACGGGCGGCCGGCTGGCGCTGGTCGCCGGGGCGGTGCTGCTCTACCTCGGCTTCGTGCTGGACTGCGTGGACGGACAGGTCGCCCGCTACACCCGGCACTTCAGCGCCTGGGGCGGCTGGCTGGACACGATGGCCGACCGGGCGAAGGAGTACGTGGTCTACGCCGGCCTCGGCTACGGGGCCACCCAGGCCGGTTTCCGGTACGGCTGGGCGCTGGCGATCGCCGCGATCACCCTGCAGACCGTCCGGCACATGACGGACACCTGGTACGGCGTGCTGCACGACGAGGCGGCCCGCCGGCCGAAGGCGGTCGGCACCGCCGGCGGCGGCATCGGCGACAAGCTGAACGCCGCCTCCAACCGGGTGCAGGCCGACACGGGTTCGGTGTCGTACTGGCTGAAGCGCACGGTGGTCTTCCCGATCGGGGAGCGGTGGGCGCTGATCGCGATCACCGTGGCGCTGTTCGGCCCGCTGGTCAGCCTGTATGCGGTGCTGGCCTGGGGGGTGCTGGCCTTCGCGTACACCGGGGCGCTGCGCACGCTGCGGGCCCGCTGGATGCGGGTGCCGGTGCTGGACACGGTCGACGCCACCCTGCACCGCGACGACGGGCCGCTGGCCCGGCTCCTGCCGGCGCTCCGGCCGGTGGGGCCGCTGACGCTGGCGGTCGTCGCGGCGTTGGGCCCGGCGGCGCTGCTGGTGGCGGCGCTGCTGACCCGCGACGGGGCGGAGGGCCTGCGCTGGGCGGTGCCGGTCGCGCTGCTGGTGCTGCTGGCCGCCGGGCTGGGCGCCGGCGCGGCGCACGCCGGGCCGCTGGACTGGCTGGTGCCGGCCGCGCTGCGGGCGGGGGAGTACCTCTTCGCCATCGCGGTGGGGGTGGTCGGCGACGTGCCGCCGTGGCTGATCTTCGGGTACGTCTTCGTGCTGACCCTGCACCACTACGACCTGACCGCGCGGCTGGAGAAGCGGCAGTCCGCCCCGCCGCTGCACGGCGGCACGCTGGGCTGGGAGGGCCGGTCGGTGCTGCTGGCCCTGGCGGCGATAGTCGGTTTTGCGGGTATCGGGATGGCTACACTCGGTACGTACCTTCTCGTGGTTTTCGTGGGGAGTGTCGCCCTCGCCTGGGTCGTCCTGCCCGCCCGCGCCGCGCGGGCGTCGGTGGGCCTGGTCGGCGCGGGAGGTCGCTCGCCGGGCTGACGGAGGGGCCGGCCGATGACACTGATCAGCTTCGTCGTGCCGGCCTACCGGGTGCAGGGCTACCTGCGCGAATGCCTGGACTCCATCCTCGGGCAGCCCGTCGCCGACATCGAGGTGATCGGCGTCGACGACTGCTCGCCGGACGACAGCGGCGAGATCCTCACCGAGTACGCGGCCCGCGACCCGCGGATGCACGCCGTCCGGCTGACGGAGAACGTCGGGCTCGGTCCGGCCCGCAACATCGGGCTGGACCGGGCCGCCGGGGAGTACGTCTGGTTCGTCGACGGCGACGACTGGCTCGCCCCCGAGTGCCTCACGGAGGTGGTCGGGCGCCTCCGCGCCACCCGCCCCGACGTGCTCCTGGTCGACCACGTCCGGACGCACTGGAACGACACCACCAGCCGCAGCGCGATGGCGGAGGTGTTCCCGGAGCCGCCCGGCGAGGAGACCTTCCGGCTGCGGGAGCGGCCCGAGACGCTGCGGCTGCTGCACACCGCCTGGAACCGGCTGGTCCGCCGGCGGTTCCTGCTCGACGAGGGACTGCGCTTCGCCCCCGGCTGGTACGAGGACGTCTCGTTCAGCTACCCCGTGCTGATGGCCGCCGAGCGGATCGGCGTGCTGGACCGGGTCTGCGTCAACTACCGGCAGCGCCGCACCGGGGCGATCACCCGGACCAGGGGCGAGCGGCACTTCGAGGTCTTCGACCAGTGGCACCGGGTGTTCCGGCTGATGGACGCCTGGGGGCCGGCGGTCGACGACCTGCGCCCCGCGCTGTTCGAGCGGATGGTCTGGCACTACCTGAGCGTGCTCGGCAACGGGGAACGGATCGACCCCGCGCTGCGGCCGGCCTTCTTCGCCCAGATCACCGCCGACCACGCGCGCTGGCTGCCCCCCGGTGGCTATCCGGCGCCGGCCGGCGCGGAGGGGCTCAAGCACCGGCTGGTGGCCGTGGGCCGCTGGCGTACCTTCAGCGCGCTGCGCACCGCCTACCGCGCGCGGGACATCGCCCGGCGTACCGCGCGGAGCGCGAAGCGGCGGGTCGCGCCCCCGGCCCGGTACGCGGCGCGGCTGGCCCGGGACGCCCTGCTGCGGGAGTACTACCGGGCCGAGCTGCGCCGGCCGGTCGACCCGACGCTGGCCGTCTACGCGGCCTACTGGTACCGCGGGTGCTCGGACAACCCGGCGGCCGTCTTCGAGGCGGCCCGGCGGCTGGCGCCGGAGATCCGCGGCGTGTGGATCGTCCGGCGCGACCGCGTGCACACCGTGCCCGAGGGCGTCGCGTACGTGGTCGCCGGGACGCCCGCGTACTACCGGGCGCTGGCCCGGGCGCGCTGGCTGGTCAACAACGTCAACTTTCCGGACTTCGTCCGCAAGCGGCCGGGCACGGTGCACGTGCAGACCCACCACGGCACGCCGGTGAAGGTGATGGGGCTCGACCAGCAGCGGTACCCGGTCGGCGCGGTCGGGATGGACTTCGCCGGGCTGCTGCGCCGGGTGGACCGCTGGGACTACAGCGTCAGCGCGAACAGCTTCTCCAGCCAGATGTGGGAGCGGGCGTACCCGGCCGCGTACACCACGTTGGAGGTCGGCTACCCGCGCAACGACCGGCTGGTCACCGCGACCACCGAGGAGGTGCTCCGGCTGCGTGCCGGGTTCGGCCTCGGGCCCGGCGAACAGGTCGTCCTGTACGCCCCGACGCACCGGGAACACCTGCCCGGCTACCGGCCGCCGTTCGACCCGGAGCGGCTGCTCGACGTGCTCGGCCCGGCCGGCCGGCTGTTGATCCGCAGCCACTACTTCCACGACCGGGACCGACGCGCCCGGCGCCCCGCCGAGCGGGACCGGGTACGCGACGTGAGCGGCCATCCGCACGTGGAGGACCTCTACCTCGTCGCGGACGTGCTCATCACGGACTACTCCTCGGCGATGTTCGACTACGCCGTGCTCGACCGGCCGATCGTCCTCTACGCCCCCGACTGGGAGGCGTACCGGCTGGCCCGGGGCGTCTACTTCGACGTGACCGCGGAGCCGCCGGGCGCGGTGGCCACCAGCTTCGCCGACCTGCTCGACCTGTTCCGCGCCGGCGGGGTCGACTCGGCGGCGGCGCGCGCGGCCCGGCAGCGGTTCCGGGCCCGGTTCTGCGCGCTCGACGACGGCCACGCCGCCGAGCGGGTGGTCCGTCGGGTCTTCCTCGGCGAGCCGGCCACGCACGGCCGGTCGGCGCGGGGAGCCGGCGCGCTGGCCCCGGCGTCGCCGACGGGAGGCGGACCCCGCTGACGGTGGACTCGTCCCGCCGGGTGGGCGTCACAGGGCCGTCACAAGCCGAACATGGCACGTTTACCCGATGTGCGAACCGCATGATCCTCGTCACAGTCATTCGGGGTTCGGCCGACGAGCTGGGGGGAGGGCACGGTGACAACCGTCGCGCTCAAGGACGTCACGAAGGTGTTCAGGGACGGCACCCTCGCCGTCGACAGCGTCAATCTCGACGTCGACGACGGCGAGTTCATGGTGCTGCTCGGCCCGTCGGGCTGTGGGAAGTCCACGGTGCTGCGGATGGTGGCGGGGCTGGAGGACCCGACGTCGGGCGCGGTGATGCTCGACGGCGAGCTGGCCAACGACCTGCCGCCTCGCGACCGGAAGATCGCCATGGTCTTCCAGGACTTCGCGCTCTACCCGCACATGACCGTCGGCGACAACATCGCCTTCCCGCTCAAGCTGGCCGGGTTGGAGCCCGAGCCGCGTGGCGAGCGGGTCACCGACGTGGCCAGCGCGCTCGGCATCGGCGACGTGCTCGGCCGCAAGCCCAGCCAGCTCTCCGGCGGGCAGCGCCAGCGGGTCGCGATGGGCCGGGCGATCGTGCGCCGCCCGGGCCTGTTCCTGATGGACGAGCCGCTGTCGAACCTCGACAGCGGACTTCGGGCCGAGCTGCGCGCGGAGATCTCCGGCCTGACCCGGGAGCTGGGCGTCACCACCATCTACGTCACCCACGACCAGGCCGAGGCGCTGACCATGGCCGACCGGGTCGCTATCATGCGCAAGGGCGTGCTCCAGGACGTCGGCACCCCCACCCAGGTGTACGGCCGCCCGGCCACCCTCTACGTGGCCGCGTTCCTCGGCAGCCCGCGGATGAACCTGCTGGAGGCCTCGGTCTACGTCCACCTCGACCGCTACGTCACCCTCACCCTCGGCGACCAGGCGCTGCACCTGCCGTGGGACGACATCCGCAGCCGGGCGGTCGCGCACTACCACGGTGAGCGGATCGTGGTCGGGATGCGGGCCGAGGCGCTGACCCCGGTCGCGCCGGACACCCAGGGCGCCGTGCTGCACGGCCGCATCCGCTACCTGGAGCACCACGGGCACGAGTCGCTCGCCTTCCTCGACATCGGGGCCACCGCGATCGTGGTGGACGAGATGGGCACCCGGGCCGAGGCGCCCACCGCCCAGCGCGGGCTGCGCCGCTTCGGGCAGGTGATGCAGCGGCTCACCGGGCGCGCCGCCGAGGAGGAGGCCGCCCCGGTCGCCGCCACCCGCACCAGCGTGCTCAACGACCCGGGCCGGCACCACCGGCGCCCCGCCGAGCTCGCGGTCCGGCTCGCGCCGTACCCGGGGATCGCCGCCGGTCACCCCCTGGCCGTCTCCGTACGCATGGACGCGCTGCACTTCTTCGACGAGCGCGGCGACCGGATCGACGTGGGCTGGCGCTGACGGGGCGGTCCTTGCCGGGAAAGTTACCGGCTAGTAACGTCGGGCCATGACCATCGACTCGCGCCAGGTGGCGGCCGGCATGCTGGAGGCTGTGCCGTTCGCCCGCACGCTCGGCATCGAATTCGTCGAAGTGGCCCCCGAGGCGGAGGGCGGGGTGCGGGTGACCGTCCGGCTGCCCGACTCGCCGGCCATCCACAACCACGTCGGGGGCCCGCACGCCGGGGCCATGTTCACCCTCGGCGAGACCGCCTCCGGCGCGGTCGTGCTGGCCGCGTTCGGGCACCTGCTCGACCGGGCCACGCCGCTGGCGGTGCGGGCCGAGATCGCGTACCGGAAGCTGGCCATGGGCGCCGTCCGGGCCACCGCGCGCCTCGACCGGCCGGTCGCCGAGGTGGTCGCGGAACTGGAGTCCGGCCGCCGGCCGGAGTTCCCCGTCCAGGTGGAGATCGCCACCGAGGAGGGCAAGCCGACCGGCGGGATGACCGTCATCTGGACGCTGCGCCCGAACTGAGCCGGGCGGCAAGCGGACCGAAAGCGGTTTGCGGGCACGGAGGTCTGGATAGATTCGTACCGTGTTGGGCCTGCCTGCTCACGTGACCGCCTGTCTCTTCGATCTGGACGGTGTGCTGACGCAGACCGCCCGGGTGCACAACGCCGCCTGGACCGAGACGTTCGACGGCTTCCTGCGCCGCCACGCCGCCACCACCGGCGGACAGTTCCGTCCCTTCGACCCCGGGCCGGACTACAACCGCTACGTCGACGGCCGGCCGCGCGCCGACGGGGTGCGCACCTTCCTGGCCTCCCGGGGCATCGTGCTGCCCGAGGGGTCGCCCGACGACCCGCCGGACGTTGACACCGTCAACGGGGTCGGCAACAGCAAGAACGTGCTGCTGCTGGAGCGGCTGCGCACCCACGGCGTGGACGTCTACCCCGGCTCCGTCGCGTACCTGGAGGCGGCCACCGCCGCCGGCCTGCGCCGGGCGGTCGTCACGGCCAGCGCGAACGGCCGGGAGGTGGTCGCCGCCGCCGGGCTCGAACCGCTGCTGGAGGCGCGGGTGGACGGGATCGTCGCCCGCGCCGAGGGGCTGCGTGGCAAGCCCGAGCCGGACACGTTCCTGGCCGGCGCGAGACTGCTCGGGGTCGACCCGCGCAACGCCGCCGTATTCGAGGACGCCCTCGCCGGGGTCGCCGCCGGCCGCGCCGGCGGGTTCGGGTACGTGATCGGGGTGGACCGGGTCGGTCAGGCCGCCGAGCTGCTGGCCCACGGCGCCGACGTCGTGGTCACCGACCTCGCCGACCTGCTCGAATCCGGGCGACCCACGTGATCCGGGAACGGGCCTATCCGGTCGAGCCGTGGCACGTCCGGGAGACCCGGCTGGACATGGACGTCCTGGCCCAGTCCGAGTCGGTCTTCGCCCTCTCCAACGGGCACGTCGGGCTGCGCGGCAACCTCGACGAGGGGGAACCGCACGGCCTGCCCGGCACGTACCTCAACTCCTTCTACGAGCTGCGTCCGCTGCCGTACGCCGAGGCCGGCTTCGGGTTCCCCGAGTCCGGCCAGACGATCGTCAACGTGACCAACGGCAAGCTGATCCGGCTGCTGGTCGACGACGAGCCGCTCGACGTCCGCTACGGCGAACTCCTCGCCCACGAACGGGTCCTCGACCTGCGTGCCGGCACCCTGCACCGGGAGCTGCACTGGCGCTCCCCGGCCGGGCGCGAGATCAAGGTCCGCAGCACCCGGCTCGTCTCGTTCACCCAGCGCGCCGTCGCCGCGATCGACTACGAGGTCGAGGCGGTCGACGGCCCGCTGCGGCTGATCCTCCAGTCGGAACTCGTGGCGAACGAGGCGCTGCCCCCGCAGAGCGGGGACCCGCGGGTCGCGGCCGTGCTTGAGTCGCCGTTGCAGGCCGAGGAGGAACTCACCACCGCCGACGGCGGGCTGCTGATCCACCGGACCAAGGTCTCCGGGCTGCGGGTGGCCGCCGCCATGGAACACGAGGTGTACGCCCCTGGGCGCACGACCAGCCAGTCCGAGGGGTACGAGGACTGGGTGCGTACCACGATCGGGTGCGTGCTCCAGCCCGGCGAGACACTGCGCGTGGTCAAGTACCTCGCGTACGGCTGGTCGAGCCGCCGGTCGCTGCCGGCGATGCGCGACCAGGTCGAGGCCGCCCTGACGGGGGCGCGGCTCGACGGCTGGGACGGGCTCCGCCGCGAGCAGCGCGAATACCTCGACGAGTTCTGGGACGCCGCCGACGTGGTGGTGGAGGGCGACCCGGAGATCCAGCAGGCCGTCCGGTTCGGCATGTTCCACGTCCTCCAGGCCGGCTCCCGGGCGGAGCGGCGGCCCATCGCCGCGAAGGGCCTGACCGGTCCGGGGTACGACGGGCACGCGTTCTGGGACACGGAGATGTTCGTCCTGCCGGTGCTCACCTACACCCAACCGGCCGCCGTGCGGGACGCCCTGCACTGGCGGCACGCCACCCTGGCCGCCGCGCACGACCGGGCCCGGACGCTCAACCTGGAGGGCGCGGCGTTCCCCTGGCGCACCATCGAGGGACCGGAGTCGTCGGGGTACTGGCCGGCCGGCACCGCGGCATTCCACATCGCGGCCGGCGTCGCCGACGCGCTGCGGCGCTACGTCCAGGTCACCCAGGACACCGAACTGGAACGCGAGATCGGGCTGGAACTGCTGGTGGAGACCGCCCGGCTGTGGCGGTCGCTGGGCCACCACGACCGGCACGGCCAGTTCCACATCGACGGGGTCACCGGCCCCGACGAGTACACGGCGGTGAAGAACGACAACATCTACACCAACCTGATGGCGCAGCGGAACCTGATCAGCGCGGCCGACGCGGTGATGCGCTACCGGGACGAGGCGTTCCACCTCGGCGTCACCGACGAGGAGGCGGCGGCCTGGCGGGACGCGGCGGCGTCCATGCACATCCCGTACGACGAGGAGATCGACGTCCACGAGCAGGTGGAGGGCTTCACCCGGCTCCAGGAGTGGGACTTCGCGCACACGCCGCCGGAGAAGTACCCGCTGCTGCTGCACTACCCGTACTTCGACCTCTACCGCAAGCAGGTCGTCAAGCAGGCGGACCTGGTCCTGGCCATGCACTGGCGCGGCGACGCCTTCACGCCGGAGCAGAAGCTGCGCAACTTCCTCTACTACGAGCGGCGTACGGTGCGCGACTCCTCGCTGTCGGCGTGCACGCAGGCGGTGCTGGCCGCCGAGGTGGGCCACCCCGAACTGGCGCACGTCTACCTGCGCGAGGCCGCGCTGATGGACCTGCACGACCTCAACGAGAACACCCGCGACGGCGTGCACATGGCCTCGCTCGCCGGCGCGTGGATCGCCCTGGTGGCCGGGTTCGGCGGGCTGCGCGACCACGACGGCAACCTCTCCTTCGCGCCACGGCTGTCCAGCCGGCTCGAACGGCTGGAGTTCTCGCTCCAGTGGCGCGGGATGCGGCTGCGGGTCGACGTCCGGCCGCACGAGACCACGTACGCGCTGCGCCACGGCGACCCGGGCGACATGCTGGAGCTGCGGCACCACGGTGAGCCGGTCCGGGTCACCTGCGGGGAGCCCGTGACGATGCCGATCCCCACGGCGGAGGTGTCGGGCCCGGCCCCGGAGCAGGCCCCCGGCCGGGCTCCCCTGCTCCGCCTGCCGGAGAACGAGCCGTGACCGACCGCCGGCCCACCGTCGACGACGGCGGGCCGGCGGCGTAGGTCCGTGTCACGGGCGGCCGGCGGTGCCGGTCGGCGTGGCCTGCGCGGTGCCGGGCGGCCGGTGGTGTCGGTAAGCGTGGCCCGCGTGGTGACCGGCGGCCGGCGGCGTCGGTCAGAGCGGCCTGCCCTGTGACGGGCGGTCCGCCGCGTCGCGGGGCGCCATCGCCCGCGGGTCGTCGGCCGTGCGCGCCTGGGCGGCGTCGTCCGCCCAGTCCCGGCCGCGTTCGGTGTCCTGTTCCCGCCGGTCCCGCTCGGTGGTCTGCTGCCGGGTCTCTCGCTGCTGCTGCGCCATGGCGATCCTCGCGATCCGTCGGGGCGCGGTTGCGCCGGTACGGTCTGCGGTCACCCGCCGCCTACCCGGGCCCTCCGGCGACAAACGCCGGGGGTGCCGGGCCCGCTTGCTGGCGCCGGGGACGGGTATGCGGCCGGAGCAGGGGACGACCGAGGACGTACGGAGGCGAGATGGACGTGCGCAGTAGTGCGGTGGCGATCCCGGCGGGGGACGCCGAACTCCCGGCCGACCTGCTGGTCCCGGCGGACCCGGCCGGCGTGGTGCTCTTCGCGCACGGCAGCGGCAGCTCCCGGCACAGCCCGCGCAACACGGCCGTGGCGCACGTGCTCAACCGCAGCGCCCTCGGCACCGTGCTGGTCGACCTGCTGACGCCGGCCGAGGACCAGGTGGATGCCCGGACCGCCGAGCTGCGCTTCGACATCCCCCTGCTCGCCCGTCGGCTCGCCGCGATCGTGGACTGGCTGACGGCGGAGCGACCCCTCGGCGCGGTGCCGATCGGGCTGTTCGGGGCCAGCACCGGGGCCGCCGCCGCCCTGGTGGCGGCCGCGGCCCGACCGGACCTCGTCGGCGCGGTCGTCTCCCGGGGCGGCCGTCCCGACCTGGCCGGCGCCGCGCTCGACCAGGTACGCGCGCCCACGCTGCTGCTGGTCGGCGGCCTGGACGAACAGGTGATCACGCTCAACGAGCAGGCGCAGGAGGCGCTGCCGGACACGGCCGAGCTGACGATCATCCCGGGGGCGACCCACCTCTTCGAGGAGCCCGGCACCCTGGAACAGGTGGCCCACAGCGCCGCCGACTGGTTCACCACCCACCTCCCCACCCACCTCCCCACCCACCCGCCCCGCCCGCCCCACGCGCGTTGATCATGAGGTTTGCGGCGAAGTGGATCTCCATTACTGCCGCAAACCTCATGATCACCGGGCTGAACCGGGGCCGGGGGGTCAGGCGGGGGTTGGTGGCGGGGGTGCGGATGTCTGGCGCTGGCGGTGTTGCTGGATGGTGTCGATGACCCGCCAGACGACGGCGGTGATCGGCACCGAGACGAAGGCTCCGGCGATGCCGGCGATCAGGGTGCCGGCGGTCACCGCCACCAGGATCACCGCCGGGTGCAGGCGTACCTGACGCTTCATGATCAGCGGCTCCAGCAGGTTGCCCTCGACCTGCTGGACGGTGATCACGGCGGCGAGGACGAGCAGCGCGGTCACGGGCCCCTTCGCCGCGAGCGCGACCAGCACCGCCACGGCGCCGGCCACGGTCGCCCCGATGATCGGGATGAAGCCGCCGAAGAAGGTGATGAGTGCGAGCGGAAAGGCCAGCGGTACCCGGAGCACCACGAGCGCCAGACCGATGCCGATCGCGTCGATCGCGGCGATCATCATCGTGCCCCGGCTGTACGCGCCGAGCGTCCGCCAACCCACCCGGCCCGCCTCGGCGGTCACCTCCCGGTTCGGCCCGGTCGTCCGGGACAGCGTCCAGCGCCACATGGACCTGCCGTCCTTGAGCAGGAAGAACAGCAGGACGAGCGCGAGCAGCGCCGAACCGAGCACCTCCGCGGCCGTCCTGGCGCCGGAGACCGGGTCGACAGAGCCCTGCCCGAGCCCCTGGCGGGCCTGGTCGAGCAGCTGGTCGAGCTGTCGGTCGCTGACCGGCAGCGTCGAGGTCACGAAGTCCCGGGTCCGTTGCAGGCCCTGCACCAGCTCCTGGCTCAGCTCGCTGAACTGGTTGGCGGTGAGGCTCCACACCAGCGCACCGACGCCGAAGAGCAGGCCGAGCAGCAGCAGTACGGTGAGCAGGGCGGCCAGTGCGGCGGGCAGGTGGAGCCGGCGCAGCGCGAGCTGCACCGGGTCGAGCAGGGCGGCGAGGAAGGTGGTGACGGCCAGCGCGATGGCCAGCGGCGCGAGCAGCACCGCGATCTTCCCCAGCAGGTACAGGCCGGCGACGATCACCACCAGGCAGGCGCTCCACGCCACGGCAGAGCGGACCAGCCACGGGAGCGCGGCCCAGGTCTGGCGGGAGCCCGCGCCCCGGCCCGTCGTCCCCTCGGGCGTACGCCCGGCATCGTCTGCGACCACGTCGGCCCTCCTCGATCTCCGGCGAGTCGGTACCCGGCCGGAGTCCCTCCGACACCCGCGTCCCCTTTCACGCTAGATGGGCGGCCGAGGCGTCGGGGACGACCGGCCGTTTCCCGATCGCCCCCCGGCCGCTTCTCCGTCGCGTTTGCGCCCCCGGGCCCAGGGAAGGCAGAGATCGGACCCGGATTCGAGGAGGACCCCGATGAGCGACTTCATGGACAAGGCCGAGGACTTCGCCGACAAGCACGACAAGCAGGTCGACCAGGGCCTGGAGAAGGGCGGCGACATGGCCGACAAGCGCACGGGCGGCAAGTACGACGAGCAGATCGACAAGGGCGTCGACCAGGCCCAGGCGCGCACCGGCGAGGGCGACGAGGTCCGCTGAACCCTCCGTGGCGTCCCGGGTCCCCCCGCACGGGGGGCCCGGGACTGTCGCTTCCTGACGGATCGATGCGTACCGCTAGCCAAGGATCGACCACTCTCGCTACTATCCGCAGTCGGAACATGACTCAACGTGGAGTCGTCCCCGGCCGGACCGGTGCCATCCCCTTGGGGCGCCGTGACGAGAGGAAGTCATCCGGTGACCGAGGCCCCCGAGACGACCGTCCCCCACCGCTATCCGTTCAGCGACCCCGACCGGCTCAACCTCGACCCGCGCTACGCCCGGCTGCGCCGGGACGAACCGCTCACCCGGATCCGGATGCCGTTCGGCGAGCCGGCCTGGCTCGCCACCCGACACGCCGACGTCCGGACCGTGCTCGGCGACCCGCGGTTCAGCCGGGCCGCCTCGGTGGGCCGGGACGAGCCCCGCAACTCGCCACGGCAGCAGGAGGGCGGGATCCTGTCGATGGACCCGCCGGAGCACACCCGGCTGCGTCGGCTGGTGGCCAAGGCGTTCACCGCCCGGCGGGTGGAGGAGCTGCGGACCCGGACCAGGGAGGTGGCCCACGAGCTGGTGGACGGCATGCTCGCCGCCGGTCCGCCGGCCGACCTGGTGGAGCACCTGGCCACCCCGCTGCCGATCCGGGTCATCTGCGACCTGCTCGGCGTTCCGGTGGCCGACCAGGACCGCTTCCACACCTGGTCCGAGGCGATCGTGTCGACCACGTCGCTGAGCCCGGAGCAGGCCCAGGAGTACATCGACAGCCTCTTCGCGTACATGGGCGAGCTGATCGCGCGGCGGCGCGAGCAACCCACCGACGACCTGCTCGGCGCCATGGTCCGGGCCCGCGACGCCGACGACCGGCTCGCCGAGGACGAGGTCGTACGCCTGGCCGCCGGGCTGCTCGCCGCCGGGCACGAGACGACGGTGACCCAGATCCCCAACTTCGTGTACGCCCTGCTCACCCACGCCGACGAGTGGGCCCGGCTGCGGTCGCGGCCCGACCTCGTGCCGGCGGCCGTCGAGGAGCTGATGCGGTTCGTGCCGCTCGGCGCGTCCTCGGCCTTCGCCCGCTACGCGTTGGAGGACGTCGAGCTCGGTGGCGTGCTGGTACGGGCCGGCGAGCCGGTGGTGGTGTCGATCTCGTCGGCCAACCGGGACGAGACGATCTTCGCCGACGCGGACCGGCTCGACGTGACCCGGCAGGCCAACCCCCATCTCGGCTTCGGGCACGGAGTGCACCACTGCGTCGGCGCGCAGCTCGCCCGGATGGAGCTCCAGGTCGTCCTGGAGACGCTGATCGCCCGCACGCCCGACCTGAGGCTGTCCGTGCCGGAGTCCGAGCTGACCTGGAAGAGCGGCCTGCTGGTCCGGGGGCTGGTGGCCATGCCGGTGAGTTGGTGAACCGATGAGTGCGACGAACGAGCAGTGGCGGGTACACATGGACCCGACCCGGTGCATCGGGTCGGGGATCTGCGCGGGCACCGCGCCGAGGCACTTCGTGCTGGTGGACGGGCTGGCCCGCCCGCTTGCCGAGCGGGTGGCGCCGGACGACGCGTTGGTGGACGCCGCTGACTCCTGCCCGATGGAGGCGGTCATCGTGTCCGAGGCGGACGGCCTGCACCGCATCGCGCCGGAGCCCTGAGCCGTCCCCGGCGGCCGAGGGCCGGAGCTCTGAGCCGGCCGTCCCGGCGGCCAGTGGCCGGAGCCCAGCGGCCGGTCGGCGGGACGCCGGTGGCCACGCCCCGGGCCGGGCGCGGCCACCATGAGCGGTTGCGGTCAGCGCTGCTTCTGGCTCAGCTCCGCCGTCGACGTGGTGCGGCCGCTCAGCGCGTCCCGCATCCGGTCCACCAGACCGGCGCCGGGGTTGAGCAGCCGGTTCGCCGGCGGCCGGTCGGGTGCGGCCGGGTGCGGTCGGGTCGGGGCGGTCTTCTTGGTCGCCTCCACCTTCCCGGCCAGCTCGACCATCTCCTCGGCGGCGACCGCGGCGCGCAGGCGGGGGAAGAGGTCCGACTCCTCGTCCTTGACGTGGTGCCGGATCGTGCTCGTCAGGTGCGCCAGCAGCTCGTCGAAGCGCGGGTCGGACGGGTCGACCGACTCCAGCTCCTTCAGGGTCCGCTCGGCGTCGGCGTGCTCGGAGATCTCGTGCTCGGCGATCTGGTCGCCGTCCGGCAGCGCCTTGCGGGCGGTCGGATAGACGTGCATCTCCTCGGCGACGGCGTGCCGGACCAGCTCGGCGATCATCACGTCGGCCAGCTGCCGGCGGTGCTCGGGGGTGCCCTGCCGGCTCTCCAGCTGCACGAAGAGTGCCTCGACCTCACGGTGGTCGGCGGTCAGGACGTCCACCACGTCCTGACTCCTGGTG
This sequence comes from Micromonospora sp. M71_S20, assembly GCF_003664255.1. Lineage (NCBI taxonomy): Bacteria > Bacillati > Actinomycetota > Actinomycetes > Micromonosporales > Micromonosporaceae > Micromonospora > Micromonospora sp. M71_S20. Next base: position 2,053,117 of record NZ_RCCV01000001.1, on the reverse strand, counting down.
TCCTGTGGGTTGGTCATGTCTGCCCCTTACCGGTTGCGGAACGGTCGGCTGTGGGCCAGGTACCCGGGAACCGTCGACCGAACCCACCGGCCATCGATCCGTCGCCGACCAGCACGGGCTTGCCGGGCGCCCGTCCCGCGGAAAGGGCCGAGGGCCGGCCCTCGCAGAAGGGCCGGCCCTCGTCGGGGTCGGATCAGGACGAGTAGCCGCGCTCGGCGATCCAGTTGGCGACCTTCTCCAGGGTCATCCAGTACTCGCCCTCGGGGGCGGCCGGGTCGGCGATCCGAATCAGGTCGCCGCCGTCCCGGTAGCCCACCAGGGTCAGGTAGTGCCCGCCCTCGTACGAGTGCGGGCTGCCGACGGTGTCGACCGCGGTGCCCTTGATGTTGGCCACCACCGGCCGGCCCCTGTCCAGGGCCGCGACGACATCGGACCGCAGCCGGTCGACCTGCTCCGGCTTGGCCACCGGATCCGGGATCTCGGTGGTCCGGTACCCGCCGCCGGTCAGCTCGTTGAGCACCCGGGTGGTGTCCACGGCCGAGTCGGTGCCGGCCTCGGTGGTGCCCAGCTTCTTCGCGACCTCGTCCTGGGAGAGCGCCCTGCCCAGCGCCGACAGGGCGATCCGGGTCGCGGCCGGGCCGCAGTAGTAGAAGTTGGGCTGCGCCTGGTACTCGATGCGCACGGTGCGCTCGGCACGCCGGTCGGCGCGGCCGTTCTTGGCAACGCGGTCGTCCGTCTGCACCGCACCGACGGGGGTGGTCGCGGCCGGCGCCGCCTGGGCGGTCACCGCCGGGCCCGCGAGGCATCCGCCGGCCACCAGCAGGCCGGCGACGGAGAGGCCGCTCTTCTGGACGATCGGATTCATGGTCGGGCTCCAATCGGGGGTCGACGCCTCCGGGGGGACCGGGGCGCACAGCACCGGGAAAGGCGCTCGGCTCGGGGAATTCGACGGCCCGGAGCGGTCGGCCCACGGGCGTACTCGGGGATGCAACGGCCCTGCTCCGGCGGGCATTCCGGCCCTCGACCGGGGCGTACCGGCCGCACGTCGAGATTCAACCGGGCCACGGGCGGCAGGATTCCGGTGTACGGATGCCCCGCGTCACACCCCCGCCGGGTCGCCGCGCCGATGTGTCGCGCGGGGACGGGACGGACCGGTCAGGCGTACGTGGGGGGCACGCGACGGGACGAACCGGTCATCCGGTCACAGGCTGCCCAGCAGGCGGGTCACCGCGATCTCGATGACCACCCGGTCGGGATTCGGGCGGGGCGTCCGGTAGCGCTCGGCGTACCGGCGCTCGGCCTCGGCGACGGCCGTCCGGCCGGAGCGCACGACGGCCCGCCCCTCGATGGTGAGCCAGCGTCGCCCGTCGACGTGGCAGACGGCCACCGGGGCGCCCCCGGGGCCGGCGGCGGCGACGTGCCGCGCCTTGCGGGACGCGCCGCCGGTGATCACGCGGGCCAGGCCGGTCGACGCGTCGAAGGTGACCCCCACCGGTACGACGTGCGGGGTGCCGTCGGGGCGCAGGGTGGTCAACGTGGCCAGGTGCCGTTCCCGGCAGAACGCCACGACCCGCTCGTCGTGGGGTGCCAACCGATGGTCACCGGGCATGTCCGTCCCCCGTCTCGCGGTGCGGCACCGATCATGGCACGGGGCGGTGCGCCCGGCCGGGGGCGGACGGCGCGTCGGGTGCCCCGGGCAGCGGCGGCTTCGCGGCGCGGCGCTGCCGGACCAGCCGGCCGAGGTAGAGCAGCGCGCCGGTCAGCACCGCCATGTCGTCCAGGTAGATGGGGTCGGGGATCAGGTCGATCGGCAGGACGGTGTAGAGCAGCGCGCCGTAGAAGGCGAGCTTGCCGTTCAGCCCGAGCGTGCCGAGCAGGCGGCGGGTGCGGATCACGCGGACGGCCAGCACCACCGCGCCGACCAACGTGGCGACCGCCACGACGCCGACGAGAATCCACGCCTCCCTGGACATGCCGTCACGCTAGCCCAGCGGGACCGGTTCCGCCCGGCTCTGCCGGTCAGTACGCGGGGACCGCCGCCCGGCCCCGGGCCACCGACGGCACCTCGCGGCCGGTCACCGCCGGGAACTCCCGGGTCTGCTCCGCCACCCCGGCACCCTCGATCAGCGGCAGCAGCGACTGCGACTCCTCGGGGCGGCGGTTGACCGCGGCGAACGCCTCGTCCCGCAGGCTGCGCGCCGCCTCGGCGGCGGTCTCCGCGGCCCGCCACGCGGCCTGCTCCCGCTCCCGGGCCGCCCGCTGCCGGGCGAGCAGGTTGTCGCGTACCGCCCGGCGCAGCACCAGCTCCTGCTCGACCGGGTGCAGCCGGGGGTCCCAGCCGTCGCGGTGCGCGAAGACGTCGCTGAGCTGCTCCACCGACAGCTCCTTGCGCCAGTACGCGTCGAGGGCGGCCCGGTGCAGGAAGCGCTCGCGCTCGGCGTACTCGGCGGGCGTCCGGACGGTACGCGGAAGGGGCATCGCCTCGGCGACCGCCAGCCGGCGGACGTCCGCCTCGGCGGCCTCGTACGCCTGCCAGGCCGCCTCGACCTCCTCCTGCGCGGTCAGCCACTCGGCCCGCAGCCGGGCGGCGGTGGCGGCGGCCCGTTCCGCGGCGACCGAGACCTCACCGGCGTACCGGGAACGTTCGCGCTCCTCCTCGGCCCGTTCCAGCTCGCTCGGCATCGCGGCGCGCCGGATGCGGGAGCCGGCGTCGAAGCGGAGCCGGCCGGGACGCAGCAGCAGACCGGCCACGGTGACGGCGACGACGCCGAGCAGGCTCAGCCAGATCACGGCGGCCCGGGGCACGTCGAGCAGGACGGAGGAGAACACGTTTTCCATGGTCAGCACCTCGCGGTCGATCGAGGGAATCGACAGGGTCTGTGCCCGGCGTGCGGGCGGGTGGGCATCGTGGGCGCGCGTGCGGGGCGTACCGCGGCGGTGGCCGCTCCGGCGACGGACGGCGACGGACCGACGGGTGAACGCCGGTGACGTGCGGCCGGAGCAGGGGGCCGGGGGGCGGACGGACGCCGCGTGACGGCGGTCCGTCGCGGCCGGCGATCCCGGATGCGGAGCCGGTGGCCGACGGTCAGGCGGCGGGCGGACCGCGCCGGGCGGGGACGCCCCGGCCGGGGTCACGGGCGGGGCCGTCCTGGCGGGCGACCGCCACGGCGGAGGTGTCGGCCGGGGTGTCGTCGCGCCGCACCGCCGGCGGGGCGACGAAGCCGTCGACCTGCTCGGCCGTCGGCTCGCGGCGCGACAGCGGTGGGGTGAGCCGGGCGACCGCGACGGTCGGAGCGGCGGCCGTGACGGCGGCCGGAACGGTGACGACGGCCGGGCCGGCGGCGGACGGTGCCGGGGCCGGTGCGGCGGTCGCGCCCCCGAGGCCCACGGCGAGCACCAGCGCGGCGATCGCCAGCCGGGTCAGCTCACGCAGGGAGCGCAGCGTCACCGACCAGAACGGGTCGAGGGACGCTACGTGAGGCACCCGTCCAACCTATCGCCCGGGCCCGGCTCGTGCAGCGCGCCGAGGCCCCGGGGCCGGGTGACCGCCGCCACGATGTCCGAAAAGGATCGTCGGGCGGGTGTGACCGCGCCCGCCGGGACCGATGCCGCACGTGCGACGGCCCACCCGGTGGTACGCCCGCCGGGTGGGCCGTCGTCGTGCTGGTTCGCGTCAGCTGTCGGTGCCGAGCACGGGCGGAGCGGCGGCGGCGCCGTCCCCCCAGACCATGTCGTCCTCCGTCAGCCAGGTCAGCCGGCCGTCGCTGTCGTCGTCGTGCGCGCCCTGAACGCCGCCCAGGACGCCGGGGCGGTTCGCCCCGCCGCGTGCGCCGCCCGCACGCCCCGTCCCGCTGACCGCCCGGTCGCCGGCGGCGCCCTGTCGTGCCCCGTTGTCGAAGCGCCGGCCCATCCCGGTCGCGGACCGGTTGTCCGCCACCGGGGTGCCGCCGGCGGAGCGGACCGCCGTGGCCGGTGCGTTACCGCTCGCGGCCAGGGCTCCGGTGCCGAGGACGCCGCCCTGGGGGCCGAACTGGGGGCCCGCCCCGGTGCCGGCCGAGGCCGTCGAGGTGCCGCCCAGCCCGACGGGACCCGTCGTGGGGGTCGTGCCGGTCAGCACGGTGGCGCCGGCGAGGGAGGTGCCGGCCGTGACGCCACCGGGAGCGCCGTCGACCGTGCCGCCGATGCCGCCGCCGCCCGGGTGCCCGCCGCCGACGGCGCCCGGGACGAGCGTCCCGGTGCCGCCGCCGCCCGGTCCGGAACTCGGCCGGTCGGGGGCCGCGACGGTGGCGCCGCCCGGCTGCCCGGCGAGGCCGGAGGTCTTCGGCGCGGCCGTCGGCGTGCCGGCGCCCGGGCCGCTGCGCGGGGTCGTCGAGGAATCGCGGCTGGTCGTGCCGGGCGTGTCCGGGTGCGGTGGCGGCGGCGGGACGAGCCGGCCGTAGGCGGAGAGGTCGTAGCCGGCGGCCAGCTCGGCCACCACGTTGACCATGCGCTGGTGCGCCTTCTCCTGCTCGGCCTTGTCCTGCTGGTGACCCAGCAGCCCGCCGACCACGATGCCCGGCACGCCGAACACGGCGCCCTTGGCCGCGCCGGAGAGCGCCTGGTCGTGGTCGTCGGTCTCGGCCGGGCTCTCCGCCTGCTCGCGGGCGGTGCGCAGCTCGCCGGCCATCAGGGTCAGGCCCCGGCTCACGTCCGCCATGCCCTCGCCGAGCTTGTCGGCGTAGTCGGTGACGAGCGTCAACCGCCGCTGGAACTCCTGCGAGGCCGAGCCCGTCCAGGTGTTGGCGAGCTTGTCGAGGTCGCCGCTGAGCTCGCGGGACAGCCCGTCGAGCATGCCCTTGAGCGCCGTCCACTGCGCGGCGACGCCGTCGATCTGGCCGGGCTGGCCGGCCATCACGCCGTCGTAGAGCTGCTGGTGGCTGACGTGCTGGTAGCGCTGGGTGTACTCAGACACGCGGATCCTCCTTCCGCTTCAACGCGTCGTCCACCCCGTTCAGCGCGGCGGCGATGTCGGCGGAGTTGGCCGCGTTGCGCTCCTCGGCGGTGCGGTAGTTGGCCAAAATCGTCGCGGTGGCGCTCTGCGCCGCCTTCACCGCCGCACGCAGCCGGTCGACCTGGTCCACGTAGGACTGGTGGATGTCGGAGTAGCGGCGGGAGTTCTCGGTGGCGTCGGCGAACGAGCCCAGCGCCGGGGGCCGGCACTGCATCTCGGTGCTCAGCTTCCGCAACGCCTTCTCCGCCTCGGTCAGCCGGTGGGCCAACTTCTGGTGGAAGTCTTCCAGGGACAGCAGGTCGACTGTCGTGCGCCCGGTCATGGCAGCATCCCCGTACGTCATCGTCGATAACCGTTGGCAGGGCTCAGGTTAGTCGACGGGTGCGACTCGGGCGACCCGCCACCGGTGTCGATCCACCGGGTGCGTGCTCAGCCGTCCGCCTCCGGGCTCGGGGACGACGCGCCGGACGAGGCCGGCGACCCGGACTCGGGCTCGGCGGAGGGCGTCGCCGACGCGCCGGACTTCTCCGGGGTGGGGCTGCCCGTCGGCTTCGCCGGGCCGCCCGCCGGGGCCGACACCGCGGGCCCGGGCGCGAAGTGGGCGAGCGCGTCGTCGCGCGAGAGCGTCGGCCCCGTGGGCACCAGGGCCAGCAGCGACGCGGGTACGGCCAGGGGGGTGACCCCCTCGTAGCCCAGCGCCGACATGGCGCCGACGCCGAGCGGGTAGCGGACGCCCTGGGCGCTGATCAGATGCACTGTCGCGCCGGGGGCGGCGGTGCCGCTCTCGCCGGACCCGGGCGTGGCCTGCACGAGCACGCCCTTGCCGCCGGGCAGCAGCACGCCCTCGGCGGTACGCACGCCGTCGCGCGCGCTCTGCCGCACGGGCACCCCGCCGGGCGCGGCCAGCTCCGCCGGCACGCGGTCGAAGACCTCCAGCGTGGTGGTGGGCGGCCCGCCGTCGACGCCCGCCCGGTAGGTCGCGCAGACCGCCGTCCGCCCCGCGGTGACCGGGTGCAGCGCGGGCAGGGCCTGCGGCATCCCGGCCTCCTCCGCCCGCTGGTCGGTCAGCAGCTTGCCGGCCTGCGCCGGGGTGATGTCGGTGACCTGGCCGCCGTCGCGCAGCAGCAGCAGCGCGCTGATCTCGCCGATCGCGGAGAGGCCCTCCCGGGTGAGCACGTAGTGCTGGCCCGCCGCCCGGAAGACCTGACCGACCTTGGCCGGGCGCTCGGTGCGGGTGCTGGCCTCGTCCTCGCCGGCGATCGCCGGCTTGCGCAGGACCGGCCCGGCGGGCACGGCGTTGAGCAACTGCTGCCCCACGGACAGGCGGGGCGCGTTGGCCATCCGCAGCGCGGCGAGCGCGGAGTCGCCGCCCGTCACCTGCAACCGCGTGTCGCCGGTGAGCAGGTGCCGCTGGCCGTCGGCCTCCACCAGCACGGCCCGGTCGCCGAGCGGCGCACCACCGGGCAGCGGTCGGTCGATGACCACCCGGGTGCCGGAACGGCGGGGATCGGCCGGGTCCGGCACGTCGCAGACGGACCAGGGCAGGCCCGTCAGCGACTTGCGGTCCGGCAGCGCGTCGGGGGCGCCGACGATGCCGACCGTACGGCCCCGGGGCCGGTCCCGGATCGACGCCTGGGACATCGTGCGCACCTGCGGGGCCGGCTCGTTGATGATCAGTCGGGCGGAGGCGTAGTTGAGGGTGGGGTGCAGCTGCCCGTCGACGAAGACGTACGTCGCCCCGGTCTCCCGCTCGATCACCAGGGTGTTCGGCTCCAGCGGCGCCGTGTTGCCGGTGAACTGCCCGTACGCGCCGACGCCACCGAGCACCACGGCCGCGGCGATGACGCTGCCGAAGACCGCCATGCCGAGCCGCCGCATCGGCAGGTTGCTGGTCTCCGGGTCGCCCGACAGCAGCGCCGAGACGATCCGGCGGGTGACGAAGCGGTACGCCTGCACCTGATCGCGGCGGGTCCGCATGACTTACCTCCGGCGGGGGTGGGTCCGCGACGAGCAGGTCCGAGTCGGTGTCGCGGGCTTCCCTACGATAAGGGGCCGTCGACGGGTCACCGGGACCAGCGCCCGACCCGATCCGGCGGACGCTCCGCCGTCCAGAAAGGACTGTCAGCGATGACGCAGGTTCAGGCGCCACCCGGTCGTCCGGCACCGCAGCCGTCCGGCGTCGCCCAGCGGCCGGTCGTCCCGGCCGACCGGCGCGACCGTGGTCGGATCGGGCCCGTGGCCGTGGGGCAGCTCGTGGTGCTGGAACTCTGCGCCCTGGCCGTCTGGGCGGCGCTGGGCGGGCCGGTCTGGCTCGCCGCCGGCGTCGGGGTGCTGTCGCTGGCGGTGGTGGGCGCGGTCTTCGCCCGCCGGGGTGGCCGCTGGTGGTACGAGGACCTGCTGCTGCGCCGGCGGCTGCGGCGGCGCCGGGAGGCGGCCAGGAGCACCGTGGCGGCCGGCGGCGGGACCGACCCCAGGCTGGCGCCCCTCGCCCCGGAGCTGACTGTGACCGAGCTCACGGACCGCGGCACCCGCCTCGGCATCGGGCAGGACGCGCAGGGCTGGTTCGCGGCGGTGGCGTTGCAGGGCCACGCCGGAGCTCCCGCCGGTTCGGTCGAGGCGTCGGTGATGGACCGGGCACTGCGGGTGCTCGCCGACTTCACCGGCCCGGTCACCCGCGCCCAGGTCGTCTCGCACACCCTGGTCTGGTACCCGGCGCCGGGAGCGCCGCCCGCGGCCCACCGGACGGTCTGGCTGGCGCTGCGGCTCTCCGTACGGGACGCCCGCGTCGAGACCGTCAGCCGGGGCGGGGGCATGCCCGGCGTGCACCGCACGCTCTCCGCCGGCATCGGCCGGCTGGGCAAGGCGTTGACCGCGGCCGGGCTCGCCCACCGCCCCCTCAGCCGCGACGAGCTGCGCGCGGCGGTGGTCTCCGCGGCCGGGCTGGACCTGGCGCCGGCGCCGCCGGCGGAGACCTGGACGGGACTGCGTGGCGGCGGCTGGACCCAGCGTTGCCTGGTCCTGCGGCCCCGGGCCGACGCGCCGTTCGGCCCGCTGGTGGACGCGGTGACGGCGACGTCCGCCCCCTCGCACACCCTGGCCGTCGCGGTGCTGCCGGGCGGGCGCGTCGCCCCGCCGATGCTGCGGGTGGCGGCGCTCGACGACCACGTGGAGGCGCTGGTCAAGGCGGTGCGGGAGGTGGCCCGCCGGTCCGGCGCTCCGGCCCGCCCGGTGGACGGCCAGCACGGTCCCGGCGTCTACGCCACCGCCCCGGCGGCCACCATCGTCACGACCCTGCACCCGACCGACTGAGAACGGGGACGAAAGAGCCGGTCAGGGGCGGAGGTTGACGATCCAGCCGTAGAGGCCGACGACCCAGACGGCCAGCGGGACCAGCGCGATGATCAGCATGATCTCCACGATGTCGAGCAGCCGGCCCCAGACCGGGGAGATCCGCTTGCCGGCCACGGTGAGCCCGTAGATCAGGCTCACCACGGCCGCGAGCACCAGGCCGCCCAGGATCACGCCGAGGCGTACCGCCGTGGAGCCGTTGCCGAACGTGGCGGCGGCGGTCAGACCGAGCCCGGCGGTGCCGGCGAACAGCACCGGGGTGCGCTGGGCGCGGCCCAGGAACGGCCGGGCCCGCAGCAGCGACAGCAGGGCCAGCACGAGGCAGAGCAGCACCGCCGGCAGGCTGCCGTGCAGCGCGAGCACGACCTGGGCGCCGAGCACCAGCAGCGACACCGTCCAGAGCAAACCGGTCAGGAACTCGTCGGCCCGCTCGCTGAGCTGCAGGACCTGCCGGCCGTCCACCGACTCGGTGTCGCTCTTGAGGTCGTCGGGGCCGGTCGGGATGGACGGGACCGGCAGCCGGGCCAGCCGGTACGCCGCCATCGGCAGCGCCGGCACCGCGCCGAACGCGATCGCGGCCACCACCGCGGCGGCGGCCGGCGCGTCGGTGTCGAAGGCCAGGCTGACCACCGCGCCGAGGCCGGTGACGGCGCCGACCGCGACCGCGCCGAAGAAGAGCGGCAGCCGGTCGCCGACGGCCAGCGCGGCCACCGCCGCGCAGAGCACCACCGCCGTGGCGCCGAGGAGCACGTGCGGGGCGGCCAGCTCCGTCAACGGGCGGTCGCCGGCGAGCAGCAGCAGGCCGCCGACCCCCGCGTACGCCAGGCCGACGACCCCCAGCACCGACCCGGTCGCGCTGTCGGCGGCGGCCCGGGACAACACGGCCGCGGCGACCACCAGGGCGACCGCGACGATCAGCGCGGCCAGCGCGCCCGGCAGGTGCGGCGGCCCGGTGAACAGCGCCGCCACCGCGCCGGCGCCGAGCGCCGCGGCGGCGAAGAGCACCGCGAAGGAACGGGTGGTGCCGACCTGCCAGGCGCCCGGGCGCTGGTTGGTGGCGGTGGCGACGGCGTCGACCACGTCGTCGAAGACGATCTCCGGCGCGGTGGCGGACCGGGGGTTGAAGTAGAGCACCTCGCCGTCGCGGATGCCGAGCTGCGTGGCGGTCCGGCCGCCGTCCAGCGGCTGGCCGCCCAGCCGGGCCAGGCTCCAGCCGCCGTGCCGCACCCCCTCGTCGGCCAGGTCCTCACCCGCGTAACGGAGCAGGGTCGGCAGCAGGTCGGCGAGCGGTACGTCCGACGGCAGCGCGAGGTCCATCCGGGTGCGGGGCGCCACGATGGTGATCCGGCTCAGGCCGCCGGTCGCCGTCTTCGTCGCCACAGTGGCCTCCTCGCGCTCTCTACGATCACCCCTGGCCGGCGACGCCGACGCACGGGTTCCTGACGCCCACGGGAGATTACCTACGATGGCGGGCACGTACGATGCCCACCCGACGACTCCGGTCGCTCGCCGAACTTCATCAGGGCCGCTTCTGGGGAGGAGACAGCCGTGAGCACGGTGGTGTTCCGCCGGCTCCCGCGTCAGCCGGGGCCTGCGCTGCCGCGAGGCGAGGTGCTGCTGGAGTCGCCTCCGGAGCTGCCCGAGCCCACCCCGCGCGGGATGGGGCAGCTGCTGATGATCCTGCCGATGGTCTGCGGCGTGGGCGCCATGGCGTTCCTCTACGCGGGCCGGGGCGGCGGCACGATGACCTACATCGCCGGCGGCCTCTTCGGCGTCTCGATGCTGGGCATGGCGCTCGGGTCGCTGAGCAACGGCAACAACGACAAGGCCGAACTCAACGCCGACCGGCGCGACTACATGCGCTACCTGGCCCAGATGCGCAAGCGCACCCGGCGCGCCGCCGAGCAGCAGCGGGCGGCGATGGCCTGGCGGCACCCGGAGCCGGACGCGCTCTGGTCGATCGCCGCCTCCCGGCGGCTGTGGGAGCGGCGGATCACCGAGGACGACTTCGGCGAGACCCGGATCGCCACCGGTCCGCAGCGCCTGGCCGTGGAGATCGTCCCGCCGGAGACCAAGCCGGTCGAGGACCTGGAGCCGATGAGCGCCATCGCGCTGCGTCGCTTCGTCCGCGCCCACTCGAGCGTGCCGGACCTGCCGACCGCGCTCTCCGTGCGGGCGTTCAGCCGGGTGGTGCTGCGCGGCGACCGGGAGCCGGTGCTCGACCTGACGCGGGCCGCGCTCGGCCAGCTCGCCACCTTCCACGCCCCCGACGACATGGTCGTCGCGATCGTCGCCGCGCCCGACCGGCAGCCGTCCTGGGACTGGGTGAAGTGGCTGCCGCACAACCACCACAGCGCCCGCACCGACGCGGCGGGCGCCCGCCGGATGGTCTTCGCCAGCCTCGCGGAGGCCGAGGAGGCGCTCGCCGGCGAGCTGGCCGGCCGGCCCCGGTTCGCGCCGGAGGCGAAGCCGCTGACCACCGCGGCGCACCTCGTGGTGGTGATCGACGGCGGTGAGGTCTCGGCCGCCTGCCAGCTCATGGGGCCGGGGCTGCTCGGCGCGACCGTCATCGACCTCTCCGGCACCGTGCCCCGGGACGCCGGCCGCTGGCTGCTCTGCCTCGACGTGGGCGACGGCAGCTCCCTCGAACTGGTCCGCGGCACCTCCTCGTCCCGGCTCGGCCGGCCGGACCGGCTCACCGAGGCCGCCGCCGAGGGGCTGGCCCGGCAGATCGCCCCGTACCGGCTGTCGCAGCAGCAGACCACGTCGGAGGAGCCGCTGGCGAAGAGCATGGAGCTGCCGGACCTGCTCGGCGTCGGCGACGCCGCCGCGGTCGACGTGCAGCAGACCTGGCGCCCGCGCAGCCACCGCGACCGGCTGCGCATCCCGCTCGGCGTCGGGCCGGACGGCAACGTGGTCGAGCTGGACTTCAAGGAGTCCGCGCACGAGGGCATGGGCCCGCACGGCCTGATCATCGGCGCGACCGGTTCCGGCAAGAGCGAGCTGCTGCGCACGATCGTCGGCGCGCTGGCGGTGACGCACTCCTCCGAGGAGCTCAACTTCGTCCTGGTCGACTTCAAGGGCGGCGCCACCTTCGCCTCGCTGGACGCGCTGCCGCACACCAGCGCGGTGATCACCAACCTGGCCGACGAGCTGCCGCTGGTCGACCGCATGAAGGACGCGCTGGCCGGTGAGATGACCCGCCGCCAGGAGGTGCTGCGGGCCGCCGGCAACTACGTCTCCCGCTACGACTACGAGAAGGCCCGGGCGGCCGGCGAGCCGCTGGACCCGATGCCCAGCCTGCTCATCATCTGCGACGAGTTCAGCGAGCTGCTCGCCGCGAAGCCCGACTTCATCGACCTCTTCGTGATGATCGGCCGGCTGGGTCGGTCGCTCGGCGTGCACCTGCTGCTGGCCAGCCAGCGGCTGGAGGAGGGCAAGCTGCGCGGCCTGGACACCCACCTGTCGTACCGGATCGGTCTGCGTACCTTCTCGGCGGTGGAGAGCCGGATCGTGCTCGGCGTGCCGGACGCGTACGAGCTGCCCAACGCCCCCGGCCACGGCTACCTGAAGACCGACACCAGCACCATGCTGCGGTTCCGGGCCGCGTACGTGTCCGGGCCGTACCGCGCCCCGGGGCAGGCCGGCGTGTCGTCGCGGGCGCTGGTGCAGCGCCGGATCGTCCGGTACGGGGTGGACTTCGTGCCGGTGCAGAACCCGACCCTGCCGGTGCCGGACGCGCCCGAGCCGGAGCAGCCCGCCGACGGCAAGGCCGTGGCGATGCTGGACGTGCTGATCGACCGGCTGAAGGGGCGGGGCCGCCCGGCGCACCAGGTCTGGCTGCCGCCGCTGGCGGAGCCGCCGGGCCTGGGCGAGCTGCTGCCGCCGCTGAGCGTCGACCCGAGGTACGGCCTCTGCACCGCCTCGTGGGGTGGTCGCGGGCGGCTGGCCGCTCCGGTGGGCATCGTGGACCGGCCGTACGAGCAGCGCCGTGACCCGATGCTCGTGGACCTGGCCGGCGCGGGCGGCAACGTGGTGATCGTCGGCGCCTCGCTCAGCGGCAAGAGCACGATGCTGCGCTCCATGCTCGCCTCGCTCGCGCTCACCCACACCCCGCGCGAGGTGCAGTTCTTCTGCCTGGACTTCGGTGGTGGCGCGCTGCGCAGCCTGGACGGGCTGCCGCACACGGCCGGCGTGGCCGGGCGGCGGGACACCGAGGCGGTACGCCGTACGGTGGCCGAGGTGGTGGCCGTCCTGGACGAGCGGGAGAACCGGTTCGCCCAGCACGGCATCGACTCGGTGGCGAGCTACCGCCGCCGCCGGGCGGCCGGGGAGTTCGCCGACGACCCGTTCGGCGACGTCTTCCTCGTCGTCGACGGCTGGAACACGCTGCGCCAGGAGTACGAGGAGCTGGAGCAGACGATCACCACCCTGGCCAACCGTGGCCTGGGCTTCGGCGTGCACGTGGTGCTGACCGCCGTGCGGTGGGCGGAGATCCGGATCAACATGCGGGACCTGCTCGGCACGAAGCTGGAGCTGCGTCTCGGTGACGCCAACGAGTCGGAGATCGACCGGCGGGCGGCGGCGAACGTCCCGACCGGCTCGCCCGGCCGCGGCCTGACCCGCGACAAGCTGCACTTCCTGACCGCCATCTCCCGGATCGACGGCCGGCGCGACATCGACGACCTGACCGAGGCGTCCATCGCCCTGTCCCGGCACGTCGCGGAGGCCTGGAAGGGCCAGCCGGCGCCGAAGGTACGACTGCTGCCGCGCAGGCTGCCCCTCAGCGAGCTGGCCCGGGTCGCCGACCGGTCGGCGCCGGGCCTGCCGATCGGCGTCAACGAGTCGGCGCTGGCCCCGGTCTACCTCGACCTCGTCAACGAGCCGCACCTGACGGTCTTCGGCGACGCCGAGTGCGGCAAGACCAACCTGCTGCGGCTGATCGCGCGGGGCATCACGGAGCGGTACACCCCGGCGCAGGCCCGGCTGGTCATCGCCGACTACCGGCGCGGTCTGCTCGGTGCGGTCGAGGGGGACCACCTGCTCGACTACGCGCCGTCGAATCAGGTGTTCGCGCAGGGGCTCGCGTCGATCCGCAGCGCGCTGTCCAACCGGCTGCCCGGCCCGGATGTCACCACCGCGCAGTTGCGCGACCGCAGCTGGTGGAAGGGGCCGGACCTCTACATCCTGGTCGACGACTACGACCTGGTCGCCTCGGGCGGCAACAACCCGCTCAGCGCCCTGCACGAGCTGCTGCCCCAGGCCCGCGACATCGGCCTGCACCTGATCGTCACCCGGCGGGTGGGTGGCGTGGCCCGGGCGCTCTACGAGCCGGTCCTGCAACGCCTGCGCGAGCTGGACCAGCCCGGCCTGCTGATGTCCGGCAACCGGGAGGAGGGCGCGGTCTTCGGCACGCTGCGGCCGAGCCCGCAGCCGCCCGGTCGGGGCACGCTGGTGCGCCGCCGCGACGGCCAGCAGCTCATCCAGACCGCCTGGTCGGAGCCGGCCTGAGGTCCCCCGCCGAGACGGCGGTCGGCGGGACCGCCCCGGTGTGACGGCATCCGGTAACCTGCGGCACGAGCGTCGCAGCCGACGAGAGGACCGTTTTGAGCACATCGTGGACGCCCGGCGGCATGGGCGGGGCCGGACTCGAGGGCATCCTGCGCCAGGCGCAGGAGCAGCAGCGCCGGCTCGCGGACTTCCAGCGGCAGCGCGCCGAGCTGCGGGTCGTCGGGGAGAGCCCGGACGGCCTGGTCCAGGTCACCGTCGACGGCGACATGAAGGTCGGCGACGTCCAGATCGACGCCCGGGCGATGCGGCTGGACAGCTTCAGCCTGGCCGAGTCGCTGCAGGCCGCCATCGACGCCGCCTACGACGCGCACGCCGAGCGGCAGCGCGAGCTGCTGGAGGAGATGCTCGGCGGCGCCGACCTGGTCCGACGGGCCGAGGCGGGCAAGGTCACCCCGGAGGAGTGGTTCCAGCAGTTCGGGGTGGATCTCAACGACCCGCTGCGCCGGCTGCGCGGCTGACGAGAGGAGAGGGTCAGTGGCCAACGTCGTCGACGTCGACGCCATCCGCAAGGCCGGGCAGAAGCTCGCGGCCGCCGACGGCCCGATGGCCTACCTGCGCAACGCGCAGCGGGCGCTGGAGGGCGTCAAACTGTCGGGCATGTCCATGACGCTGCTCGGCCTGTCCGCCGTCAGCGCGCACAACGATGCCGTCGACGGTCACCTCGACAACCTGCGCACCGGCGTCGAGCACCTGGAGAGGGCCGCCGCCAACCTCGAACAGAGCGCGCTCAACTGGGAGAAGTCGGACCAGCCCTGGGTGGTCAAGTGACCTCGCGGGTGCGGGACGCAGGGAGGGCTCGATGCCGGAGATCCTGATCGCGAATTCCTCGGGCTCGGTGGTGGGGACGCACAGCGTCGCCGCGCAGACCGCGCCGGTCCGCTCGCTGGCCGGGGCGGCCCGGGCCAACTGGGTGTGGCTGGTCGGCGCCGCGTTCCTGACCGCCGCCATCATCCACCTCGAGACGTTCGACAACGACGAGGTCAACCAGTCCATCAAGGAGTGGGGCGACGCGGCCCGCTTCCTGGGCGGCGACCAGTTCGGCGCGGCGCTGGAGAGCGTGATCCCCTCCAGCGACGAGTGGGACTTCGAGGACCGGGACGCGTTCGACGCCTTCGTGCAGAAGCTGAACGCCGAGATCGGGGCGCTCGCGGAGGCGCTCAACGCCAACAAGGACGCGCTGACCGCCGTCCGCGACCACTTCAACGCCTCGATCGACGCCCTGGTCGGCGCGTTGGTGCCGATCCTCATCGCGGTCATCGCGGCCGTGGCCCTGCAGGCGTTCCCGGCGACCGCGCCGCTGGCGCAGGCGATCGGGGTGGCCGGCCTCACCGCCACCGCCGCGATCCTCGGGCTCATCTTCACGGACATCGGCGCGCTGTTCTCCACGGTGGCGTCGGCGTTCCGCGGTAACAGCCAGTACAACTTCGTCTCGGACTCCCGTCCGGGCTGGGCGACCGGCGACGCCGACCCCGACATCCAGGACATCAAGATCGACTGGGTGCAGGATTCGGGCTTCTACCGGGCCTGAGCGACCGGGCCGAGAGGTTGGGTGCCACCGTGTGGCAGAGCATGTTGTTCGGGTACGCGCTGACGACCATTCCGGTCTTCGTCGTCCTGGGGTTGGTCGCGCAGCTCGCCCGGTCGCGGGTGGCCCGCAGGGCGATGGAACTCGTCCTGCTCAGTGGGGTGGCGGCGTTCGGGCTGGCCCTCGGCACCCTCGCCGACGACGCGGTGCAGTGGGTGCTCGTATCGATGCTGGCCCTCATCTTCGTGGTCGGCCTGGTGATGCACGTCCGCTCGTACTCCCGTTCCTCCTAGCCGGGCGGGACCCTTCGGCGGCTTTTGTGTAACCACTCAGGGCAGGGCTGCGCGTGGTGGACACCGTCCGCTACGGTCTTGGCTGAGTGTCCGTCGGTGGGGTGATTGCCTTGCGGCGGGGGAGGACGCGGCGACTGCGCCGCCACAAGAAGACGGAAGGGTGTGAAGCATGGCGTTCGAGGTCGAAGCAGCGACTCTGCATACCGCCGCGGGTGACGTGCGCTCCACGCGCAGCGAGGTCGACGGCGAGCTGAAGAAGCTGTGGAACGTGGTCGACGACCTGGCCATCGCCTGGAAGGGGCAGGCGTCCACCGGCTTCCAGTCGCTCATGCAGCGCTGGAACGAGGACACGGGCAAGCTGCTGACGGCGATGGACAACATCGCCGACCTGCTCGACAAGTCGGGTACGACGCACCAGGTCAACGACGAAGAGCAGCAGCAGATGCTGGACAAGTTCCACTCTGCACTCAACCCGTGATCCGCCGAGACGAGCAGAGGAGGAACTCATGAGCATCAAGGTTGACTACGCGGTCCTCGAGAGCAGCAACCAGCAGATGATGGCCATCTCGAAGACCATCGACGAGAAGCTGGACACGCTGCGTTCGATGCTGTCGAAGCTCCAGTGGGACGGTGAGGACCGTGCCGCGTACGAGCAGCACCAGGCGCAGTGGGACGCCGCCGTCCGGGACATCAACAAGATCCTGAACGACATCGGTGGCGCCGTGGGCATCGCCCGCGAGAACTACGTCAGCACCGAGATGAGCAACGCCAAGGCGTGGAACTGACACAATCGCCGACGCGGCTCCGGTCCGGTTCGACCGGGTCGGAGCCGCGTCGCGTTGTGCGTCGATAGGTCCTGGGAGAATCATGCGTGCGGGGAAGCCTTCGCGGCCCAAGCTCCGGCTGGCCGTCGCGGCGCTGGCGTTTGTCGTCGGCGCCGGTTCCGGTCCACTGGTCGCGCCGGCCCCGGCACGCGCCGACACGGTGCGTGGCCTCCAGTGGTACCTCGACACCCTGAAGATCCCGCAGGCCCACAAGCTCACCAGGGGCAAGGGCGTCACCGTCGCGGTCATCGACACCGGGGTCAACCCCAACCTGCCGGACCTGCGCGGTCAGGTCCTGCCGGGCAAGGGCATCGGCTCCGGGACGGCGGCCGACGGTCGCCGTGACGACGACGCCAGGAAGGCCCACGGTTCGGCGATGGCCGGGATCATCGCGTCCCGGGGCGGTGGCGCGATGCGGCACCTGGGCATCGCCCCGGAGGCGAAGATCCTGCCCGTCGCGATGGGCGACTCCTTCGACTCGGCAGACCTCTCGGCGGGCATCCGCTGGGCGGCCGACGCCGGCGCCGACGTGATTAACATGTCCGTCGGGACGGGCACGGCGGCGACCCCCGACGAGATCGCCGCCGTCCGGTACGCCCTGGACAAGGACGTCGTGCTGATCGCCTCGGCCGGCAACCGGCTGCAGAACGACCGCGTCGTCACCAGCCCCGCGAACATCCCCGGTGTCATCGCGGTGACCGGGCTGGCGAAGAACGGCGAGTTCTTCGCGCAGAGCGCCACCGGCCGGGAGGCCGTGCTCGCCGCGCCGATGCAGGAGATCATCTCTCCCCGGTCCGCGTCGGTGTCCTCCAACGGTTACGGCATCGGCAGCGGCACGAGCGACGCCGCCGCCATCACCTCCGGGGTGGCGGCGCTGGTCCGCGCGAAGTACCCGGACCTCGACGCGGCCAACGTGGCGAACCGGCTGATCCGCACCGCCCGGGACCAGGGCCCGGCCGGCCGCGACAGCCAGTACGGCTTCGGCGCGATCGACCCGCTCGCCGCGCTGACCCGCTCGGTGCCGGCGGTGGACGCGCACCCGTTGCTCGCCGGTGCCGCGAACGGCGCCGCCCCGTCCGCGGGCGCGGCGGAGCCGCAGAAGGACGACGGGCCGGCGGTGTCGATCAGCATGAAGAAGGACACCGGCGCGCTGGTCCGGGGTGCGCTCTGCCTGCTCGTGCCCGTCGCGTTGCTGATCCTCGTGATCGTGCTGGTGCGTCGGTCCCGACGGAAGGCGACCGCTGCCCGGCCCGGCCCGCCCGGGTACCCGCCACCCGGCGGCCCGCCCGGCTATCCGCCGCCGGGCTATCCACCGGCCGGCGGCCCGCAGGCCGGTCCGCCCGGTTACCCGCCGCCCCCCGGCCACCCGCCGGCCGGCGGCGCACCGGTCGGGTCGCACGGTAACCCGCAGTTCGGCGCGCCCGGATATCCGCCACCCGGCGGGGCACCGGGCATGCCCGCACCGCCCCAGGCGGGACCCCCGCCCGGGTACGGCCCGACGCCCACCGGCGGGACCCACCCGTACGGTGCGCCGCCGGCACCCCAGGCTGGTGCCTGGCAGCCGCCCGGCGCCGCGCCGACGGCACCACCCCCGCCGGCCCCCGGCGGACACCAGCAGTAAGCCACATTGTCAGTCGGCGACGGGGAGGAACCGATGACGGACGACAGGACGGACCAGCCGGAGGAGATCCGGGTGGACACCCCATACATGCCCATCACCCCGCTGGCACCCACCGTGCACGTCAGCGGCATCACGATGGACAACGTCAACCGGGCGCAGACCCCCTCCGGCCTGGTGCCGGGGGCGGGCGAGAGCGGCGACAACACGGAGTGGGACGCGTCCAGCCTGGACAGCGCCATCGAGTGGTTGGAGTCGCACGCCTCGTTTCTCAACAAGCAGTCGTACACGATGGTCGAGATCCAGGACAAGATGGGCGGCGCGGCGGCGTCGGGCGGCCTGAACGGCGTCGGCGGCGGGGCGACCAGCCCGCTCGGCGCCTTCGACCGGGCGGGCGACCTGGCCCGCAAGCACGGCAGCCTCTTCACCACCACGCAGCAGAGCGTCCGCAAGCTCGCCGAGGACCTCTACCAGGCCGCCAACGCGCTGCGCGAGGTCAAGGAGAACTACGAGACGGCGGAGAAGGCGAACGCCATGTCCGCCGCCGAGATGGAGCGCGCCTTCAGCCAAGCCGCCACCAACGGATCCAACGGCTGATCGGGAGGGTGACAGGATGCCGAGCTGGGAAGAGATGTGCCAGCAGATCGTCGTCGCGGGCAGGCCGGGCGACGTCACCAGCGCCGCCCTGGGCTGGGAGCAGCTGCTGAAGAACCTGAACTCCGTCAAGGAGAGCCTGGAGACGAACGTCGCCGATCTCGGTGAGGTGTGGAAGGGCCCGGCGTACGAGTCCTTCAAGACCCACATCAAGCAGATCGCCACGGACACGGGCCGGGTCGTCGACGACGCCGAGAAACACAACGGCATCGTCCAGTCGTTGAAGACCGCCGCCGACAAGCTGAGCGCCGCGCAGGCCGAGTTCCCCATCCCCGCGAGCTGCGTCAACGACGTGCTCGAGGCGCGCAACGGCCGCATCGTGATCGACACGGGCCTCTTCGAGATGAAGGTCAAGCCCGACTTCCTGGGCCTGCTCGACCCGCTCACCTCGCTCGCCGACTGGCTCAACGACAAGTCGGACGAGGCGGCCAAGGTCTACAACCAGGTCAGCGGCGAGTACGTGACGATCGACTCGGGCACGCCCGGCCAGACCACGCCGGGCACCACCCAGTCGCCGGACGTGCAGACCCCCGACCTCGGCGCCGGCCCCGGCGCTGGCAGCGTCGGCGGCGCGCCCAGCATGGGCGGCATGCCCTCGACCGGTGGCATGCCGGGCGGTGGCATGCCGTCGCTCAGCGGGGCCGGCGTGCCCGAGACCGGGACCACCGGGATCGGCTCCACCGCGCACCCCGGCCTGACCGGTGGCGGCTACGACCCGAGCGGCGGTTACGACCCGAGCGGCGGTTACGACCCGAGCACCGGCAGCCTCGCCGACGACTACGGCAGCGGTCTGGCCGGTGCCGGCGCCCCGACGGTTCCCGCGCTCGGCGGCGGCGGTGGCGGCGGCGTGCCCGGCACCTCCGGGCTCGGCGGCGGTGGCGGCCTGGGCTCCGGTGGCGGCCTCGGCGGCGGGGGCGTCATCCCGGGCGGCGGCTCGCTCGGCCGGCCGGTGAGCCCCAACATGGGGCCGATGATGGGCGGCGGCGCGGCGGGCGCCAACCGCGGTGGCGGCCGGGGCGCTGGTGGCAAGCTCGGTGCCGGCGGCAAGCTCGGTGCGGGCGGCATGGCGCCGATGATGGGCGGCGCGGCCGGTGGGGCCGGCCGTGGCGGCGGGCGCGCGGGTGCCGCCGGTGCGGGCGCCAAGGGCGTCGGCGCGGGCGCACGGGGCGTCGGTGGCATGGCCGGCATGGGTGCCGGCTACGGCGAGGAGGAGGCCCCCCGCAACACCTGGCTGGAGGAGGACGAGGACGTCTGGGGCGCGGACGGCGGCGGTACGCCGGGCATCCTGCGCTGACGGAATCGTGCCGAGCGCCGTCCACCGCACCGGTGGGCGGCGCTCGGCGCTTCCCGGGAAGACCGGAGCGGGGCGTCAGCCGGTCGTGGCGTCCGTTGCGGACGGGCGGCGGCCCGGGCGCCAGCCCCGGCGTCGCCCGCGGACCAGGATCGGCTTGACGGAGAGCAGCAGCCCGGCGACGAGCGCGCCGACGGCGGCGGCCCAGGCCGCGACGGTGCCCTGCCAGGCGAGCGGGTCCTCGGTGGAGGGCGGTGCGGGCATCGCGCCGGCCGGCGGGTCGGTACGGGTGCCGAGCACGGTCGCCACCGCGCGGTACGGATTCACCACCCCGTGGCCGACCTCGGCGTTCTTCCCCTCGGGCGGGCTGTCGGCCGTCCGGATCAGCCGGTCGGCGACCTGCTCCGGGTCGAGGTCGGGGTGGGCGGCCCGGACCAGCGCGGCCACCCCGGAGACGTACGCGGCGGCGAAGCTGGTGCCGCCCTGCGGCTCGGCGAGGAAGCCCTCGCCCCCGGGGGCCGGGCCGAGGATGTTCAGCCCGGGTGCCGCGAGGTCGACGTAGTCACCGCTCACCGAGCTGCCCACGTGACCGCCCTCCTCGTCCACCCCGGCGACCGCGATCACCCCGGGGTAGGCGGCCGGGAACGCGGGCCTGTCCTGCTGGTTCTCCTGGCGGTTGCCGGCAGCGGCCACCACGACCACCCCCTCGTCGAGGGCGTAGCGGACGGCGTCGGCGAGATCCTGCCGGTCCAGGGTCACCAGCGACAGGTTGATCACGTCGGCGCCGTTGCGCACCGACCACCGGATCGCCTCGGCGATCTGCCCCGGCAGCCCTTCGTCGGCGGTGGTTCTGGTGTCGGGCAGGACGCGTACCGGCAGGATCCTGGCCTGCGGCGCGATGCCGCTGAACGACGCGCCGGTGCCCTCCTTCCCGGCGATGATGCCGGCGACGATGGTGCCGTGCCCGGCCAGGTCGCAGCGGCCCTCCTGCTGCGGCAGGCCGTTGAAGTCGCGGCCCACCCGGACCTGACCCTTGAGGGCGGGATGGAGGGCGGAGACGCCGGAGTCGATGACCGCCACCGTGACGCCGGCGCCCCGGGAGATCCGCCAGGCCGACGAGGGTTCGAGTCTCTTCAGCGGCCACGGCGTCTCGGCGGGGGCGGCGACGCCGGGGGGCCCGCAGCGGGGGACCGCCGCGGCGGCGGGCGACGGGGCGACGACGGCGGTGCCGAGCAGGACCGCAGCCGCTCCACCGAGGACCGCGCGGGCACCGCGCCCGCCTCGGCGGGCCGGCCCGGTCCCGCCCGGTCGGAAACTCTCGCGCACGCGGTGAGATTACCGCCGCAGGCCGAGGGCGCGTGCCGCCGCCCGACCCGTCGTCAGGAACGCTCGGTGGCCTCGGCCGGTTCCTGCTCGTCGGCGAAGAGGGCGAGGAGGGCGCCGACCTGCCGGTCCGCCTCGGCGGGGTGCCGGAACCGCCCGGCGGGGTTGAGGGTGTACTCGTTGCGTCGGCCCACCCGGGTGCGGTGCAGGTAGCCGCCGGCCTCCAGGTCGGCGACGATCGCCTGCGCGGCCCGCTCGGTGACGCCCACCTCGTCGGCGACGTCGCGGAGGCGGGCGGTGGGGTTGCGGGCGATGGCGAGCAGCACGTGCCCGTGGTTGGTGAGGAACGTCCAGTTGCGGGTGCTCCCGTTCTCCCCTGTCGTCGCCATGTCCGCCATCGTATGGCCCCTGCTACGTGTTTTGCTGCGTGCCCTCGCGCCGGCGGACGCGCGGAGGGCCCGACCGCCGCCGCGCCGGGCCCGGCGAACATATGAAATGGATATCACGCATACCTTGACGTATCTTGCAGTGCGTGTGACGGTGGTGGCAGCCCGCGTCCAGCGTCGGCCCGGGTGACCAGGCCGTTCACGTGCGGAGCGAGGTGTGGGATGAGTCGTCCCGGATCGCCAGGAACTCAACCGGGCCCGGAGCGGACGCTCTCGGTGTCGACCACGGGCGGGGTACCGGCCGACGTCGGCACCACGTTCGCCGTCCCGGCGAGTCCCGAGCAGGCGCTCGCCGAGCTGCACGCCGGCAACCGGCGGTTCGTGACCGGCGCCCCGCGCCACCCCAACCAGGACGCCGGGCACCGCGCCGCGGTCGCCGACGGGCAACATCCCTTCGCGGTGATCGTCGGCTGTTCCGACTCCCGGCTCGCCGCCGAGATCATCTTCGACCGTGGCCTCGGTGACCTCTTCGTGGTCCGCACCGCCGGGCACACCATCGGCCCCGAGGTGCTGGGCAGCGTGGAGTACGCCGTCACGGTCCTGGGCACGCCGCTGGTGGTGGTGCTCGGGCACGACTCCTGCGGGGCCGTCCAGGCGGCGCGTGCGGCGGACGCCACCGGCACCCCGCCGGTCGGGCACCTGTGCGCCGTGGTGGACGCCGTGGTGCCGAGCCTGCGCCGCGCCGCCGCCGAGGGGGTGGACGACATCGACCGGATCGTCGACATCCACATCGCGTACACCGTCGAGGCGATGCTGGGCCGCTCCGCCGTGCTCGCCGCGGAGGTGGCCGCCGGCCGCTGCGGGGTGGTCGGCATGTCGTACCGGCTGACCGCCGGCGAGGTGCGGACGGTGGCCTCGGTGCCCGCCCGTGGGGCCGACGCGCCGGAGCCGGCGGCCAGCGCCGCGCTCGCCTGACTCCGCCCGCCGACGGATCGTCGCGGCGGGCCCGCACGACGACAGAGGGCCGCTCCCGCGTCCGGCGGGGGGCGGCCCTCTGTGTGCGTGCGGTCCGGCTAGAGCAGTGACACGTGGACGTGGTCGGTGTGGTTCGACGGGCCACTGTAGGACTTCCAGCCGGTCGCCGGGAACCAGATCTGTCTGTTCCAGATCACGTAGTAGATGCCGAGCCGGTCGGCGTTGCGGACCAGGAACGCGGTGAGGTTGTTGCCGTACATGTAGGTGTCGTCGTTGTGCCAGGGGGAGAAGCCGCTGCGTTGCAGCGACCAGTCGCAGGCCCGGCCCTTCGGATGCTCGTACGGCCCGCCGGAGCGGTAGCAGCCGACGAACCGGTTGAAGCCGGCCCGCTTGACCTCCTTGTACATGTGCAGCGTGCGGGCGGTGATGCAGCCGGAGGTGGTGGGGTCGTTCTCGGTGCAGGACAGGGGCTTCCAGTCGCCGTCGGCGGTACGCCCCGGCGCGATCTTCGCCACCGGCGAGGTGGCCACCACCTTGCCGCTGGTCAGCCCCCTGCCACCGACCAGCGCGAGCGCCTTCTCCGCCTCGCGCTTGCCGCGCGCCATCTCGTTCGTCAGCTTCTGCTGCTCACGAACCTCGGCATCGAGCGCCAGCTTGGCCTGCTCGGCGCGGTCCTTGATCGCGTTCACCTCGGCGAGCTTCTTGGAGTTGACCAGGTTGAGCTCGTCGAGGGCGGCGGCGCGCCTGACGAACGAGTCGGGGCTGGCGGTGTCCAGCAGCATGGACACCGCGCCGATCCGCCCGGTGCGGTAGGACTGGGCGGCGATCTGGCTGACCTGGGGGGCCAGCGCGTTCAGCTCGGCCTGCGCCCGGTTGACCTCCAGGGCCAGTTCGAGCTGGCGCTCCTCCGACTTCTTCAGCTTCGCCTTGGCCTGCACGTAGGAGCGGTTCCGGGCCTCGATGAGGTCGTCGAGCAGCTTGGGCTCGTCGTCCCCGTGCCCGGAGGGCTGGGGCGGGGTGGCCGCGGCCGCCGCCGGGAGAGGCCCGGCGAAGACCGCCAGGGCGGCGAGTACGGCCACCACGGGCGTCAACCAGCGGCGTAGGGGTGCCGTCACAGTTTTCCCTTCCGTCGACCGCCGACCGGGTTAGCTGACGGGTTCGGGGCGGAAGTGGCCCCTACCGCTGTCGCGGATTCACCCCACGTACCTGGGTCCCCGGTTCGCCTCGCGGCGATTGGGCGGCGGCACCGCAGGCGCCGCTGCGCGCCTTCGGCGGTGACCGGCAGCGAGGTTACCCGAGAACACTCCCGGGGATCTACGTCCCTAAGCCGACTAAATGCGTTATTTCGTAATGGCGGACGGTGAGCAGTGACGCGTTTATCAGGCCGTACGTCCTGTTCGGTCACGCTGAGGAGTGTCACCATGCGGTGTCCGTGCTCCTGTCCCGGTCGGGCCATCCGGCGGGAGCGGCGGACGGCGTGTCTCCGCGCGGCCCGCTGAGGGCCTCCAGCGCCTCGGACCGGTCGGTGGCCGGCCGGGGCGTCGGCGCGGGCGCGGCGCGGTCGGTGGCGTCCCCGCCGCGGCGGCCCGCCGTGGTCGCCAGGGCCGCCAGCCCGGTGGTCAGTGGCACGGCGGCGATCAGGCCCAGGGTGGCGACCGCGCTGCGGACGATCTCCTGGGCGAGGAACTCGCTGGTGAGAAGTTGGGTCACCGCCCGCGAGTCGGCCGTCAGCAGGAGCAGCACCGGCAGGGAGGCGCCGGCGTACGCCAGCACGATGGTGTTCACCGTCGAGGCGATGTGCGCCCGGCCGACCCGGGTCGCCGCCCGGTAGAGCTGCGTCCGGGACAGCCCGGGGTTGGCGTGCGCCAGCTCGGTGACCGTGGCGGCCTGGGTCACCGTGACGTCGTCCAGCACCCCGAGGGAGCCGATGATGATCCCGGCCAGCAGCAGCCCGTGCAGGTCGACGTCGGCCTGGTACATCGACAGGGTGGTGGCGTCCTCGGAGCCGAACCCGGTCAGGTGGGTCGCGGCGGTGGCGATCGTGCCGAGGACGCCGGTCAGCACCAGGCTGCCCAGCGTGCCGAGCACGGCCACCGAGGTCTGCGCGGTCACGCCGTGGGTCAGGTAGAGCACCACGAACATGATCAGCGCGGCGCCGACGACCGCGACCAGCAGGGGCGGGCTCCCGGCGCCGATGCCCGGCAGCACGAAGGTCAGCAGGATGGCGAAGCTCGCCGCCAGGCCGGCCAGCGCGGCCAGCCCGCGCCACCGCCCGAAGGCGACGATGGCGGCCGCGAAGAGCGCCACCAGCCAGACCAGCGGCTTGCCGCGCTGGTGCTCGGCGATGTTGTAGGTGCTGGCCGTGGGGTCGGCGGGGTCGGTGAGCTCGACCAGGATGATCTCGTCGTCCACGGCGACGGTCGGCGCGCCGGGGCCGGCGGGCACCGGCGTCTCCACCTGCTGGCCGGCGTCGGGACCGTCCTGCACCCGTACGGTGACCCTGCCGCAGGGGCCCTGCGACCCGCCGGGGCTCCCCTCCGGGATCTCCGGGGTGGGCGGGCACGGCTCCGTCACGACCCGCGTCACCGTGCCGTGGTAGCGGGGCGCGTCGGTGCCGGTCGGCGGGTCGGGCGCGTCCCACGGCCACAGCACCAGGGCGGCGATCAGCGTGGCGACGAAGAGGGGCACCACCGTCGCGACGAGGATCCGCCGCACCCTCGGCGGGGCGGACGGAGCGGGACGGGTGTGGTCGGCGCCCAACGAGTTTCTCCCAACGAATCCAGGGCGGGGTACGTGCCGGCGGGCCGGTCGGTTCACCCGTCGCCGCGTGGCCGGGACGGGGATCGCTTCCGTGCGGCGGTGCGGTCACGTACCGCGGTCCCGGGCCTCCGTCCGGTCGCGGGTGGTCGGTGCCGCCGCCCGGCGCGGCGCGCGGGGCGGGCGGTGCGGAATCCGGAGGGCCACCGGCCGAATGGTAGCCACCCCGGCATCCGGGCGCAGGTCGTGCGGGTGGTGTCGGGGTGTGGCGTCGCCGTGTGCCCGCGTTTCGTCGCGGGGCCGAGGGGCGGGGCGGGTCAGCCGCGCTTCATCAGGCGGCCGACGGCGGCCATCATCTCGGTGGCCATCTCGTCGGCGCGCCCCTCGGCCGCGCCCTCGTGCATGCAGTGCCGGGCGTGCCCGTCGAGCAGGCCGAGCGCGACCTTGTCCAGGGCGGCCTGGATCGCGGAGATCTGGGTGAGCACGTCGATGCAGTAGCGGTCCTCGTCAACCATCTTCTCGATGCCACGGACCTGCCCCTCGACGCGGCGCAGCCGCGCGAGCAGCTGGTCCTTGGTGGCGGTGTAACCCCTGATCGGGGTGGGCGTCGGTGTGGTCATGGGGACGAGGATAGCTTACCCCTCGGGGGTATGGTACGTTCGTTCCTGGCCGGGATACCCCCACCGGGTACCGGTACAAAGGCACGGGCACGGGTCCGCCTCCGATTTACCCCCGGGGGGTATATGCTGGGGGCGGCGAGAGGAGAGTTCGATGATCACCACGACGTACCAGGTGCAGGGCATGACCTGCGGGCACTGCGCCACCGCGGTCAGCACCGAGGTCGGCGCGATCCCGGGCGTCAGCGACGTCCAGGTCGACGTCGCCGCCGGTCGGGTCACCGTCACCAGCGAGGGCCCGTTGGAAACCGACACCGTGCGCTCCGCCGTCGACGAGGCCGGTTACGACCTCGTCGGCGCCTGAGATCGGGCACGGGGGAAACGAGGTACACCATGAACACGGCGACGAAGCTGAGCGGTTTCGCCCTCGGCCTCGCGGTGGTGTTCGGCGCGACGTACGGGGTCGGCCGGGTGGCCGACCCCGTGGCGCCGCCCGCCGAGGCCCCGCACGAGGCCGGCGGGGGGCACGGCGAGGACGGCGGAGCCGGACACGGGGGCGACAACGGCGCGGCGCACCTGCCCGGCGGCCTGCTCGTCTCCGACCGTGGCTACACCCTGCGTCCGGTGGACGCCCCGGCCGGGCAGTTCGCCTTCCAGGTCACCGGCCCGGACGGTCGGGCGGTGACCGCGTACGACGTGGCGCACGACAAGCGCATGCACCTGATCGTGGCCCGCCGCGATCTCTCCGGCTTCCGGCACGTGCACCCGGAGATGGCGCCCGACGGCACCTGGCGGGTCGACTCGCCGCTCGCCGGGCCCGGCGTCTGGCGCGCGTTCGCCGACTTCACCCCGACCGGGGGCGAGGCGCTGACCCTCGGCGTCGACGTGACCGTCCCCGGCGCACTGACCGGGCGGCCCCTGCCCGCGCCGGCCACCAGCACCACGGTCGACGGCTACACCGTCACGCTCGCCGGCGCCCCGCAGCCCGGCCGCACCGCCGAGCTGACCCTGACCGTGAGCCGCGACGGCGCGCCGGTCACCGACCTGGAGCCCTACCTGGGTGCGTACGGTCACCTGGTGGCGCTGCGCCAGGGCGACCTGGCGTACCTGCACGTGCACCCGCACGGTGAGCCGGGCGACGGGCGGACGCGACCCGGCCCCGAGGTGAGCTTCTCGGCGGAAATGCCGTCGGCGGGCGCCTACCGGCTCTACCTGGACTTCAAGCACGGCGGCGTCGTGCGTACCGCCGAGTTCACCGTCGTCGCCGGCAGCCCGACCGCGCCGGGTGTCCCGGCCACGACCGGCTCCCCGACGGCGGGCACGCCCGCCGTCACGAACTCCCCGACCGCCGACGCCGGCCACGGCGTCCCCGGTCACGGGCACGACTGACGGGAAGCGTGATGACCACCAAGCCCCTGCTGACGGCACCGAACCAGATCGAGCTGGCGATCGGCGGCATGACCTGCGCCTCCTGCGCCGCCCGGATCGAGAAGAAGCTGAACCGGATGGACGGGGTGACCGCCACCGTCAACTACGCCACGGAGAAGGCCACCGTCCGGTACGCCGACGAGGTCACCCCGGACGAGCTGATCGCCACGGTGGAGAAGACCGGCTACACGGCGGCCCTGCCGCCCCCGCCCACGCCCGCCGGTGGCGAACCGGCCGCCGAGCCGGTGGACGAGCTGCGCGGCCTGCGTACGCGCCTGTGGGTCTCGGCCGTGCTCACCGTGCCGGTGATCGTGCTGGCGATGGTGCCCGCCTGGCAGTTCGACTTCTGGCAGTGGCTGTCGCTGACCCTGGCCGCCCCGGTCGTGGTCTACGGCGGGCTGCCCTTCCACCGGGCGGCCTGGATCAACCTGCGGCACGGCGCGGCGACCATGGACACCCTGGTCTCGCTCGGCACCCTGGCGGCGTTCGGCTGGTCGGTCTGGGCGCTCTTCCTCGGCACGGCCGGGACGCCGGGGATGACCCACCCGTTCAGCCTCGCCATCAACCGCTCCGACGGCGCCGGCAACATCTACCTGGAGGCGGCGGCCGGGGTGACCGTGTTCATCCTCGCCGGCCGCTACTTCGAGGCGCGGGCGAAGCGGACCGCCGGCGCGGCCCTGCGCGCCCTGCTCGAACTGGGCGCCAAGGACGTCGCGGTGCTGCGCGGCGGCGCGGAGACCCGGATCCCGGTGGACCAACTCGTGGTGGGGGACCGGTTCGTGGTGCGGCCCGGCGAGAAGATCGCCACGGACGGCGTGGTCGACGAGGGCACCTCGGCGGTCGACGCCAGCATGCTCACCGGCGAGTCCGTCCCGGTCGAGGTCGGCTCGGGCGACTCCGTGGTCGGCGCGACCGTCAACGCGGGCGGCCGGCTGGTCGTCACCGCCACCCGCATCGGCGGCGACACCCAACTGGCCCAGATGGCCAGGCTGGTCGAGCAGGCGCAGACCGGCAAGGCCGCGGTGCAGCGGCTGGCCGACCGGATCTCCGGCGTCTTCGTGCCGATCGTGATCGCCCTCGCGGTGGGCACCCTCGGCTGGTGGCTCGGCAGCGGGTCGGGCGGCACCGCCGCGTTCACCGCCGCCGTGGCGGTGCTGATCATCGCCTGCCCGTGCGCCCTCGGGCTGGCCACGCCGACCGCCCTGCTGGTCGGCACCGGCCGGGGCGCGCAGCTCGGCGTGCTGATCAAGGGGCCGGAGGTGCTGGAGTCCACGAAGCAGGTGGACACCGTCGTGCTGGACAAGACCGGCACCGTCACCACCGGCCGGATGACCCTGGTGGACGTGGTCCCGGCGGCCGGCGAGGACCGCGCCGAGCTGCTGCGGCTCGCCGGCGCGCTGGAGTCCGCGTCCGAGCACCCGATCGCCCGGGCCATCGCCGCCGGGGCGACCGAGGCGGGCACGCTGCCGCCGGTGACCGGCTTCGCCAACGCCGAGGGGCTCGGCGTGAGCGGGACGGTCGACGGTCGGGAGGTGCTGATCGGCCGGCCCCGACTGCTGCGCGAGCACGGCCTCGACGTACCGGAGGAGGTCGCGCGGGCGGCGGCCACGGCGGAGGCGAAGGGGCGCACGGCGGTGCTGGCCGGCTGGGGCGGCCGGGCCCGCGGGGTCCTCGCGGTGGCCGACGTGGTCCGACCGACGAGCCGGGCGGCGATCGCGCAGCTCCGCGCGCTCGGCCTGACGCCGGTGCTGCTGACCGGCGACAACACCACCGTCGCCCGCGCCGTGGCCGCCGAGTTGGGCATCGACGAGGTGATCGCCGAGGTGCTGCCCGCCGACAAGGTCGACGTCGTGCGGCGGCTCCAGGACGAGGGGCGGGCGGTGGCGATGGTCGGCGACGGGGTCAACGACGCCGCCGCGCTGGCCCAGGCCGACCTCGGCCTGGCGATGGGCACCGGCACGGACGTGGCGATCGAGGCGTCCGACCTGACCCTGGTCCGGGGCGACCTGATGGCCGCCGTGGACGCGATCCGGCTCGCCCGGCGCACCCTCGGCATCATCAAGGGCAACCTGTTCTGGGCCTTCGCCTACAACGTGGCGGCCCTGCCGCTGGCCGCCGCCGGCCTGCTGAACCCGATGATCGCCGGCGCCGCGATGGCCTTCTCCTCGGTCTTCGTGGTAGCCAACAGCCTCCGGCTGCGGGGCTTCCGCCCGGTCGCCTGAGCCCTCCGCACCGTGCCGCCGGCCCCACCCGCCAGGGGCCGGCGGCACGGATCGTGGCGGGTCCGCCGGCCCGCCGGCCCGCGCCGTCCGCCGACGGTGGGTGACCGGGACGGTTGGACGGCGGCGGTACGGGGTATTCGAAGGGCGTACCGGCACCGCCAATCGGGAGGTTGACATGGGTTTCGACGATAAGATCAACAACACGACCGAGGATGCGGCCGGCAAGCTGAAGGAAGGCGCCGGCCGGGCCACCGACAACGAGCGGCTCGAGGCCGAGGGGCGCAACGACCAGGCCAGTGCCAAGCTCAAGCAGGCCGGCGAGAAGATCAAGGACGCCTTCAAGAGCTGACCCGCGTACGCGCCCTCCGCCGGATCGGTCCTGAGCCGACCCGGCGGAGGGCGCGCCGGCGTGTCCATCGGGAGGCGCCACTCGTTGGCAGGTCGACGTCCCGCCGCCCGGCGCCGGCCGAACCCGTGCCGTCCCCCTGACGGCCGAGACCCGAACGGGAGGTCCCGTGTCCCGATCCGTCGTCTACGCGCGGCGCGCCGCCGCCACGGTGGCGCCCGGGGTGCTGGCCGTGGGATGCCAGGACAGCGCGCGGGAGGAGGCCGCCCGGACCGGCGCGGCCCCGCCGAGCCCGACGGCCCCGGCGAGCGCCGCCCCGAGCCCCTCCCCGGTCGCCACGACCGCCGCCAACACCGTCGAGGTCTGCCGGGAGGTCGACCAGCTCATCCTCGCCGGCAGCCGGCGGATCGCCACCGACTCGGCCGCCTCGGTCACCCGCGACCTCACCGGTGAGCAGGTCGCCGACCAGCTCCGGCGCAACCTCGCGGAGCTGGCGGACGACGTACGCGGGCAGGCCCGCCGCGCCGCCGACCCGGACATCCGCGCCCTGATCCAGGAGACCGCCGACCGGATCGACGCCGGTTCCCGGGCGTCCCGGCCGGCCACCTGGATGGACTCCACCTTCACCGGAATCCCACCGAAGCTCACCCGCGAGTGCCGCGCCTGAAGCCGCTCGGCATCACCGACGCCTGGCGCGGGACGCCGGCCGGCCTGCACCCCGTGCCGCACGCCGGCCGGCGTCCGTCAATGTGACTCCCGCGGGCGCCGGGACTCATCGGTCCCCGTCAGCCGGGCGGCCCGCAACTCCAGGTAGCGCTGCTCCGGCAGGCTCGTCGTCCCCCGGGCCGCCACCAGGTACGCCGCCCGCGCCCGCTCCGGCTCGCCGGCCAGCTCCAGCAGGTGGGCGCGGACGGCGGCGAGCCGGTGGTGCCCGGCCGTGCGGTTGTCGTCGTCGAGCGGGGCGAGCAGGGCCAGGCCGGCGCGGGGACCGTCCACCATGGCCACCGCGACGGCCTGGTTCAGGGTCACCATCGGGCTCGGGGCGGTCCGGGCCAGCAGCCGGTAGAGCGCCAGGATCTGTCGCCAGTCGGTGCGCCCGGCGGACGGAGCCTCGGCGTGCACGGCGGCGATCGCCGCCTGGAGCTGGTACGGGCCGGGCGGTGACCAGGTCAGCGCCTCGGTGACCAGCGCGGTCCCCTCGGCGATGGCGGCGTGGTCCCAGCGGTCGCGGTCCTGCTCGGCGAGCGGGACCAGCTCCCCGGCCGGCCCGGTGCGGACGGCCCGGTGCGCGTCGGTGAGCAGCATCAACGCCAGCAGCCCGGTCACCTCGCCGTCGCCCGGGAGCAGCCGGTGCACCAGCCGGGCCAGCCGGATCGCCTCGGTGGTCAGGTCCGCCCGGTGCAGGTCCGGCCCGCTGGACGCGGTGTACCCCTCGTTGAAGATCAGGTAAAGCACCTGGAGCACGGCCCGTAGCCGCTCGTCCCGGTCCCCGGGGGCGGGCATCGTGAACCGCGCCCCGGCGGCCTCGATCCGCTGCTTGGCCCGGCGGATGCGCTGGCTCATCGTCGCCTCGGGCACGAGGTACGCCCTCGCGATCTGCGCGGTGGTGAGGCCGCCGACCGCCCGTAGCGTCAGCGCGACCTGAGCCGACCGGGCCAGCGCCGGGTGGCAGCAGAGGAACAGCAGGGCCAGGGTGTCGTCCCCCGCCGGCGGCTGTTCGTCGGCGGCCGGCGCGACCGTCGCGTACGCCGGCTCGCGGGCGGCCACCGCGGCCTCCCGGTCCCGCCGGGCGCGCTCGCTGCGCCACTCGTCGGTCAGCCGGCGCGTGGCGACGGTGAGCAACCAGGCCCGGGGGTTGTCCGGCACGCCCTGCTCCGGCCACTGCACGGCGGCGGCGAGCAGCGCCTCCTGCACGGCGTCCTCGGCGGCGTCGAACTGGCCGTGCCGGCGGACGAGCAGGCCGAGGACCTGCGGCGCCAGGTCGCGCAGCAGGTCCTCCAGGTGCGCTCCGCTCACATCTCCGTCCCGGCCTCGTCCATGACCGCCCGCACCTCCAGCACGCCGAAGCCCCGCCGCACGTCCGGCCAGCTGGCGGCGATCTCGGCGGCCCGCTCGGGGCTGTCGCAGTCGACCATCAGGTAGCCGGCGAACTGTTCCTTGCTCTCCATGTACGGCCCGTCGGTCACCTCCGGCCGGTCACCGGCCAGCCGGACCGTGCGCGCCTGCGACGGGTCGGCCAGGGCCTGGCCGCCGACGAACTCGCCCGACTCGGTCAGCTCCCGCATGACCTCGTCGACCTCGCCGAAGAGCGCGGTGCGCTCCTGCTCCGACAGCCCCTCCACGAACCCCGGGCGGTTCCAGATCAGCAGCATGTACTTCATCGGGTGCTCCTCGTTGCGTCGGCCGCGCCCATGGTGGCGCGTCTCCGGTGAAGGTCGGAGCCGACCCGCCGGTTCCGACAACCGGCCGTGCGGAATCTCAGCGCCGGCCGCGTACCTGGCGCTTCGGGGCGGGGCCGGCGCCGAGCGAGGCGCGGTCGGCGGCGGAGGTGCCCGACGACCAGCCCTCGGCGTCGCGCACGGTCAGCCGGCCCCGGACGACGCCCGGGAAGAGCGTGTCGAGGCGTTCGCGTACCGCCTCGGCGCGGGTGGCGAGCACCGGCAGCAGCCGCTCCGGCCCGGCCTGCGCCGTCGCCTCCCGGTCGGCCGCGTCGGTGGCGGCCCGCAGCCGCTCGCCGATCCGTAGCGCGAAGGCGTTGAGGAAGGACTCGTCGTAGTCCCGGGTCCGCCGGCCGGTGCCCTTGGCCCGCCGTTCCCCCCGGCCGCGCAGCATCGCGGCGGTGGCCTGCACCAGCAGCGAGGTGTAGAGCAGCTCGACCGCCTCCAGGTCGGCCGGCCAGCCCAGCACGGTGGTGAAGCCGAGGTCGTCGGACCAGACCGCCTCGCAGCGGTTCGCCGCCGCCACCTCCTGCGCCAGCAGCGCCTTCGCGCCCGCGTACGGGGCCTCGGTGCCGAGGCGTACCCCGCCGGGCCGGTCGGCGGGCTCGGCGACGCCCGCCAGCAGCGCCTGGTCGATGCTGTGCCGGGCGATCAGCTCCTGGGCCTTGCCGGTCAGCGCCTCCGCCTCGGCCGGGTAGGTGGTGGACTCCGCCTTGGCCAGCAGCGCCCGCACCCGGTCGAGCATCCGCGAGCCGCTGCCTGACCCGCCGTGCGCGACGGCCGTCCCGGGCGCGCCGGGCGGCGGGCGCAGCACGGCGATCGGCGGGAGCCCCTCGACCAGAGCCAGCGCGTCGACCGCCGCCCGCAGCGCGGTGAACCGGTCGCAGCCGGCGCGGGCGGACCAGGCGGCCAGGTGGCCCTCGTCGGCGTCCCACCACACCCCGGCGCCCAGGTCGCGCAGTTGGTCGTCCCACCAGGGCGGCACCGGGTCGGCCAGCTCGCGGCGCTGCGCGGCGAGCGCGTCGGTGACCAGCCCGGCCGCCTGGGGGCCGAGCCGGCGGGCGGCGAGCCGGGCGAGGTCCACCGGCTGCCAGCCGTGCCGGGCCAGCCGCCCGACGCCCCGGGCCAGGCGGCGCAGAAGGGCGGCGTCCACCGCCGCCGCGCCGTCCGCGGCGCCCGACCCGATCATCAGCCGGTCCAGCTGCCGCTCCGCGAGGCGTACGTCGGTGCCGCGTACCGCCGCGAGCGCGTCGTTGACCAGTTCTTCGGCGTCCGGCACGGCCGTGTCCTCCTGGGGTCTGCTTCTTCCGCGCCCGGGAAACGATCGTCGCCCGCCCGCCGAAGGTACCTCCGGGCCCGCGCGCCGTCCGCCGGTCGTGACCCGTGCCACCGGAGCGCCCCGGCCCGACCGTCGCGTCGGCGGGGAACTTCCGCATGGTTCGGCCGGTCCCGGGTAGTTCGGGGGGACGCGGACGAGGCGAGGTTCTGAGATGGCGGGATCGTGGTTGCTGGGCAACGGCTCCGGCGCTCCGGCGGCACGGCCGACGGCCGTGCTGGTCGCGGTGCACCAGGACGAGGCGGGAGATACCGGGCCGGGTACGGAGGTGTCGCTGGCCGAGCTGCGCCGGCTCGCCGACACCGACGGGCTGGCCGTCGTCGACGAGGTGGTGCAGAACCGGCCCCGCCCCGACCCGGCGACCTTCGTCGGCTCCGGCAAGGTCGACGAGTTGGCCGCCCTCACCGAGCGGACCGGCGCCGACCTCGTGATCGCCGACGGCGAGCTGACCCCCGGACAGGTACGCAACCTGGAGGAGCGGGTCGGCGTACGGGTGGTCGACCGCACCGCGCTGATCCTGGACATCTTCGCCGAGCACGCCCGCACCAGCGAGGGCCGGGTGCAGGTGGAGCTGGCGCAGATCGCGTACCAGCTGCCGCGGCTGCGCGGCGACGGGCGCTCGATGTCCCGCATCGGCGGCGGCCGGATGGCCGGCGGCGCGGGCATGGGTGTGCGCGGTCCCGGTGAGATGCGGCTGGAGACACAACGTCGCCGGCTGCGCCAGCGGGCCACCCGGCTGCGCCGCAACGCCTCCGAGCTGACCCGGCGACGGGACCGCAACCGGGAACGGCGGGCCCGCAACCAGGTCCCCTCGGTCTCGATCACCGGCTACACGAACGCCGGCAAGTCCGCCCTGCTCAACCGGCTGACCGGGGCGGACGCCCAGGTGCAGGACGTGCTCTTCGCGACCCTCGACCCGACGGTGCGCCGGGTACGCGTCGGCGAGGTGCTGTTCACCGTCACCGACACGGTCGGGTTCGTCCGGCACCTGCCGCACCAGCTGGTCGACGCGTTCCGTTCGACGCTGGACGAGGTCAGCCGCAGCGACCTCGCGCTGCACGTGGTGGACGCCTCCGCGCCCGACGCCCTCGACCAGATCACCACCGTGCACGGTGTGCTGCACGAGATCGGCGCCGGCGACGTGCCGGAACTGCTGGTGCTCAACAAGATCGACGTGGCCCCGGGGGAGTGGGTCGACGCCCTGCGGCGCGTCCATCCCGGCGCGGTCGCCGTGTCGGCGCTGACCGGCGCCGGCATGGACGAACTGCGCGCCGCGCTGGCCGACCGCCTGACCCGCCGGTGAACCGCTCCGGCGCACCTGATCTTCGCCGGTCGGTCCTCGCCGCCGCGGTGATCGGGGTGGCGGTGATGGCCGCCGTCGACGAGATCGTCTTCCACCAGATCCTCGGCTGGCACCACTTCTACGACCGGTCCACCCCCTCCGTCGGGCTGCTCTCCGACGGGCTGCTGCACTCGGCCGAGCTGATCGCCCTGGTCGGCGGCTTCTTCTGGTTCGCCGACCTGCGCCGCCGGGGTGCCCTGGTGCCCCGGGCCGCCTGGGGCGGGTTGCTGCTCGGCGCCGGGGCGTTCCAGCTCTTCGACGGGATCGTCGACCACAAGGTGCTGCGGCTGCACCAGATCCGCTACGGGGTGCACCTGCTCCCGTACGACGTGGTGTGGAACGTGGCGGCGGTGGCGCTGCTGCTGCTCGGCGCGTGGGTGACCTGGCGGGTGCGGTCCCGCTCCGGCCGCGACGCCCGGTGACGGCGCTCGCGCACACCGGTGCCGCCGCCGGTCCGGCCCCGCTGCCGCTCGTGGCGGTCGCGTTGCTCGCCGCCGGCTACCTGCTGGCCGTGTCCCGGGACCGGCGCGGCTGGCGTCGCCGGCGTACGGTCGCCTGGCTGGCCGGCTGCGCGGTGCTCGCGGTCGCCCTCGGCCCGCTGGCGGGCGGGCCCGGCGACCCGCGCGTCCACATGGCCCAGCACCTGCTGCTGGGCATGGTCGCGCCGCTCGCGCTGGCCCTCGGCGCGCCGGTGACCCTGCTGCTGCGGGTCGTGCCGCCGCCGGTCGGCCGCCGGGTGGGCCGGTTCCTGCGGGCGAGGCCGGTGCACGTGCTCGCCCATCCGGTGACGGCGGCGCTGCTCACCACCGGCGGGCTGGCGCTGGTGCTGCTCACCCCGCTCTACGCGGCGGCCGAGCGGAACCCGGTGCTGCACCACGCCCTGCACGTGCACTACGTCGCCGCCGGCTACCTGCTCGCCTGGTCGGTGGCCGGCCCGGACCCGGCCCCGCGCCGGCCCGGCCTGGCGGTGCGGGCCGGCGCGCTGCTCGGCGCGGGGGCCGGGCACGCCGTGTTGGCCAAGTACCTGTACGCGCACGCCGCCACCCTGCCGCCCGGGCTGCCCGACCGGGACGTCGCGGCGCTGCGCGCGGCGGCCCGGTTGATGTACTACGGCGGCGACGTGGCCGAACTGCTGCTCGCCACCGCCCTCTTCGCCGCCTGGTACCACCGGCGTCGGCCCCGCCGGCCGGCACCCGCCGTCGGGGAGGGCCCGCCCGGACGCGAGGCCGCCCGGGTCGCGCCCGTCAGCCGGTGTACGCCTTCCCGGCCGTCAGCCGGAGCGTGAACCCGGCGTCGTCGCGCTGCCAGGTCACGTGGTTGCAGGACTGGTAGGTGATCCAGAGGCCGAGCCCGCCGGGGGCGCCGTCGGACACGGGGAGCAGCCCGCAGAACGGATCGCCCGGCCCCTCGCCGCCGTCGCTGACCGTCGCCACGATGCGGTCGTCGCCGGCCCAGACGCGCAGTCGGACCGGCGGCCTGCCGTGGCGCAACGCGTTGGTGACGATCTCGCTGACCGCGACGACCAGATCCTCCACGTCGTCGACCGGCACCTGGCCCTGGTCGACCTTGTGCACGGCGGCGCGCGCCTCTGCCGCCGTCGGGTCGGCCAGCTCCACGGCTGGCGGCTGCGCCTGGAGGGGGTCGGGCACGACCCGGGGGCCCTGCCGCAGGTACTCCCTCGGCGGCGTCCAGGTCGGGCTGGGCACGTGCCGCCCGTCGGGGGTGGCGAACCGGGGGTGCGTACGGGCCACGTCCGCCAGCACCTCCGGCGGCGTGATCCGGGTGTCGTACGCGC
This sequence comes from Micromonospora sp. M71_S20, assembly GCF_003664255.1. Taxonomy (NCBI): domain Bacteria; kingdom Bacillati; phylum Actinomycetota; class Actinomycetes; order Micromonosporales; family Micromonosporaceae; genus Micromonospora; species Micromonospora sp. M71_S20. The sequence continues at coordinate 2,016,038 of NZ_RCCV01000001.1, read as the reverse complement.
ACATGCTCCACAGGGGGAAGTCGTCGTACGCGTGGTTTATCGCCGACTCGTAGCGGGCCCACCAGTCCCAGGTCGCGCCGAACGAGACCGGAGGCACCTCACCGATGATCCGGATCTGCCCGGCGCCGGCGGCCACCTGCTCGGCGAGGAGCTGGCGGTAGGAGCGGATGGCGGCGGCGGGCCGGGCGTAGACGTCGCCGCCGGGCAGGAACTCGACCCCGGAACCGGCCGGCAGCGCCGAGCGGACCAGCCCGCCGGTGCGCTCGCCCAGCGCGACGAAGGTCGGCTCGCCCGCCTCGACGCCGCCGAGCAGGAACGGCACCGCCACGGCGAGTAGCTCGTCGTCGGAGTCGTAGCGGACGGCCTCGTGGTAGTAGCCGTGGTGCTGGGCGGCCGCACCGGTCCTCATGGCGTGACCTCCACCCGCAGACCGGGCAGGCGCAGCAGCTCCACCAGGCGGGCCGCGGCCGAGCGGGGGGTGCGCAGCACGGCGGTCGCGCCGCGGCGGTGCGCGTACTCGGCCAGGTGGGCCAGGGCGCGGTGGTCCACGAAGCGCAGGCCGGCCGCCGACAGCACCAGCTCACCGTCGGTGGGCCGCAGGTCGGCGCGGTCCAGGGCGGTGCGGAACAGCTCGTGGTTCGACATGTCCAGCTCGCCGGCGAGCGCGGCGTGCCCGTCGGCGGGCGCCACGGCGTACAACCGGAACAGCAGGTCCTCGACGTTGGTCTGCGGATGCATGCACGCCAGCTCGGTGACCGCCCGGTCGCCCAGCTTCAACCGGTGGTAGGCACACATGGCCTTGAACGGCCGGGTGCGCATGTAGCGGTCGACGAGGTGCTCGTAGCGGGTGAAGACGTCGAGCTGGGCCGGGGTGCGGACCAGCTCGGTGGCCTCCGCGACCACGCGCAGCCCGGTGTAACCGGCGGCCAGCGCCTCTTCCGTGGCCGCCGCGTATGCGGCGACCTGCGTCGCCGGGTCGACGACGTGGTCGGGCGAGTAGGTCGAGACGAGGGGGACCACCGCGGCGGCGCCCCGGCGCACGGCGTCGGTGAAGTTCGGCAGGGCGCGCAGCCGCTCGGCCACCAGGTCCGAGGGGCGCGGTGTCACGTACCAGAAGCGCTCGCCGGCGGCGAGGCTCATGGCGAGGTGGCGCTCCGCCTGGTCGGCGAGGGATTCCGGGTCGTCGTACGACCAGCAGATGTGACCGCCCGGCGCGGCCCGCCGTTCGCTGCTGGTCATGCTGACTCCCTCACGGCAACCAGTGTAGGTCGCCCGGGAACGGGCGCCGGGCCCGCGACCTGCCAGGACGCCAGGAGGGGCTTTCGCCCGGTTCGTCGCCCCGGGGCGGGCTCCCGGTCGGCCGCTCCGCGCCGCCGCGCCGGCCGGTGCCCGGTCAGGCGCTCCGCGCGCCGCTGAGGCGCTCGGTGCGGGGGAAGGACGCCCAGATGTTCTTGGTGTTGCCCGTGGCGTACCAGCCGACGTCGAGGGAGAGGGCGCGGGCCAGCTCCAGGCCGCGTCCGCCGTCGCCGACGGGCCGGGGCTCGGCGAGCTGCGGCAGGGACCCCAGGTCGTGGTCGGCGACGTCGAGGATGAGGCAGTCGTCGGTGGCGAGCAGCCGGACGATGGTCGGCGGCATCCCGTGGCGCAGGGCGTTCGTGGCCAGCTCCGTGGCGATCAGCGCGACGAGTTCGGGAACCTCCTCCAGGGACTCGCCCTCACCGAGCACGTCGCCGGTCAGTTCCTCGTGCAGGGACGCCCGCAGGGCACGCAGGTCGACCGCCTCCTGCAACGTCCACCGCCGCAGCTCAACGGCCTGCGGCGGGGGTGGGGAACTGCTCAGCTGGCCCATGGTCTCGTCCTACCCGATCTCCGGTCGGCTCATTCCACGACTCATCGGTCGGCGCACCGGATCGTGGGTGCCCCGGGGAACGCCGGGACGGCAGCGGCGCACCCGCTCGGCGGCCAGCCGTCCCCCCACCGCCAGCCCGTGCCGCTCCACCGCCGTCAACCCGTACGCCCCGCAGGTGGGCGTGAAGCGGCACCGCCCAGGCCAGTGCGGCGACAGCCACCGGCGGTAGCCCCGGATCGCCGCCACCCCCGCCCGGTCCAGCGCCGGCGCCCGGGTCGCCGCCGCCGTCGCCGAGCCGAGCATCAGCAGGGTGGAGAACAGCCCCAGGTCGCAGCAGTCACAGCAGCCGTCGGGGTTCTTCGACTTCGACATGAGCCGTTGCTGCCGGCGGTTCTCGCGGGCCGTCTCACGGAGGCGTCTGAACATGGCCCGATCATCGGCCACCGCGACGACCGGCGCGCCGTGGCCCCCGCAGCCGGTCAGCCGGTGGGACCCGGGCGCGGTGGTCGACCCGGTCGACGGCCCGACGGGACCGGTACCGCCGGTGGTCGCATGCCGGGCGACGGTCGCGGGTAGTGCACAGGCAATGACCGAGAGGAGAACGCCGTGCCCAGCACCACGATGCCGATGCTCGAGACGTACCCGAAGTCGATCAACCTGGACCGGGCCAAGCTGGCCGCCGTCGTCGACGCGCTGAACACCTGCGCCCAGGCGTGCACCGCCTGCGCCGACGCCTGCCTCAGCGAGGACATGGTCGCCGAGCTGACGAAGTGCGTACGGACGAACCTGGACTGCGCGGACATCTGCACGACGACCGCCCGGGTGCTGTCCCGGCACACCGGCTACGACGCCAACATCAGCCGCACCCTGCTGGAGGCGTGCGCCACCGCCTGCAAGTCCTGCGGCGACGAGTGCGCCAGCCACGCGGGCATGCACGAGCACTGCCGGGTCTGCGCCGACGCCTGCCGCGCGTGCGAGCGCGCCTGCCGGGACCTGCTCGCCACCATGAGCTGAGCGGTCCGCAGACGGCGCCGGCATCCCGCGCGGGGTGCCGGCGCCGTCGTGTCGGTGGTCAGCGCAGCCGGACCGGGCCGGCGTCGATCCGCACGCGGAACAGGGCGTACGGCTTGCGCCGCAGGTCCTGCCCGCGCTGGTACTTCGCCTGGCGGTGCAACTGGTTGGCGGTCACGTACAGGTGCCCGTCGCTCGCCACGGACATGGTGTCGGGCCAGAGCAGCCGGGGGTCGTGCACCACGGTCTCGTACCCGCCGTCGGGACGGCGGCGCAGCACCGCGTCGTGCTCGTACGAGGTGAGGTAGAGCCGGCCGGCGTCGTCGGTCTCCAGGCCGTCGGAGCCGCCGCCCTTGTCGCCCTCGTCCACCACCGACGCGGCGACCTGGTCGTCGGCCGTCGAACGGTCGGTGAGCGCGTCGGTGGGCACGCTGTACCAGCGGCGCGAGGCGAGCGGGCAGTAGTGCAGCCGGGCCCCGTCGGCGGCGATGGCGATGCCGTCCGCGCCCATCGTCACCGGCTTCGGCGGCCCGTCGGCGGGGCGCTCCAGGAACGGCCGGCCCTCGACCACGGGCCGGAACGTCTCCAGCGGCTCGGCCTTCGTGGACGGGTGGTCGTGCAGCCGCCGCCAGGACGCGCCGCTGGCCAGGTCCACCACGATGATCCCGTTCGGGCCGGAGTCGGAGGAGTCGGTGATGTAGGCGACGCCCGCCTCGCCGCGGCGCAGGTCGAAGCGCACGTCGTTGAGATAGGTGCTGGGCAGGGCGACGTCGGTCGGGAAGGTGATCACCTGGGCGACGGTGTCGGTGTCCAGGTCGACCCGGACCAGCTTCGGGCCACCGGGCGAGGTGGGGCGGAACATCGGGCTGCCGGTGTCGAGGACCCAGAGCCTGTCGGCGGGGTCGACGACGATGCTCTGCACCGACACGAACGCCTCCGCGTCGTCGTCGCCCGACGGGCTGTTCCACCGCTGGTCGGGGAAGGGCACCTCGCGGCCGTCGCGCAGTTCGACCACCGTGGCGGGCACCTCGTCGCCCCACTTCGGGAAGTTGACGAAGATCCGGCCGGTGTGCGAGACGCTCACGCCGGTGGGCATCGGGCCGGTGAAGGCGTGGACGAGTTCCAACTCGCCGACCGGCTCGGCGGCGACCGGCCCGCTCACGACGCGCCCCCGGGACGCGGCGCGGCGTCGTCCGCGACCCGGCGCGGATCTTCGTGGGGCACGTGCATGGCGTCATCTCCCTCTCGCGCGGGGTCGACCGTCGGGCTTCCCGGCGCCCACCGCCGCAAACCCTCCGCCCGCCTCTCCCAGGTGACCCGCCGGGGGCCGGCCAGACCGGGGCTGCCGTGCGGGATCGCCCGGGAGGGGCGGGCCCCCGGGGGTCCGGCTTCTCGGAGCGATCCGACGGCGGATACCCGGAGGGGGTATGTATGGTGGTCGTGAGGAGGCGCAGATGCCCCACGAGACGCACCACCACGACGGCCACCCGCCCCGCGCGACGGGTGCCTCCGACGCGCACGCCGGCCAGCACGCCCACGGCGCGGGCGGGCACGCCGGGCACGACAAGCACGCCGGGCACGACCCGGAGATGTTCCGCCGGAAGTTCTGGCTGAGCCTGGCGCTGACCGTGCCGATCGTCCTGACCAGCGACATGGTGATGGACTGGTTCGGCTACCGGCTGGAGTTCCCGGGCGTGGCGTGGGTCGGCCCCGTCCTCGGCACGGTCGTCTTCCTCTACGGCGGCTGGCCGTTCCTGGTCGGCGCCGTGCGGGAGGTGCGCGACCGGGCGCCCGGCATGATGCTGCTCATCGCGATGGCCATCACGGTGGCGTACGTCGCCTCGGCGGCCACCGCGCTCGGCGTCTTCGACCTGGACTTCTGGTGGGAGCTCGCCGCCCTGGTCACGATCATGCTGCTCGGGCACTGGCAGGAGATGAAGGCCATCGGCCAGGCGCAGGGCGCCCTGTCCGCCCTGGCGGCGCTGCTGCCCGACGACGCCGAGCGGGTGACGGCGGACGGCGGGGTCGAGCGGGTGTCCGTGGCGGACCTGCGGGTCGACGACCTGGTGCTGGTCCGGCCCGGCGCCCGGGTGCCGGCCGACGGCCGGATCACCGAGGGCGGCGCCGAGCTGGACGAGTCCATGGTCACCGGCGAGTCGCGGCCGGTCTCCCGGGGCGCCGGGGACCGGGTGGTCGCCGGCACGGTGGCCACCGACGCGGCGATCCGGGTACGCGTCGAGGCGGTCGGCGAGGACACCGCGCTGGCCGGCATCCAGCGCCTGGTGGCCCAGGCCCAGCAGTCCAGCGGTCGCGCCCAGGTGCTCGCCGACCGGTTCGCCGCCTGGCTGTTCTACGTCGCGACCGTGGTGGCCCTGGCGACCCTGGTGACCTGGGCCGTGCTCGGCGACCCCGGTGCGGCCGTGGTGCGTACCGTCACGGTGCTGGTGATCGCCTGCCCACACGCGCTGGGCCTGGCCATCCCGCTGGTGATCGCGCTGTCGACCGCTGTGGCGGCCAGGGGCGGGATCCTGGTCAAGGACCGGCTGGCGCTGGAGCGGATGCGCACGGTCGACGCGGTGCTGTTCGACAAGACCGGCACCCTGACCCGGGGCGAGCACGTGGTGTCGGGGGTGGCGGCCACGGGGAACGGCAGCGAGGATGAGGTGCTCGCCCTGGCGGCGGCGGTGGAGGCGGACAGCGAGCATCCGCTGGCCCGGGCCATCGTGGCCGCCGGGTCCGAGCGCGGTGGGGCCCGGCGGGCGACGGGATTCCGCTCGCTGACCGGGCGCGGCGTCCGCGCGGAGGTCGACGGCACGGCGTACGCCGTCGGGGGGCCCGCCCTGCTCCGTGAGTTGAGCGCCGAGGTGCCGGACGACCTGGGCGACCGGCAGGGCGAGTGGTCGCGCCGGGGCGCGGCGGTGCTGCACCTGCTGCGCCTCGACGGCGAGACGGCCACCGTGCTCGGCGCCCTCGCGCTGGAGGACCAGGTCCGCCCCGAGGCCCGGGAGGCGATCGCCGAGCTGCGGGAGCAGGGCGTCGGCAAGATCGTCATGATCACCGGGGACGCCCGCCCGGTCGCCGAGGCGGTCGCCGCCGACCTCGGTTTCCGTCCCGGCGTCGACGAGGTCTTCGCCGAGGTGCTGCCGGCCGACAAGGACGACGCCGTGGCCGACCTGCAACGGCGCGGGCTGCGGGTGGCGATGGTCGGCGACGGGGTGAACGACGCCCCCGCGCTGGCCCGGGCCGACGTGGGCATCGCCATCGGCGCCGGCACCGACGTGGCGATCGAGTCCGCCGGGGTCGTGCTCGCCTCGTCCGACCCGCGGGGCGTCACCGGCGTGATCCGGCTGTCCCGGGCCTCGTACCGCAAGATGATCCAGAACCTGGGCTGGGCGGCCGGCTACAACGTCGTCGCCCTTCCGCTGGCCGCGGGCGTGCTGGCCTGGGCCGGGGTGACGCTCAGTCCGGCGGTCGGCGCGATCCTGATGTCCGCCTCGACGATCGTGGTGGCGCTCAACGCCCAACTGCTGCGCCGCGTGCGCCTGCGCCCCCGGGAGGAGTGAGCGGCGCGGGAACTCACCGATCAATCCGATTGTCTTGACAGAAAAAACTGTCGGTGGCACGCTGTGGTCATGTTCGACATCGCAGTGATCGAGGACCCGGCGGCGGCCGAGGCGTCGCTGGATCCCATGCGGGCCCGGCTGCTGGCCGCGCTCGCCGAGCCGGCCTCGGCGACGATGCTCGCCGCCCGCGTCGGCCTGCCCCGGCAGAAGGTCAACTACCACCTCCGGGCGCTGGAGCAGCACGGCCTGGTCGAGCTGGTGGAGGAGCGCCGGAAGGGCAACGTGACCGAGCGGGTCATGCGGGCGACCGCGGCGTCGTACGTGATCTCGCCCGCGGCCCTCGCCGCCGTGCGGCCCGACCCGGCGCAGTCGCCGGACCGGCTGTCGGCGCGGTGGCTGCTGGCGCTGGCCGCCCGCCTCGTGCAGGACGTCGGCGCGCTCATCACCGGCGCCGAGCGGGCGAAGCAGCGGGTGGCGACGTTCGCGGTCGACGGCACCGTCCGGTTCGCCTCGGCGGCCGACCGGGCGGCCTTCGCCGAGGAACTGGCCGCCACCGTCACCGCTCTGGTCGGCAGGTACCACGACGAGAACGCCCCCGGCGGTCGCGAGCACCGGGTGGTGGTCGCCCTGCACCCCAGCGCCGACCCCGACGACAGCACCGTGAACGAGGAGCACTGACATGGGACACCACTTCGAGTTGCGCAAGGACATCGAGCTGGCCGCCACGCCCGAGCAGGTGTGGGAGGCCATCGCCACCGGTCCGGGCATCGACTCCTGGTTCATGGGCCGCACCGAGGTCGAGCCGGGCGAGGGCGGCCGGACCCGCCTCACCATGGCCGGCCACGTCGAGGAGTCGACGATCACCGCGTGGGAGCCCGGCAAGCGGCTCGCCGACCGCACCGCGACGGCCCCGGACGGCACCTTCATGGCGATGGAATACCTCATCGAGGGCCGCGAGCGGGGCAGCACGACCCTGCGGCTCGTCCAGAGCGGCGTCCTCGGGGACGACTGGGAGACCGAGTACGAGGCGATGGGGGTCGGCTGGGACATGTACCTCGGGACGCTGGCCGCGTACCTCGCCCACTTCCCCGGCCGGACCGCGACCCCGGTCTCGGCCTTCCGCCCGGGCGTCGGCGGCGCGGACCGGGCGTGGGCGGCCGTGGCCGACGCCCTCGGCGTCGCCGGTCCGCTCGCCGAGGGGCAGCGGGTCCGGTTCACCGTCGCCGGTCTGCCCCCGATCGACGGCGTCGTCGACCTGGCCGGCCTCCCGACCTACGTCGGTGTCCGCACCCCCGACGTAGGTCTACCGGTTCCTCCACTCCGGCGCCGAGCGCGGCGACGCCCTGGTCCTCGGCCACCACGTCTTCGCCCCCGGACAGGACCCGGCCCGGAGCGAGCGAGCCTGGCAGGACTGGCTGGCCGCCCTTCCCGTCGGCTGACCCGACGACAGGAACGCCCGGCGGACGGGCCCGGCCCGGACGCCCGGTGGACGGGGGCCGATCCGGACGCCCGGCAGGCGGTGCCCGGTGGGAGCCGGGCCGGCCCCGCCGGGCGTCCGGGTGTGGTCAGGGCGTGGGGACGAGGCGCCGGTGCGCGTCGATTACGGGATCACCGCCCTGGGCCGTACCCTGCTTCCGATCCAGCAGGCGATCAAGAACTGGGCCGAGACACATCGAGCAGGTCCATCGCGCCCGCGCCGCGTACGGCCGGGGCGGCGCCGGCTGACCGCCGCGCGCCGACGCGGACGGGGTGTGGCCTGGGCGACACAGTCGGCCGGCGCTTGTTGCATGAGATTGGCAATTGCGGAATGCTGGCGTTAGTGGCCGGCTGCCCCCGGCACGCGATGGTCCAGACCATCGCCGGGGCGTCCGCCCGCTCGTGACCGTGGACCGCCGCGGGCACGGTCGGTCAGATCAGGACGCCGGCCCCGGCGTGACGCCGGGCGGTCGCGCGAAGAACAGACCCGGGAGCATGTGATGGGTACGCCTGTGTCCAAGCGCGTGGCGGCGGTGGCCGTCGCCGGTGTCCTCGCCGTGGCCGGCTGTTCCTCGCCGGCGACCACGTCGACGGGCGCGGCCGGCGCCGGCACGCTCGTCGTGGCGACGGCGGGTGAGCCGGACGCGTTGAACCCGGTGCTGAACTACGGCGTCGACGGCGGCTCCCTGATCTTCGACGGGCTGGTCGCCCGCGACGCCCGCAACGAGCTGATGCCGGCGCTGGCCCGGGAACTGCCGACCGTGTCGGCGGACGGCAGGACGGTCACCGCGAAGCTGCGCGACGGCGTGCTGTTCCACGACGGCAGCCCGTTCACCGCCCAGGACGTGGTCTTCACCTACCAGGCGGTGCTGGACCCGAAGGTCGACTCCACGCTCCGCTCCGACCTGGACATGCTCGCCTCGGTCACCGCGCCCGACCCGTCGACCGTGGTGTTCACCCTCAAGTACGCCTACGCGCCCTTCCCGCAGCGGCTGGCCCTCGGGATCGTGCCGGCCAAGGCGCTGGCCGGGCAGGACATCAACAAGGCCGAGTTCAACCGCAAGCCGGTGGGCACCGGCCCGTACCGGGTGACGTCGTGGACCCCGGGCGACCGGCTCGTGCTCGCGGCCAACGAGAGCTACTGGGGCGGCAAGCCCGCCAACGGCGGCGTGGTGGTGGCGTTCGTCGCCGACGACAACGTACGCGCGCAGCGGATGCGGGCGGGGGAGTTCGACGTGGCGGAGCTGGCGCCGAAGCTGACCACCGGCTTCGACGGGCAGGCCGGCTACCGGGTGCAGCGGGTGCCCACCGCCGACTACCGGGGTGTGATGCTGCCGATGGGCAACCCGGTCACCGCCGACCTCGCGGTGCGGCAGGCGCTGAACGCGGCGGTGGACCGCGCGGCGATGGTCACCGGGCTGCTCGGCGGGGCGGGCGAGCCCGCGTTCGGGCCGGTCCCGCCGACGTCGGAGTTCGCCGAGCCGTCGATCGCCGGCAAGCCCGCCGCCGACCCGGCCGCCGCGACCGCCGCCCTCGACGCCGCCGGCTGGAAGCCGGGCCCGGACGGAATCCGCGTCCGCGACGGCCGGCAGGCGGCGTTCGCCCTTATGTACCCGGCCACGGACAGCCTCCGCAAGGAACTCGCCCTCGCGGTGACCGCCGACGCGAAGAAGGTCGGCATCAAGATCACTCCCGAGGGTCTGACCTGGGACGCGATCACCCCCCGGATGAAGAGCGACGCGCTCGTCATGGGCTACGGCACGCCGTACGACCCGGACTTCGTCTCCTACAAGCTCTTCGGCTCCGCCTTCGCCGGCCAGGGCTTCTTCAACCCCGGCTCCTACCGCTCGCCCGTGGTGGACAAGGCGTTGCAGGACGGTCGCGCCAACGCCGATCCGGCCGCCCGCAAGGCCGCGTACGCCACGTTCCAGAAGCAGCTCGCCACCGACATGCCGTGGGTGTTCCTCACCTACCTCCAGCACACCTACGTGGTCAAGGACGCCGTCGCCGGGGTGACCCCCCGGGTGGAGCCGCACGAGCACGACGTCGCCAACAGCCTCTGGTGGAACATCCACACCTGGACGAGGAAGTCGTGACGACGCCCGCCCCGACAGCCGCGCCGGCCCCGGCGAGGCCCACCCCCCGGCGTCGGACGCGCCGGATGGCGGGAGCCGGCGCGGTGGTCCGCCGACGGCTGCTGGTGGCCGTGCCCATCCTCGCCGCCACCAGCGTCGGCATGTTCGCCCTCGGCGCGGCCTCGCCCATCGACCCCGCCCAGCAGTACGCGGGCGCGGCGGCGTTCACCACCAGCGAGGAGAACCTGGCGCAGATCCGCGCCAACTGGGGTGTCGACGACCCGCTGCCGGTGCAGTACCTGCGCTGGGTGGGCAACCTGCTCCAGGGCGACCTGGGCTGGTCCACCAGCCGCCACGAGCCGGTCACCTCTGTGCTCGCCGCCCGCGCCGGCTGGACCCTGCTGCTCGTCGGCGCCGCCCTCGCCCTCGTCCTCGTGGCGAGCCTGCTGCTGGGCACGCTGGCCGCGTACCGGCGTGGCGGTTGGTTCGACCGGGCGCTGCGCGCCACCGCGTACGCCGTGCAGTCGATGCCGGTGTTCTGGATCGGGCTGGCCGCGATCGCCCTGTTCGCCCTCACCCTCGGCTGGCTGCCGGCGGGCGGGCTCACCGACATCACCGCCACCGGCACCGACCCCGCCGACGTGGCCCGGCACCTGATCCTGCCGGTGGGCGTGCTGGCGATCGCCCAGACGCCGTGGTTCGTCCTGTTCATCCGGGACGCCGTCGCCGACAGCCTCCGCGACGACCACGTGCTCGCCGCCCGGGCCCGGGGCCTGCCCGGCCGCACCGTCCTGTTCGGCCACGCCCTGCGTACCGCGCTGCTGCCGTTCCTCACCCTCGTCGGCACCCACCTGCCGGAGCTGATCGGCGGCGCCGTCCTGGTGGAGACCGTGTTCTCCCTGCCCGGCCTCGGCGCGGTCACCGTGCAGGGCGCGCTGGGCAGCGACTTCCCGCTGCTGGCCGCCACGACCCTGGCCACCACCGTCGTGGTGCTGGCCGCGAACCTCGGCACCGACCTCGCCTACGCCGCCGCCGATCCCCGGGTACGCCTCGATGACTGACCTCGCCCTGCCCCTGCGGGTCCGGCGGCCGAAGCCGCGTACGGGCCGGGTCGGCGCCGCCGTCGCCTGGGCCGTGCTCGTCGGCGCGGGCCTGGCGTGCCTCCTCGCCCCCGTCCTCTGGCCGCTCGACGAGAGCGCCGTGGACCTGGCCCGGACCCGGCTCGCGCCCTCCTGGGCGCACCCGGCCGGCACCGACGACCTCGGTCGCGACGTGGCCCACCGCAGCCTCTACGGCCTGCGGGTCTCGCTGCTCGTCGGCGCGGTCGCCGCGCTCGTCGCCACCGTGATCGGCGGCCTCGTCGGCGCGGTGGCCGGCACCCTCGGCGGCTGGGTCGACCGCGTGCTCATGCGGGTGGTCGACACCATCGCGGCGCTGCCGCACCTGCTGCTGGGCATCTTCATCGTCGCGATGCTGCGGCCGAGCCTGGGCGCGGTGATCCTGTCGATCGGGCTGACGCACTGGCTCTCCACCGCCCGCATCGTCCGGTCCGAGCTGCTCAGCCTGCGCACCCGGCCGTTCATCGACGCCGCGATCTCCGGCGGCGCCAGCCGGGCCCGGGTGATCACCCGGCACCTGCTCCCGCACGTGCTGCCCCGGTTGGCGCTGGCCACCACGCTGATGGTGCCGCACGCCGTCTGGCACGAGACCGCGCTGTCCTTCCTCGGCCTCGGCCTGCCCCCGCACCTGGCCTCGATCGGGAACATGATCAACGACGGGCAGCGGTCCCTGCTCACCGGCGCCTGGTGGGCCAGCATCGTGCCCGGCCTGCTCCTCGTCGTCGTCACGCTGGCCCTGGCGGCCCTCACGGGCCGGTGGCGCGACCGCCTCGACCCGCGCGTACGAGCGGAGCTGAACCTGTGACCACCACCCGCGAGCCCGCCCCCGCCGACACCATCGCCCCGACCGGCACCGGCGAGACGGCCGGCAGCGCCGGCACGGGTGGCCCCGCCGCCGACGGTCGGCCCGGCCTGCTGGAGGTCGACGGGCTGACCGTCCGCTTCCAGCTCCGCGACGCCGTAGTGCAGGCCGTCACCGACCTGCACCTGACCGTCCACCCGGGCGAGCTCCTGGCGGTGGTTGGGGAGTCCGGCTGCGGCAAGTCGGTGCTCGCGCACGCCCTGCTCCGCCTGCTCCCCGGCAACGCCACCGTCACGGGTCACGCCCGCCTGCGCCCGCCCACCGGGGCGCAGGTCGACCTGGTCGGCTCCTCCGAGCGCCACCTAGCCCGCGCCGTGCGCGGCCGCGCGGTCGGGCTGGTGCCGCAGAGCCCCGCCACCGCCCTGACCCCCGTACGGACGGGCCGGCGGCTGCTGGAGGAGACCCTGCGCGCCCACGGGCACACCCGGCGCGAGGCGCCCGCGGCGGCCGAGCGGGTCGCCGCCGAGGTGGGCCTCGACCCCGCCGACCTCGACCGCTACCCGCACGAGCTCTCCGGCGGCATGGCCCAGCGCCTGGCCACCGCCCTCGCCCTCGCCCCCGACCCGCCGCTGCTGCTCGCCGACGAGCCCACCACGGGCCTGGACCGGCCTCTGGTCGACCACACCCTCGACCTGCTGCGCCGCCGCTGCGACGCCGGCGGCGCCGTCCTGCTCATCACCCACGACCTGGCCGCCGCCCGCCGGGTCGCCGACACGGTCGCCGTCATGTACGCCAGCCGGATCGTGGAACGGCGGCCGACGGCCGAGTTGTTCGCGGCGCCCGCCCACCCGTACACCGCCGGTTTGCTCGACGCCCTGCCCGAGCGGGCCTTCCGGCCCGTTCCCGGCCATCCGCCGATGCTCACCGACCTGCCTCCGGGCTGCGCCTTCGCCCCGCGCTGCGACCGCGCCACCGACGTCTGCCGCACCCCGCCCGCGCCGGCGGGTGGACCGGGCAGAGTCGCCTGCCACCACCCGCTGACCCTCGGAGCGCCGGCATGACCAGCACCGCCGGGAGCGCCGGCATGACCAGCACCGCCCTCGCGGCCCACGAGGTCGCGGTCTCCTACGGCGGCCGGCGCGTCCTCGACGGCGTCGACCTGCGCGTCGCGCCCGGCGAGACGGTCGGCCTGCGCGGGCCCTCGGGCAGCGGCAAGTCCACCCTCGCCAGGGTGCTGGCCCTGCTGCACGCCCCCGAGGCCGGCCACGTCACCCTCGACGGCCACCGGGTGGCGGGCGCCCGGCACCGGGTGCCCGCCGCCGTCCGTACCCGCGTCGCGATCCTGTTCCAGAGCCCCCGCGCCGCCACCGACCCCCGGCTGGGCCTCGCCGACATCATCGCCGAGCCGCTGCGCGCCACCGGCACGCCCGAGGAGCCGGCGCGGGCCCGGGCGGCGGAGCTGGCCGACCTCGTCGGCCTCACGCCCGACCTGCTCGCCCGCCGCCCGCACGCGGTCAGCGACGGGCAGCTGCAACGCGCCTGCCTCGCCCGCGCGCTCGTGCACCGGCCCGACTACCTGCTCTGCGACGAGGCCACCGCCATGCTCGACGCCTCCACCCAGGCGCACCTCGCGGCCGTCATCACCGACTACCAGCGGCAGCACGCCGCCGGGGTCCTGCTCATCACCCACGACCCGGCGCTGATGGCCCGCTGGGCCACCCGGGTGGTCGACCTGCCGACCGCTGCGCAGCCCTGACCGGCGCACCCTCCGGACAGCCTTCGGTGGACAGTCCCTGACGGTGTTCGTCACGTGACTTTCGGGGCGGTCGGCGGCTAGGGTGACGCTGCCGTGGTGCTCGGGAAGCCGGTGGAAGACCGGTGCGGCCCTCGCCACTGTGATCGGGAAGTTCGCGGCCCTCGTCGTACGAGGTCACTGGGCGTAATCCGCCTGGGAAGGCCGGCCACGGACGCACCTCCCGTCAGCCAGGAGACCGGCCACGGCACTGCGATGACCCGTCCACGAGGTGTTGGAAGGCGGTCCCGATGCGCGTGCGCGCTGTGCGGTCCACCCTGTCCCGGCGCGTTGCCGCGCCACTGTCCGTCCTTGTCGTCCTGCTCGCCGGCTGCGCCACGGACGACCCGGCCACGACGCCCCGGCCGTCCGCAGCCCCGGTCGCGCTGACCAACTGCGGTACGCCGGTAACCGTCGCCGCCCCGCCCGAGCGGGCGGTGACCCTGAACCAGCCCGCCACGGAGATCATGCTGGCGCTCGGCCTCGCCGACCGCATGGCCGGCACGGCGTACCTGGACGACGCGATCCTGCCGGAGCACGCCGCCGCGTACGCCGCCGTGCCGGTGCTGTCAAACAGGTACCCGGCGAAGGAGAAGCTGCTGGAGGCGGCGCCGGACTTCGTCTACGCCTCGTTCCACAGCGCCTTCGGCGACGAGGGCGTCGGCGACCGCGCCGCGCTCGCGGGGCTCGGCATCGGCACGTACCTGTCGCCCGCCGGGTGCCCGAAGCAGCACCGGCCGGCGAAGCTGACCGTCGAGGACGTGTTCGCCGAGATCCGTGAGGTGGCGGCCGTCTTCGGGGTGCCGGAGCGGGCCGAGAAGCTCATCGCCGACCAGCGGGCCCGGATCGCCACGGCCGCCGCCCGGATCGGCGGCGCGCGGGACGTGTCCGTGCTCTGGTGGGACGCCGGCACCGACGCCCCGAGCGTGGGCGCCTGCTGCGGCAGCCCCAACATGATCATGTCGGCGGTCGGGGTGGGCAACGTGTTCGGCGACCTCACCGGCGGCTGGGCCGACACCAGCTGGGAGGCGGTCGTGGACCGCGACCCCGGCGTGATCGTGCTGGTCGACGCGGGCTGGGACGCGGCCGCCGCGAAGCGGGCCTTCCTGACCCGCCACCCCGGCCTGAAGGAGCTGCCGGCGGTGGCCCGGCAACGGTTCGTCGTCATCCCGTTCTCCTCGACCTCCGCCGGGGTGCGCGTCGTGCTCGGCGTCGAGGCGCTCGCCACGGGCGTGGCGCAGCTCCCCGCCGGGGCGGACCGCTGACCGCCGTGGCCCGCCGCACCGACCCCGGACCAGCTCGCCGCACCGCCCCCGACCCGACCCGCCGCGCCGGCCCCGGGTCCGCCGACCGCGTCGCCCCCGCCGGCGCCCGCACGGCCAGCCCGCTCGGCCTGGTGGTGCTGCTGGTCGCCCTGCTGGCCGGGCTGGTCGTGTCGATCGGGGTGGCCGTCACCGTCGGGCCGGCCGACATTCCCGTGTCGACGGTCTGGTCGGTCGTGGCCGACCGGCTGGGACTCCCGCACGCCGAGGTGCCGCCGCTGCGCGAGCACATCGTCTGGCGGCTGCGCCTGCCCCGGGTGCTCGGGGCCGCCGCCGTGGGAGGCGGGCTGGCGGCCGTCGGCGCGGTGATGCAGACCGTCACCCGCAACCCGCTGGCGGACCCGTACCTGCTCGGGGTCTCCTCGGGGGCGTCGCTCGGCGCGGTCGCGGTCCTCGTCCTGGGCTTCGGCGGCGGGGTCGCCGCGCTCACCGGGGGCGCCTTCGCCGGGGCGCTGGCCGCGTTCGCGGTCGTGGCCGCGGTGGCCGGCCGGCGGGCGGCACTGGCCCCCACCAGGGTGGTGCTGGCCGGCGTGGCCGTCGCGCAGCTCTGCGGGGCGGCGACCTCGTTCGTCATCATCTGGGTCGCCGACCCGCACGCCACTCAGAGCATCACGTTCTGGCTCTCCGGCTCGTTGGCCCGCGTCGACTGGGCCGCCCTGGCCTGGGCCGCGCCGGTCCTGGCCGCCGTGCTCGCCCTGGTGGCGGCGTACGCCCGCACGCTCAACGCCTTCGCCTTCGGCGAGGACGCCGCGGCGACCCTCGGCGTCCCCGTCACCCGGGTCCGGTGGCTGCTGCTGGTCGCCACCGCGCTGCTCACCGCGGCGCTGGTCGCCGTCAGCGGCGCGGTGGGTTTCGTCGGGCTGATCCTGCCGCACGCCGCCCGGTTCCTCACCGGGGCGGACCACCGGCGCCTGCTGCCCGTCGTCGTCCTCGCCGGGGCGATCTTCCTGGTCTGGGTGGACACCGCCGCGCGGACCCTCTTCGCGCCCCGGGAGCTGCCGGTCGGCGTGCTGACGGCGCTGCTCGGGGTGCCCGCCTTCGTGGTGCTGCTGCACCGCCGGAAGGTGCGTGGCTGATGCTCACCGTCACCGGCGTGTCCTGGTCCGTCGCGGCCCGGCGGATCCTCGACGACGTCACCTGCGCGGTGCCGGCGGGCAGCCTCGTCGGGCTGCTCGGCCCCAACGGCTGCGGCAAGACCACCCTGCTGCGGATCGTCGCCCGGCTCGCCGCGCCGGACGCCGGGTTGGTCACGGTCGGCGGCGACGACGTCGCCGCCCTGCCCCGGGTCACGCTGGCCCGCCGGACGGCGCTGCTCGCCCAGCACGCCGACACGGACCTGGACCTCACCGTCGGCGAGGTGGTGCTGCTCGGCCGTACGCCCCACCGCGGCTCGCGCTGGTCCGACAGCGGCGCCGACCGCGCCGCGGCGGCGGACGCGCTGACCCGGGTGGACCTGGACGGGTACGCCGGGCGCCGCTGGCACACCCTCTCCGGCGGCGAGCGGCAGCGGGTGCAGCTGGCCCGCGCCCTGGCCCAGCAACCGCAGCTGCTGTTGCTCGACGAGCCCACCAACCACCTCGACATCGGCCACCAGCTGCACCTGCTGCACCTGGTGCGCCGCTCCGGGGTCACCACCCTGGCCGCGCTGCACGACCTCAACCTGGCCGCCATGTTCTGCGACGCGGTGGTCGTCCTGGCCGCCGGGCGGGTCGTCGCCGCCGGTACGCCCGCCGAGGTCCTCACCCCCGGGCTGCTCGCCGACGTCTACGGGGTGCGGGCCGACGTCGCGACGCACCCGGGCACCGGACGGCCCGCCATCACCTACCACCCGCCGGCGCCATGACCGGCGCCGCGTGAGGCACCCTCAGTCGGGCCCCGCGCGCCGGACCCGACCGTCGCCGGGGGCGGCGGAACCATCAGGGGTGGTGGGATCGGCGCGGCCGGCGGCGGCCAGGAAGGAGTTGTAGCGGGCCAGGTCGTCCGGCTCGCCGGTGGCCTCGGCGCGGGCGGCGGCCCGGTCGAGGCGGGCCTGTTCCCGCCGGTCGGCGCGGATCCACTGGCGGACCAGCACGACCAGGACGACCGCGGCGGGGATCTCCCCGAACGCCCAGGCGATGCCCGCGCCCAGCCGCTGGTCCTCCATCAGCGACGACGCCCAGTCCGGGTGGACGGCGACGTACCAGTCCGGGGCGATGAGGCTGGTGGTCTGCATCAGCACGAGGCCGAAGAAGCCGTGCGCCATCATCGACGCGAGGTGGATGATCACCAGGAGGGGGTGGGCGAGCCTCGGCCGACCCGGGTCGACCCCGATGAGCACCCAGAACAGCAGGTACCCGGCGACCACGAAGTGCGTGAGCATGGCCAGGTGCCCGAGGTGGGAACGCATCAGCGTGCCGAGCAGGTCGCTGAGGTAGAGACCGAAGAGGCTGCCGGCGTAGATGCCCAGCGCGACCAGGGGGTGGGTGAGCAGCCTCGCGGGCCGGCTGTGCAGCGCCAGCAGCAGCCACTCCCGGGCCCCACGGACCTGCGGGTCGGTGGGGCGGCGCAGGGCGCGCAGCGCGAGGGTGACCGGGGCGCCGCCGACGAGCAGGATCGGCACCAGCATCGACAGCACCATGTGCTGCACCATGTGGGCGCTGAACAGCACGTACGCGTAGCGGGCCACGCCCAGGTTGGTGACGGCGGCCAGCAGCAGCAGACCGGCCGACCAGCTCGCGGTCCGGGCCAGCGGCCAGCGGTGCCCGGCCCGGTGCAGCCGCCACACCCCGGCCAGGTAACCGCCGATGCCGAGGACGGTGAGGGTCAGGAAGAACATGTCCGGCAGCGGCTGGCCCACCAGGCGTTCCGGGGTCGGCGCGGCGGGCATCGGGAAGCCGAGCAGCTCGGTGATCGGGTCGGCGTCGAGCGGATCCTGCGCCACCGGGGTGGGGCTGCGGGACAGCGCCACGGCCAGCCCGACGGTGGCGGCGAAAACGACCACCTCGCCGGCGGCCAGCCGGGCGAACGCGCCGCGCCGGCCCGCGCGCAGGGCCGGCAGGGTCCGCGACCGGTGCACGGCGCCCAGGGTGCCCAGGACCGCCAGGGCGACGAGCTTGCCGAGGACCAGCCAGCCGTACCGGGACTGCCAGAGCTGGGACACGTCGCCGAGGCGTACGGCCGCGTTGGCCGTTCCGCTCACCGCGACGGCCACGAAGCAGCCCAGGGCGAGGCGGCCGTACCGGTCGGCGGCGTCGGCCAGTTGCCGGCTGCGGCGGACCATCAGCAAGGCCACCAGCCCGCCGACCCAGAGGGCGGCGGCCAGCACGTGCAGGGCGAGGCTGGACACCGCGATCTGGTGGTTGCCGGCCCCGGCGGCGTGCCCGGTGAACGCCGGCGGCAGCACCCCGACCAGCGCGATCAACGCCGTCGCGGCGGCGAGCCCGCGTGAGACGCCCACCCGGGCCAGCACCGCCACCGCCAGCGCCAGCCCCGCCTGGAGCAGCAGTGCCCGCCCCTGCGAGATCGAGGAGGCGAAGCTGACCACGGTGGGGACGCCGAGTTCGTCCACCGGGACGCCGAGCAGGTCCGAGACCGTCAGCACGATCAGCGTCACCGCGGCCGCCGCCCAGCCCGCCGCCGCCGCGCCCGCGCGGCGCAGCAGCAGCCAGCCGTACGCCGAGACGCTGCGCCCGTCGCCGGGCAGCAGGAAGGCCGCCGTCACCACCATGCCGACCGTCAGGGTGGCGAGGCCGTCGGCGAGCAGCCGGACCACGGGCAGCGCCCACGTCGTGACCGGCCCCGGGTCGGGCAGCCCGGGGATCGCGACCGCGAGCGCGTCGCCGGCACGCAGGCCGAGCAGTAGTACGGCCACCGCCGACGCCACGGCCGCGACGGGTACGAGCCACCCGCCACGCCCCCGGGAGCCGGGACGGAGGTTGGGGCCGGGCGTGGCCGCGACCGGTGCGACGGCGGCAAGCCGGTCGTCCACGTCGGCTTCACCCGCCGTCGTCGCCACGGAGTCGGCGCCCGGGCCCCGGACGGGCTGGGCGGGGCGGGAGGTGGTGTCTGGCACGTCGGTGTCCCTTGGGTTCGGGAGGGCGGTGGTTCGCGTCCGGGGGGCGGCCCGGGGACACGGTCCCGGGGCTTCGAGGGTCGGGGTGCTGCCGGTCAGCGGGCCTCGCGGCGCCGGCGCAGCAGCAGCGCGGCCCCGCCGAGGACGGCCACCAGGACCCCGGCGGCCAGCAGCACGGTGCCCGTCCCGGGGCCGCCCGAGCCGGTCGCGGAGGCGGCGGCGGGGCCGACCGACACGGCGGCCGGCGGCGCGGCGGTGGCGGTCGGCGCGGTGGCGGTCGGCGCGGCGGTCGGCGGGGTGGCGGTCGCCCCGCCGGCGGTGTCGACGCTGCCGGCGACGGTGAAGCGGTACGACCCCTGCACGGGATGCCCGTCGGCGGAGACGATCCGGTAGGCCACGGTGTAGGTGCCCTCGCCCAGCGTCTCGTCGACGGCCACCGTGCCCTTGGTTCCGTCGACGGCGGGCGCACCGGTGGGGACCTTCCGCCGGGCGGCGTCGGTCAGCGCGATGGTGGTGAAGGCCGGGTCGAGCCGCTGCGCGAACTCCAGCGTGACCTGCGTCGGCGGGGTCGTCAGGCGGTCGCCGTCGGCGGGGCTGGCGGCCCGCAGCGTGTTGTGCGCGGCGGCGGGGGCGGCCGGCACTAGCAGCAGTGCGGCGGCGGCCAGCGCGGCGGCGACGAGGGCCGCGGCGGTCGGGCGACGGAACCGGGTGTGCATGTCTGGTGCTTCTCCTGAATGGTGGTGGTGGTCAGCCGAGCGGTTGGCGGCCGAGCCAGCCGCCCTCGGGGCGGCCCGGCGAAAGGCCGGGAAAGGCCCGACTCGGCGGGTACCTGGGCCGGAGTCCGGTCAGGCCGCGCGGCGGTCGGAGACGCGCGCGGAGCCGGGATAGGGCGACGGGAGCAGCCGCAGCCCCGGCGACTCCGTGGGCTCGTCGGCGGGCAGGCTCCAGCGGGGCTCGTCCGGACGGCTGCGCCGCGCCGGCCCGTCGGGGCGCAGCCCCGGGCGGGACAGGGCGACGACGATGACGTAGCCCGCGAGCAGGAAACCGTGGCTGACCAGCCGGGCGGTGTCCACCCGCCCGGTCAGCAGGTCGTTGACCGACAGCAGCGCCAGCATGCCGACGAAGGCGCTCAACATCGGCACCAGCCCGGTCGGCGGCGTGCGCCGGGCCGCGACGAAGAGGAAACCCGCGCCCACAGCGACGTTCCACGCCGCCGACTCGTGCCACAGGTGCCCCGACATCAGCCCGCCGGCCGGGTGCGCGTGGGCGCTCGCCGCGCCGCGGCCGATCTGCGCCAGGCCGAGCACGAGTTGCAGTGCCCCGACCAGACCCAGGACCGCCCGCAGGGTGAGCACGACCCGCTCCCGCCGGCGACGCGGAGGGGGGATGGGAAGCGCGCCGAGGATGACGTCGGTGCGGTCGTCACCGGCGACGGCGACCGACAGCCGGGCCCGGCGGGTCACCGCCGTGGCCCGGTCGTACCACGTCCGGCAGCCGCCGCAGCCGGCCAGGTGGGCCGCCACCGCCGTCCGCTCGGCGGCGGTCTCCTCCCCGTCCAACTGCGCCGACAGCACCTCACGCCACTGCTCACACCCCATGTACCGGTAGTCGTCCCGGACCCGTCGTTGGTTCCCGCGCAGTTTCCTGGACCATCGCCTTCCCGCAGGTCAGGGCGGGCAGGCGGCTCAGCCGGTGGCGTCGCCGCCCCGGCCCGTGTCCGGCTCCGACCAGCTGCGCACGGCGGCGACCAGATCCTCCCGGGCCCGGGCCACCCGGGAGCGGATGGTGCCCACCGGGCAGCCGCACACCTCCGCGGCCTCGGCGTAGGACAGGCCGAGAACCTGGGTGGCGACGAACGCCTCCCGCCGGTCCCTGGGCAACGCCGCGATGAGGCGTTCGAGCACGACCTGCCGGTCGAAGCCGCTGCGCGCCGGGTCGGGGACGTCGTACCCGTCCGGCATCGGCACCGTGCGCGGCCGTGACGTCACGGTGCGGACGTGGTCCGCCGCGACCCGGCGGGCGATGGCGAGCAGCCACGTCCGCGTCGAGGAGCGCCCGGCGTACGACGGCAGCGACCGCATCGCCCGCAGGAAGGTCTCCTGGGTCAGGTCGTCCGCCTCGCGGGGCGCGACCAACGCGGCGAGGAAGCGGCGGACCTGCTGCTGCGTCGCCCGGACGAAGCAGGCGGCGGCCGCCCGGTCACCCCGGCCGGCGGCCAGCGCCCACGCGGTCAGTTCCGCGTCGTCAGCCATCCGGCACCTCCGTGTCGGGCCGCCGGAGAGCGGGTGCCCCGACGACAATCACGACAGGTCGTAGTAGTGACTGGTCGGCAGCGTACCGCAGGCGGCCCGGTGGTGGCCCTCTTCGACGTCCCACCTCCGGGTGCCACCGCGCCCGTCGCCGGGGGCTGTCTAGCATGGACGGCCCCGCCCGACCGTCGAAGCAGGCAGCCCATGACCGGTACGGTTTTCGAGAACGCCCGGATCCACACGCTCGACCCCGCCCGCCCACACGCCGAGGCGATGCTGGTACGCGGCGAGCGGATCGTCGCCGTCGGAGACGCCGACGAGTGCCGCGACCGCGCCGGCGCCGGGGCGCGCCGGGTCGACCTCGCCGGGATGGCCGTGCTGCCCGGGCTGATCGACAGCCACCTCCACTCTGCGCTCTACGTGCGCGGCCTGGAGCAGGTGGACCTGCGCGGCACGACGAGCCTCGACGAGGCGTTGACCCGGATCGGGCGGCACGCCGCCACCCTGCCGCCCGACGCCTGGCTCTTCGGGGGGCGCTGGGACAGCCACAAGTGGGACCGGCCGGTGCAGCCGACCCGGGCCGAGCTGGACCGCGTCTGCCCGGACCGGCCCGCCGTGCTGCCCAGCATCGACGGGCACACCACCTGGGTCAACACGGCCGCCCTCCGGCGGCTCGGCATCGACGCCGACACCCCCGACCCGGTCGGCGGGCAGATCGTCCGCGACGAACGCGGCGAGCCGACCGGCATCCTGCGGGAGGCGGCGGGGGACGCGGCGTACGACGTCATGCGCTCCTCGCTCGCCGGCGACCTGGTCACGCAGCTGCGTACCCACCTGCCCCGGCTGCTCTCCGTCGGCCTCACCAGCATCCACGACCTCGACGGTCAGGACTGCCGGGCCGCCTACGAAACCCTGTACGCCCGGGGCGAGCTGCCGCTGCGGGTGCACAAGTCGATCCCGTCGACCGCGTTGGACGAGGTGATCGACCTCGGCTGGGCGACCGGCGACGGGAACCGCTGGCTGAGCACCGGCCCGGTCAAGATCTTCACCGACGGGGCGCTCGGCTCGCACACCTGCCTGATGACCGAGCCGTACGAGGGCGAGCCGCACAACCACGGCATCGCGGTCACCCCGGCGGAGGAGTTCGAGCGGCTGGTGGCGAAGGCGGCCGGGGCCGGCATCGCCGTCGCCGCGCACGCCATCGGCGACGCGGCGAACCAGATGGTGCTGCGGGCGTACGCCAACTGGCAGGAGTCGGCGCGCACCAACCCGACGGTCGCCGGGGCGGTACGGCGGCTGCGGCACCGGATCGAACACACCCAGCACCTGCGCCCGGCCGACGTGCCGCTGCTCGCCCGGCTGGGCGTGACCGCCTCGATGCAGCCCACCCACTGCACCAGCGACATCCCCCTGACCAGCCGGATGCTCGCCGGCCGGGACCTCGCCTCGTACGCCTGGCGCAGCCTGCTGGACGCCGGCGCGACGGTGGCGTTCGGCTCGGACGCCCCGGTGGAGGACCCGGATCCGTTCTTCGGCATCCACGCCGCGGTGACCCGGCAGCAGCCCGACGGCACCCCGCCCGGCGGCGTGGACCCGCACGAGCGGGTGGATCTCGACACGGCGCTGCGCTGCTTCACCGAGGCCGGCGCGTACGCCTCCTACGAGGAGCACCTCAAGGGGCGGCTGACCCCGGGGATGCTCGCGGACTTCATCGCGCTGCCCACCGATCCGTACCGGGTCGAGCCGGCGGACCTGCGCGACCTCACGGTGGCGCTCACCGTGGTCGGCGGGGTCGTGCGCTGGCAGCGCTGACCGGACCCGCCGCCCGTTGACCGGGGCCGGCCGCCGCCCGCCGCAGACCGACCTGGATGTCGGCGCATGGCGGCGGGCGGGGCCGGCGGTCAGGCGGGCCGCTCGGGCGGCAGGTCGACCACCAACGCCCGGCGATCCGCGGCAGCGATCCTCCGCCGCGCAGGGCCTCGTCGCGGAAGGCCGACTCCAGCGCCCGGGTGTGCTCCGGGCGGGCCAGGGTGGCGCCGTGCACCACGCCGACGAGGACGCGCAGGCCGCCCCGGCGCAGCGGTACCGCCGCGGCGACCTCCCCCGGGGTGCGGCAGACGGCCAACGTGGCGCGGCCCGTGCCGGCGGGCATGCTGAACACCGCGACGTCGCGCGGCGCGGGCACGCGGGCGACCGCGCGCTCCTCGCGGCGTCGCCTGGCCCAGGCCAGCAGCGGTACGGCGGCCAGGCTCGCCACGGAGGCGCCGAGCGCCCACGGGTCGGCGCGCCCGGGTACGACGGGGACGACCACGGACGCCGCCAGCAGGGCGGCCGCCCGGGCGGCGACCAGCGTGTCCACCCGGGGGCGGGTGGACACGCCGTGCAGTCCCGGAAGCAGCACCCAGCCGAGCGGCGTGCTCACCTCGGCCACACCCATCACGAGGGCGTTGCCCGTCGCCCCGGCGAGCGGCGTCCGGGTCGACACCAGCACCCCACTCCGCATCGTCCCGCCCATCCGTCGTCTTCGATCTCTGACGTCGTCGGTCGTGGTCGACGACCGGTCGGCGGGCGCGGGTGAGCCACCAGCCCGGTATCGCCAATATGCAGATTCGCTCCTTACCGGTTAGGGTTGGCTAACCGGCTGTCGAACTCTGGGGAGGGTATGTGCTGGTTCTGGTGGCGGTCCACGCACTCGCAGCCGTGATCGCCCCGGGACTGATACGTATCTGGGGGCGACGGGCCCTCTACCTGGTGGCCCTGGCCCCGGCCGCGACCCTGGTCTGGGCGCTGACCCGGACCGGGACGGTCCGCTCCGGCACCCCGGTCGTCGAGACGGTCACCTGGGTCCCACAGCTCGGCCTGGAGATCGCCCTGCGGATGGGCACCCTGGCCTGGCTGATGGTGGTGCTCGTCGGCGGGGTCGGGGCGTTGGTGCTCGCCTACAGCGCCCGCTACTTCCGCTCCGACGACCCGGGCCTGGGCCGCTTCGCGGCCGTCTTCGTCGCCTTCGCCGGGGCGATGCTCGGCCTGGTGGTCTCCGACGACCTGCTGCTGCTGTACGTGTTCTGGGAGCTGACGACCGTCCTCTCCTACCTGCTGATCGGCAGCGACCCCACCAGACGAGCCAGCCGGCGGGCCGCCATGCAGGCGCTGCTGGTTACCACCCTGGGCGGCCTGGCGATGCTCGCCGGGTTCGTCATGCTCGGGCAGCACGCCGGCACCTACCGCTGGTCCGAGATCGCCACGGACCTGCCCGGCGGCGGCTACCTGGCCGTGGCCCTGGTGCTGATCCTGCTCGGCGCGCTGAGCAAGTCGGCGATCTTCCCCTTCAGCTTCTGGCTGCCCGGCGCGATGGCCGCGCCCACCCCGGTCAGCGCCTACCTGCACGCCGCCGCGATGGTCAAAGCCGGTGTGTTCCTCGTCGCGCTGATGGGGCCGGCCGTGGTCGGGGTCACGCCGTGGCGGCCGGTGCTGCTGGCCGGCGGGCTGATCACCATGTTCCTCGGCGGCTGGGCGGCACTGCGGCAGGCCGACCTGAAGCTGCTGCTGGCCTACGGCACGGTCAGTCAGCTCGGCCTGCTGATGGTGGTCCTCGGCGCCGGCACCCGCGACACCGCGCTGGCCGGCGCGGCGATGGTGCTGGCCCACGCGCTGTTCAAGTCCACCCTGTTCCTCGTCGTCGGGGTCGTCGACCACGTTGCCGGCACCCGTGACCTGCGCGAACTCAGCGGCCTCGGGCGGCGGGCGCCGGCGCTCGCGGCGGTGGCCGGCCTCGCGGCGGCCTCCATGGCCGGCCTCCCGCCGCTGGCCGGATTCGTCGCCAAGGAGGCGGCGGTCGAGGCGTTCCTGCACGGCGGCACCGCCGACCTTTTGGTGCTCGCCGGCGTGGTGCTCGGCTCGGCGCTGACCGTGGCGTACACGCTGCGCTTCGTCTGGGGCGCGTTCGCCACCAAAGGCGACGTGCCCGCCACCCAGGCCCGGCCGGTCCGGTGGCCCTTCCTCGCGCCGGCCGTCGTGCTCGCCGCCGCAGGCCTGGCGGCGGGGCTCTTCGCGCCCGCCGTCGACAAGGTCCTCGCCCCGTACGCGGACCTGTACCCGAGCGCCGAGCCCGGCTACCACCTCGCGCTGTGGCACGGGCCGACCCTGGCGCTGGGCCTGTCGGCGCTGGCGGTCGCCGGCGGTGTGGGGCTGTTCCTCCTGCGGCACCGGGGGCGGCTGGGCGCGGCGGCCCGACTGCCCTTCGACGGGGCCGCGGTCTACGACCGGCTCATCGGCGGGGTGGACCGGCTCGCGGTGGAGCTGACCGGCGCCACCCAGCGCGGATCCCTCCCATTCTACCTCGGCGTCATCCTGCTGGTGTTGATCGCCTTGCCGGGTGGGGCGCTGCTGGCCGGGATGCCCTGGCCGCAGCGGTTCCAGCTGTGGGACACCCCGTTGCAGGCCGTCGCCGCCGCGGTGGTGATCGTGGCCGCCGTGGCCGCCGCCCGCGCCCGGCGCCGACTGACCGCGATGATCCTCGTCGGCGTCGCCGGCTACGGCACCGCGCTGCTGTTCATCCTGCACGGCGCCCCGGACCTGGCCCTGACCCAGTTTCTGGTGGAGACCGTCACGATCGTCATGTTCGTGCTGGTCCTGCGCCACCTCCCCGCCAAGTTCTCCGAGCGGCCCATCCGGTCCAGCCGGCGCGGTCGCATCGCGCTCGGCGTCGCCGTGGGTGTGGTCACCGCCGGCATGGCGTACGTCGCGGCCGGAGCGCGGATCGCCACCCCGATCTCCGTCGACTTCCCCGACGAGGCCGTCTCCTACGGCGGCGGCAAGAACATCGTCAACGTGACCCTGGTCGACATCCGGGCCTGGGACACCATGGGCGAGATCGCCGTCCTGGTGGTGGCCGCCACCGGCGTGGCCAGCCTCATCTTCCGCCACTCCCGGGATCTCGGCCTGCGCAGGGGCATCCCCGGCGTCGGCCGCACCGAGTCGGCGCGGCCCCGCTGGCTCACCACCGGCGCCACCACCCGCCAGCAGTCGGTAATCCTCCAGGTCGTCACCCGGCTGCTGTTCCACGCCATCGTGCTCTTCTCGATCTACCTGCTCTTCTCCGGGCACAACGCCCCCGGCGGCGGCTTCGCCGCCGGACTGGTGGCCGGGCTCGCGCTGGCCGTGCGCTACCTGGCGGGCGGGCGCACCGAGCTCAACGGGGCCGCCCCCGTCGACGCCGGCGCGGTGCTCGGCGCCGGGCTGTTCGTCGCGGTCGGCACGGGCGTCGCCGCGATGCTGCTGGGCGGGGAGTTCCTCCAGAGCGCCCTGCTGGACCTGCACCTGCCGGTCCTCGGCCACGTCCACTTCGTCACGTCGGTCTTCTTCGACGTCGGCGTCTACCTCATCGTGGTCGGCCTGGTCCTGGACATCCTGCGCAGCCTGGGCGCGGAGATGGACCGCCAGCAGGAGACCGACCAACGCGAGACCGAACAGGCCGACGACCGGACGAAGGAGCTGGTGTGAACCCGAACCTGACCTACGTCCTCGTGGTCGGTGTCCTCTTCGCCGCCGGGGTGACGCTGCTGCTGGAACGCAGTCTCACCCGGGTGCTGATGGGCGTCATCCTGCTCGGCAACGGCGCCAACCTCCTGCTGCTCACCGGCGGCAAGGCCGGCGGGCCGCCGATCGTCGGCACCACCGCAGAGGGGGACATGAGCGACCCGCTGCCCCAGGCCATGGTGCTGACGGCGATCGTCATCACCCTCGGCATGACCGCGTTCCTGCTCGCCCTGGCGTACCGCAGCTGGCACCTCAACGGGCACGACGAGGTGCAGGACGACGTCGAGGACCGCCGCATCATGGAGCTGGCCGACCGGGACGAGGGGCCGGGCACCGCCGACACCGACGCCGGAGACGGTGACGGTGACGTCGCCCTGGTCACCGTGCCCGCCGACGACGCCACGGCGAGCCCTGCCGGGGACGCGGGGAGGGGCCGATGACCTGGCTCGTACCCCTGCCGGTGGTGATGCCGCTGCTCGGCGCGGCCCTGACGCTGCTGCTCGTCGGCCGGCCCCGCGCCCAGCGCTGGGTCAGCCTCACGGTCCTCGCCGCCACCGTCGCCGTGGCGGCCACGCTGCTGGTCCGCTCCTCCGTCGACGGGCCGCTGGTCGTCGAGGTCGGCGGCTGGGTGGCGCCGCTGGGCATCGTCCTGGTCGCCGACCAGCTCGCCGCGCTCATGCTCGTCGTCTCCGCCGCCGTCACCCTCTGCGTGCTGGTCTACTCGATCGGGCAGGGCACGGCCGACGGCAACGAGGAGACGCCGCTGTCGGTCTACCACCCGACCTACCTCGTGCTGACCGCCGGCGTGTGCAACGCCTTCCTCTCCGGCGACCTGTTCAACCTCTACGTCGGCTTCGAGATCCTGCTGGTGGCCAGCTACGTGCTGCTGACCCTGGGCAGCACGGAGACCCGGATCCGGGCCGGCACCACGTACGTCGTGGTCAGCCTGCTCTCGTCGCTGATCTTCCTGGTCGCGATCGGCCTGGTCTACGCGGCGACCGGCACGCTCAACCTGGCCCAGCTCGTCGACCGGCTCGACGCGCTGCCGGACGACCTGCGGCTGGTGTTGCAGGGGATGCTGCTGCTCGCCTTCGGCATCAAGGCGGCCGTGTTCCCGCTGTCGGCCTGGCTTCCGGACAGCTACCCGACCGCCCCGGCCCCGGTCACCGCGGTCTTCGCCGGCCTGCTCACCAAGGTCGGCGTGTACGCGATCATCCGCACCGAGACGCTGCTCTTTCCCGGCGGGCGCACCGCCGACCTGCTGCTGGTGGTGGCGGCGCTGACGATGGTGGTGGGCATCCTCGGCGCGGTCGCCCAGTCCGACGTCAAACGGCTGCTGTCGTTCACCCTCATCAGCCACATCGGTTACATGCTCTTCGGCGTCGGCCTGAGCACCTCCCTCGGGCTCTCCGCGGCGATCTTCTACGTGGTGCACCACATCACCATCCAGACGACCCTGTTCCTCGCCGCCGGCCTCGTCGAACGCCGTGGCGGGAGCACCGCCCTGGACCGCCTCGGCGGGCTGGCCCGACTCTCGCCGCTGCTGGCCGTGCTGTTCTTCGTACCCGCGCTCAACCTCGCCGGCATCCCACCGTTCTCCGGTTTCCTCGGCAAGCTCGGCCTCGTCCAGGCCGGCGTGGACGACGGCGGCGCGCTGGCGTGGACGCTCGTCGCCGGCGGGCTGCTCACCAGCCTGCTCACCCTCTACGCCATCGCCCGCGTGTGGAACCTCGCCTTCTGGCGCGCCCCGCACCCGGACATGCCGGACGCCGGCGACGCCGTCCGGGCCGCCCGCACCGACGGCGCCGAGCAGCCGCGCCGGGCACCCGACCCCGAGGGGTCGGGCGTCGTGCTGCCCCGGCTGATGATCGGGTCGACCGCCGCCCTGGTGGTGCTCGGCCTGGCGCTGACCGCGGTGGCCGGGCCGCTGTTCGACATCAGCACCGACGCCGCCGACGACCTGCTGCGCCGGACCCCGTACGTCGAGGCCGTGTTCCCGGACGGTGCCCCGTGACCAGTGACCGGACGAATCCGACGGGCCCCACCGGGCCGGCGAACCCGCCGCTGACGCGCAGGGCCCGCCGGCGCAACCGGATCGTCGCCGTGACCGGGCTGACCAGCGTCTGGGTCCTGCTGTGGGGCACCCTCTCCTGGGCCAACCTGATCAGCGGGCTGGTGCTCTCCGTCGTGCTGCTGGCGGTGTTCCCGCTGCCGCCGGTGACCTTCGCCGGGCGGATCCGCCCTGTGCCGCTCGCGCGGTTCTGGGTGCGGTTCCTGCGGGACCTCGTGGTCGCCTCCGCCCAGATCGCCTGGCTGGCGATGCGGATCGGGCATCCCCCGCTCAGCGCGATCATCGCCGTGCCGCTGCGGGTCAACACCGACCTCAACCTCACGCTGACCGCCGAGGCGCTGTCCCTGGTGCCCGGCAGCCTCATCATCGAGGCCGACCGGACGACCGGCACCCTCTACGTGCACGTCATCGGCGTCCGCAGCCGCGAGGAGGTGGAGCGGTTCCGGCAGGGCGTGCTCGACCTCGAAGCGCGGATCGTCGCCGCCATCGGCTCGCCCGACGAACTGCGCCGCGTGACGCAACCCCACGCCGCCGGCCCCTCGGAGCCGGCCCACCCGGAAGGGGTACCCAGTTGACCGTCGTCGCCGTGACCGTCGCCGCGCTGCTCGCCGTGGCCGTCGGACTGACCCTCGTCCGCATCATCCGCGGACCGTCCATCCTCGACCGCGCCGTCGCCACCGACGTCCTGCTCGCCGTCGTCGTCGCCGCCATCGCCACCGAGGCCGCCTACAGCCGCGACGCGACCGCACTGCCCGTGCTGGTCGTCCTCGCCATCCTCGGGTTCGTCGGCTCGGTCAGCGTCGCCCGGTTCGCCGCCCGGAGGAACGACAAGTGACGCTCGACGCCGTCCTCGACGTCACCGCCGGCGTCTGCCTGATCGCCGGCGCGCTGCTCTGCGTCGCCGCCGGGGCGGCGCTGCTGCGCTTCCCCGACCTGCTCGCCCGGATGCACGCGGCGGCCAAGCCCCAGGTGCTCGGCCTGCTGCTCGTCCTGCTCGGCTGCGCGCTGCGCCTGCGTACGGGGGTGGACATCACCACCCTCGTGCTCGTCGGCGCCTTCCAGCTCGCCACCGCGCCCGTCGCGGCGCACATGGTGGGCCGGGCCGGCTACCCGCACGACGAGATCCGCCGCGACCTGCTGATCACCGACGAACTCGCGCCCCACCTGGACCGCATCAGCTCCGGCCGCTCCTGACCGGAGGACCGCGGCAGCTCTCCGGGGGCGCGGTCGGCCGGGACGACTCGCGGGGACGGATCGAGGCCCATTCCGGGCCGGGCCCGTCACGATCGGGGTCCGACCGGACATGGGATGGACGTGACCTCCGCGACCGAGCACGAGGACCATTTCCGACGCGTCTACGCCGACGGCATCGAGCCGCTGCTCTGCTCATCGACCAGCCGGGCTGGAAGGTGACCACCGTCTACGGGTTCACCGAGCAGCAGGGCACCATCGCGTTCAGCAACGGCGGGCGCCAGTTGGAGGTGAACTGGTACCCGGCCGAACAGTACGAGGGCTTCCACGCCGACCGGCGCAACGTCAGCCCTCCGAAGGCGGTGCGGGTCGACGGCTGGCAGGGTGACCTGTTCCGCTACAGCTCCGACGACTTCGCGGTCATGCTCCGCCCCCGCGACGGTGTCTCGTCGAACTCCGTACCGGCGGGGGCTGGAGCCGGGACGACTTCGACGGGGTCCTCGCCGACATCGTCCGCGTCGACGTACGCACCTGGCTGGCCGCGCTTCCGGCGGAGATCGTCACGCCCGGGCGGGTGGCCGAGCAGGCGGCCAGGTGCTCGCCGACGTGCCGCTTCCGCCGAACTTCGACCCCACGGCGCCGGGTGACGTCGGCACCAACGACTCCTACCAGTTCGGCGCCCAGGTGACCTCCCGGGCCGGCTGCGCATGGATCGCCGAATGGCTACGCGCGAAGCGGGTCGGCGACGACGCCGCACTCCAGCGGGCCGGCGACGCCCTGCGCAGCAGCCACAACTGGCGGGTGCTGCACCAGATGAACGACGAGGGCGACTGGCCGGAGGTGTTCTGGGAGATCGCCGACAAGGTCGCCGCCGGAAACCCGCCGCCCGCGTACGCCCAGGGCTGGGCTGCGCCTGAGCGCCTCGACCGTCCCGACGCCGGCACTCGCGCAGCGTGAGTGCCGGCGCGGCCCCACTTCCAGGTCGGGCGTCGAGCGGTGCTCCATCGGTGGCGTCATGTATTCGCCGAACCGGGGGCGGGCGCCGCATCAGCAGCGGCGGAAGCCACCGGCTCAGCGCCGACCTACGTCACGGCGCGGGACATGGACAAGCTGGAAGCCGTCCTCGAGGTACGCCGCTCGACCCCGGTCTCTAGGAAGCCTGGCGGACGGGCATGTCGGCCCGCCAGACGTCGGCCAGGTCGCTGAGGGGGACGTCGAGGGCGTGGCTGAGGCCGACCACGGTGCCGAACGCCGGTGCGGGAAGGCGGCCCGCCTCGATCTTGCGCAGCGTCTCGGGGGAGATGCCGGCTGCCAGGGCCACCTCGACGAGGCTGCGGCCGGCCCGCGCGGCCCGGAGGGCAGCTCCGAGGCGCTGGCCCGCTGCGATCTGTTCGGCGGTGAGTGGTTGGCGCACCATGCCAGCAGGATACCCCCGGAGCGTCCCGACCTGGCGTGGTATAAAAATACCGCACAGGGAGAGGGAGGCTGTCGTGATCGAACTCAAGTCCGCCGAGGAGATCGACCGGATGGCGGTGGCCGGCCAGTTCGTCGGCGAGCTGCTCGCCGAGTTGGGTGGTGTCGCCGCGGTCGGCGTCAACCTGATGGACCTCGAACACCACGCCCGCCGCCGGATCAAGGAGCGCGGTGCCGAATCCTGCTACTGGGACTACGCCCCTTCGTTCGGCCGCGGCCCGTTCCGCAACGTGCTGTGCCTGTCGGTCAACGACGCGGTGCTGCACGGCCTGCCGCACGACTATGTCCTGCGCGACGGTGACCTGCTCAGCATCGACATGGCGGTCGGCATCGACGGCTGGGTCGCCGACTCCGCGCTCTCCGTCGTCGTCGGCACCCCCGACCCGGCAGACCTGAAGCTGATCGAGGCCACCGAGGTCGCACTGGAGGCCGCCATCACCGCCGCCCAGCCCGGCGGCCGCCTCGGCGACATCTCCGCCGCGATCGGCGAGGTCGCCCGCTCCTACGGCTACGGCGTCAACGCCGAGTTCGGTGGCCACGGCATCGGCCGCACCATGCACGAGGCCCCGCACGTGTCCAACGACGGCCGTCCCCGCCGCGGCCTGAAACTCGACCCCGGCCTCACCATCGCCATCGAGCCCTGGTTCTGCCGCTCCACAGACAAAATCAAGTTCGACGAGGACGGCTGGACGATCCGCTCCGCCGACGGCTCCCGTACCGCCCACTCCGAACACACGGTCGCCATCACGGCGTCCGGCCCCCGGGTCCTGACCCGCCGCCCCACTCAGGGCGCCACCTCGGCCGACCCCGCCAGGAAGCCCGCCGCAACCTCCTGACCCACCGCCCGCCTCGGGGCGTAACCCGGGGGCGGCCATGGGCGTGCCGGAGGAACTCGCCTCAAGGGTTCCGAGACCGACGGAGCGGGGCTGCCGCAGTCGCGTCCCGCCCGATGCCGATACGGAAGATCGCACCGTGCCGAAGAAGACCGTCGTGGACAAGGCTCTGTGTTACGTGGTGCGGGAGGGACGGTTGCTCGTCTTCCGGCACACCGACTACAGCCACGAGGAGGTGGGCATCCAGGTTCCGGGCGGCAGCGTCCGCCCGGGCGAGGACCCGGCGGACGCGGCGCTGCGCGAGGCCCGCGAGGAGACCGGGCTGACAGGCTTCACCGTCGTGCGCGAGCTGGGGGAGGTCGAGTACGACATCAGCCCGCTCCGATTCGAGGTCCAGCGTCGTCACGTCTTCGAGCTGGCGGTCAACGGGGCCCCGCCCGAGCGGTGGGCGGGCCGGGAAGACCATGACGGCGAGCGGGAGCCCACCCGCTTCGAGTGCTTCTGGATACCGTTGGAGGCCGCGCACGTCCTGCAATCGGGCCAGGGCGCCCTCGTGGGCCGGTTGTTCGACTGACCAGGAATATCAACAGCGGCAACCAGGGGGACCGATGCGGGAGGACGAGCTGCGAGACCTGGTCCAGCGCAGCCCGTGGCTGATGCGGGCGCTGTGCGTCGTTCGGGACTCCGGCCTGCCGGACGCCTGGATCGGCGCGGGCGCCATCCGCGACCTGGTCTGGGGCGAGCGGTACGGCGACGGGTTCGACCCGACATTGGTGCGAGACGTCGATGTCGTCTTCCTCGACCCGGCGGACCTGAGCCGCGACAACGACGACCGGGCCACCCGGCGGCTGGTGGCGGCCTGGCCGGATCTGCCATGGGAGGCGAAGAACCAGGCCGCCGTGCACACCTGGTATCCCGCGAAGTTCGGCGGTGACCCGGTGGCTCCGTTGCGCACCATCGCCGACGCGGTCGCCACCTGGCCCGAGTACGCCACGGCCGTGGCCGTACGCCTCGACGCGCACGACCGGCTCGCGGTGTGCGCGCCGCACGGCCTCGACGACCTGCTCGACGGGGTGTGGCGGCGCAACCCGGCCAGGGTCAGCGCGGAGATCTCCCGGAAGCGACTCGCCCGCCACCGCCCCACCGAACGCTGGCCCGGCGTCCGCGTCGTGACCTGAGCCGGCGCTCGAAGCTCGCAGAGGGCTGTTCAGCATGACAAAGACGCAGGCGTGGACGCGTCAGCTCCGAAACGGCGAGTAGACGTGCGTACGCCGGCTGCCGGGCTCGAGGACGCGGCACTTCACCTGCAGCAGGGTGCCGTCTGCCGCACGGACGTCCCAGCTCTTCTCCGACTGCGGCGCAAGGCGGCCTCGGTAGGCTCTTGCAACGACGGACTCGGGCCAGGTCGCCAGCAGGGGCGTTGCGCGACCTGACCCCACTCCTCGAACGCTTCCTCAGACCGCCCGAACTTCGGCGAGCCGCCTGACTGCGTACTCGTCGTCCCAGCAGACGGCGGCTTCCCACGCGGCCGACGCTTGCCCCGCGATGTCGAGCGCGCCGTCGTCGAGGCCGGCGGCGTTGTCGGGCAGCACGAGGTCGAGGTCGGGGACGTCGACGTGCGCCTCGTCCCAGTCGATCAGCGCGACCTGACTCGCGGTCATGCGGACGTTGCCAGGGTTGTTGGGGTTGCCGTGGACGACGCATGTCTGACGCCCGGTGAGCCGCGCCCACGCTGCTCGGCACCGAGCAACGCCCTCAGGGGGCATCGCGCCGAGGTCGATCTTCGTCCCGGTCTCGGCGTTCAGGAGGTCGGTCGACGATCGCCAGCCCGGGCGCTGCGGCCAGCCCTGCGTCAGCCGGTGCAACTCGCGGAGCGTGGCGGCCACGCGACGCCAATCGGCCTGCGTCTCCGGCGGTCCGCCATCCAGGTAGGTCATCACCACCAGACCGTCGACGAACAGCCGGCCGTCCGTAGTCGGAATCGGGACCGGCACGGTCAGACCTTCACGGTCGAGGTGTTGCAGGAGCTCTGTCTCCCACGCAAGATCAGCGTCGCTCCTGGTGCCGAGACGACCGACCGCGAGGTGCCCGTTGACGCGTACGCTCCACACGTCGTTGGCGACTCCGCCAGCGAGCGGTTCGATGCGAGCGACGCCTTCACCCCATTGCCCGAGTGCATCCCACCCCACCGGCGATACCTTACGGGGTTCCCAACATCACTGTTCCCGGCACGAGCAGTCGGCTGACCTGTCGATCTCGCAGGTGCGGCCCTGACGCTCGCTCGCGGCATGAGAGGACGTCGCACTCCTCGTCGAGGAGCTTCTCTCGAAGAATGTCTGCCTGCTCGCAATGCTGGTGAGTTGGCGCTGCCGGGCGTCAGCCGTAGTTGCGGCCGGCCAGTTCGATGAGGGCGAGCAGCGTGTCGCGGCAGTCCTCGGCGTTCATCATCACGGCGACTGCTGTGCCCGACACCGGCCAGGCGAACGAGAAGCACCTGTAGCCGGTGTTCTGCCCGGTATGCCCAAAGCGCCCGTCGCCAAGTTCGGTGCCGAGACCAAACCCGCCGGGTACCTGCGGGGTCAGCATCTGCGCGGCCAGATCCTGCGGCAGTAGCGCGGATTCGCCGGCGACGGCACGGCAGATCTCCAGCTCCAGCCGCACCAGGTCCGCCGGGGTACTCCACAGCCCAGCGCCGGCCATCTCCGGCTGCGTATGCCAGCCGCCGTGCACGGGGGTGCCGCCGCAGTGGCCGCGGGCCGCACGGTCCCGGTGCCTGTTCGGGAAGTGCTGATCGTAGCTGCTGTCCGCCATGCCCACCGGTTCCAGCACGAGCGTCGCCATCAGCTTGTCGAACGGCGTCGAAGTCACGTCGGTCAGGAGCTGCTCGAGAACGGCGTAATGGCTGCCTGAATAACGGAATTCAGTGCCCGGCGGCAGTTCGCGCCGGACCCTTGGCGTGTTGGCCGGGGGCTCACCCCGCAGAATTTGCTGCAGTGATGGCACGGGCTGCCCCGCGGCGTACCCGGGGAACCAGTTCTCGGTCAGGCCAGCAGTGTGGGCCAAAAGCTGGCGTACGGTCACCGTGCCGGTGCCCGGCAGCTGCCAGGCGGACAGGTAGGCGTTGACGTCGGTGTCGAGGTCGAGGGTCGCGTCGGCGACCAGCCGCAGCGTGCCGAACGCGGCGACGTGCTTGCTGATCGAGCACGCCGGGAACAGCAGGTCGTGACCGTCAGTCCAGACGTCACCGTCGAGCCCGCCGACCGCGACCCCGATGCCGGAAATGCGGTCGGTACCCGGAACCAGATCCTGCCACTCCTCTTCGAATCCCATGACTCCCGAGTATGCCGTGGCCAGACCACACTGATGAGTTTCAGCAGCCGGGCCACACGTGGCCGCAACCGCCCCGGGAGTGCGACGAACTCTCTGAAAGAGTGGTACCGCTGGCTGCGCCCCGTCCTTTCTGCCGCAAAGCGCGGGACGGTGGCGCCGCCGACCAACAATGGAATGGCCTGCACCGCTTCGCGGCAGAAGAGGCTGCCAAGGTAGAGGTCCTGGTCGGCAGTCGCTAACTGTCGAACCACACAAGCAGCCGTACGTTGTCGCCGCCATGCCGCTCGGCGAGATCACGCATGGTGTCCAGCAGTGCCCGCAACTGCGGATCGACGCGCAACACGTCACCGCGGGAGAGGCGCTCCACCCGCCACAACCGATCGCCGGCACGCCATTCGGTTCCCTCCGGGTAGGCGCTGCCTCTGGGATCGGCACGCTCGCCGGCCACCGCGCGCCAGGCATGCCCATGATGGCTGGCCTTGCCGACGAGACACGGCCCGTCGCTTGTCGACCTGTACTCGTGAATCCGGTCGTCAACGCGGAGCGCTCGTACGCTCCAATCGATGTGGGCCAGCTCCGTCCATGACACCCAAGTGTGACCGTGTTCGCTGTCCGCGCACTGGAGGCAAAGCAACTCCGGGCTGGCGTCTTCCGGTAGGCCGCGGCCGGGAGCAACGGGTTCGAACCCGGCGAAGTTCCGTACACCAAACAGCAGTCCGAAGGCATCATAGTGGCGAGGTAGGGCGTCCAGGTTGACATCGGCCAGTAGCCACGGCGAACCACGACCCTGCGGGCGGACTTCTACCCCACCAGCGATATCAGTGCCCATTTTCAGCTCGCCTTCACCCACGATGGCCCGAACGATGCCAGCGCGGAGACCTCCCACAGCTCGGGCGGCGACGAGATTACGTGAGCCCTGACGAACGCGCTCAACTCGGCATGTGCGGACGTCTGGGGGACCGTCATGGTCAGAATCGCGGCGGTCCGAGCGACCCCGGGGTGAGCGCTCCGTGGTTCTCCGGTGGCGGCGCCGACGGTAGGAGCGCGGGTGGCCGCGGCCACCCGCCGGTCGCAAATCGGGGTTCGTGTGCTCCGGGTGTGGTCCTGGGCTGGGAGAACGGCGGTCCGAGTGACGTGGGTGAACCTGGGCCACTCCCTGCCACCCCAGGTGGACGCCCAGGTCGCTAGACTAGGCGCTCGCGCCCTCGTAGCTCAGGGGATAGAGCATCGGTTTCCTAAGACGACGCTCTATCTGTACCTATTGGCTGATGACCTGCGGGTTCTTATTCTGTTTTCACATTAGTGGGTCGCACGCGCCTGTTGCTGTGCTCGCTTGCCGAAGATCAGCAGAACAGGTGTAAGTCCTGCTCAGGCACTGCCTCGGTCGGTTCGACGCGTCCTTGCCGAAATCTCGCGAAGTTGCCGCGCCGCGTCGGTCTACGGTGCCACAAGTGCTTGGGCCAGCAGCGTGGCGAGTTTGGCTACGCGTGCCGGGTGGTGATGACCGACCCAGGCAACTCGTCCGATGAGGTATTGGGCGAAGTTGGGGTGGCCGGTCCGGTTCTGCGTGGCGAGGCCGGTGCGGGCGGCGTTGTGGAGGATGGCACGGAGTTGGTCGTACTCGTCGCGTGGTGTCTAACCCGACGCTCCGTTTGTGTTCACAGGCTGATGACCTGCGGCTCTTCCTTGTCTGCCCGAGTATGCCAGTCGTACCGGGGCGTTGCTGCGGTCGTTTGCTGAAGATCAGCCAGGTGCGTTGATCAGTTCCAGGCTGACCGCTCCGCTGCGCTCGACGGCTTCGGTTCGCCCGTCGCGAGCAGCAACGATCCGGCTTGTGGGAGCGGGCGCCGGGTCATGAGGGAACCATGGCGCGGTCGGTGGTGTGTTGGGTGGCGTCGCGGACCTCGCCGACGAGTTTCTCGACGATGTCTTCGAGCGCGGCCAGGCCGAGGAGCTGGCCGGTCGAGTCGACGATGATGGCGAGGTGGGCGCCGCGGTGTTGCATGACGGTGAGCGCATCGCGCAGCGGCCTTGTGGCGTCGAGGGTGGCGAGCGGGCGGATCAGCCCCGGGTCTAGAGGCTCGTCGTGTTGCTCGGCCGGTAGTTCGAGGATGTCCTTGACGTGGACGTACCCGGTGAGCCCGCCCTGCGGGTCGGTGAGCGGGAAACGGGAGTAGCCGGTTGCCGCGCACTGCCGTTCCAGCTCGGAGACAGTGGTGTCCCGGGGCAGTGTGATGAGGGAGGCCAGCGGGAGCGCGACGGTGGCGGCGGTCTGGTCGTTGAAGGCCAGCGCACCGGTGAGCAGGTCGTGTTCCTGCTGGTCGATCAGCCCTTCCTTCCGGGACTGGGCGATGAAGCCGGCGATCTCCTCGTTGGTGAAGCTGGAGGCCACCTCGTCCTTCGGTGTGACCCGCAGCAGCCGCAGGACGGCGTTGGCGATCTGGTTGAGCAGCCAGATCAGCGGACGCAGGACGGTCACGATGCCGTAGAGCACCGGCCCGAGCACCAGGGCGGAGTGTTCGGGGCCGGCGAGGGCGATGTTCTTGGGCACCATCTCACCGAGCACCATGTGCAGGAAAACCACGATCGCCAGGGCGATGGTGAACGCGATGGGATGCAGCAGCGCCTCGGGTACGCCGGCGGCGGCGAAGGGCTTCTCCAGCAGGTGGGCCACGGCGGGTTCACCGATCGCGCCGAGGCCGAGGGAGCAGACGGTGATGCCGAGTTGCGCGCCGGCCATCATCAGGGAGACGTTCTCCATCGCGCGCAGGGTGATCCGGGCGACGGACGAGCCGGCCGCGGCGCGCGGTTCGATCTGCGTACGGCGGGCGGAGATCAGGGCGAACTCCGCCCCGACGAAGAAGGCGTTGCCGGCCAGCAGCACCACGGCCAGCAGGATCGCGGTGAGGTCGCTCATGACCGGGCTTCCTCGCTTAGGTGGTTGTCGGTACGGCGCAGAGTGAGCCGGTCGACGCGGCGGCCGTCGAGCCGCGTGACGGCGAGTTGGGCGTGGGTCGGGGTCGGCAGACCGTCCGGGTCGGATTGGTTCCGGTCGGCGACGGGCACGGTGATGGTGTCGCCGACCTGCGGGAATCGCCCGAGGCCCTCGGTCACGAGGCCGCCGAGGGTGTCGGTGTCCCGCGCTTCCGGCAGGTCGAGGCCGATCAGCCGGGACGCCTCGTCGGGTCGCAGCAGGCCGGACAGGGTCCACGTGCCGTCGGCGGCGCGGTGGTGGCGGCGGTGGGGGGCGTCCTGCTCGTCGGCGATCTCACCGACGATCTCCTCGACGAGATCCTCCAGCGTGACGATCCCGGCGGTGCCGTCGTACTCGTCGACGACGACCGCCATCTGTAGTCCCTGCCCGCGCAGGACAGCCAGCAGCGGGTCCAGCGGCATGGTCTCCGGCACCTCCGGCAGACCGGACATGATCGTCCGGATCCGCTGCGTGGACCGCTGTGCGGCGGGCACGGCCAGGGCGTGCTTGAAGTGCACCGCGCCGACGACGTCGTCCACGCCCGAGCCGGTGACCGGGAATCGGGCGTGCCCGGTGCCGGCGGCGAGGGCCAGGACCTCCACCGCGGGCGCGTCGGCGGAGACGAACCGCACGCGGGTACGAGGGGTCATCACGTCGGCCGCGGTGCGCTCGCCGAAGTCGATCGAACGCGCGACGAGTTCCGCGGTCCGGGCGTCGAGGGTGCCCTCCCGGCCGGACCGGCTGACCAGCGAGGCGAGTTCCTGCGGGGACCGCGCCGAGGCCAGTTCCTCGGTCGGTTCGATGCCCATCAGGCGCAGGATCCGGTTTGCGGTGCCGTTGAGGAAACGGATCAGCGGGCCGGCGGCGGTGGTGAAGCCGCGCTGCGCCCCGGCGACGGCGCGGCCGACGCGCAGCGGTTCGGAGATCGCCCAGTTCTTCGGTACGAGTTCACCGAAGACCATCTGGAAGCCCGTCGCCAGTGCCAGCGCCAGCGTCAACGACGCCGCGGTCACCGCGGAGTCGGACAGGCCGGTGAGCCCGAGCGGGCCGCGCAGCAGGGTGGCCAGGGACGGCTCGGCCAGGAACCCGACGACCAGACTGGTGACGGTGATGCCCAGTTGCGCCCCGGACAACTGCGTGGACAGGGTCCGCAACCCCGCCAGTAGTCCGGCGGCGCGGCGGTCGCCGTCCTGCGCCCGGCGCTCGACCGTCGCCCGGTCGACCGTGACGAAGGCGAACTCCGCAGCCACGAACAGCGCGTTCGCCGCGATCAGCAGGACCGCGACGGCCAGCAGCAGCCACTCGGTCACAGGCACGCCGCCTCTCGGGCCTCGGGCTGGTCGGTACTGGGAGGCTCACCGTCGCGGGACATGCCGGCCAGGTTAGGCAGACATCCTGAAACCTTGCTGTGTGCTCACCGCCACGCCGGGCCGGGGAGCCTGCCAGCCGGTGGCGCTGTCGGCATGGACCGGCAGCCACCAGCGATCGGTGGATCTACTTGCCATGGAGGCAGTTGGCGACTTCGCCCTCTGACGAGGGCTGCGGCGGCGAGGTGTCGGGCACGCAGGCCTGGGCTACGCGGGGGGTAGGGCGAGGATGACGGTCATAGCGGCATAGCTGGCCACGATTAGTGCGCCTTCGAATCCGAGGCGGCCCCATCCGCAGGCCTGGCGGACGAGCAGACCACCGACAAGGACGGCGGTCATGAAGAGGGCGTTGGTCGTGACGAGGAGTTCCTCGGTCCCGGCAGCGTGGTAGATCGAGCCGTCACGGTAGGCGATGTCACCTACGACGAGGTTGAGCGCGTCGAGGCTGTTGCCCCCGAGGACGGCAGCGATGGCAAGCGTCGGGGCGCCGCGACGGACGGCGGCGATGGCGGTGACGGTTTCGGGCAGGGCGTTAACGGTGCCCATCAGGATCGCGCCGATGAAGCCGGTGCTGAGCCCGGTGATGGCGACGAGGCTCTCGGCGGCGAGGGCGATGGCCCAGCCGCCGACGGCCACGAGCAGGCCGACAGCGGTGAACCGGGTCCACAGCCAGGCGGAGCTGCGCTGGTCGAGTTTTCCGTGGGCGTGCGGGACGTCGGGGAGCGTCTCCGTGGTGGCAACGGCCTGCCACAACGGGCTGGCTCCGGCTTTGCGGATGAGGTGCAAGCCCCCGATGTAGCAGCCGATCATGACGAAGGAAGCGGGGTGCAGCCCGGCGAGAGCCGCGTCCGGGGTGAAGGTGCCGAGCAGTGCGATGGCAAGCAGGGCGATGAGCAGGGTCCCGAAGAGCACGTTCGACAGGGACGCGGCAGCGTGTTCGAGGTTCACCCGGCGATGGAAGGCGTCCGCGACCACGACTGCGGTCGTCTGGGCGGCGATGCCGCCGACGGCATTGCTGTAGCCGAGTTGTGGCTGGTCGGTGGCAGCGGTGACGGCGGTCATCACGATGCCGGACAGAGAGGTGGCCAGGCCGAAGAAGACGGCGCCGAAGAACGCCTCACCCCAGCCCGTACGGTCGGCGAGGGTGTCGCCGAGGGTGACCAGCCGGATGGTCCCAAGCACGGTGAGCGCACCCGCGATCAGGAACACGGCGACGCTCCATCCCAACGGCCAGGGCAGAGCGGTGAGAACCTCCGGCACCGGCGGCGGGTTCCCCGTTTTGCAGCGGAGATACCCCGATCTCGGTGTCCCGGTGCGGCTACCGTTGATGCTCCGGAGGGTCCGGTCGAGGAGGCGTCGAACAGGCCGTGGGCGGCCATGGCGTGCAGGTCACGCTGGTGTTCGTGTTGGTGTTGGTGAACGCGGTGTTCGCGGGCAGCGAGATGGCGTTGGTGTCGTTGCGGGAGAGCCAGCTGCAGCGCCTGGAGCGGACCTCCCGGGCCGGGCGGGTGCTGGCAAAGTTGGCACGGGACCCGAACCGTTTCCTGGCGACGATCCAGATCGGCATCACCCTGGCCGGTTCCTGGCGTCGGCCGCGGCGGCGGTGTCCCTGGCCCAGCCGCTCGTGGGCCCCTTGGGCTTCCTCGGTGGCGCGGCGGAGCCGGTGTCCATCGTCGTCGTCACCATCATCCTGACTTTCGTCACCCTGGTGCTGGGTGAGCTGACGCCGAAGCGGATCGCGATGCAGCGCGCCGAGGGTTGGGCGCTGCTGGTCGCCCGCCCTCTGGACGCGTTGTCGGCGTTCTCCCGGCCGGCGGTGTGGCTGCTGAGCAAGGCCAGCGACGCGGTCGTACGCCTGAGCGGTGGTGACCCCCGCGCCCGGCGAGAAGAGGTCACCACTGAGGAGTTGCGAGACATGGTGGCCGCGCAGCGCAACCTCACGCCGGAACACCGGATGATCATTTCGGGGGCGTTCGAGGTGGCCGAACGGATCCTTCGGGAGATCCTCGTCCCGCGCCGCCTGGTGGTCACCCTGTCCGCGTCGTTGACCGCGCCGCAGGCGCTGCGCGAGCTGGGCAGGTCGGGGCAGACCCGCGCCCCGGTCGTGGGCCGCGGCGGCTTGGACGACACCGTCGGCGTGGTGCACATGCGCGACCTGCTCGACCGGGAAGGCCCGGTCGCCGAGCATGCCAGCCCTGCGCTGTACCTGCCGGAGACGTTGAAGGTGACCGAGGCGATCCGGGAGATGCGCTCACAGCGGCAGCAGTTCGCCCTCGTCGTGGACGAGCGGGGCTCCATCGACGGCATCGTGACGATGGAGGACCTGGTCGAGGAGATCGTCGGGGAGATCTACGACGAGACCGACCGGGACGTGCAGGCCGTCGTGCGGGAGGCGGACGGGGCACTGCTGATGCCGGGAGGCTTTCCGCTGCACGACCTGACCGACGTCGGCATCGACATCGACGAGGACGTCCTCGACGTCGGCGACTACACGACCGTGGCCGGCCTTGTCCTGGCCCACCTCGGCCACATCCCGAAGACGCCGGGCGAGGTGATCGAGCTGCCGGGTCTGTCCGCCGAGGTGGCGGAGGTGACGGGCCGGGCCATTACCCGGGTACGCCTGCGCACCACGCCGGTGCGTGGCGACGGCCTGAGGCCGGCGAGGCGAGGCAAGCCTCTGACGGGGCCGCCGGCGACTGACATGCGCGTGATGTGAGGTGGCGGCCGCTCTTCACGAAGGCCAGGCC
This sequence comes from Micromonospora sp. M71_S20, assembly GCF_003664255.1. Taxonomy (NCBI): domain Bacteria; kingdom Bacillati; phylum Actinomycetota; class Actinomycetes; order Micromonosporales; family Micromonosporaceae; genus Micromonospora; species Micromonospora sp. M71_S20. The sequence continues at coordinate 1,973,206 of NZ_RCCV01000001.1, read as the reverse complement.
CGGCACCTACACGGCGCTACCCGAGAGTAGCGGTGTGGATGCATTCAGCTACTTCTCAGGTGGCGTTGTTAGTTTCCCGGCGCAGTGGTTTCCATTATGGACGTCGTTGAACTCGTTGCGGCACAAGGGTTCCGGGTGGAAGTTCCATCAGGTACGGCTGTCGCGCGTTCGGTGAGTCGTCGAGGGAGAGGTTTCTGGTGTTCAAGAAGATGCTGGGCGCGTTCGGGGTCGGCGGCCCCAGCGTCGATACCGTTCTGTCCAATCCGAGCACCCGCCCGGGGCTGATGCTGGGCGGGCAGGTGAACCTCACCGGCGGAAGCCACGACGTGGAGATCGACCACATCACCGTCGGGCTGGTCACCCGGGTGGAGATCGACGGCGCGGAGGAGGAGTACGACGCGCTCGTCGAGTTCCACCGCGTTCAGGTCGCCGGTGGCCTGCACCTGCGCGAGGGCCAGCACCTGTCGCTGCCGTTGCAGGTGGCGATGCCGTGGGAGACCCCGGTGACCGACCTGTACGGGCAGCACCTGCACGGCATGACGATGGGCTTGCGTACCGAGGTGGCCATCCGCGGCGCCGTCGACAAGGGTGACCTCGACCCGGTGTACGTGCATCCGCTGCCCGTTCAGGAGCGCATCCTGGAGGCGTTCGGCCGCCTCGGCTTCCAGTTCAAGGGCGCCGACCTGGAGCGTGGGCACATTTCGGGGCTGCACCAGAGCCTGCCGTTCTACCAGGAGGTCGAGTACTACGCCGCCCCGCAGTACGCCCACAGCGTCAACGAGGTCGAGCTGACCTTCGTCGCCAACGAGCACGGCGTCGACGTGGTGCTGGAGTTCGACAAGCGCGGCGGCCTGTTCACCGGCGGCCACGACTCCTACGGTCGCTACCAGGCCGCGCACGCCGACGCCGACCGCGTCGACTGGGCCGCGCAGGTCGACGGCTGGGTCCGCCAGGCCCTCGACGGCTACCAGAGCATGCACTCCGGCCACGGCTACGCCCCGCCCGCCCAGGGCTACGGCGCCCCCGGCTACCCGCCACCTGGTTACGGGCAGCCCGCCTATGGCACCCCGGGATACGGGCATGCCGCCGGATACGGCCACCCTGGCGAGCACTACAAGGAAGAGCACCACCACGAACGGCGCAGCGGCCCCGGCATGGGTGCCGTCGCCGCTGGCGTGGTCGGCGGCGCAGCTCTCGGGTTCGCTGGCGGCATGGTCGCCGATGAGTTCTTCGGCGACGACGAAGAGGGCGGCGACGAAGAGGCCTGAACCCTCTCAGGATCCATAGTGGATCCTCCGCTCACGTCATGATCTAATTCCGTAGGTTCGACCCTATTCGGCCGGATTGCCTGGCCGGAGTTTCGAAGGAGTGTGCATGCCCGTCACCGCCGACCTCACCAAGCTGGTCGACAAGGCCTACCAGGACAAGACCCTCACCGAGATCGTCGACGCCCCGGTGTCCGCCCTCGCCGGGGTCAGCGACGGCGACGCGAAGCTGCTCAAGGACGCCTTCGGCATCATCACCGTCGGCGACCTCGGCCGTAACCCGTACTTCCACACCGCCAACGCCCTGGTCGCCCTCACCGGCACGAAGTAGCACCTCCGCGATTGCCCGGTGGCCCAGCAAACCAGGGCCACCGGGCAATCGTCCGTTTCACCCGATCCTCGCCGTCGCGCCGGACGGCTAGGCGGCGGTAGTTTCGGCAGTTGCGGGAAGGGGCAGAAATCAGAGCCGACGACAAACCCCCTAACTTGTCTACTGGAGTCAGATGCGCGGGTCTGCAGCCCGTAGCGTCAGGGCGCCGGTCGGCACTGGCTCGCAAACCCCTTGCCGCCCTCGGGCTGGCTCATCAAGAGCGTGCCGCCGCTGGCCGGCGCCCGGCCGTGGCGTGGCTCAACAGAGGCGTGCTCAAGGATTCCCCAAGTCAGGCTGCCCGCCACGGCGATCCTCGTCTTCTGGCGGAAGGAACCCGGCTCTCCGTGATCACGATCGGTATCGACCCGCACAAGTCCTCCTTAACCGCTGTCGCCCTCGACGAGACCGGTCACCTGCTGGCGACAAGGCGGATCACCATCAACGCCGCCGCATACAAGACGTTGACTGACTGGGCCGCCCGCTGGCCGCAACGCCGCTTCGCTGTCGAAGGCGCCGCTGGGCTAGGGCGAGGTATCGCGCAGCTGCTGGCCGCCGCCGGCGAGCACGTCGTTGACGTCCCGGCCACCCTGGCCGCTCGAGCGCGGCTGCTGGACACCGGCGGCAGCCGCAAGACCGACGCGGCGGACGCCGCCAGCGTCGCTCACGCCGCCATGCGGCACCAGCGGTTGCGTAAAGTTGTCGCCGAGGACCATCACACCCGGCTGCGGTTGCTCTCCGAGCGCCGCGACGACCTGGCCCGCGAACGCGTCCGGCTGCTCAACCGGCTTCATGTGCTGCTGCGCAACACCCGGCCGCTCACCGCCGCCGACAGTTGCCGCCGCGACCTGGCTCGTGAACTGATCGCGGACCTACGCCACTTGGACCGGCGCTTGCACACCAACCAGGCCCAGGTCCGGCAGGTCCTGAGCGAGACGCACTCCACCATCACCGAAATCCGCGGCGTCGGGCACATTATCGCCGGGAAGATCCTCGGCCACGTCGGTGATGTCACCCGCTTCCCGACGGCCGATCACTTCGCCAGCTACGCCGGCACCTCGCCACTCGAGGCCTCCAGCGGCGAACGCCGCCGCCACCGGCTCAACCCCACCGGCAACCGGCAACTCAACACCGCCCTGCACACGATCGCGCTCGTTCAAGCCCGCGACGAAGGCCCTGGCCGCGTCTACTACCAGCGCAAACTCAGCGAAGGAAAAACGCCCGCCGAAGCCCGACTGTGCCGGGTCCACCCCGACGCCGTCGCAGTCTCCGCGCGCACCGGTGCCGGCATCGACGACCTTCGCGTCGAGCTGGCACGGCGGCTGCGTCAACGCTGACCCGAGCCGTCCGGTTTCGGGCCGGCCTGCCGGGGCACATCAGCCGCACTGTCTTCATGGAGGTAACGATGGTCAACGGTTCCCGCTCCGGCGGCACGACGACGGGTAAGCACCCGGTCCGCACCGCCGCCCAGGCCGTCGGTGCGGTCTTCGTGCTGGTTGGCGTGCTCGGTTTCATCCCCGGCATCACCAGCAACTACGACACCATGCAGTTCGCCGGCCACGAGTCCGAGGCCAAGTTGCTCGGGCTCTTCCAGGTGTCGATCCTGCACAATCTGGTCCACCTCGCCTTCGGCGTCGCCGGCCTCGCGCTGGCCCGCACCGTCTCCGGTGCCCGGACCTACCTGGTCGCCGGCGGTGCCGTCTACCTCGCGCTCTGGCTCTACGGGCTGGTGATCGACCACGAGAGCGGGGCCAACTTCGTCCCGGTCAACAACGCCGACAACTGGCTGCACCTGTTCCTCGGCCTCGGGATGATCGCCCTCGGGCTCGCCCTGACCCGCGGACGCACCGACCGTCGTTGACTCGTGGGTTCGCGATTTCACCGCTGGTGGGACCGCTCGTCGGCGATCTCCCGGGATACCCGGGTCAGCCGGAGGGCGGTGACCAGGCCGACGCCGCCGACTATGTTGCCCAGCACGGACCAACCAAGCGCCCCGAGCCAGTCGAGGTAGCCGAAGGGCGCCCGGCCGGTGGTCAGCGCGGCGAACATCATGATCGAGTCGAGGACGCTGTGGAAGAGTTGCCCGCCGGCGAGCAGCGCGCCGAACAGCAGCGCCGGCACCAGGCGTACGCCGAGGCTCTCGGTGGCGTGCTGCATCCGGGTCATCAGGGTGATCACCATGCCGGCGAGCACGGCGAGGGTGAAGGAGCGCAGGTTGACGCCGAGGGTGGCGTAGTGGGTGCCGGTCCCGATCGCGGTGTCGTGCAGGCCGGGGAAGGCGTGGGTGATGAGCCAGGCCACCAGCCAGCCGCCGAGCAGGTTGCCGGCCAGGGTAACGCTCCACAGCCGCAGCAGCGAGCGGAAGGTGTTGCGTCCGGCGGCCACCGCGGTCACCGGTACCAGGAAGTTCTCGGTGAACAGTTCGCTGCGGGCCAGCAGCAGTGCCACGAAGCCGATGCCGAAGGCGATCCCGGCGAGCAGCGGCTGACCGGTGGCCTGCTCGACCAGCAGGTAGGCCAGCGCGCCGGTGCCGACATCGATGCCACCGAGGATCCCGGTGACGACGAGGGGGACCCACGGGCGGGCCAGCCGGACGGCACCCTCCTCGACGACGCGGTCGAACGCCTGCGCTACTTGCGGCTCGGAACCGATTCCCCGATCTCCCCCCGCTACTTACTGCCCCCACGTACGGCAGTTGGTCGCCGGCCGCCGCTTCTCGACGTACGCCGCCTCACTGGTTGCCGTGGTTGCCGTCCCAGTGGCCACCCGCCACCTCGGCGTCGGTCCGGATGGCGACGCGGTTGCCGTCCAGGTCGTTCTCGGTGACGCGGCAGTTGACGCAGCTGCCCTGATTGGTGATCCATATCCCGTGGGTCTGGGTGCCCGAGCCGCTGTCGCGGATCAGGTTGCCCCGGGGATGCCGGTGGTGCCCTTCGCCGAAACCTGGAAGCCCGCCTCCAGGTTCCCGGTCATGGTGCAGTCGGTGACGACGAGCCCGCCGGCACCTGAGTCGGAAATGCCGATGCCGCAACGGTGCCCCGGCCACCGGGTACGGCCGCACCCCGGACGCAGTCGACGTCAACCCACCTGACACCGGACCCCACCCTCCGACGGTGGCCGCCCGACCGAGGCACAGTCCTGCGCCCACCCCACGATCGCGGCGGCCACGTTGCCCCGACGGTACGTCGCTCACGTCCTCGGCGAGGGCGGACGGGTGAGAAAACAGCCACCCGGGCAGTCCGCGCGCCGCTACTGGGTGGGCCGTCGGGGTGTCAGGAGGACACGTCGTCGGCCTCGGGGTCCTCGGTTGCCTTGAGTAGTCGTTCGCCGAGCGCGGTCTCGAGGCTTTCGAAGACCAGATAGACGACAGCCGCCAGGAACGGCGCCACCGCCCAGACAGCAGGGTGGGCGATCCACGTCGCGGCCAGCCAGGCGCAGCCGAGACCGCCGACGACGGAGAGAAGGTTCATGCTCGTGCCCACTGCTTGAACGTGGGTGTGGTGTTGCGGCATCGGCTTGCGGAAACCGCGGGAGAGAAGCCCTTCGAGCAGGGTGAACGACAGCACCGCGCCGATGGCGAAGAGGAAGATGTGAAAGACGCCGGGCGAGCCTTCCATCGCGTTCAACAACCCGAAGTTGACGGTGACCAGGATGGAGAAGCCAAAGGTCGTGCTCTCCCCCTGCCGACGGTGCTTCTCAACCCGCGCTTGACGGGGCCGTCGGTGGGACCACCCGCTTCGCTCCCGGACAAGACGCGCCCCTTCGGACGACACAGCGGGTGGACCTGCCCGCCCTCGGATTCGACAACCACCATCGCACGCGACAACGCGGCATCGCATCGGCACGGTTTAGGTCGGTGGTGCCTTGGGGGACTTCGACGGGGACACCGAGTGTGCGACTGCGGGCGACACAGCGACGACAGGTGCCTCTGCAGCGTGGTCGGGGCGGGTTTCGTGGCGGGCACAGCGGGCACTGCCTGTCCATGACCGACCGGCGCGGACCATATCTGGACGACACCCTCGGGTTGATGGTCGACGGCTACGCCTGGCTGCCGGCACTGCTGCGGCGGGTGGGCGGGTCCGCCGCGCAGACCCGGGTGATGGGCCAGCGGGCGCTCGTGCTGCGCGGGCCCGACGCGGTGCGGTTCTTCTACGACGAGCGGCACGTGCGTCGGCACACAGCCGTCCCGGAACCGGTCCAGGGCACCTTGTTCGGCCACCGGGCCGTGCACACACTCGACGGCGCGGACCACCGCCACCGCAAGGCGATGTTCCGGTCCCTGCTCACCGATCCGCGGCGTGTCGCCGCGTTGGTCGACGAGGCGGCCGCGGCCTGGGACGACGCGATTACGACGCACGGCGACCGACGACAGATGGTGCTCTTCGACGAAGCGAGCCGCGTGATCACCAAGGGCGTCTGCGGCTGGGCCGGGGTCGGCCTGGACGACGCCGGGGTGGCGCCCGTGGCCCGCGACCTGACCGCCATGGTCGAAGGCTTCGCCACCCTCGGCCGGCGACACTGGCGGGCACGGCGCGCCCGCGGGCGGCGGGAGGACTGGTTGGCCGCACTCGTCGAGCAGGTCCGCGTGGGTGCCGTCACCGCACCCGCCGGGTCCGTGCTCGACGCGGTCGCCGGATACCGACACCGCGACGGGCAGCTCATGGACGCCAAGCTCGCCGCGGTGGAACTGCTCAACATCATCCGCCCCACTGTCGCGGTGTCCTGGTTCGTGGCGTTCACGGCGCACGCGCTGCACCGCTGGCCCGAACACCGCGACCGCCTGCGCTCAGGCGACACCGGCTACGCGACCGCGTTCGCCCACGAGGTCCGCCGCTTCTACCCGTTCGCGCCGTTCGTCGGTGCCCGGGCGGTCACCGACCTGACCTGGCAGAGTCAGCACGTCCCTGCCGGGTCCCTCGTTCTGCTCGACATCTACGGCCAGAACCACGACCCGGCACTGTGGCCGGACCCGTACCGCTTCGACCCACAACGCTTCGTCGGGCGTCCCCCCGACCCGTACGAACTCATCCCGCAGGGTGGGGCCGACCCGAGCACCGGGCACCGCTGCCCGGGCGAGGACGTCACCGTGGCCCTGCTGGCGGCCTTCGCCGGCTGGTTGGCCCGCCTGGACTACACCGTGCCTGAGCAGGACCTCACCATCTCCCTACGCCGCATCCCCACGCTTCCCCGCAGCCGGATCGTCCTGGCCGACGTGCGTGAGCCCAGCGTCTCCTCGACTTTTAACTAGCGCGCCGCGAACCTGCGGGTGTGAGGCCGGATCGTGGGGGTAGGACAGGTCAACGGGTCAAGACATGCGCCCTCCAGAGCCTTCCTCCGCCGCCTCGTGCGGCACGGGCGGGCCCGCCGGTGGACAGCGAAGGCGCCATGTCAGGAAACGGGGTTCCTCGTACCCGCGCAGGTGGTCGTCTGCACGAGAACCGGACCGGCTCGGGCAGCCGATCATGTCGCTGGCGCTGACGAGTGACGGTTCGGCGAAGCTGGTCACCGTCTCCGGTGAGATCGACATGAGCAACGCCCACCTGCTCACCGAGTTGGTGGAGTGTGTCTGCCACCCGCCGGTGCCCGTGGTCGCGGTGGACCTTTCCGCGGTGCGGATCTTCAGCGCGCACGGTGTGAGCGCGCTGCTGCAGGCCCAGCACTTCGCGGCGAGGGCCGGGGCCACGTTCCTCCTGCGGGATCCCGCGCCGTGCGTCACGTACCTCCTCGCCACGGCCGGCGCCCTGACGAACTTCCCGCTCAGCCGGGCGCAGGCCGTCCGCTCCGCCCGCGATCGACGACCGTTGACCTGGTGACGCCGGTGCGGCGCCACCCCTGACGATGGGTTGGTGACGGATGCGTGCCGAGGGAAGCAGTGATCGTCCAGATTCCAGCAGGCCCTCCGGCCGGACCCTCTGGCCACCGTCCGACAACCGGTGCCACACTGGGTGACGTGCCGCCGGCCGGCGGCGACGGGTCGGGCGCCTGTGAGGTGCCCCGCTGCTGGCGTCTGCCTCTGGACCTGATGTGACCCATGATTTTCTGGACTCCATGTTCCGGTCGACCACCAGAAAACGCATGGCGGTCTTGCCGGACCTGCCCGCCGCGGTCATGGCATGTGCGGAGGGGCGCCGGTTCGTGGCCGAACACCTGTGCCGGTGGGAGGTACCGTTCCAGGCCTGCGACACGGTGGTGCTGCTGACCAGCGAGCTGATTGCCAACGCCGTGCGGCACGGTCCGCCGCCCCTGTGCCTTCAGGTGGATGTCGACCAGGGACGGGTGCGGGTGGCGGTGTCGGATTCCAACCCGGCGCTACCCGTGCTCACCCGGCCGGACTACGAGGCGGTCGGCGGCCGGGGCCTCTGGTTGATCGACACCATGGCCGAGGCGTGGGGCTGCACGCCGCAGCCGCCCGGCAAGGTGGTGTGGTGCGAGGTGCTGCTCACCTAGCGGTTGGCGGCGTTGGCCACCAGGGCCTCGGCCACCTCGCGCAGCTTGCGGTTGGTGTCCTGGGAGAGTTTGGCCAACAGCGTGAATGCCTCGTCGGCCGAGCACCGTCGCTCACCCATGATGATGCCCTTGGCCTGCTCGATCACAGCCCGGCTGCGCATCGCCTCCTGCATCTGCCGGGCCAGCACGGCCGTGCTGTCGTAGAGGTGCGCGTTGGCCAGCGCGACGGCGGCGTACGCGGCGAACTCCTCCGCCAGCTCGATCGCCGCGTGGTCGAAGGCATGCGTCGAGGTGGCGTACAGATTGAGCGCGCCGGTGACCGCCTCCTGGATGGGCAGCCCGATCGACAGCGAGCTGCCGATGCCCGCCGCTCGCGCCTGCGCCGCCCATTCCGGCCACCGCTGTTCGTCGGACATATCGGGGAGGGACACGCTGACGGCGCTGACCGCGGCGTCGAGGCAGGGGCCGTCGTCGCGCTGATATTGCCAGTCGTCGAGTTCGCGGGCGAGGTCGCTGGTGTATGCGATGGCCCGGTTCGCGCCGGCCTGGATCAGTGCGACCGACACGTGCGCGCTCCCCGCGACGGTTCGGTTGGCCAACTCGGCGACCCGTCGGACCACATCGTCGAGCTCGACCTCGTCGAGCCGGATCCGGCCGAGTGCGGCGAGGGCTTCGCCGGGGTCCGTCCGCGGGGCGTCCATGCGTGGTTCCTTGTCGGGTCGGGGTCGGCGGACTTGTCGCTCGACCAAACGTACCGAGGATCGGCGGACGGGGAACCAGCCTGGCGTGCGATGCCCACCCGAACGGCGTATGTTCGTGTTCGGGTCAAGACATGCGCCCTCCCGCTCCCGCCGATAACGGCGGGAAGGATTCTCGAACCGCAAGGTGGGAGGCGCCATGTCCCAGGAACTGCCCGGTTTCGGATGTCACCACGTTCCGACCGCATCTGGAAGGCCCCGGGGGGACGAACCGATCATGTGGCTGAGCTGCGAGCTCAGCAGAGACAGCAGCCGGGTCACGGTCGCCGGTGAGGTCGACCTGAGCAACGCCCACCAGCTGGCGGAGTTCCTGGAGGACGTCGTCGCGGCGAAGGCGCCGCTGGTGGTGGTAGATCTCTCGGCTGTCACCTTCTTCGGCGCGTACGGCACCGACGCGCTGCTACGTGCGCATCGGCAGCTGACCGAGCGTGGCAGGCGGTTGACCCTTCGCCACCTTTCGCCGGTGGTCCGTCGCGTCCTCGACGTGACGGGCACGCTCGCCGGCTTCGAGGTGATCGAACGGACGTCGGTCAGGGTCGCCGGCCGAGGAGCGGCACGTCGCGTCATCCCGGCACACACCGGGTCGTAGAGTTGTTTCGCAACTGACGTCCCAGCCGGGGCATCAGGAACGAGCGTCAAGAAGCGGCGCGGCCCGATCCCGACGGATCGGGACCTCGGTCCGCGACTGCGGGCCGTCCCGCCACCCGCCGTGTCACCCGCTGGGTCAGACGGCGCTTCGTACAAGGACGTCACAGCTCATGCCGCAGGCCCACCCCGACCTCGCCGCAGCCTTGATCAGACTCGGGCGGATCAAGTACCAAGAGGTCGACCTCGATGTGGTCTTGTCGACCATCGCCCAGGTCGCGAAGGACACGATCCCCGGCACCGCCGAGGTATCGGTCACTCTGGTCCAGGGCGCCGAGGCGTACACCGCCGCGTACACCGGGAAGCTGGCGCTAACGCTGGACCAGTGGCAGTACGAGCACGGTCGCGGCCCGTGCCTGGACGCCGCGACGACCGGTGCGGCGATGCTGGTTCCCAACATGACGGTGGAGAGCCGCTGGCCGGAGTGGGCGGGCCGCGCCCGAGTGGCAGGGGCCGCCAGCTCCCTGTCGATCGGGCTGCCCATCCAGGAGGCGATGGTAGGGGCGCTCAACATCTACGGCGCGGCACCGGGTGCCTTCGACGAGCACGTCGAACTCGCCCAGACGCTGGCCGGGTACGCCGCCATCGCGCTGGCCAACGTTCATCTCTACGAAAGCACCGCCACCCTGGCCCAGCAGATGCAGGAGGCGATGCAGAGCCGGGCAGTGATCGAGCAGGCCAAGGGCATCATCATGGGTCAGCGCCGGTGCTCGGCCGAGGAGGCGTTCGCCATCCTGGCCCGGGTGTCGCAGGATTCCAACCGGAAGCTGCGGGAGGTCGCCGAGTCACTGGTCGACCGGGCGGTCAACGGCGGCCGCGACTGAGCGCCGCACCAGCACGGGCTGGGCCACGTCGCGGACGCGCAGACGCGCGGTCGTCAGGTGAGCCAAGCGGTGGTGAAGGGGCACCCCGGACCCGTGTCGGCGAGGCGAGACCAGAAGCTGGGGAGGGTTGCGTCGCTGCCGTACCCGGTGACCCGCTGCAGATCCAACGGCCGGCAGCCGGCCGCTTGCCGCTGCGGGCAAGCCGAGAGACTGATCGGGCCGCGACACTGTTGTTCAGTGCGCGGGTGACGGCTTTTCGGGCGGGCGTCCGGCGGCGTGCCGGGCGTCGGCGACAGCGACCCCAAGCAGCACGAACGCTGCCGTGACGGAAGCGGCCAGGGGTGGGGCGCGGTGCAGCGGTACGGCGGCGGTCGTCAGTACGGCGATGGCGACGACGCGGCGGATGGACAGCCGGTCGAAGACGACCCGTTCCAGGCGGATGCGGCCGTAGAGGAAGAGTGTGGGACCGCCGAGGATCACGGCGAGCCAGACGGGCTCGGGTCGGCCGGTGGGGTGTTCGAGCACGATCTCGTAGCCGACGGCGGTGGTGACGATGCCGATGACCATGGAGACGTGGGCGATGCCGGTGGCGCGGCCGGCGGCCAGTCGATCTCCGGCGGCGGCGACCGCTTCGGCGAGAACCTGGCCGGAGCGGTAGAAGTAGATCCGCCAGAGCAGCACCGTCGACAGGTACGCCACCACCAGCGCCGCCCATGTGGCCGCGGTGTTCGGCAGGTCGGTGAAGGTGAGGCCCACCGCCAGGACGGTCTCGCCGAGGGCGATCATCAGCAGCTGTTGGTAGCGCTCGGGCAGGTGGTGGCCGCTGTCCATCGCCCACGCGCTGACCGGCGGTCGGGCCCGGCCGAGAACCGGCCAGCGTATTTGCGCGGCGACGATGTCCACCGTCACGGCGATCGCCCACAGGGCGGCGCGGGCGTCGCCGCTCATGAGCGTGCCGGCCACCCAGATTGCCGCCCCGACCGCACACCACGGCAGCGACCGGGCGTAGAGGTCGCGCAGGGCGTGCCCGCGCACGCTGGGCAGCAGTATCAGCGGTCGGACGCAGAGCAGGATCACGTACGGCAGCGCGAACGACCAGCCCTCGTCGGCGAACGCGTGCGGTAGGGACGAGGCCATAACCAGCAGGCCGAACGCGCTGGCGAGCACGAGCCACTGGACCTTGCGGCGGCGGGGGTCGAACCAGCTGGTGATGTGCGCCGTGGTGATCCACAGCCAGATCAGCGGCAGAGACAACACCAGCAGGTACGCCAGGGACCGCCACTGGATGAGGGGCTCTGCTGCGGTGGCGTCCCGCACCACCCTGTTGACCACTCCGGAGAGGGCGAAGACCAGCACCAGGTCGACGAAGAGCTCCAAGAAGTTGGCCTGCCGGACGTCCTCCCGACGTTGCAGCAGGTCCCGTCCGTCGCCTTCACGAAGCCCCATACCACCCATGCTGCCTCCGGGGTACCCTCCTGACCTGCGGTTAGGGCACTCCAGTCGGAGGGCACGCCTCGGGCACCCGTCATCGGTCACCGGATGCACGGAAGCCGCTCCGCCGGCGAGCGGGTGGAAGCCGGTACGGAGGCGGCCGGTTCCGGTCTCCCGGGAGGATGAGCCGGTCGCGGCTCCCGTTCCTCCCTGGCGGCCGGGCCGAGTCACCCAGGGTCCGGCCGGCGGCTTCGGCAGGGAGGACTCAGCGGCGGATGAGTTCCGGTGCGGCGGTGTCCAGTGGCACGGCGGTGCCGGGCACCAGCCCGAGTTGCACGCTGGGTCGGGAGCCGACCGCCGCGAAGAGCCAGTCGGCGGCGGTGCGCGCGCGGTTGGCGGGCAGGGACAGCAGGTGGTAGCCGCGAGCCATGATCCTGGCCGGCGGCCCGGACAGGGGCACGTGCAGCGGGTTCGCGGTGGCCTGCCAGCCACCCAGGTCCACGACGAACCCCAGGTCGCGGTGCCGGTAGCGGCGGTGGCGCCCGACGCCGTAGGAGGCGGCGATGTTGTCGGCGGCGAGCCGGCCCTGCCGGACGGCGTGCTGGGCGGTCATCGGGGTGATCTCCCCGGGTCGGGCCGGGTCGGGTACGGCGGCGGCGTCACCGCAGGCGAGGATCTCCGGGTGTCCGGGCACGGCCAGGTACTCGTCGACGGTGACCCGCCCCCTGGTGGTGGGCAGCCCGGTGGCCTCGACGAGCGGGTCGGGGCGTACGCCGACGCACCACACCAGGGTGCGGGACGGCACGAACCGGCCGTCGGAGAGGTGGACCCCTTCGGCGGTGGCCTCGGTGACGGACGTGCCGAGGCACACCTCGATGCCGCGCTCACGCAGTACCCGCCCGGCGACGGTGGACATCCGTTCGGCGAGGCCGGGCAGGACCCGGTCGGCGGTGTCCAGCAGCAGCCAACGTGGCCGGATCCCGTCGAGTCTCGGGTGGTGGCGGACGATGTCGTCGGTGAACAGCTGTCCCTGGGCGGCGACCTCGGTGCCGGTGTAGCCGGCACCGACCACCACGAAGGTGCAGCGGGCCTCCCGTTCGGCCGGGTCGTCGGTGGCGTCTGCCATCTCGATCTGCTGGATCAGCCGCTCCCGCAGGTGCACCGCCTCGGGGATACCGCGAAACCCGTGCGCGTGGTCGGCGACGCCGGGAATCGGCAGCAGCTTGTTGACGCTGCCGGCGGCCAGCACCAACCGGTGGTACGCCAACCGGCCGGACCGCCCCTCGGGGTCCACGTAGGACACGGCCTTGCCGTCGGTGTCGATACCGTCGACCTCGCCGAGCACCACCTGCACACCGGGCAGGGTGTCGGCCAGCGGCACGGTGACCCGCCGGGGGTCGAGCACACCGCCGGAAACCTCCGGCAGCAGCGGCAGGTACAGGAAGTAGTCGGTCGGGTTCACCAGTACCACGTCGGCGGCGCCCCGCGACACTCTTGCCAGGCGGCGGGCGGCGTGAAAACCGGCGAATCCCGCACCGATGATGACGATCCTGGGTCGGGCCATGACGGGTCCCCTCAACGGTCGGCGGTCGTTCCTCGTCCCCTCAGTGAGGTAACCCCACGGTGCCGGGAGAAACGTCTGATCCGTGCCCGCACGGTTTCGCCGGACCGTGCCGGGTAGATGACCGGGTAAGCCGACGAAGGGACATCCGATGAAGGCCGTCACCTGGCACGGCGTCGGGGACATCCGGTTCTCCGACGTGCCTGACCCGAAGATCCAGGATCCGACCGACGCGATCGTGAAGATCACCACCAGCGCGATCTGCGGCACCGACCTGCACATGGTCCGTGGCACGATGCCCGGCCTGCGTCCCGGCGTCGTCCTCGGCCACGAGGCCGTCGGCGAGGTCGTCGAGATCGGGCCCGGGGTCCGCAACCTCTCACCCGGTGACCGGGTGATCGTTCCGTCGACGATCGCCTGCGGCTACTGCTCGTACTGCCGGGCCGGGTACTTCGCCCAGTGCGACAACGCCAACCCCGGTGGCAAGCGCGCCGGCACCGCGTTCTTCGGCGGCCCGGAGGCCGCCGGTGGATTCGACGGCCTGCAGGCCGAGTACGCCCGGGTGCCCTACGCCAGCGTCGGCCTGGTGCCGATCCCGGACGAGGTCGGCGACGAGCAGGCGGTCATGCTGTCGGACATCTGGCCCACCGCCTGGTTCGGCGCCCGCCTCGCCGACGTGCGGCCGGGCGAGACCGTCGCGGTGTTCGGCGCCGGACCGGTCGGGCAACTCGCTGTCCTGTCGGCCTACCTGCAGGGTGCCGGCCGGGTGATCGTCGTGGACGGGCTGGAGGATCGCCTGGCTATGGCGCGGGCGCAGCACGCCGAGGTGGTGAACTTCAACGCCGAGGACCCGGTGGAAACGATCGTCGAGATGACCGGCGGCATCGGCGTCGACAAGGTCGTCGACGCCGTCGGCGTGGACGCCGAACGCCCCGCCGAGGGTCCCGCCACCGAGCAGACCGACCAGCAGGCGCAGCAGTTCGACCGCGAGGTCCAGCAGATCGCGCCGGAGACCGACCCGGCGTGGGCGCCGGGTGACGCGCCGAGCCTCGCCGCCCAATGGGCGGTGCAGGCCGTGGCCAAGGCCGGCACCCTCGGCGTGATCGGCGTCTACCCGCAGACCGTGACAACTTGGCCGTTCGGCGAGGCGATGATGAAGAACCTCACCATCCGCAGCGGCAACTGCCACCACCGCAAGTACATCCCGGAGCTGCTACGGCTGGTCACCAACGGCACCGTCGACCCGGCCCAGCTGCTGACGAAGCACGAACCGATGACCGACGTGCTGCAGGCGTACCGGCAGTTCCAGGACCGCGATCCCGGCTGGCTGAAGGTCGCCCTCACCAGCTGAACCACCGGCCACCTCGCGCGGCGCCCGGACGGCGCCGCGCCCTCCGGACCGAAGGAGGAGACGACATGGCACGGCCTGACGTCACCCCCGGAACCATCGTCATCTACACCGACGTGGCATGCGGCTGGTCCACGATCGCGATCGTGCGGCTGCTGCGCGCCCGCGCCGAGGCCGGCCTCGACAACCGGGTCCACCTCGACCACCGGCTGTTCCTGCTCGAGGACCTCAACCGATTCCCGATCCCCAAGCGGTACCTGGAAGCCGAGGTGCCGGTGCTCGGCGCGCTCGAACCCAGCCTCGAATTCAAACCCTGGCAGGCCGATCCCGCGACGTGGCCGGTCACCACCCTGCTGCCCAACGAGGCGGTACACGCAGCCAAGGAACAGTCCCCGGCCGCCGCCGAGGACCTCGACCTCGCGCTGCGGATGGCGTTCTTCCGCGACAGCCGCTGTATCTCCCTGCGCCACGAGATCCTCGACATCGCCGACGGTTGTTCCACCGTCGACACGTCAGAGCTCGCCGACGCCATGGACACCGGGCGTGCCCGCAGCGCGATGATGCGCGACTACCAGCAGCACCGCGACGACGTGCAGGGCAGCCCCCACCTGTTCCTCGCCGACGGGTACCAGGTCCATAACCCGGGCATCACCATGCACTGGGTGGGTGAGCCCGGTGCCGGTTTCCCGGTCGTCGACGCCGACGACCCGGCGGTCTTCGCCGACCTCGTCGCCCGCGCCGCCGCCGGATAGTCGCGGCGAAAGGCGCCTGTCCTGCCCGTGGAGGGAGGAAACACCCGAAGGTAGGGCGGCGGCCGGAAACGCGGTTGCCGGTCGGCGGTCCGCCTAGCTTGGACTGGAGACGAGATCGTCTCGGCGGAGGGGAGGAACGATCGATGGAACGGCGCGCCAGCCCGGTGCGACCGCCGGGGGAGTCGACGAGCCTGTGGCACCAAGGGCTGTCGCTCGGGTCAAAAGCGTTGCAGGACACCGCGCCGTTGAAGGGCTTCGACGCCTACGTGGTGGGATTCCATCCGGCGAAGGATGATCCGTCGATGCAGATGGAGGCGCACCACTACTGCCGGCAGGTCAATGACGACTTTCTGCAGTGCGTGCTGTTCGACGGCAATACCGCCGAGGCGAACCTCATCGGCGTCGAGTACATCGTCTCCGAACGGCTGTACGGCACGCTGTCGGAGGGCGAGCGTGGGTACTGGCACCCGCACAACTTTGAGGTGCTGGGGGGCTCGCTGATCGCGCCGGGGCTGCCGGAGCCGGCCGAGCGGGCGCTGATGGCGATGTTGATGAACAGCTACGGCAAGACCTGGCACACCTGGCACACCGGCCGCCTCGACACCGGCCCGGGTGACCCGCTGCCGTTGGGCGAGCCGATGCTGATGTGGTCGTTCAACCGCGACGGGCAGTGCGACCCGGCCCTGGAGCAGCACCGCAACCAGGCCATGAACGTCGACCGTACGCAGAAACGCGACTCTCGCTCGGAACTGGTCGAGCGCGCCCATCCCCAGGACGGCGTCGCCCTGCTCGACGGCGCATTTCCGAACAGCACTCATATTCCCGGCGTGGCGGACCGGAGTACTGGCCGATAGTCAGGCGGCCGGTTCGCCACTCAGGGCCCCTGGTACTGGTCCGAGAGGGCCGCATGCTGCGCCGCAACATGCGCCGTGAGTTGATCACCGAGGACGAGTTGTACAGCCAACTCCGCCAGCAGGGCGTCGAGCGCTTAGATGACGTCAAGGAGGTGCGGATGGAGTCCGAGGGCCAGTTCAGCGTCATCCCCCGCAACGCCGACAACAACCTGGGACCCGGCGCCCGCTGAGCCCGTTTGCCTCTACTGCCGGGCGGGAACGCGGCGGACGACAGCGGCGCGCGGAGACGCGGCGCCATCGCACCGACGGGGAGGTCGACATGGGTGATCGGGAGAAGCTGCACGATCTGCGTCAGCAGGCCCACGACGCGGGTGTTGAGGGCAATTCCAAGATGACCGAGGAGCAGCTGCGTGAGGCGCTGCGCAAGGTCGGCAAGGGGGAGCAGCCCCAGATGGCCAAGCACGAGGCCAAGCGGTGACGAAGCGGGCGGTGCCGGCACCTGTCAGGGTGCGGCACCGCCCGCCTGTGCTCAGCTGATCGTGGCCAGCAGGTCGCGGCAGGCCTGCTCGCAGGCACGGCACGACTCGGCGCAGATCCGGCAGTGCTCGTGCTTGTCGGCGTGACCGGCGCACTCGTCCCCGCAGGACTTGCAGGCGGTGGCGCAGGCCTCCAGCAGCGTACGGCTGATGTTCGCGTCGTAGCCGGTGTGGCGGGACAGCACCCGGGCGGTGGTGGTGCAGATGTCGGCGCAGTCCAGGTTCGTCCGGACGCACTTGGTCAGTTCGGCGACCATGTCCTCGCTGAGGCAGGCGTCGGCGCACGCGGTGCAGGCCTGGGCGCAGTCGTTGAGGGCGTCGATCGCCGCCGCGAGCTTCGCCCGGTCCAGGTTGATCGACTTCGGGTACGTCTCCAGCATCGGCATAGTGGTGCTCGGCATCAGGCATCCCCTCTCTTCGAGTCTCTCTCCCTACCGTCCATCTCCTGCCCGGTCTGCCGGACAGTACGCACGGCGGACCCGACCGATCCGGCGTCAGCCCAGCGCGCCGAGGCGGTCGGCGAGGGTGTCGCGGTAGAAGTCGAGGAAGCCGTCGGGGTCGGGGCCGGCGTTCTGCAGGACCAGGTGGTCGAAGCCCGCGTCGGCGTACGTGCGCACCGCCTCGACGTGGACGTCGGGGTCGGGGCCGACGGCGAACTGTTGCCGGATGTCGTCCTCGGTGACGGTGCGGGAGGCGGCCTCGAAGTTGACCGGGTTGGGCAGTTCGCTCATCACCTTCCACCCGGTGACCGCCCACCGGCTGGTCTGCCAGGCGGCCTGTACCGCCTGCTGCTCGTCGGGCGCCCAGGCCATCGGCACCTCCGCGTAGCGCGGACCACCGCCACCGCCGGCCCGGTAGGACTCCACCAGGTCGGGTTTCGGCTCGGTGGCGAACAGCCCGTCGCCGAGTTCGGTGGCGATCGCCACCGACGCCGGCCCGCTGGCCGCCACCGCGATCACCGGTGGCCGGTCGGGCAGATCGAACACCCGGGCGTCCTCAAGGTGGAGGTGCTTGCCCTCGTACGACTGGTAGCCGCCCTGCCAGAGCAACCTGATGATCTCCAGGGCCTCGCGGAGGCGTTCGTGCCGGCCTCGCACGCTCGGGAAGCCTTGGCCGACGACGTGTTCGTTGAGCCGCTCGCCGGCGCCCACGCCGAGGGTGAACCTGCCGTCGGAGACGAGCGCCAGGGTGGCCGCGGCCTGCGCGATGATCGCCGGGTGGTAGCGCACCGTCGGGCAGGTCACCCCGGTGACCAGGCCGACCCGCTCGGTCCGGGCGGCGATGGCACCGAACACGGTCCAGGTGAACGACGAGTGGCTGCGGCGGTGTTTGGGCGGTGGCCACGGGGGGCAGGGTCATCGACGAGGGGCTACGAGAGGAGTGACGATGCCGGCACGCAAGGACATGCCCAGCACCCTGAAGCGGTCGCCGAAGGAGGCACAGGACACCTACGCGGAGGCGCACGACTCGGCGGTCGACTCGTACGGTGAGGGCGAGCGCGCCCACCGGACGGCGTTCGCGGCCGTCAAGCACTCCTTCGAGAAGGTGGGCGACCACTGGGAGCCGAAGGGCAGCAAGGGACCGAGTGACAAGAAGGCCGCCGGCGGCCGCGGCTCGTCGGGCCGGACGGCCGGTGGGGTCGACGCCAACGCCAGCAAGGAACACCTGATGGACGTGGCGAAGAAGCTCGACGTCCGTGGCCGGTCCCGGATGAACAAGGCGGACCTCGTCGAGGCCATCCGCAAGGCCAACAACGGCAGCACCCGCAAGGCCCGCGAAAAGTAGACGCGGGTCAGCGTGCTCCGGCTGCCCGGTCGACGAGGGCCTGGGCCACGTCGCGGACCTTGCGGTTGGAGTCCTGGGACACCTTCGCCAGGATGTCGAAGGCCTCGCCGGGGGTGCAGCGGCGTTCGGCCATGATGATGCCCTTGGCCTGTTCGATGACCGCGCGGCTGGCCATCGCTTCCTGCATCTGCTGGGCGAGGGTGGCGGTGCTGTCGTAGAGGTGCGCGTTGGCCAGGGCGACCGCGGCGTACGCGGCGAAGGTCTCCAGCACGGTGATCGTGTCGTCGTCGTCGAAGGCGTGCGGGGTGCGGGCGTAGACGTTGAGCGCGCCGACGACCGCGTCCTGGATCGGCAGGCCGACCGACACCGAGCTACCCACTCCCGCCTTGTGGCCGCGCTCGGCCCAGTCCGGCCATCGGTGCTCTTCGGCGAGATCGGGCACGGACAGGACGTCGCCGCTGGCCGCGGCGTCCAGGCAGGGGCCGCGTCCCTGGGCGTACTGCCGCTCGTCTAGGCCGCGGGCCAGGTCGTCGGTGAACGCCGCGGTGTGCCCGGTGCCGTTGCGGACCAGGGTGACCGACACCTGCACCGGTGTGTCCAGGGCGCGTTTGGCCAGTTCCGCCACGCGTTGCAGAACGTCGTCGAGGCCGGTCTCGCCGAGCTTGATGCGGCCGAGTTCGGCGAAGGCGTCAGCGGGGTCCGTCGGCAGGGCGGCCATGGCACACGTTCCTCACAGGGCGGGCACGCCGGCAGAACCAGAAGAGGTGGGCGTGCGATGGCAGCCCGCGCGTCGCGGACCGCTGCACGGACCCACCGGGGTGGAGCCGGTACCAACGCCGCTGCTCGACGCCGATTCGCCACACCCGATACGGCGGATGTGAACTACAGACCCGCCACGATACCCCCGCTTCCGCCGAACGCCACGGCAGCAGCATGGTGTGGAGGTGCCCTGTCGTCAGGTGCCCTGTTCGTCCCTATCGCGTCGGCCGGTGGGCTCGACGGGTGTGATCGGCGGGTGGACGGGTAGCACGCGTGGATGATGCCGACCAGTAGAGCTTTGATCGCCGGCGCGGCCGGCGCGTCCGCGTTGAACGCCGTCACCTACCTGGACATGGCGGTACGGGCCCGACCGGCCAGCAGCGCCGGGGAGGACAGCGCCGCCCGCCTGGCCGACCTCGCCCACGTCGACCTTGGCGACCAGCAGACGGGTGAGAACCGGAAGTCCGGGCTGGGCCCGTTGCTCGGCTACGCCACCTCCGTGGCCGCAGCCGGCGTGTACGCCGCGGCGGGAGGCCGCCGCCTGCCCACCGCGGTGTCGGCGCTGGCACTGACCGGCCTGGCGATGATCGCCTCCAACGCCCCGATGACCGCGCTGAAGATCACCGACCCCCGCTCGTGGTCGGCTGCGGACTGGGTCACCGACCTCGTCCCGCACCTGGCCTACGGCTCGGTCACCGCCGTCGCCCTGAAGGCCCTGCGATGACCGGCCCGGCAACCGACGAGCCGGTCGGCGACCTGGAGGTCGTGCACACCTTCACCGGCCCGATGCCCACCGGCGTGAGCGTGTCCCACACGGGCCGGATCTTCGTCAACTTCCCCAAGTGGGGCGACGACGTGCCCGCCACCGTGGTCGAGCTGCGCGACGGCACCGAGGTGCCCTTCCCGGACCAGGAGTGGAACAGCCCGTCGGCCGACGACGACGCGCAGGCGTTCGTGTCGGTGCAGAGCATCGTGGTCGACCCGGCCGACCGGCTGTGGGTGCTCGACACCGGCAGTCCGATGTTCCAGCCGACCCGGCCCGGGGGGCCGAAGCTCGTCCGCGTGGACCTGGACACCGACACCGTCGCCCAGGTGATCACCTTCCCGGCCGACGTGGCGCTGCCCAGCACCTACCTCAACGACGTGCGCTTCGACCTACGGCGCGGCGAGGCCGGCGTCGCCTACATCACCGACTCCTCCGACTCCGGTCCGAACGGGATCATCGTGGTCGACCTGGCCAGCGGGGAGTCGTGGCGGCGGCTGCACGAGCACCCGTCGACGAAGGCGGAGCCGCTGGAGACGTTCCGGCCGGTGGTCGAGGGCCGGCCGTTCCTGCAACGCCCCGCCGACGGCGACCCGAAACCGGTGGCCATGGGGTGCGACGGCATCGCCATCGCCGCCGACGGCTCCCGCCTCTACTACTGTCCCCTCGCCTCGCGTCGTTGGTACAGCGTGGCCACCGACGCCCTGGCCGATCGCACGGTCGGCGACGACGAGGTCGCCGCGACGGTGATCGACGAGGGCGACAAGGGCGGCGGTTCCGACGGCCTGGAGACCGACGACGCCGGCCGGCTCTACCTCAGCTCCTACGAGCACGACGCGGTGCTGCGCCGCCGCACCGACGGCGAGTACGAGACCGTCGTCCACGACCCGCGGCTGCTGTGGCCCGACACCATGTCCGTGGCCGCCGACGGGCACCTGTACGTCACCGCCAACCAACTGCACCGCCAGGCGAAGTACCAGCGCGGGCAGGACCTGCGGCGCACGCCGTACGTCCTGTTCCGCACCCGGATCGACGCGGGCCCGGTGCTGCTGCGCTGACCGGTCTCTCGCCCCCTCAGTCGGCGACGACGAGCGCCTGGGGTGCGGCGGCCTTCATCCGGGTACGCAGCCACTTGAGCTGGATCGCGGTCTCTCCCTCGCAGCGCTTCACGACCGCGAGCAGGTCCTCGTCGCGCGCGCCGTAGGCGGCCTGGCCGACGACGGTCCAGGCGATGTCGCACTCGGCGGCCATCAGGTACAGGTCCTGCAGGTCACGCAGGAGGCCGATGCCGCCGGTGCGGGTGCCGGTGAACAGTTGCGAGTGCAGCCGGTCGGGCTCGGTGGGGGCGTCCTCGGAGTAGCGGGCGGCGAACGGTTGCAGTTGTTCGGCGTGGCCGTCGCAGCGCTTCGCCTGCTGCTGGCAGAGGTGCTGGATGTCGGGTTCCTCGGCGTGCGCGTCGGCGACCTGCCGGAACGCGTCGGCGAGGTTGACCTGCGCGCGGTGCAGCAGTCCGAGGTAGTGGGCGAGGTGCACGACTCACTCCTTCCCGCTGGTGGCCCAGGCCGTCGGCCCCCCGACGGTCGGTGGCACGTCGGCGTCCGCGAGCGGTGCGCTGCCGCCGACGGTCGGCGCCGGTGAGGGTACGCCCCGACCGTCGGCGAGTTTCGCCACCGCGACGGCCGCCACCTTGAACAGCGGCTGCTTGGACACCGGGTCCCAGGCGGTGATGGTCAGTTCGTTGGCGGCGCGGGGTGTGCGGTCGTCCGGGTCCTGGTCGAAGTAGCCGTAGTGGAACGGCACGAAGACGACGCCGGGGCGGATGCCGCTGATGCGGGCGCGGGCCTCGATGCCGCCGCGCGCGGAGGAGATGCCGACGAGGTCGCCCTCGCCGATACCGAGGTGCTCGGCGTCGCCCGGATGGAGCTCGACCCACACCTCGGGGGCGGCGGCGTTCAACTGCGGCGCGCGGCCGGTCTTGGTGCGGGTGTGGAACTGGTAGACGGTCCGGCCGGTGGTCAGCAGCATCGGGTGGTCGTCGTCGGGCACCTCGGGTGAGGGCTGGTAGTCGACGGCGTGCAGGAACGCCCGCCCCTTCGGCTCCTTGGCCCGGTACTCCGGCTCCGTGAACTCCGCACCGGTGGCGAGGTCGTGACCGTACGTCTCGCAGTAGTCCGGGTCGGTGTTGAAGATCCCGTCGGTGTAGAGGCGCTCGGTGCCGTCGGGATGCTCCTCGGTGCAGGGCCACTGGATGCCGGAGCCGCCGCGCAGCTTGGCGTAGGTGATGCCGGTGTAGTCGCACGGCCGGCCGCGGCTGCACTCCTTCCACGCTTCGAACACCTCCTCCGGCCCGGTCCACCGGATCAGCGGGTTGCCGTCGCGGTCGCGGAAGTCCATCCGGCGGGCGTAGTCGAGGAAGATGTCCAGATCCGGCTTCGCCTCGCCGGGCGGATCGACGGCCTTGTCGGAGATGTGCACCGTGCGGTCGACGCTGGTGAACGTGCCGGTCTTCTCGCCCCACGTCGCGGCGGGCAGCACCACGTCGGCCAGCTCGGCGGTCTCGGTCAGGAACAGGTCCTGCACCACCACGAACAGCTCCGGCTTGGCCAGCACGCGCCGGATCCGCGACAGCTCCGGCAGGGACACGGCCGGGTTGGTGGCGGTGATCCACAGCAGCTTGATCGAGCCCTGCTCGGCGTACCGGAAGATCTGCATGGCGTGCGTCGGGGGCGCCCAGTGCGGGATGGTGTCCACGTCGACGTTCCACAGCCGGGCCAGTTCCTCGATGTGCGCGGTGTTCTCCCAGTTGCGCAGGCCCGGCAGGTCCCCGTCGGCGCCGGTCTCCCGGGTGTTCTGCGCGGTGGGCTGGCCGTTCATCTGATAGATCCCGGCGCCGGGGCGGCCGAGCATGCCCCGGACCAGGTGCAGGTTGTTGACGCCGCAGGCGGCGGCGGTGGCCTGGTTGGACTGGTAGAAGCCCTGCAACACGGTCGACAGCAGCCGCCGCGAGGTGCCGAGCAGCTCCGCGGCGCGTTCCACGTCGGCCGCCGGCACGTCGCAGATGGCGGCGACCCGGCGGGGTGTATAGCCGTCGACGATCCGGCCCAGCTCGTCGAAGCCGAGGGTGTGCGCGTCGATGTAGTCGCGGTCGTGCCACCCCCGCCGGATGATCTCGCGGAGCAGGCCGTTCATCAGGGCCACGTTGGTGCCGTTGCGCACCGCGAGGTGCAGGTCGGCCTCCCGGGCGACCGGGGTCGCACGCGGGTCCACGGCCAGCATCGCGGGCGGGTTCGGGCCGCGTCGGCGGTCCAGCATCCGCATCCACAGCACGGTCTGCGTCTCGGCCACGTTGTGGCCCCACAGCGCGATCGCGTCGCAGTGGTCCACGTCGGTGTACGAGCCGGGCTGCCCGTCGGTGCCGAAGCTCGCCTTCATCGCGGCGGCGGCGGTGGCGGTGCACAGCCGGGTGTTGCCGTCCATGTGCGGCGTGCCCAGCCCGGCCTTGCCGATCACGCCCAGCGTGTAGTACTCCTCCAGGAACAGCTGGCCGGTGGTGTAGAAGCCGAAGTGCCCCCATCCCCCCGGCCCGTCGAGGAGTTCCTTCGACCGGGACACGACGCGGCCCATCGCGGTGTCCCAGTCCGTCTCGACCAGACGGTCACCGTCCCGGACCAGCGGGCGGGTCAACCGGTCCTGGCTGTGGTTGGCCTGCCAGCCGTACAGGTCCTTCGGGTCGACCCGGCCCCGGTTGATCCGGTCGACCGCCCGGCCGCGTACGCCGACGATCCGCCCGTCGGCGACCGCGATGTCCAGCGCGTCGCCGTTGGAGTGCAGCACCGACGCCGACTGCACCCACCGGTCCACGTCGGCATCGGTGCGCTCGTCGGCCAGGTACCGGTCCACCCGCACCGGCCACTCCTGTCCCGGCCCGTACGGGGTCCGCTCACCCCACGGGTCGGCGATCCGGTCCACCACGATGCCCTCCTTCTTCCGGTGACCGTTCGGGTGCCGCCCATACCGGCATCGGCCGGTCCGACACCTGCCCGTACAGCCAGTCCACCGCCGTGACCAGCACCACCGCACCCGCAGCGATGAGCAACTGAGTGGGGGTGGTCAGCAGACCTAGGCTCACGATCAGTGTGGTCGCGCCCGCCGGGGGATGTGACGCCTTCAGCAGCACCAGCACGAGCGCGGTCACCGCGAGCGACCCGGCCGCGGCGACGATCCGCGGCCCGCTCATCCCCTCCTGCAGCACCGGCGGGTTGTCGGTCAGCCCGCAGGCCACCAGGAATCCGTACCCGGCCAGCAGGGCGACGCCGTGCCCGATGAGCGTGTTGCGGGGTGACGACTCCGGCGAGTCGGGCTTTTCCAGGTGCAGCATCACCGCCGGCCCCAGGCTGGGAAACAGCCACGGTTGACCGGTGAGGAGGGCGACCACCCCGGCGATCACCACCGCCAGCACGCTGCCGGCGAGAGCGTGCACCGACTGCCGGATCCGCTTCATCACACCCCTTTCTTCGTTCCTCGACCTGCCATTGACGTCTCCGGAATTCCGGTCGGCACACCTCCCGCCGTCACCGGGGGTCGTCGAAGCCCTCGGTGGCGCGTTCCCGGCGCAGGTGTGCCAGGGCCCGCCGGCCCAGGTCGGTGTCCTCCCGGCCGAGCGCCTGGTACATCGTGGCGACCTTCTCGTAGGGCTGGGCCGGAGGCAGCAGCGGGATCGCCGGGTCCACGATCGCCTCGATCAGCGTGGGCCGATCCGCTGACAGGGCCTCGTCCCAGGCGGTGTTGACCTCGGTGGGGGTGGTGACCCGGACGCCGTGCAGGCCCAGCAGCTCCGCCCAGCGGGCGTACGGGGCGTCGGGCAGGCGCTGGGAGTCGACGAAGCGGGGAATCGCCCTCCATCTCCCGCTGCTCCCAGCTCACCTCCGCGAGATCGCGGTTGTGCAGCACCAGCACCACGAACCGCGGGTCGGCCCAGTCTCGCCAGCGGTGCGCGACGGTGAGCAGCTCGGCCAGCCCGTTCATCTGCATCGCCCCGTCGCCGGCCAGCGCCACCACCGGCCGGTGCGGGGCGGCGAGCTTCGCGGCCAGCCCGTACGGCAGCGCCGAACCCATCGAGGCCAGGGTGCTGGACAGGTGCGCGTCGACGCCGACGGGCAGCCGCAGGTGCCGCGCGTACCAGTAGGTCACCGAGCCGACGTCCACCGCCACCTGCGCGTCTGCGGGTAGCCGGTCGGTGAGGGCGTGCAGGACGTACTGCGGATTGAGCGGCTCTGCCGGAGCGGTCGCCCGCTGTCGGGCGATGTCTCGCCAGCGGGTCACCTCGCCCTCGACGCGCTGACGCCAGCTCCGGTCGGACCGTCTGGTGAGCAGTGGCAGCAGCGCCCGGATGGTCTCGGCAGCGTCGCCGAGCAGCGGCACCTCCACCGGGTAGCGCATGCCCAGACGTCGGCCGTCGATGTCGATCTGCACCGCCCGGGCCTGTCCCGGCGCCGGGTAGAACTCCGACCAGGGATCGTTGCTGCCGACGATCAGCAGGGTGTCGCACTCGTTCATCAGCATGCTGCTGGCGGTGCTGCCCAGGTGGCCCATCACGCCGGTGTGGAACGGCAGCGCCTCGTCCAGCACCGGCTTGCCCAGCAGTGACGCTGTCACTCCGGCGCCGAGCGCCTCGGCGAGGTCGACCACCTCGCCGGCGGCGGCGCGGGCGCCCTGCCCGACGAGGATCGCCACCCGCTGCCCGGCGTCGAGCAGGTCCGCGGCGGTCCGCAGGTCGTCGGCGCGGGGCCGCAGTTCGGGTACCGGCAGACCCGGATTGGTCACCATGATCCCGTGTTCGTGCGCGCCGAGGTCGGGGGCCGAAGCGGTCTGCACGTCATGCGGCAGGATCACGCAGGTGGGGCTGCGGGTGGCCAGGGCCGTGCGGATCGCCCGGTCGAGCAACATCGGCAACTGCTCCGGGGTGTACGCGGTCTGCACGAACTGGGCGCACACGTCGCCGTAGAGGCGGACCAGGTCGATCTCCTGCTGGTAGCCGCTGCCCAACACCGACGTCACCTGCTGACCGACCAGCGCGAGCACCGGCTGGGAGTCCAGCCGGGCGTCGTAGAGGCCGTTGAGTAGATGTACCGCACCCGGCCCCTGGGTCGACAGGCACACCCCCAGCCCACGGCTGTACTTGGCGTGGCCGCAGGCCATGAACGCGGCCGTCTCCTCGTGCCGGGCCTGCACGAACGCCGGCCGACCGGCCCGCCGCAACGCCCCCATCACCCCGTCGATACCGTCGCCCGAATAGCCGAAGACCCGGTCCACACCCCAGTCCGCGAGCCGGGCCACCACCAGGTCCGACACCGTCGTGTCCGCCACCGCCGCCTCCTCGCCTCGGTCCCTCGCCGTATCAGGCCGTACCCCGAACCGCCTCGTTGTACCGGACAGGCCGCATCTCGTCGGGTTCCTCGTCTTTGCGCTGCCGACCTGCCTGCGGCCCGCCGGCTGGCACGTCGCTCAATCTGGCCTGCGAGCAACGGCCACATCGAAACTCGTACACCGCTCAACTGGTGTCCGCGGCGAACGTCGTGGGTATGGTGGTCTCCGGGTCAAGACATGTGCCCAGGTCCACCGACCGCGCCGACGACGCGGGAGGATCCGACTCACCGATGCACCAGATCGGGAGGCGCCATGTCTATCCTCGAACAGCCGACTCGACACCGTGCGCGGGTCGCCAAACCGATCATGACGCTGGACCTGAACAGCGAAGGGCCGGTACCAGCTATCGCCGTTCGCGGTGAGGTCGACATGAGTACCGCCCATCTCATCGACGAGTTGGCCGCACACGTGATCGCCCGGCGACCCGTACGGTTGATCCTCGATCTGTCCCGGGTGACCTTTTTCAGCGCGCACGGCATCAGCGCCCTGCTGCGCACGCAGCGTGCCGCCGCGTGCGCCGGGGTCACGCTGACCCTGCGCGATGCCGCCCCGTGCGTCACCTACCTGCTGGCGGCGACCCGTACCCGATTGAGCAGTACCGTGCCGGCGGCGCGAGGCGGCGAGCCGGACCCGGTTGGGCAGCGTCGCGCGGGGGAAAGCACCTCCGTATGAGGTTTGCAGGTGCGGTAGTGGGCGCAGCCCTGACCGTGATGACGGTGGCAGGCTGCGGGGCGGTGACCGACCGCGCTGACGCGGCCGCCGCTGTCACCACACGGATGCTGGACGCCGTCGCGGGGCGCGACGGCACTGCCGCCTGTGCCGTGTTGGCTCCCGACACCGTCGCCGAGCTGGAACAGTCCGCCGACAAGCCGTGCGCCGAGGCGATCCTGGCCGAGGACCTGCCCGAACCCGGCGCGGTCGTCGCCACCGACGTGTACGGGCAGCGGGCGCAGGTGCGGCTGGACGGCGACACCGTCTTCCTCGCCGTCTTTCCCGGCGGCTGGCGCGTGGTCGCCGCCGGCTGCACCGCCCGAGGGGACAAGCCCTACGACTGCGTGCTGCAAGGAGGGTGAGCCATGCGATTGCAGTTCGTGCTGCTGCTGCTCGTGGTCGCCGTCGGCCAACGCTGGGCGATCATGGTGACGGTGACACCGGTGGTCGGGTCGGCGGCCTGCAGGTCGCGGTGCGCGCGTTCGAGGCGGACCTGGCGGACGTACCGCATCGGGGGTGGTGCCGTGGTGGCGGCGGAACGCCAGTTGCAGCGCGCGCGGGCGCACACCGGCCGCAGCGGCGATCTGCTCGACCGTGACCGGCTGCTCGGCGTGGTCGTCGACGTAGGCCACGGCCCGGCGTAACGCCCGCGGAGTGACCTCGCCGGCGGCCCCCAGGGCCGTGGCGTGAGCGGTGTTGGGAAACACGGCAAGAGCCGTCGCCGCGAGCAGGTGACGGGTGTTCCCGGTGACCAGTGGGTTGGCCATGAGGGCGGGGTTGGACAGCACGGCGCGGGTCAGGTAGGAGACGGTCTGGGTCCAGTGGCGGCCGAGCGCCGCCGAGATCGGCCGGGAGCTGTCGAAGCGCAGGTCCGCACCGTTGAGGCCGGTCTGTGCGTAGGCGACCTCTTCGAGCAGGATGCGGGGAAGGCGGGTGGTGAACGAGTCGACGTCGTCGAACTCGGCTTCCTGGGGCTGATCCGGCAGCATCAACACCACATCGCCGGGCCGTAGCCGGTAGTCGTCCTTTCCCCTGGCGATGGTGAAGCGGCCGCCCAGCAGGTGGGTGATCGTCAGGTCCCCGTTCGGGGCAGTGCCAACCTGGGTGCGCGCCGAATAGTGCAGCCGGGTCACACCGATGTCGGCGAGGCTGGTGGTGATGGTGCGGAGGCCGGCTCCGTCGCGGCTTTCGCCGGAGAAGCGCACGTTGACGTCGAAGAAGGCCCGCCGGATGTAGGCATGCGCCTCGTCGGTGTCGCCGGTGGCGTAGCGCTGCCAGTGCGAGCCGGAGTAGACCGTGCCATCTGTCATGTCCACGCCTCTCCCACCCCATACTCGGCGACCGTTCTATCCACGACACGCATCACCTTCGCGGCAGGCGCAGCGCGCCGCCCGCCCCCATGGCCGTACGGCCCCGGCCGCGGATATGCAGCAGGTAGATCGCCGCGTCCGGCCGCTGCCAGGGCGATCCGGCGGGTGCCCTTGGTCAGGCAGTCGGACAAGGGCACCCGCGTCCAACCGTTCGCGGCCGCGGCCGTCGCAGGGGCGAGTCGGCTACCTTCCCGGTCATCGTTTCGGTGGCCACGACTCGTGCTCTCCCCCCGGGCGGGAACCGGCCCCCGGCGTGACCGGTCCGGCGACCTCAGGGGGTGTTGGCGTCGGCGTAGCGCAGGACGGCACCGATGCCGTGCTCCAGCGGTGCGTCGTCAGGTCCGACGAGGACGAGGTCGGCGTCGGTGCCGGCGATGGCGCGCAGCAGGGCGGCGTCGGCGCGTACCCGTTGGGGATTCTGCACTCCGAGGGTGCGCAGGGTCTGTTCGTCGGCCGCCACGAGGGTGGGGTTGTCGGGGCCGATCCAGAGGGTGTCGGTGGACGAGGTGTCGTTGACCAGCAGCACCGTGTCGACCTGCCCGCGCTGCAGTGCCGCCACCACCTCGGCCAGCCCGGCCGGCGCGGTGCCGTCCCCGGCCTGGGCCTGGTAGCGGCCGATGATGTCGCGGGTGTGCCGGTCGGCCACCTCGGCGATGGCCTGCACGGTCACGTCGTCCAACGCGGTGTTGTCGGCCCCGGCGTGACGTGAGCCGGCGTCGGTGCGGACCGTGCGCTCACGCCACCGGACCGGCAGCCGCTGCACGAACAGCTGCGCCGCCCGGACGTCCCCGCCGACGACGATCACCTCAGCGCCGATCGACTCGGCGAGATCCACGGCGGCGGCGGCCACGTCACCGGCGTTGCGGTCCCAGGACACCTCGGCCGCCTGCTGATAGCGCCGGTGCGACCAACCGCCGGCCTGAACCTTACGCAGCGGGAACGTCTCACCGCCCTCCACCGTGCGCTGCCGGGGCACGCCGTCGGCGGTGACTGCGTCGAGGTCGCCGCCGGTCCGGTCGGCGAGCACCCGGACGTGCGGGACCTCCTCGCCGCGTTGCGCGAGCAGCGGCATCACGTGTGGCAGCGGGCCGCGATGCGCCTCGTCGCTCGGTGGGGGAGCGGGCAGCGGCTCGACCAGGGCCACCTCACCGGCACGGGCGAACAGCGCCAACCCGTACCGGCCGGGCTGGGTTGGCTGGTCACGGACGGCCTGGTCAAGCGCGTTCAAGGTGGCGGAGTCGGCCCCCTTCTCCGCAAGGTCTTCTCGTAGCGCCCTCCAGCGCAGCTCCACCTCGTGGTCGGCGTTCTCGCCTGCACGGCTGGCGTCCAGGTAGACCGACGCCCACGGGCCGGGCTGGTCGTACAGCGGTCGGAGAAAGTTCAGGTTCATGACAACTCCTTCTCGTCGTGGCTCCCGGACCTCCTACCCCCACATCTCCCGGCATCACGTCTCGTCTGTGGGCGTCGGGTAGCGGGTCGGGACACGGGTGTTGTCAGGGTTATCCGTACTCCTCGGTCACGCAGTCGACCCATTCGCTGCCTGGACTGTCGTCGGCTGCGGCTGCCCCGACTGCGAGGTGGGCCGTGAAGTGGTCGGGGGCAACGCCGCACCAGTGGCACCTCTCGGGCGGCGTCCAAACCGTGTCGCCGGGTGCGATCTCGACGCCCTTGCCGTCGCAGGACTGGTTCAGCCCGCGTCGCTCGTGCAGGGCCGAGCGGCGCCACCGAGATCTTGATTCCTGGTTCTCGCACATCGTGTCCGAGGTGCCTGCCGGCCACGGCGGAAGGCTGGGGGTTGCCGTGCCCGCAGGGCCGGGAGTGGGGATGGCTGTGTGTGTTCCGCCGTGATCGTGGCTGAGCTTCGAGGTGCCACCCGCTCCCGCCTCACGGACGCGTTGGTTGAACGGGCGCGGCCCTGGTGGCCGTAGACCCTGATGCCCAGGAATCGGTGGGTATGGCTGCGTGTGTTTCGCCGAGATTGTTTGGCTGACGGTAGGAGATGCCACCCGCCGCTTCGTCGTCTGCGAGATTCGGTAGACCGCTGATGGAGACCCGCGACCTGCGTTCGCATCGCTAGAAGGTGCTGGCAAACCCGAACCACAGACGAGGGCCACTCGTGCAAACCGACTGCAAACGAAAGGCGAGACGGTGGGAAAGTTGTGGATCGGCGTGGACATCGGCAAGACCCACCACCACGTCGCCGCCGTTGACGGCGATGGCCGACTGGTCTACTCCCGCCGCGTCGCCAACGAGGAGACCTCACTGCTCACCGTCATGGCAGAGGTGTCGACGCACGGCCGCCCGGTCTGCTGGGCGGTCGACGTCACCACCGGCCTGTCCGCCCTACTGCTGACCCTGCTCTGGCGGCGCCAGGTCCAGGTCCGCTACGTCTCCGGCACCGTCGCGTTCCACATGGCAGCCGCGTTCGCCGGAGAGAACAAGACCGACGCCCGCGACGCGCTGGTCATCGCCCAGACCATCCGCATGCGCCCCGACATCCCGATACTGGAATCCACCGACCGGCTCCTCGCCGAGCTGACAGTGCTGACGGGCTACCGCGCTGACCTAGTCGGGCAGCGTGTCGCCACTCTCTTCCGGCTGCAGGAACTGCTCACCGGGATCAGTCCCGCGCTGGAAAGGGCCGTGGACCTGAACCGGAAGGGCCCGATGATGGTCCTCGCCTGCTGGCAGACACCGGCCGCGATCCGGCACGCCGGCGTCGACCGCATCACCGCCCTGCTCCGCCGCGGCCACGTCAAGAACGCCGCCCAGGTCGCCGAGGCGATGGTGGCCGCTGCGCGCCAGCAGACCGTCACGCTCCCCGGCCAACGCGCCGCCGCCGTGGTCGTCGGACAGATGGCCACCGAAATCCTCGCCCTCGAACAACGCATCGCCGCCGTCGACGATCTCATCGCCGACCACCTCGACCAGCACCCCCTCGCGCCGATCGTGGCGAGCCTGCCGGGCATGGGACCCCTGCTGACCGCCGAACTGCTCGTCCACACCGCCGGCATGACCGAGTACGACAGCCCTGCGAAACTCGCCGCCCACGCGGGCCTGGCACCTGTTTCCCGTGATTCTGGATCGGTTTCCGGCAACCATCGGCAGCCTCGCCGCTTTCACCGAAGGCTGCGACACATTCTGTGGATGGCCGCCTTCACCGCCGCCCGAGAATGCCCCACCTCGCGTGCCTACTAAGAAAAGAAGCGCGCCGAAGGCAAAAACCACCGCCAAGCCATACTCGCCCTCGCCCGACGACGCGTCGACGTCCTCTGGGCACTCATCCGCGACCGCAAAACCTTCGCCCGACCGACGCCGACAGCCCGCGCCGCAGCCTGAACCAGCACCGTCCCCGCCGACGCGACCCTGGTTCCGCCGGCCGCTCGACCCTGCCCACCAAAATCACCCGGAGTCACATGGAGACTCCTAACCCGACGCTCCGCCGGTGTCCGCAGGCCGATGACCTGCGGCTTTCCGTCGTCTGTCGACGTGCGTCGGTCGCTGCGGGGTGCTGCTGTGATCGCCTGCTGAAGATCAGAAGACCAGGTCGTTCGGTCATCGTCGGGCTCTCAGCTGCTAGATCAAAGGTCGGTCTGCAGGCGTGGCGGACGTCTGTCACGGGGCAAGGCTGCGGCTTTCCCTTCTCTGGCGTCCGAACGGATGTCCCGGAGGGGCCGGTGCGGGTGTCACCGGCCGAGGTCTAGGCCGGCGGGCCGGGCAGGCGTGTCCGCGGTGGCGCCGCTGTCGTGCTGGTCGGCGTGGAAGAGCGCCTCGGTGAGCAGCCGCTGTACGTGGACGTCCGCAGCGGAGTAGTAGACAAAAGTTCCCTCGCGTCGGCCCCGCACCAGCCCGGCGAGGCGCAGTTTCGCAAGGTGTTGGCTGACCGCGGTCGGCGCCGCGCCGACGAGTTCGGCCAGGCAGGCGACGGAGGACTCGCCCTGCATCAGCGCCCAGAGGATCTTGATGCGGGTTGGGTCGGCGAGTAGCCGGAACCCCTCGGCGGCGAGTTGGACCTGCTCGTCGTGCGGCATGCGGAAGTCCGGCAGCGACGTGTGCACGCGGTCATCGTACCGCCGCCCTCTTGTCTACCTGCACATCTGTATGCGTATCTGCGCAGGTATGCTCCTCGTCGTGACGATGACACGCGACGATGCCCCCGTCCTCGCGACCGGCGCTGCACCGGCCCGTTCCCTTCGACGCCGGCTGTGGGCGCTGGTCGAGGTGCGGTGGGCGGCCACGGCCCTGGCGCTGTTCGCCCTCGGTGGGACGGCGCATCTGGCGGGCGCACCAGCGCCGGTGTGGTGGGCGCTGTACCTCGCCTGTTACGTGGCGGGTGGTTGGGAGCCGGCACTGTCGGGTCTGCGCGCGCTACGTGAACGCACGTTGGACGTCGACCTGCTGATGGTCGTCGCGGCGGTCGGCGCCGCAGCCATCGGGCAGGTCTTCGACGGTGCCCTGCTGATCGTCATCTTCGCCACCTCCGGGGCGTTGGAGGCGTTCGCGACGGCGCGTACGGCCGACTCGGTCCGGGCCCTGCTCGACCTGACCCCGGAGCGGGCCGTCCGCGTCGATGACGGGCGTGAGGAGGCGGTCCACCCGGCCCAGCTGCGGGTCGGCGACGTGATCCTGGTGCGCCCCGGCGAGCGCATCGGCGCGGACGCGGTGATCGTGGACGGCACCAGCGAGGTCGACCAGGCCAGCATCACCGGCGAGCCCATGCCGGTGTCGCGGTGGCCGGGGGAGGAGATCTTCGCCGGCACGGTGAACGGCACCGGTGCTCTGCGGGCGCGGGTGCACCGCCCGGCGGGGGAGACGGTGCTGGCGCGCATCGTGGCCCAGGTGGAGCAGGCGTCGGCCACCAAGGCCCGTACCCACCTGTTCATCGAGAAGGTCGAGCAGCGGTACTCGGTCGGTGTCGTCGTGGCCACCCTCGCCCTGTTCGTCGTCCCGCTCGTCCTGGGCGCGGCGCTGCAACCGACTCTGCTCCGGGCGATGACCTTCATGATCGTCGCCTCCCCGTGTGCGGTGGTCCTGGCGACGATGCCGCCCCTGCTGTCGGCGATCGCCCTTGCCGGCCGGCACGGTGTCCTGGTCAAGTCGGCCGTCGTCATGGAGAAGCTCGCCGACGTCGACATCGTGGCCTTCGACAAGACCGGCACCCTCACCGAAGGCGCCCCCGTCGTCGTGTCCGTACGACCGCTCGGCGCCGCCGAGGACGAGGCCCTCCGCCTTGCCGCAGCGGCCGAGCAGCACAGCGAACACCCGCTCGCCGCCGCCGTGGTCGCCGAGGCCGGACGGCGGGGCTTTACGGTCCCATCCGTGGCCGACGTCACCGCCCTGCCGGGCCGGGGCGTCACCGCCACCGTCGCCGGTCGCCGGATGCGGGTCGGCAGCCCCACCCTGCTCGACGACCTACCGCCGGGCGCCGGTCGTGCCCAGGTGAAGGTCGCCGTTCAGGCGGCCGAGGACGACGGCCACACCGCCGTGCTCGTCGTGCTCGACGACGAACCGGCGGGCCTGCTCACCCTGACCGATCGCACGCGCCCGGAGGCGGCGCCGAGCGTGGCGGCTCTCGCCGCCCTGACCGGACGGGCACCACAGTTGCTCACCGGCGACAACCTGGGCGCGGCCACCCGCCTCGCCGGTGAGGTCGGCATCGACGCGGTCCACGCCGGGCTGTTGCCGGGCGACAAGGTGGCCCGCGTCCGCGCGCTGCAGGACGGCGGACGCACGGTGCTGAGCGTCGGCGACGGGATCAACGACGCACCCGCCCTGGCCAGCGCCGACGTCGGTATCGCGATGGGGCGGGGCGGGGCGGACCTGACCCTGCAGACCGCCGACGCGGTGCTGGTACGCGACGACCTCACCGCCCTGCCCGCGCTCCTCGGGCTCGCCCGGCGGGCCCGCCGCATCGTCGTGACGAACCTCGTGATCGCCGGCACCTTCATAGCGGTCCTCGTCACCTGGGACATCGTCGGGCACCTACCGTTGCCACTGGGCGTCGCCGGCCATGAGGGCTCCACCGTCATCGTCGCCCTCAACGGACTGCGTCTGCTGCGCGACGCCGCCTGGCGAGCGTAGGCGGCCCGGTCACCCGCCCAGGGCACCGGCCGCGCCGCGCCCGCTCTGTCCCGCTGCCGCGCGGTATCGCTCTCCCGGACGGTCTGCATTCGGGACGCCGCCGTAGTACATGAGCTGGACCGCGGTACGCATCGCGTCCGCCGGTTCGACGTCTCAGGGCCGGCGTACGGCCCGGACGACGTCCAGTGGCCCGACCTCGGCGGTCAGGCCGGCCTCGGTCAGCTCAGCGATCAGGCCCCGGGCCGGGGTGACGTGCCAGCGGTATGCGGCATGGTCCTCGCGCAGTGGGGTGCCGTCGGCGTCGAGGACCCGGTAGCGCATCCGCCAGGTGACCGTGTCCGGGCCGGACGGTTCGGCGGAGCCTCCGCCCTCGTAGGTGTGGCGGCCGACCGGGACCGCGCCGAAGACCGAGAACGGGACCGGTTTCGGCTCCGCCGGGGGTTGCAGGTTGAGCACCAGTGGCGCGCCGGGAGCGAGGCGTTCGGCCACCCGGCGTAGGAACGTGCGCCGTCCGTCGGGATCGAGGTGGCCGATCATGTTCATCGCCAGGACGGCGCCGAGGCGGGCGGGAAGGACGGCGCCGAGGGCGTCGGCGGCGACGACGGTGACCCGCTGCCGCAGGTCGGGCCGGGCGGTCATGCGGGACAGCAGCACCGCCCGCAGCACCGGTGACGGTTCCACCGCGACCACGTCGGCCTCTGGGGTGGCCGCGGCGAGCACCTCGGTGCCGAGGCCGGTGCCGGCGCCCACGTCCAGCAGGGTCCCGTCGCCGACCGCGCCGTGCAGCGCCTCGGTAACCGGTGCGCGCAGGCCATCCCAGGCCGGTTCGCTGAGCAGATGCAAGTACTCCCCGGAGATCGCATACTCGTCGCCCACCCCGCCACCATAGTGGAAACCGTTCCCATTACCGAGACGCGCAGGGTGCCGCCCTCCGGGCGGCTCCGCAGGCGCTGGCCCGGTTGGTCGCTTGGCGCCGGACTGGCAACTGGCACCCGCCGAGCAGAAAACGAAAACCAATGCCGTTAAGCTGTGCCCCGACCCCTCGACGAAGGAGATCTCGTGGCCGTACCGAAGCGGAAGATGTCGCGGTCGAACACCCGGCACCGGCGGGCGCAGTGGAAGGCGAGCGTGCCGCAGCTGACGCCGTGTCCGTGTCCGCGCAAGGAGATGGTGGTGCCGCACCGGGCCTGCACCCACTGCGGCATGTACAAGGGGCGTCAGGTGGTGGACCAGCCGTGACCGGTCGCCTGCCGGTGACGGTGCTGTCCGGGTTCCTCGGGGCGGGGAAGACGAGCCTGCTCAACCATGTGTTGGCTAACCGGGACGGGTTGCGGGTAGCGGTAATCGTCAACGACATGAGTGAGGTGAACATCGACGCCGCGTTGGTCCGCGACGGCGGGGCGTTGTCGCGCACGGAGGAGCGATTGGTCGAGCTGACCAACGGCTGCATCTGCTGCACGCTGCGCGACGACCTGCTCGACGAGGTGGCCCGGTTGGCCCGGCAGGGATGCTTCGACTACCTGCTGATCGAGTCCAGCGGCATCTCCGAGCCGATGCCGGTCGCCGCGACGTTCGCCTTCGGCGTGGAGGACGGGCAGGTCCTCGACGACCTGGCCCGCCTGGACACCACCGTCACGGTGGTCGACGCGGCGGGTCTGCGCGGCTTGATCGAGGCGGGCGAGAGCTTTCAGGCGCGCGGGCTGGCGGCGTACGAGGGTGACGACCGGGGCATCGCGGACCTGCTGGTGGACCAGATCGAGTTCGCCGACGTGCTGGTGGTCAACAAGACCGACCTGATCGGCGCGGACGACCTGGCGGTGGTCGAGGCGCTGCTGACCCGGCTGAACCCGGCCGCCCGGCAGGTCCGGGCCATACACGGCCGGGTGGACCCGGTGGAGATCCTGGACACCGGCCGGTTCGACCTGGAGCGGGCGGAGACCGCGCCCGGCTGGGTCGCCGAGCTCAACGGTGGGCACGTGCCGGAGACCGAGGAGTACGGCATCTCCAGCATCGTGTTCCGCGACCACCGGCCGTTCCACCCGCAGCGGCTGTGGGACCTGCTCACCGCCGGCCTGGACGCCTTCGGGGTCGTCCGCTCCAAGGGTTTCCTGTGGCTTGCCTGCCGCCCCGACGTCCAGGCGCTGTGGTCGCAGGCCGGCCCGTCCGGTCGCTGCGACCCGGTCGCCGTCCCGGTGGCGGTCTCCGGCGAGTGGCCGGATGATCCCGACGAGCGAGCCGAGTTGGAGTCGCGCTGGCATCCGGTCTTCGGTGACCGGCAGCAGGAACTCGTCCTCATCGGCGTCGGCCTCGACGGCGACGGTCTGCGGGTGGCCCTGACGGCCTGCCTGCTCACCGACGCGGAGATCGCCGCCGGAAAGGACGCCTGGCGGGCGCTGCCGGACCCGTTCCCCGAGTGGGACCTGGGCGACCTGCACGAGCACGACCACGCCGACCCGGTCCCGGTATGACGATGGCGACCACCCCAGGAGTCGAGGGCGTGGCCCGTTGGCGGCGCGACTGGGAGACCATGATGCGCCACTATCAGCCCGGCCGCGACGAGCTCCTCGCCGCTGGTCTCACCGCCGCCGAACAGGCTCACGGGCGCGCCCCCGAACGGGTACTCGACGTCGGCGGCGGGCCGGGCACCACCGCCGAAGCGGTCCTGCGGCGCTGGCCCGACGCGCATGTCACCGTTCTGGACATCGATCCGGTCCTGCTGGCCCTGACCAACACCGCCCTGCCGCAAGCGCGGACGGTCCGGGCCGACATCGCCGCACCCGACTGGCGCTCGGCAGCCGGCGGCCCGTACGACCTGGTGCTGGCCCTGATGACCCTGCACTACCTGCCCGAGGACCGGGTCCGCCACTGGTACGCCGAGGCCCGACATCTGCTCGCCCCGCAGGGACTGCTCATGGTCGGCGACGCCATGCCCGACGCGCCCGCCGCCGCGACGCCGCAGAGCGGCGGGACCGATCCGTGGACCAGGTGGTGGACCGCCCTGGCCGAGGAGCCGACGATGGCACTGCTGCTGACCGAGCGCGCGGCGGCGCTCAGCGTCCTGGACTCGGCGGAATTCGTCGCGTCGACCGAGTGGCACGGCGAGGCGGCCCGGCGTGCCGGGTTCACCGATGCGACGGTCCCGTACCAGTACGCCGGCCATGCCCTGATGGCGTTCCGCCGATGAGCCCGCCTTCACCACGTGGCGCCCGCGTGACCGTCGCCTACTGCGACGGCCACCGCTGCCGCGCGCTACGCCACCGCACCATCCCGAAAGCGTCCGACGAGCCGCGGACCTCGCCGAGATTCTCGGCCGGGCGGTCCGGGCCAGCCACGGCGTTGTTCTGGTCCGGACGGAGTGCCTCGGCGCCTGTCACCGCGCACCCGCCCTGCTCCTGCTCACCGCTGCCGATCCGGCAGGCCGGCGCGGAATGCTGATCGGTCCTGTCGAGGAACGCCAGCACATCGATGCGGTCGTCGACCTCATCGGGAAGGCGGACACTCCGGGGCATGACAAGACGTGACCATTGTGTCCAGCGGCCGGCGTCTCAGCCGGGAGCGCCACCCGGCGTGACCCCCGCACTGGCGATGGCAGTGCCGACAGGCGGAAGCCGGGCGAGAGACGGAGAAGCAGTGTCAATGAGCAGCGGTGGGCGGTCGAACGGGACCGTCGAAGTGTTCGAAGAGGCGGCGACGAGTTACGACCGGACCGGGGTGTCCTTCTTCGGGCCTTTCGGCGCCGAACTGGTTCGTCGTGCCGGCATCCGGCCGGGAGAGCGAGTCCTGGATGTCGGCTGCGGCCGGGGAGCGGTCCTGTTCCCGGCGGCGCAGGCGACCGGGTCGACCGGTCATGTCACCGGCATCGACCTGGCGCCGGCCATGGTGGCACTCACCGCCGAGGACGTCACCCGCGCCGGGCTGACCCACGTCGACGTGCAGGTGGGCGACGCCCAGCAGCCGGATTTCCCGCCCGGCAGCTTCGACGCGGTCCTGGCCGGGCTGGTCGTCTTCCTGCTGCCTGACCCCAGGCAGGCACTTCGGGCGTACGCACGACTGATCCAACCGACGGGCCGGCTGGCGGTCAGCACATTCGCCGCCCAGGACCCGGCGTTCGTCGCCGCCCTGGACGCTCTCGCCGGGCACCTGCCGGCGGACCGTCCTCGACCGGCGCCGGCGGCCGACCCGTTCGCCGACGACGACGTGATCACCACGACCATGGCGGCTGCCGGCCTCACCGTCACCACGATCAGCGAGCATCGGGTGGAGAGCCGCTTCCGCGACATGGACCACTGGATGGAGTGGATGTGGTCGCACGGCGGACGCGCGCTGCTGCGGCACATCCCGACCGACCGGCTGGAGGCCGCGACCACCGACGCCGCTCGCGCGCTCGAACCCGCCCGCCGACCCGGCGGCCTGACCTTGATCACTGCCGTCCGGATCACCGTCGCGACGCCGCACCCCAACGCCGAGCCGCAAGAGCCGTCGTAACGAGCAGTACGGCGAGCGCACTCCACGCGGGGTGACGGTTTCCAGTGCAAACATCATGACCATCTGGTCTGCCGTGAGTGCGGACGCACGGTGGAGGTGGCCGGGCCCGCCGTGGAGCAGTGGGCCAACCAGGTGGTTGCCCAGCACGCTTCACCGACGTCGGTCACACCCTGGAGATCTTCGGCGTCTGCGCGAAGTGCTCCCGCTGATCGCTTCACCTGTCGGCGCAGATCGCACAGATGCCTCTGAGGTCGAGCCGGTCGGGGTGCGGAGTGAAGCCGGTCTGCTGGTGCAGATCGGTGAGCCAGTTCGTCACGATCTCAGGTGGGCACTCGGTCACCGTTTCACAGCGGGTGCAGATAAGGTGCGGTGCGGTGCGGTGCCGCAGTGACGGTACGCGCGCTGGCCGTCGAGGTCGAAGGTGTGCAGGAGGCCGGCGTCGGCGAGGCTGTGCAGCGCCCGGTAGACGGTGGTCAGGCCGATGTGCCGCACGGTGCTGGTGAGCTCGGCGTGCACCTCCCTAGCGGTGAGCGGACGGGATCTTCCGACCAGCAGCGCCAGGACGGCACGGCGCTGCGCGGTGGGCGTCAGACCGACGACCCGCAGCTGCGCGTCCGGAACGAGAGGGCCGCTCATCTCAGGGGCGTAGGCCGAGGTGCACGTGGTGTACCGAGGCGGATGCCCAGACGAGGTCGGCGGGAGCGCCGAGCGTCTCCCACAGGGCGGCCGTTTCGCCGGGGATGTCGGCGCGCAGTGGCTCGATGCGTACCCGTGGGTCCGACCATTCGGCGTGGAGGTGGTCGCGGGCGGTGTCGAGGACGGCCGGGTGTGCGTCCACTGCGATCACCCGGCCGCAGGCCATCATCTGGGCGATGGCCAGGGACATCTCGGCGGTGCCGCAACCGATGTCGGCCGCGAGCCGGTCGCCTGGGGCGACCAGCTCGCGGGCGACCGTCAAATACCAGGCCCGGTCGCGCCGTGCGGCGTCGACCAGGTGTGGCGCCAGCTCGGCCCAGTCGGCCTGTGTGTCGGTGCTCATCCGCCCTGGGGTGCGCGGCGGGCGTACTTCTGGCGGAACTTCTCGACGCGGCCGGCGGTGTCGAGCAGGCGCTGCTTGCCGGTCCAGAAGGGGTGGCTGGCCGAGGAGATCTGGACGTCGATGACGGGGTAGGTGTTGCCGTCGGTCCAGTCGATCGTCTGGTCGCTGGTGGCGGTGGAGCGGGTGAGAAAGGCGAAGTCTGCGTCCTTGTCGCGGTAGACGACGGGGCGGTACTCGGGGTGGATGCCGGGCTTCATGCGGGTCGTGCTCCTTCGGTGTCGGTGTCGGTGTCGGTGTCCGTCAGCTCCTCCACCCCGAGGGGGAAGCAGCCGGCGAACGGGTCGGGGTAGGTGCGCCAGGTCTCCTCGCCGTCGGCGAGTTCGGCGTCGGTGAGCAGGCAGCCGGTGAGAGTGCGGTGCAGTTCGACGGGGTCGACGTCGAGGCCGATGAAGACCAGGTGCTGGTGCCGGTCGCCGTAGTAGGGGTCCCAGTCCAGGGCGGCGGCGAGGCGGCGCTGGTCGTCGACGTGGTCCCAGCGGTCCTCGGGCAGGCTCACCAGCCAGTGCCCGAGGGATCCCATGGCCAGGCCGCCGCCGGCGAACTCCCAGGCCACGACGGTGTCGGGTTGGCTGGCCAGCCAGAGGTGGCCCCGGGAGCGGATGACCTCCGCGTTGACCTCTTCGAGGACGTCGTGCAGGCGCTGCGGGTGGAAGGGGCGGCGGGCGCGGAAGACGGCGGAGACGACTCCGCAGTCGGGCTCCGGTTCGTGCGCGCCGAGGGTGTATCCCTGCAGGCCGCGGGCGAGGACGCCGGGGGTATCTGGCCGGTGCCGGTGCGTGTGGCGCAGCTGACGGGTCAGCATGCCGGCGTCGACGAAGTCGCCGTTGAGGCGGATGTGGGTCGCCCAGGGCGCCATCCGCTGCAGCAGGATCGCCAACCGGCCGGTGTCGAACTCTCCCTCCCGGGACTGTCCCCAGAGCACCAGGGTGTCGGCGTACTCGATCTGCCGGACCACGACGTCGGCGAGCGCGCGGTGGTCGTCCTCGGCGGCCTGGATTCCCAGCGTGGTGAGGTCCTCGATGCTGGCGAGACCGTCGAGCAGGTGTTCGGCGTCGAGGACGGTGACGTAGGAGTCGATGCGGAGAAGGTCGGTGATCGGGGCGCCGTCGACGAGGCAGTGGGCGCAGGCGGCGGCGACCGCCTCCGGTTCGACCACCTCGGGCAGCATCAGCACGAGGTCCTGGCCGGGGCGGTTGCGGGTGAGCCGGACGAGGGTGGGCAGCACGTCCTCGCGCAGGGTGCAGGAGACGCACCCGTGCTTCAACTCGACCTGCTCGTCCTCGACGATGCCGGCACCGGAGCGGACCACCCGCCGGACGACGCCGTCGCGGATGCCGGCGAGGTCGTGTCGCACCAGCAGCAGCGAGGTGTCGGCGGCGAGCAGCGCGCGGGCGACGGCGAAGGTCGCCGCCGGCCAGAACCCGGACAGCACGGTCAGCGACGGGCGGGTATCGGCGTCGGCGGTCACGGCGCGGGTCGGAGCCTGTGGTGACGACGACATCGTGTTCCTCTCGACGTACCTGAAAACGATTGTCATTCTAAGCAGATGAATGCTGCGGAAGCGAGCGGGGATGTGCGGACGCAGGTGGTCGAGGCGGTGACGTCCTCACCGTCACGGTTCACCTGAAGCTCGGCTCGGGTGGCGGCGAAGAGGGCGTCGGTAGCCCTGCGTCAGTCCATGCAGCGTGGACGTCCACATCCGGCAGTTGCCCGCCAAGGTCGGCACGGACGCGCCGGTGGTGACGACGCCGCCCGGTGTCGGCTACCGCCTCGGCGCCGACTGTGCCGTCGGGATCGTCGAGGACCCCGGCGTGGATGTGGCCGAACGGCTGATGTAAGACTGAAAACCGTTTTCGTTACCGTTATGCCTCTGATCAAGGAGCGAGCACTGTGTCCCGACGCTGTGACGTCACCGGCGCGCAGCCGAGCTTCGGCAACGCCGTGTCCCACTCACACCGGCGCACCCGCCGCCGGTGGAACCCGAACCTGCAGAACCACCGCTACTGGCTGCCGTCGGAGCGACGCTGGGTCAACCTCACCCTGACCGCGAAGGCGCTCAAGACCGTGGACCGCAAGGGCATCGAGAAGGTCGTCGCCGAGCTGCGCGGCCGGGGAGTGAAGCTCTGATGGCCCGCCAGACCGACGTCCGTCCGATCGTGCGGCTGCGCAGCACCGCCGGCACCGGCTACACGTACGTGACCCGCAAGAACCGCCGCAACGACCCGGACCGGCTGGTCCTGCGCAAGTACGACCCGATCGTGCGCCGGC
Organism: Micromonospora sp. M71_S20; assembly: GCF_003664255.1. NCBI lineage: Bacteria > Bacillati > Actinomycetota > Actinomycetes > Micromonosporales > Micromonosporaceae > Micromonospora > Micromonospora sp. M71_S20. The sequence goes on along the minus strand of NZ_RCCV01000001.1, from coordinate 1,930,671 downwards.
ACGTCGAGTTCAAGGAGGCCCGCTGATGGCCAAAAAGAGCCTGGTCAACCGGCAGACCCGCCGCGAGGAACTGGTCGCCCGGCACGCCGAGGCGAGGGCGGAGCTGAAGCGGGTGGTCGCCCACCCGGACACCGACCCGGACGTACGCGCCGAGGCGGTCCGCCGGCTCAGCCGGCTCCCGCGCGACTCCAGCCCGGTGCGGCTGCGGTCACGGGACCAGATCGACGGCCGCCCACGCGGGGTGCTGACCCGGTTCGGGCTCTCCCGGGTGCGGTTCCGCGAACTGGCCCTGCGCGGCGAGATGCCGGGGGTGCGCAAGGCGTCGTGGTGATCTCACCACAGGTACCACCGCGCGTAGGCACGGTGTGAAAGGGGGAGGTATGAGAATGACACTGAGGCCTCGCGGCCTCGCGGCCCTGATGGCCGGGGCGGTGGTGGTCGCCGGCACGGTGCTGGCGCCGCCCGCCGCGTCGGCGGCCGAGAAGGTGGTGCTCTCCAAGGGGCACACCGACGCGGTCGACGTGCACTACGAGGGTGGTGCGCTGTCGTTGAAGGTCAACGACGACACGGGCAGTTCCCCGGTGAAGCGGGATCCGGCGGACGTGACGTTCCAGGTTCTGCCGGAGGCGGCCATGACCGTTCCCGCCGATCCCCGGTTCGCCTTCCTCGGGCCCGCGGGCAGTCAGGTCTGGCTGCTGCCGCTGACCCAGAACCCGGACCTGCTCTGGCCGGGCTGGAACACCACAACCCTGAAGACGGGGGTGTTCGAGGGCAACAAGGTGCGGTTGAGCCTGGTCGGCGTGCAGGGGCCGGGCAACGTCACGCTGTACACGCAGGACTCGTTCGCCAATCCGGTCATCAAGTTCCGCTCCGACGACGGTCTGCCGGACGCGATCGATGTGCCGGTGCCAACACACGCCCACTCGAACTGGGCGTTCAGCGCGCTGGGCAACTACACGCTGAAGTTCCAGGCCGACGCCACGTTGACCAACGGCACGACGGTCAGCACCGGGCCGGTCGACTATTCGTTCGTCGTCGGCGGGATGTCCGGCGGCGGGCCGGAGGTGAGTCTGTCGGTCAACGGTATGGCCGACGAGTACCAGCCCAACGACACCGTCACGCTCAACGCGGTGCAGACCCCGCAGACGGAGCTGGACCACTACCACTGGTTCAGCAGGTGCCCGGGCTCGGACGACTGGACCATCATTGCGGGAGAGGCGGGTGCGAGGTACTTCTTCACCGCCACCCGTGAGCTCAACGCCTGCGAGTACGTGGCCAAGTTGTACGGTGACGGCCACAGTGTCGTCGCGAGCAGCGAACCGGTGACCCTGTGGGTGGCGTTCCCACCGCAGGAGCCGGGCACCTCGCAGACGATCACCGCGTCGATCGACGAGACGCAAGGTGCTCTGGTGATCAGCGTCAACCCGGACGACCGGGCCGTGGTGCTGCCGTCCGCACAGCTCAACGCCGGCGGCGACCGGTGGGAGAGCAACGGTGAACTCCGGCCGGTCACGGTGACCGACACCCGCGCCGGCCAGCCGGGTTGGAGCGCCTCCGGCCAGATCCCGGCCGACTTCACCGGCCCGGACGGTGCCACGTTCAGCGCCGGCTACCTCGGCTGGAGCCCCCGGGTGCTGGCCCAGGGTTCCGGGCAGGGCGTCGTTGCGGGCCCGGAGGTCGCACCGTACGTCGTCGGCAGCGGCGGTGGCCTCGGCAACAGCGCGGTGCTGGGTACGGCACCCAGCGGCAACGGACGTGGCACCGCGCAGCTGGGCGCGGGACTGCGGCTGAGCCTGCCCACCGAGACGGCCGCGGGAACCTACACCGCGACCCTCACCCTCACCGCGATCTGATCGCCTGACCCGTCCGGTGACCGGCGCCGAGCCAGCCGCTGGACGGTCGCGGGTGGGCGGGCCGTTGCCGCAGCCCGCCCACCCGCCTCACCTCCCGCACCCTGAGGAACGGAAACCGTCTCCGCCATGCGCTTGCTCGCCGCCGTCGCCACCGGCATCGCTCTACTCGGCGCCGCCCCGGCACCACCCGCACCGGCGCCTCCCAAACCGTCGGCGGCCCCCGTCGTGACCTGGGGGGTGGCACCGTCGACCGCGAAGGGCCCGAACGGCCGGCCGGCGTTCACCTACAAGCTCGACCCCGGTGCCAAGCTCACCGACCACGTCGCGGTCACCAACCACTCGGCGCGCCCGCTCACCCTGAACTTGTACGCCAGCGACGCGTTCACCACCGCTCAGGGCGGGTTCGACCTGCTGGCCGGTGACCGGCAGCCCACCGACGTCGGCGCCTGGGTCCGGATCCCTCGGCGGACCCTGACCATCCCGTCGACGTCCCGCCTGAACGTCCCGTTCACCCTCACCGTGCCGGCCAACGCCACACCGGGAGACCACGCCGGGGGAATCGTCGCCTCACTCGCCGCCACGTCGGCGGACGCCCAGGGCAACCAGGTCGCCGTCGACCACCGCGTCGGCGCCCGCATCTACCTGCGGGTCACCGGCGAGCTGCAACCCGCGCTGACCGTCGAGAACCTGCGGGTACGGCACACCGGCTCGCTCAACCCCCTGGCCGGTGGCACGCTCACCGCCACCTTCACCGTCCGGAACACCGGCAACGTCCGGCTCACAGGGCGGCCCGCGCTCGGCGTGGCCGGCCCGTTCGGTCTCGGCCGGCGCTCGGTGGAGGCGGCGGCCCTGCCGGAGATCCTGCCCGGCGGCGAGCTGACCACCGCCGTACGCATGACGGGTGTGCCGCCGCTGTTCCGGCTGACCGGAAGTGCCTCCATCACGCCCGCCGCCGTCGGCGACCAGGTCCTCGATCCGCCGCCGCGGGGCGACACGGTGCAGGCCACCGTCTGGGCGATGCCCTGGCCGCAGCTGGCCCTACTGGCCCTTCTCGCCCTCGCGGTCTGGGCGTTGGTCGCCGCCCGCCGACGGCGGGTCCGGCAGGTCGCGCGGGCGGTGGCCGCCGCCCGGGAGCAGGGACGCACCGAGGCCGGCCGGGAGGCCGATCGGAACTCGGACCGCAAGGATGCCGCGGTTCCCGCCCCCGTCGGCCCGGGCTCCCGCGCCGACGGTTGCGGCACGACGACGCCCGACCGTCCGACGCCTGACACCGATCGCTCCGAACCGACCCACGACAACTCATGACCGCACATCGACCATGGGGAAGGACAAGCAGTGACCCGGCGAAGCCGTACCTCAGGCCCCGCACCAGCCCTCCCGACCACGCCGCAGGGTGCCGCCACCAGTCAGGTTGTCACGACGCGGCACGACGACAAGCCCGCACGTCGCCGGGGGAGCGAGCAATGAGGATGAGAAGCATGCGTGCCGGCGCCGCCGGCCTTGCCGTGGCCGTGCTGACGCTGGCCGTGGGGGCCGCGCCGGCCGGCGCGGAACCGACCGCGGTCGACGTGACCGGCGCGGACCTCGTCTCGGTGGCGTTCGACGGTGATGCGCTGTCGCTGCGCCTCCGGGACGCCGCGCAGCTGGCGGGTGACGCCCCCGGCCGCGACCCGGCCGAGGTGGTATTGGGCCCGAACGGTGGCCTGGCCGGTCGAGTGCCGGCCGGGAAGGCCTTCGCCTTCCTCGGAACGCCGGGCCAGCCGGTGTGGTCACTGTCCGCGGGCGACACCGGGTTCCCGGCCCTGGACACCACCGGAGTACGCCCCGGGGTCGTCACCGACGACACGGTCGCCCTCACCCTGCGCTCGGTCGAGGGGCCCGGTCACCTCACGGCCTACACCCTGACCGGTATCGGCGCGGCGAGCCCGCTCTTCGGCAGTCGCCCCGGCGTGCCGCGGACGGCGCAGCTACCGGTGGGCACGCGTACCGGCGGTGTGGTCTTGGCCTTCGACGGGGCGGGCGACCACCGGTTCACCCTGACCGGCTCGGTCACCCTGCGCTCGGGTCGGAAGGTCAGCGCCGACGCCACGTACCGGGTGCGTGTGCCGGTGATCAGCCCGGCCGGACAGGCGCCGCTGCCGGCGGTGCCCCAGACGGCGGTGCGGCCCGACGGGCAGGCGGCGGCGCGGCCACTGGCCGCGCCCGCCGCGCCGGAGCCGGAAGCCGTGCCGGAGCCCGCTGCGGCGCCGTCCGTGAAGGCAGCGGCGCCCGCGACGGGCAGTCGCCAGGTGATCGCCGACGGGCACGTCGACATGGGGCCGCAACTGTCCGGGGACACCTGGAGGATCCGGATCAAGGACGACCGGACCAGCCCTCCGGTCTGGCGGGAGACCGCCGACGTGGTCCTGCACGTCAAGGACAACGCGAAGATCACGGTGCCGGCCGGTGCCGATTTCCTCGGCAAGCAGGGCGACGCCGTGTGGTTGCTGCCGCAGTCCCAGCAGGCGGGCATCGTCTGGCCCGGCTGGAACACCCAGCACGAGTCCGTCGTGTCCGGCGTGAAGGGCCCCGTCACGTGGACGCTGAAGGGGGTCACCGGGCCCGGCCGGTACGCCCTGTTCCTCACCGGCTCGTTCGGCAAGGCCGACGTGCTCTTCGACTCCGCCAAGCCGTTCCCGCAGCAGCTGAGCATCCCGCTCAACACCCACGCGCACGGCAACTGGGCGTTCACCAAGCCCGGCCTGTACCGCCTCGCGGTGCAGATGAGCGGCACCACCACCGCCGGCAAGGCGGTCACCGACACCAGGACGCTCACCCTCGCCGTCGGTGACAGCACCAACCCGGACGGCGGCTCCGGCACCGGCTCGGGGTCCGGCTCCGGTTCCGATGACAGCGCGGGCGGCGCGGATCAGGGCAGTGGCGGGCCGCTGCCGCGCACCGGGGCCGGCTGGGTGTTGACGGCTGCTTCGGCCGGCGTCGTCCTCGTGGTGCTCGGGGTCCTGCTGGTGGCGTCGGCCCGTCGCCGCCGCGCCGGACCCACGAGCGACGTTATGGCACCGGCGTGACGCGGGCGGGAGCCCACCGACCGAGCCCACGGCTGTGGGTGCTACCGCTGCTGGTCGCCCTGCTGGCCAGCGGCTGCCGGTCGCAGGTGGCACTGACGGCCGACGACGACCGCGTCCAGGTCATCACGACCACCGGAATCCTGCGGGACCTGGTCAGCAACGTGGGCGGGGACCGGGTGGTCGTCAGCTCGCTGGTGCCCGACAGTGCCGACCCGCACAGCTACGAGCCGTCACTGCGGGATGTCCGTGACGTCGTGTACGCCGACGTCGCGTTCAGCAACTACCTCCTGCTGGAGGAGCAGGCCGTCATCAAGGCGCTGGACGCGAACCTTCGCGACGGCGTACCGAACATCTCGCTGGCCGAGGGGGCGGTGAAGTACGCCGCGGAGATCATTCCGCTGGTCGAGGACGTATCGCTGGACACCCTCTGGCTGGGTATGCGGGTGCGCGGCACCGGGGCTGCGCAGGGCGCGAACCGCTCCTCCGACGTACTGCTCAGCGCTACCGCCGCAGACGGGCCGGGTCGGGTACTGGCCTACCTGACCGAGTCGTTCGGCAACCCGGCGTTCTACGTCGACTCCAAGAACGGGTTCGACGCCGCCAACGGGTACCGGGACGACACCGCCACTCTGCCGCCCGACGCGCACACCCACATGAGCTGGGCGTTCACCAAGCCAGGTGTCTACCGGCTGACCATGCGGGCGCAGCTGGCGGTCTCCCCCGACACGGCTCCCGTCCCGCTGGGCGAGCAGGTGTTCACCTTCGCCGTCGGGGTGGATCCCCACTCGGTGCCGGGCATGCCGGGCGCGGCGGTCCTGAACTCCGGGCACGCCGACGTCACCGTCGACCTCGACGAGCGGCGGCTCTACCTGTTCGCCGACCCGGAAGGCAGCGGCGAGGCCAACCAGCGGGTGTACGACCCGGCCAGCACCGTGATCGAGGTCCCGAACAAGGCATTGCTCGAGGTACCCGGCGACCGGAGGTTCCGGTTCCTCGGCCGGCCCGGCACCCAGGTCTACCAGCTCCCCCAGGCGGTCCTCGGCAAACACGTACACGGCGAGATCGACCCGCACCTGTGGCAGAACGTCCGCAACGCGATCTCCTACACCGAACTGATCCGGGACACCCTGATCGGAGTCGACCCCGAGGGGGCGACGGCCTACCGGGCGAACGCTTCGGCCTACATCCGGGAACTCGAGCAACTCGACGCCTACGTCCGGGACACCGTCGCGCGCATCCCGCCGTCGCGACGCCACCTGGTCAGCACCCACGACGCGTTCGGCTACCTGGGCCAGGCGTACGGGATCCAGATCTCCGGCTTCGTCACCCCCAACCCCGTCACGGAGCCGAGCCTGGCCGACCGCCGCCGGCTCGTCGAGACGATCCGCAACCTGAGGATCCCCGCCGTGTTCCTGGAACCGAACCTGGCGGCCCGGTCCACCACGCTGACCGAGGTGGCCCGCGAGGAAGGACTACGGATCTGCCCGATCTACGGCGACACCTTCGACGGCGACGTCACCACCTACGCGCAGATGATGCGGTTCAACGCCGACTCACTGCACGACTGCCTGACCGGAGACAACTGATGGAGGAACCAGTGACGGCAGGACGGCTGCCAGGCCGCACCCGCACGACGACCGCCGTGCTGCGGTGCACGCTGGCCACGCTGATCGTGCTGGCCACGACGCAGACACCGGCGCGGGCCGAGCAGCCGACACCGGGCCTCGGCCAGTCGATCGCCGCCGACCAGCCGCTCGCCACCGGCCGGGCCGAACTCGCCACCGGGCACGTCGACGTCGGCCCCCGCTACGTCGACAACCGCTGGACGCTGCTGATCCACGACGGCACACAGGCGCGCCCGGTGTGGCGCGACCCCGACGAGGCCCTGCTCCGGGTCTCCGACGCCGCGCTGCAGACCGTTCCCGATGACCCGGCGTACGCCTTCCTGGGCATCGACGCCGGCAAAAAGGTGTACGTGGTGCCACAGGTCCAGAACCCCGATGTCGTCTGGCTCGGCTGGAACACCCAGGACCCCCGGGTGATGCAGACCATCGACCGGGGCGTCACCCTGACCCTGCTCGGCGTACGCGGACCGGGAAGCCTCACGACCTATCTCCAGTCGGGCAACTTCGCCCCACCCCAGCCGCTGTGGCGCTCCACCGAGCCGAAGGCTCAGCCCTTCTGGGCCGAGGTCAACACCCACACCCACGCCAACTGGGTGTTCAGCGCACCGGGGGTCTACCTGGTCGCGGTCGGAGTGTCCGCCGACCTGATCAACGGCGAGACGGTGTCGGCGACCGGCACGCTGCGCTTCGCCGTGGGCGACGCCACCAGCGCCGACGAGGCGTACGCGGCCACTGCGGACATCCCCGCAGCAGCCGGGCAGGCAGCGGCCGACAAGGAGCGCACCACGGTCACCGAGTCAGCCGGGGGGTCCACGTCGCTGCCGCTCGCCGCGCTGGTGGGCGCAGCCGCCGTACTCGCCGTCGGCCTGATCCTTCTGCTTCTGCGCGGACGCCGGGCGAAGCAGCGGGCCGAGAAGGAACGCGCCGCAGCACTGCCGGAGGTCCAGCGGTGAGAGCACTCGACATCGAAGGGCTGGACGTGGACCTCGGCGGCCGGCCGGTCCTGCGAGACATCCGCCTGCACCTCGACCGGGGCGAGCTGGTCGGGCTGCTCGGACCCAACGGCGCCGGAAAGACCACCCTGCTGCGCGCCATCCTCGCGCTGACCCGCACCCGCGCTGGCCGGGTACTGGTGGAGGGCAAGCCGTCGCGTCCCGGCCGGTCGGAAATCGGCTACGTCCCCCAGCGCCACGAGTTCACCTGGGACTTCCCGATCTCCGTCGAGCAGGCCGTGCTGACCGGCCGTACCGGCCGCCTGGGCCTGCTCCGCCGCCCCGGCGTCGCCGACTGGCGGGCCGTCGGCGAGGCACTCGACCGCGTACAGCTGACCGGGCTGCGCCGCCGGCCGGTCGGTGAGCTGTCCGGTGGGCAACGCCAACGCGTCCTGGTAGCCCGGGCCCTCGCCCTCGCGCCGCGCATCCTGCTGCTCGACGAGCCGTTCACCGGACTCGACATGCCCACCCAGGAACTGCTGGGCGACCTGTTCACCAGCCTGGCGCGCGAGGACCGCGCGGTGCTGATGACCACCCACGACCTCGTCGCCGCCGTGGACTCCTGCACCCGACTGGTCCTGCTCAACGGGCGGGTCGTCGCCGACGGGCAACCGGCGGACCTGCAGGACCCCGAGCTGTGGACGACAACCTTCGGGGTGAGCGCGACCTCCCCCCTGCTGAAACTCGTGAGGGCGGCCTGATGTCGATCACGGACTTCCTCACCGACCTGCTCAACCCCGACCTCGCGTTCCTGCCCAAGGCGCTGGCGATCGCGGTGTTGTCCAGCATCGTCTGCGGCGTCGTCGGCTGCTACGTCGTACTTCGGGGGATGGCCTTCATCGGCGACGCCGTGGCACACGCGGTCTTCCCCGGCATCGCGGTGGCCTTCGTCCTGCAGGGCAGCCTGGTGCTCGGCGGCGCCGTCGCCGGTGTCGCCACCGCGCTGCTGATCGCGATCTTCTCGCAGAACCGGCGCGTCAAGGAGGACTCGCTGATCGGCGTCTTCCTGGTCGCCACGTTCGCCCTCGGCATCGTGATCATCTCGCAGGCCCCCGGGTACGCCGGATCGCTGCAACAGTTCCTGTTCGGCTCGATCACCGGCATCCCCGACCGGGACCTCTACGTCGTCGGGGGCGCCGGCCTGGTCATCCTCGGCCTGGTGCTCGCGCTGCACAAGGAATTCGTCGCGATCTGCCTCGATCGGGAGATGTCCCGATCGATGGGGCTGCCGGTCTTCTGGCTCGACATCGTGCTCTACGTCCTGGTCACCCTGGCTGTGGTGATCTCCCTGCAGACCATCGGCAACATCCTCGTCCTGGCCCTGTTGATCACCCCCGCCGCGGCGGCCCGCCTGCTCACCGACCGACTCGGTGTGATGATGCTGCTCGCCCCGCTGATCGGCGGCGCGTCGGCGATCGTCGGGCTGTACCTGTCCTGGAGCTACGACACGCCGGTCGGCGGGACCATCGTCCTGGTCGCCACCGCCGTCTTCCTCGTCGCCTGGCTGCTCGCCCCACGACACGGCGTACTCACCCGGCGGTGGAGGCGGCCAGTCGGACCGGAACTGGCCGGCGGCTCCGAACCCGCTCGCGCGCCCGGCCGCCCTCACCCGCAGGAACCGTCACCGGCGGCCGGATAGGGGAACCGGCTTGCCGGTCGTCCGGCCTCGTCGGGGAGCTACCGGCCATCCGTGCCCGCACCCACCCGCTCTGGAACGGGGTGCGGGCACGGATCGGTGCCGTCAACGAGTCGGTTGTGGACGCCTATCCGATCGACTCTTTCCCGGACTATCCGAAACGACTATCATTTTCAACAACCGGTCCACTGGGGATCCGGGAGAGGAGTTCCACGTGCGTCCTTCCCTCCGCATGCTGCTCGCGACGGCAGCGGTCACCGCCGGGCTCGTCGCCTCCGCCGCGCCCGCGCAGGCCACGACCACCGTCGTGTTCAGCACCGGACACATCGACCTCGTCGACATCGCCTACGAAGCAGGCGCGCTAGAGATCGGCGTCCACGACGAGGACAACGACGTCGAGTACGCCGCTGGCGACGTCGCCATCATCGTCAAGCGCCAGGCCAAGATCACCGTGCCCAACGACCCCGCCTTCGGCTTCCTTGGCACCCCCGGGGTATCGAAGGTGTGGGTCCTGCCCGAGATCCAGAACACCAACTTCATCTGGCCCGGCATCGCCGCCGAGGAGATCGAGGCCGGCACTTTCGCGGGTGACCAGCTGACCCTGAACGTGCAGTCGGTCAGCGGCCCCGGCCAACTGGCCATCTACACCGAGAACGTCGTCGGCCAGCCGGTGGTTCTCGCCGACAGCGGCGACGGCCTGCCCGACGCGCTGACCCTCACGGCCGGCGACCACCTGCACGCCAACTGGGCCTTCGACGCCGCCGGCATCTACCGCGTCACCTTCCGCGCCACCGGCACCCTCGCCAACGGCCAGCAGGTGACCTCCGACCCCACCACCCTGCGCATCGCGGTAAGGGCGTGATGACCATGCGTACGCCCCGTCGTGTCCTCGCCGGCCTCGCCGTCACCGCCGCCCTGCTCGCGGGAACCGCCAGTCCCGCACAAGCGGCCTCGGTCACCCTCTCCAGCGGACATGTCGACGTCATCGATGTCGACTACGCCGCGGGTGCCCTCAGCGTCACCGTCATGGACTACACCGGCACCACCGACGTCGAACGTAACCCCGCCGACGTCCTCTTCCGTGTCCCCTCCACCGCCAAGACCACCGTGCCCACCGGCTCGGCCTGGTCCTTCCTCGGCACCGGCGGCCAGGCATGGATCCTGCCCCAGTCCAACACCACCGGCCTGCTCTGGCCCGGCTGGAACACCCTCGAAGTGCCCACCGGGATCTTCCAGAACAACCGCGTCACCTTCAAACTCACCAACGTCACCGGACCCGCCGGGTTCAGCGTCTACACCGTCTCCAGCGGCACGCCGACCGTGCTGTTCGACAGCGGCAACGGCCTGCCCGACAGCCTCAACGTCAACCGAAACGTCCACGCCCACGCCAACTGGGCCTTCGACGCCGCCGGCACCTACGCCGTCACCTTCGAGGTGACCGGCGTCCTCGCCTCCAACGGCAGCACCATCACCTCCGGCGCGAAGACCTTCACCTTCGAGGTGCTCGCCTGAACACCCACCGCTGACGACCATCAGCACGAAGGCGATCCGCCGGGGTAGGGGGTATCTCCGAATGCGGATCAAGCCGGCGCGGCAGCCCCACCCACCGGGCGCCGCGCCGGCGGCCGTCCCCCCACCGTCAGCGACGAACGGCGCCGGAAGGACGACCACCGGACGCTGGCCGGCGACCAGGTGTGGGGCGAGATCGAACGCCAGGTTCCCCACGTGCACGCGGCACCGCCCGCCCGAGGCGCCGTCCCCCGTCGACCGCGCCACGCACCACCGCCTCCCGGCGATCCCGAGCCGATGCGGCAGTGCCTGGTCAGGGCCAGCCCTGCTCGCGAAGGAGAACCCGGGCCAGCGCGGCGGACGCAAGGTAGCCGACCGGCGCGAGCAGGGCGATCCAGGCGTAATCGGTGGCCCCGGCCGGGGAGACCGTCTGCAGCAGGAGCAGGGCGCAGCCCGACCCGAGCGAGTACGCCACCGACCCCGCCGTGCCGCCGATCGCGTTCGCGGTGACCAGCCGGCGGGAAAAAGCGGATGGGGTAGCGCTGTGAGGATGGCGCCTGTGACCCCCCGGCATGCCAGGTGAGGGCTTGCTCGGGGTCGGCCAGCACGTACGGCCAGTTCCAAGCCCAGCCTCCTCGAACGCCTCAATCTCGCAGGCCTCGACACCTGACACATGATTCGCCGTCGGGACCCGCAACCGGACATCGAACCATGTCGTTTGCTGGGGTGGACCCGGTGGGTCGGGTGACTGTCTGGGTGTGTGCTGCCGATGTCATGGCCAGCTAGGAGTAGGACGCCCCGGCCCTCGCTGATGACCGCTGTATCAGCACTGGATGGAGACTTGCGACCGATCGCCCTTTCCGAAGTTGTGGTTACTGAACCGCGGCGGGTCCACGCCCCTGACCAGCACGAGCGAAAAGGGTGATGCCCGATGGGCAGCCTGTGGGCCGGCGTCGACGTCGGCAAGACCCACCACCACGTATGCGTCGTCGACGACGACGGCACCGTGGTGATGTCCGAGAAGATCCCGAACGACCAACAATCCATCTCCGGCATCGCCGGGCGGCTCGGCAAACGCCGCAAGCCACTCCGCTGGGCCGTCGACCTGCGCGGCGGACCCGCGTCACTGTTGCTGGCGGTCCTGTTCGACCGGGGCGCGGACGTGTGCCACGTCAGCGGCACGGTCACCTCCCGGATGGCGGAGGCGTTCCACGGCGAACGCAAGACCGACGCCCACGACGCCTACGTCATCGCCCAGACCCTGCGTATGCGTGGCGACCTGCCGACCCTCACCCTCGCGGACGGGGTGCAGCAGCAGTTGAAGCTGCTCGTCTCCCGCCGCCTCGACCTGGTCGCCGACCGGGTCCGCATCACCGCCCGTATCCAGGACCTCCTGACCATGATCAGCCCCGCCCTGGAGAAGGCGCTGAACCTGCGCAGCAGGGGCGCACTGCGGCTCCTCGCGCAGTGGCAGACCCCTGGCGGGCTGCGCCGCGCCGGTGAAGCCCGCATCCTGGCCTACCTGCGCCAGCACGGCGTGCGGGCCGCCAAGGCACTCACCGCCAAGGTCCTCACCGCCGCACGGACGCAGACCGTTGCCGTCGCGGGGGAGGCTACTGCGGCCTCGATCGTGGCGCAGATGGCCGCCGACCTGGAAGCGGTCAGCGAGCGGATCACCGCCATCGAGGAAAGCATCGCCGTGGCTGTCGCCGAGCACGAGTTGGGAGAGATCGTCACCAGCCTGCCCGGAATCGGCAGCACCCTCGCCGCCGAGTTCCTCGCTCACGCCGGCACCCTCACCACCTACCCCAGCCCCGCGGCACTCGCCGCGTACGCCGGGCTCGCGCCGATCTCCCGCGACTCCGGACGCCGCCAAGGCCACCAGGTCCGGCCCCACCGTTACCACCGCGGGCTACGTCGGGTGTTCAGCATGTCCAGCTTCACCGCCCTGACCCACTGCCCACGATCACGCGCCTACTACGACAAGAAACGAGCCGAAGGAAAGACCCACCGCCAAGCCACCGCCGCCCTGTCCAGACAACGCCTCAACGTCCTCTGGGCCTGCATCCGCGACAAGGCCCCCTACCAGCCCAAACAACCAAGATCAGCAGAGCTGGCGTCATGCGAACTCGCATAGAGACTCCGATTGAGGACATCCCTGCCGAGCCGGGCCGGCGTGCTGGTGCCGCCGACACCGACGGCGCGTGCAGGGGCGTACGGCTCTCCCAGAACGTACTGCAGAACTCGACTCAAGGTGTCTGGCGGGCAGATGTTGTCGCACCTGGGCAGTAGCATGGCTCCGCGCTGCTGATCGCCTCGAGCCGAAAGTGGGCATGATGTACATCTCCGCGGTATACATCCGCTTCTTCCGCTCGTTCAACTTCGACTATCTCCGCAAGGCGCACCGCGAATTCGCCCCAGACCCGTGGGATGTGCTGGAGCCGGACGGGCTGCAGTATCCGTTCGTCAAGGTGCCACTCGAGCGGGACGTGACCACCGTGGTGGGCGCGAACGAGTCAGGCAAGAGCCAGTTGCTGTCGGCGATCAAGCACGGGCTGACCGGGAAAGGCATACAGCGGGGCGACTTCTGCCGCTACTCCCAGTTCTTCGCGGTAAACAGGGCCATGGCGTTCCCCGACTTTGGGCTTGAGTTCAAACAGCTGGACCTCAACGATCTCGAGATGCTGGGGAAGGCATGCAAGGTGAAGCTCGACGATGACACCGAGAGCTTCTCCATGTTCCGCGTCGGCGGGAAGGACCCAGTCGTCTACGTCCGGCAGGGCGAGGACTGGACCAAGCATCCCATCAAGGACAAGAAGGCCCTCGAAGCGCTCATGCCGCAGTGGTTCGAGATTGATGCAACAGTCGCGCTGCCGCAGAGCGTGCCGATCAAATACCTGGCGGCGGCCGAGCGATCACTGCAGACGAGTCCTCGTAAGACCCGCTTGGGCTTGGTGAACACAATCCTCGAGAACGCACAGTCGTGGTTCGGCTCGGCCGAGGGCGTCACGGCGGCTACGCCGACGCTCCTGAGCACGTTCTCTAGCGCGAGCACCCAGAACGCCGAGCACGACAAGCAGCTCGCACTCGCGGATGACCTGTTGCTCAAGGTCGCTCGGATCGATCGGACCGCCTTCCAGGAACTCCTCAACGCCGTTGAGGAAGGTAAGGACGGATTCGCGAACGGGATCGTAGAGCGGATTAACCGCGGGCTCTCCGCAGCGCTCAACTTTCCGAAGTGGTGGTCTCAGGACTTGCACTTCCAGCTCTTGGTGACTCTACGCGACCAAGATTTGGTGTTCACCATTCGTGATCGGACCGGCACGGAGTACTCCGCAGACGAACGCAGTGGAGGTCTGAAGTACTTTCTCAGCTACTTCGTGCAGTACCTCGCCCATGAGCCACCCAAGTCGGGCGCTCGCGAGGTGCTGCTTATGGACGAACCGGACGCCTATCTGTCCAGCACCGGCCAGCAAGACCTGCTGCGAATCTTCGAAGACTTCGCCGATCCGCAGGAACCAACGCGATCCTCCTGCCAGGTCGTTTACGTCACACACTCCCCATTCCTAATCGACAAGAACCACGGTGAGCGTATCCGTGTCTTGGAGAAGGGTGAAGGCGACGAGGGCACCCGCGTGGTGCGCAACGCTGCCCGTAATCACTACGAACCGCTGCGCTCGGCGTTCGGCGGGTTCGTGGCCGAGACCACCTTCATCAGCAACTGCAACTTGATGCTGGAGGGCATGTCCGATCAGGTCATGCTGGCCGGGATGTCCACGCGGTTGCGTCGGCAAGAAGCCCCGTCGACCGACAACCTAGACCTGAACACAGTGACGCTTGTGCCCGCCGGGTCTGCGCCGCACATCCCTTACCTGGTGTATCTCGCGAGGGGACGCGACGTTGACCGGCCCGCCGTGATCGTCCTGCTCGACAGCGACACCTCCGGCGATCAAGCGGTGAAGTCGCTGAGGAAGGGCCCGAATGGTAAGCCTGTGATCGACGCGAAGTTCATTCTGCAGTTAGGTGAGCTTCCAACTGATGCTCTGGTCAGCACTCGCCCTGGCGGCGTCGTTGCCATCGAAGACCTCATTCCACTTCCGATCTGCATCGCAGCCGTCAAGCGATACGCGAGCGAGTTCCTCGACCCCTTAGAGTCGGCCAAGCTAGGCACCCTCAAGCCAAAGGACGTGAGCTTCGAGGATTGCTCGGGAACCCACGAGGCGCTCGAGCGCGCAGCCAAGACGAAGCTCGAGGGATTCCATCTGGATAAGGTCGGCTTCGCTCGCAGTGTCCTGGACTCGGTGCGGGAAGATGAGACTCTCACCGGCGCGGCCGAAGTTTTGGACGCCAACTTCCGGGTCCTGTTCCGGGAGCTCGGCCGCAGGCAGCGCCAAGCCATGCGACAGATGACCACGGAGAAGACGAGCTCCAAGATCAAGCGCATTAAGCGGTCATTCCTGCTGGATCACCCCACCAACGCCAGCAAGGAACAGGGCTTGTTGCTTCTCGAGGACATCGAGGCCGCTCTGGACAACTCGGTCGATGCGGAGGCGCTGAAGAGCCAGATTCGGACGATGCGGCGCGACTTCGAGCTCGATGAAGACCCTACCGAGCCAATCAGCGACTTCGGTGCCTTCCGCGACGCGCTCGAGGCGCTGGCGTACCGAGAGGTCAACGAGGTTCAAAAGCCCTAGCAACGCCTACTTCGAGAAACTGGAGGACCGGCACCGGCTAGTGATTTGCCGGCCGGTACTGCCTGCTCGGGTGGCGGTCATGCCGTAGCTCAATCATTTAGTCACCGGTATTGCGGCCCCGCCCCCGTCAACCCAAGTATCAGCTCTTCATGTGATACAGGGCCTTAGGGCGTGGATCCGCACGATGAATGTCCGAGGTTTGACACTTCGTGTCAGCCGTCTCCACCGGATGTGCGGACGTTGTGCTGTCCGCAGGTGTGAGGGGCCTCGGGCAGGACCAGGCGAAGCGTGCTGGTTCGGTCCGTTGTTCGGACCGGGATGCCACATACAGCCGGTCCAGCTCCCATCGAGTATGCCGTGCCCCTTACTGTCGGGTGGTGCAGCGATGGGATTCGCTCAATGAGCGGCAGATGGACCTGCTTCGCCGGATCCACGGCGGCGATGACCTCAGCGGCCCGGACGGCGTCGAGTACCGCCGGTCGGCACGTGCGCTCCAGGACCGGAACCTGGTGACGGTGACACGCAAGGCAGGGGTGTGGAGGGCGTGCTCGACCGACGCCGGTCGCTTCTACCTTGAGCATGGCCACCATCCCGATCATCCCGACCACCGTGCTTCCCTCCCGCGGTCCGAGACGCCGGCACCCGGCGACAACACCGGCGGCGCTTCGTCGGCGAACCTGCGGCGATCGGCTCGCGACCTGCTCGACCGCCTACAGCACGAGGGCGGCATGGTCCGTATCGAGAGTCCCGACAGTGGAACGCGTGCCCGGTACCGCCGGATCATTCACGCGGCGAAGCAGCACGGACTTGTGCCCTCGGGTTACCACCTGCGCCACACTGGCCGTGACGCCGGCGACATCGTCATCCGCCTGTACACCGACGCCGGTCCGGACGAGACCGACTGGAACCGGATCCGGCTCAACACCCGACGTGTCACCACCGACCCGCACCTGGCGTTCAGCGCCCTCGAAGCCGATCCGACCAACCTCACCGTCAGCTCGGACCTACTGCCCCGGGCGTTGCTGCTGATCCGGCAGCTCGCCGGCGAGGCCGCCCGGCGTGGGCACCGGCTCGGGGTCAACACCAAGGCGAAACACCCGCGGGTGTTCCTTCAGGCCGGGCAGGTCCGACGCACGGTCACCCTGACCGAGGAACGCGACCAGGTCCCGCACGAACCCACCGCCGAGGAGCTGAAGGTGCTGCGCCTGCGGCCGTGGATGAAACCCGCGGAGTTCGACGTCGTCGACTCTGGCAGGCTCCGCTTGGAGATCGCCCGGGCCGGATACGACAACCGGGACACCTGGACCGACACCGCACGCGTACGTCTGGAACAGCGCGTCGCGCAGATCATCCAAGGGTTCGAGACTGGCGTCACCGCCGACGAACAGCAACGGCGGGCAGCCGAAGCCGCGCGGGAGAGAGCCGAGGCCGAGCACCGGCGGCGGCAGGAGGAAGCCGCAGCCGAGCGCAGACGGCAGGAGGAGGCCATTCTCGCGCAATGGCACGCCGCGATGGCCGACGCCCGCGCCCGGGCCGCGGAGAACATCCGCGCGGAAACCTTCCGCAACGCCTACCAGGCGTGGACCACCGCAGCTGACATCCGCGCGTTCTGCACCGCCCTTGAACAAGCGGCCGAGGGGCGGACCGGCGCCGGCCGGTACCTCGCCAGCTGGGTCGCGTGGGGCAGGGCCGCCGCCGACCGGATCGACCCCATCCGCAATCCCCGCGTGCTAGCTGACATCAACTACAACCCCGAACCCGGACCCGACGACCTGCGCCCGTTCCTCGGTGACTGGAGCCCCCACGGACCACGCAAGGAGCACCGCCCTGATCACGACCGGCAGGCCCACGCCGACATCCGCCGACAGCCGGAATCGTGGCACCACGGGCTGCTCGACCGCGGCGCCTGAAGTGCGTCCACACCTCAACCGCCACCACAATCCGGCCGGATGCGCACGAGCCTGCGCCGGGACCTGCCGCCATCGCGGCGCGAACCGCCAGCACGACCCGGTACCACGCAACAAGCGACGCTTACCCGAAGGATGGCTGGATGAGAATCGACCCCTCCCGCTTCACCGTCGGCGACGAATGGGCGTACCGGCAGTCGGACCACGCACCGTCCGAACGCGTCCGCATCCTGGCCGTCGAGCCGAAGAAGACCAGCGCCCGCCTCGAGATCAGATTTCTCGACGACCCCGACGAACGGGTGGAGAAGGTCCCCGGGTCGCGGCTGCGGGTGCCGTGGAACGAGGTCGGGACCTTCGACGCGCTGATGGCGAACTGGCAACGCATCAACGATCTGAGCCTCGATCACACAGAGGAAGCCTGCGTCGAGGAGATCTTCGGCCTCTTGATCAGCGATGACGTAGCCGAACTGCTCTGGTCCCCGGTGTCATGCGCCACCGACATCCGCGACAGGGCCCGGCTGAGCCAGATCATCGGCGGCCCGGTCGACGACATCCTCGCCTCGGCTGAATGGTTCGACCACGACGGCCGGACCATCCTGTCACCGGCCGGCACCCTTCAACTGGTCGAAGCTGCGTGCCGTGCCCGTCCGACTGAGGTTCTCGCCCTCGTGATCGAGCAGGAAGCCCTGTCCCGCCACAAATGCAAGTTCGGCGATGACTACCGCGTCGGCCGCGACAGCCGGTCGACGACAGCGGAATGGGAGTACGACTGGTACCGCCGCCACGACCGGCCCCGTCACGAACTACTACGCCAGTGGTGCGGCCACCGGGCAGTCACCCACCACGAACGGTTCCTCGCCGCCGAAGCCGAAACCCACCGCCTCGACATCCTGGTAACCGACCTTCTCAAGGCCCTGGACAACCTCGGTGAACACGAACAGGCCGCCCGGTTCGCCGAGGAGCACGAACGCGACCGCATCACACCCCACACGATCCGTCCCGTCGTCGAACGCCCCCTACACCCCTCCGAGATACCCGTACGCGAGATCAAGGTCAGGCACCGTTGGTGGTGAACACCCGTCGCACAAACGGTCCGATGTTTCAGGTGCTTCTCACCAAGCTTCGGTCCACCGGCGCCCAAGGGCTTCGTGGTGGCCGCCACTGGATTCCAGAGCGGTGTCCTAGACCTAGCCAAGGCCCACGGCATCGCGTACGTACGGCTGGTCGACAGCGGCTGGACGTACATCTCACGTCACACCGCTACGACGCCCCACCCGCGCTCACCGGCGCGTACTCCGGCTACGCCATGACGCCCGACGGCGAGAGAGACCACGAGTTCACCCTGCTGACCGGCAGCGCCGAGAACACACGCTCAGCGTTGATCACAACGGCCTAACCCTGTCTGACGGCGCCATCGCTACTTCGCGAGCCGATCCCATCCGCTGGGCGATGGCACCGAGCCAAACAGCCGGCGTCCGGACAATCACGCCCAGACTCTGGCCTCCCTGGCAAAGCACGGCCAGGGCCGCGTGCCGGCAGCGAACTCACCGCTAAGCATCGCGGCGACCTGCCGGCTCCAGGTGCGGAGATCAATCAGCTCGAGCATCAGCTCCGCGATTGCGGCGAAGTTCAGGGACGTCGACCAGAGCCGGCCGCCCGACCGTACGGCGACGTTCAACAACGGCTTCGAGGGGTCCTCGGTGCCGTCGAGACGTTGCAGCCAGGACGCTTCGACACCAGCCTTGGCCAGCGAGCCGATGATCTTGTTCGGGTTCATGCAGACGGCGAAGAACATGCCGTCGGCGATGAGGCTGGCCGCGACCTCGGCTTCGATCGGGTAAATCGCCCAGGGTGGGCGCACGAGAGTACGGCCGGCCTGTTCGATGCTCAGCAGCGTCAGCGTGTGCCCAGGGTCGTCGGCGCCGATGCGGCGGCGGACCCGGGCGAGTTCGGCGCTGAACCGAGTGCCGAACTCCTCAGCGGTGTACCGGCCGGCGGCGGTGAACTGACTGGCCGCCACGACCGCGCGGCCGGACGAGACCACGCCTCCGGCGATACCCGTCCGCGCATGCGCCAAGCCGAGGATGTCACGCAGGCCCGCCAAGTCGGTGCAGTAGTCGATGGCGGTGCGCACCGGTGCATAGCCGCTGGGCAACTCGCCGGTCTCGTCGGCGAGGACCTGCGAGGTGTCGGCCAGCAGCCGCTCCTGGGCAGGAACTCGATACCGCTGGTTGGTCTTGATCTCGCGGAGCCAGGCCCAGCCGTCACGGCCGAGGACGGTGACGTCGCCGACACGGATGACGTTGGTCAGGTCGTGGTGCAGCACGAACTCCCGCTTCTCGCGCCACGCGGTCTCGATGACCTCCAGCTCTACGGCCAAGCCGGTCTTGCCGTACATCGGGCCGGGAGCATCGGCGCGCGACAGCGCCACGATGATGTTGCGCTGGTAGCCGAAGACTTTCCAGGCGAGTGCGTCCGCGATCGACTTGAGCTGGCGCCAGATCCGCTCGTAGACGTCGCCTTCCAACACCCAGGATTCCCGGTCGGTGCGGTCGAGGGCTGTGCCGAGTTCGGGTGCGTCAGCGGTGAGGTTGCGGTGCCTATCCAGTCGTTTGATCTGCCGGCTGATCGCGGAACGACGCTGCTCGGTGTCGAGGACCATGCCACGGAGCCGACTCTGGAAGTGGTACAACTCCTCGGCAGAGCGGCAGGCGCGTAATGTCCGGACCAGATCGATCAAGGCGCGCAGGGTCTCCTGGTGCGCCGGATGCGTCAGGATGAGGTCGATCTGATCGCCGTCCGCACGATCCATCAACGTGGCGCGCACCGTGCCTCCTGCACTGCCGACCGCTTGGGATTCGCATCATCCGGACAGCTCACCGTATCGGCAAACGAGTTCGCCGCTACGTAGCGCTGGCGGCACTGTGCCCGCGCCGGAAGCGATCCGCGGCCAGGGACGCCAGGGCGTGTGCAGAAGAGCGCCGGCAGAGGCAACGGCGGTGCCGGTGTGCTCAACTTGCCAGGTTCGTGTGGGCTCCGCGCCGCACATCGGAGCACCATCGGTAGCACCAGCCGGGCCGGTCTGCGCCGAGATTCGATGCCTCCATGACCTTCGCAATACACCCACGATCCACACAGGCCGGAGGACAGGCGAGGGTCCATACGCGCGTTTCCGAAGCTCAAACCCTTTTGATCTTGGGTGCTCGAAGGGACTCGAACCCGTCACCCTCTGGTCCGTAAGATCGAGGACGACGATCGCGCCGAGCACGGTCCATCATCGAGGTAGGTTCTCGCATGCCAAGCAACTTTACCGCCGACCCATCGACGCTTCGCCAGCTGATCCTGCAGCCGGGGCAGGGATTCTATGTTCCTGCCTACCAGCGCGACTTCACCTGGGGTTCGGACGAGATCAGTCGGCTGTTCGAGGATCTAGAGCAAGGGATCACAAGGGCCGCGCAGGGGAAGACGCCCTCGACATTCCTGGGCTCGGTGATCCTCGTCAGTGACAGAGACAGCGTGATGCCAAAGCATGTGGATGCGCTTCCGACGACGGTGCTCCAGGTCGTAGACGGCCAGCAGCGGCTTTCGACGCTACTCACCGTGTTCGTGGTTCTATCGAGGTTCGTCTCTGACGACATGCGTTGGCTCCAGCAGCAGATTGACGCCGGGTCTAAGAACCCACTCGACATTTGGTTGCTAAACACGCTGGGCGAGCGGCGCGACGAACTCCTCGACGCAATCGCTTTCAAGACCTACTCAGGCGCCGGCGAGTTCAACATGAAGCCCCGGCTGATTCGCCAAGTGAGTGACGTATGGGGTAATGACGCTATTCATGCTATCTATGAGAGCGACATGGCCTGGCTACTGATGGAGGCGGCGCGCTACCGGATCCAGAAGCAGCAACATGCCGCGATACCGGTGCCCTCTGATCGGCTGCATCTGGACCTGGTGCTCCGGGTGACCGCCGGTCACATCGATGACCTGAGAATGGGTGCGGATGAGGTTGATTGTGATGTCCTTACAGAGCTTCAATTTCTTTCGGACATCGGCATGGCGAAAGCCCTCATCGGGTCCAATTCGGCTCCTGTGGTCGACCCAGACGCGCTAGATGACCATCGGAAATCAGCCGCACGTCTCCTAGTACTTGCGTCGTTCCTCTTAAACGGGGTGCTAGTCATCGACGTCAAGGCACCCGACGAGGATTACGCTTTCGCGCTGTTCGAACCCCTCAACACCACCGGACAGCCCCTGACTGCCTTGGAGACGCTAAAGCCGTTGGTCGTTCGCAGCGAAGGCGGAATCACGAACTACAGCACCTCGCCTTCGGCGGCGGCGTTCGGTCGCGTCGAGTCCTATTTCCCACCCTCCATGCGTGCGGACGACCGATGGAAGTTGTCAGCCGACATGCTCACCGCGTTCGCGCTGGCGGACACGGGGCGAAAACTGCCGCGTACTCTTCTCGATCAACGGCGGTACCTCCGCCTCCAGTTCCAGTCCGTGGCGCCCCCGAATGGAAGCGTCGAAGGGGCCCGGGCTTTCGCGGATCAGCTTGCCGACGTTTCGGCCTTCCTGTTCGAGGTGTGGCCTCGTAACGGCACATCCCCGCTTATGTCATCCGGCACCGACTTGGACCGCTTGTGCTTGGAGGTATTGCGATCGACTAACCATACGGTCGTCCTTGCGCTGCTTGCGCGTTATTACTCGGAGTGGGCCGCTTGCCCGAGTTCCGCTAGCCGAAGTGAGTTCATGAGCGTCTTGCGAGCCGTGACTGCCTTCTGGGTGCTCTGGCGGACGTCGCGGGCGACGACGAGGGGGATCGACGATGTTCACCGCAAGCTAATGGTCACCGGACACCCCGCGACAGGGCTTCCGGCCATGGCGAGGCGCGCTGGTGCTTCGGCGACTCTGCCCGCAGCCACGGAGGTCCGGGCAGCCTTGAAGAGCCTCCTGTCGACGCGGGGGAACATAAGTGCCGGCGCGGACTGGGTCGCAAAGGTTACAGTGCAACCGCTTTACCAGACCAGCAAGCAACTCGCGAAGTTCATCTTGCTGTGCGCCCATGACGACCGGATCGAAGATTATTCGGCGCCCGGCTTGGTTCGGCGCGGCGTTCCCGGGTCCTTCCGAGCTCTGACCTCCGAGGCCTGGGACTCCCACTACTCGGTCGAGCACATCGCACCGCAGAATCTCGCCCAGGGTGACACCTCCTACGACCAGGCAATCTACGACCAGGGCCTCACGGACCGTCTCGGGAACCTCACGCTAATGCCGGTTGACCTCAATGAGCTCATCGGAAACAAGACGTGGTCATACAAAAGATGCATCTACGCAGTCCTATCAAAGACCGATCCAAATGCGCGGCTGACGCACATGCAGCAGCAATTACCGGGGCTCGCGCCGAAAACGAAAAATGTTCTACAGTCGGCCTCGTACCTCCCGTTCTGTGAATTTCTCGACAAGCAGGCAGTGTCGCCCCTGCCCCACTCGTATGTGGCACAGCGAGGACAGCGCCTAGCTGAGCTTGCGGTCGAGCGGTTGTGGCCAATGTTGGCATGAAGGACATCCGAGTAAGGCGGGGACGAGTACCTTGACCTAATCGAGGTCCACATCATGTTCGACGGTATCGTGGGCCTCGCCGCGACGTGGCATGCGGTGAAGGCTCGTTAGGAATAACAGATAGAGGGCGGCGTCTGCCGCCGTTGTTTGGCCTTACGGCGAAATAGGGAAGCCTCGACAATGGGGAAAAGCGACGCCGCGTCGCTGTTGGTCGTTCACCAACTGGGTGCTGAACAACGTTACTGGAATACCTCAGGAGCGGGCGCCGTCGTGATGCGGACGATGCGGTGCCCGGCTAGCCGGTAGCCCTGTTCCTGTAGCCGCTGCTCCCACCCGGTTTGAGTGCCAATGGTCACGGGCTCGTGCAGCAGTCCGGCGCGCTCTTCCTGCTTGGTCAGCCGGGCGAACTTGTCGCGGCCGGGGTAGTCAAGGGGGACGAACGCTTCTTTGCGATGAAGAACGGGCGGGTTGGTTGAGCTGCGGAAGTCAGTGTATTTGACGGACAGCTTCCTAAGATCTGCTCTCAAGGACGTTGCCAATGCGGGGTGTGGTGCCTTGTCGAAGTTTGGATACGAGAGGTAGGATACCTTGGCCATTATCCGCGAAAACTTGATGATTGTGCACTCCGTCACTGTCCCGGTGAGCGTCCGGGCGCATCCTTCATAAACACGGAGGAGCGGATCAAGCAACTGAATTGCCGTAGCGTGCACATACAGGGCGTCGGCCGTTAACTTTCCGATATCGGACCGACTGCATGCATTGTTCAATGCCTTTTGATCGGCGATGGCGTGTAGCAGTTCGTCCGCCTGGGAGCAGGCAGCTCGGTAGGATCCGAATAGCGTTCGTACGTCGAGCGCTACGCCCTTGGGTAGATCCGACGCCTTGGGTCGGCCTCGGAACGCGGCGAGTGCGAGGTAGACCAGGAGATCTCGTTCTGCTTGATGGCGAGCTCGCGTAAGGTCCCTGTCCCAGTCTTGGCTGCCGGTAACATCCCTTAACAGCGCTGCAGCTTGTTTCAGCGAAGGGAAGGCGCCCAGAAGCCGACTTGCTGTTCCGGCAATCTCCTCTGGATCGGGGACTCGGCCACGACTGGAGATGAAGGCCGCCAGCGCGTCCATGTCTTCGCGGTGGACGTCGTAGAGGGCTTGCCGACGGCGTGGCCGGCTCGTGGGTGCGGGTCGGTGCCGAGTACGCGACGCTAGAAAGGTTTGGGCGTCAGAGTCCTGACGGAAGACGTAGAAGACGCCAGGCGCGGCGGCGATGCAGTCGGTGCGCAGCTGAACGTTGATCCAGTCGCGTAGTTCCGCCTGACTGTAAAACTTCTGGAAGGTGCCGCGCTTGGTGATGATCCCGTCGCCGTGACGGCGGCCGGTGACGGTTCGTGCTTCCCAGTCGGTGCGGGCCGCGACGACGAGTACCTGCCGGGCCAAAGCCCAGGCTGATGCCAGCGTTTGAGCCCGCTCGGTGGGGTCTTCGATGACGTTGATGACGTACCCGAGGTTGACCACGTCCGCTGCATGCCGTTCGGCGTTGGGGCTGTGTCCTGGGTCCCAGCCGTGGGCGGTGTAGCCCATGGCCCGGAGGCGCGCGACGTCTCCGCCGCGTCCGCAGCCATAGTCGAACAGCGTGGAGTTAGCGCTCAGGACGCCATCCGCCATTGCCAGCGCGATAGGTTTGGACAGGTGCTGACGGGCGATCGCTGTCTGGTGGCGGGGAATCACCTGGGCGCTGTCCATAGCTCACGATTCTGCCGGTTCGTAGCCGAGGACCGAAGAGTACACGCAGCAGGAAGCATCCGCCCCCTGTTCCACTCATCCTGTCACGCCACGCGTAGGGCTGGGTACGCTCGCTTAGCGCTAGTCTAAACGTCCAACATCAGTAAGGCTGACTTGACTGAGTTGCATATTCAGGGGTCACTGTCCAGCGAGAGGGCTAGCCACTGGAGATAAAGTGATTCTGAAGGCACGTACAGCTGATGCAGGCCATGTTTCCTTTCTGGTCAAGCGCTCTAATGGCGGAGAAGCTGAAATCGTTGCAGCCATGATCCCGCCCTCGGAGGTCCAGCGGTCGACCGGCACCTTCCGCAATCCAGATCTGCTGGTCCATTTGCCACCAAAGTTGGTTTCCGCGCTGTTGGGTGCGTCGGAGCCCGAGGGGGATGGCATGGTGATAGCGCTAATCGTAAATACGGCGAGTCGGCGTGGGGCCGCGGTTGGGGCATTTGCGGACACGGCAGTGGCTAAGGCATGGTGGCAACAGCCGTACAACAGGTTGGCGCGGGACCCAGACGTGCTGTTCCTGACGGTGCCAGTGGAGGCCGACGTTTAGAGGTGGCAGACGGCGCAGCCCGCCTCGTCGTTTTCCTCGTCGAGGGCGTCGGTGAGCACCTCGATGAGGGGCAGATTGGGACGGGGCTTGGCTGCCGCGCGAGCAAGGGCGGCGGCATGTCGCTCTTCGATCGCATCGCGCCGCTCGAGAAGGTCGCGCAGCGACTCACCCTGTGACCAGGTGTACTGACGGCCGCGCATCGCGGTGGCTTGGTAGTTGACCTTGTCCTCGTATTCAACGGCGCGTTCGAACAGCTCAGGGTGTCGGTCGGCGAGGCCAACCCATTCGTGTTTGCGCTGGAAGAAGCAGAAGTAGCAGCCGGAACGGGTGCGCCACTCGTAGTAGGCCGGCAGGCCGATTCCGGACTCCTCCAAGATCCGGTTGACTCCGTCACGGTCGATGCCGTCTTCCCGGAACGGGAATATAGCCTTGATGTTGGGCTTGGTGCTGACGTAGCCGAGGCGGTTCTCGTCGGCGCGGATGGCGACGTACGAGATGGCGGGGCTGTCGCCTAACCATTCCTCCAGCGGTTTGATCTTGAGGTTCTTGGTGCACCACCGCATGGACGCGCTTGGAAGGGTGCCCTGGTAGACCTGCAGCCAGTGGTCGAAGTCGCGGGTGGCGTTCAGGCGGACGATCTGCTTACCGAGGGCCGCTTCGAGTAGGTTGAGGTAGTCGTACGTCTCGGGGAGTTCGGCGCCGGTGTCGCAGAAGAAGTACTCCATCTGCGGCACCTTGGTGCGCATGTAGATCGCGAGGGCGGAGGAGTCTTTACCTCCCGAGATGCCGAGGACATGGCGGGTCTCGCCGGGCGTACGTTGCCGGGGTGCAGTCATCGGGTCGACTTCTTTCGCGTGGATGGTGCGTCGTCGCTGCCAGCGTCCCTCTCGACTATGACACTTTCGGCCAGCAGGGCGAGCAGTGCCCGCTCGCCGTTCTCGCTGATCTTCCTGCGAGCTAGGGCGATCACCTCAGGCAGCAGGGCCTGCGCGCTGGCACGTTCGTCGTTGGAGAGGTGGACGACGGTGTGGAGCTCGTGTCCGTCGGCCTGGGTAACGGTGATCGCCTGGGAGACGAAAGTAGCGTCGGTCGGTTCGGCCGTCGTGGGCTGGTGCAGGTTAGCCAGCCGCTCGATAGTGCGAGCGGCTGCCCGGACCTCGTTGGTGAAGGTGCTGATGTCACCGTCACGCCAGTCGGAGAGCCCGCGGCCAACAATCCGGACGACGAACGGGTCGAGCCATTCGTCATCGCTGAGCGTCGTCTCTTGAGCGAGAGTGATGACACCACGGAGTTTCGCCTCGACCAGGTTCACATCGGCGAGGTGTCGGGTGTAGACCGCAAGGCGCTGACGTAGCTTGCCGAGATTCGTGGGCATGTGGAACGCCTCGGCGATGGCCTTGACAACTTGTGTGCGGAGACGTTCGTCCGCCCGGCCGAGTTCGGTAAGCGCCTTGCTCAGCGACTCGGCGTAGCGGCGCGCGACTTGCTCGTCGATCTCACCGTTCGCTGGGATCGGCTCGAGGTCGAGGGCGGACGGCAGGTCGGTGAACAGGAGCGTGTCAGGTTCGCGAGCGGTCTTGAGCGCTTGACGTACGGCCCGTGCCTGCTTGGGGAGTTGTTGGGTGTGATCAGCGTACGCGGACAGGCTCCGGGCACGGTCGAGCAGCTCACGCGTGAGCGTCAGGGGCGCGACGTTGCGGACGTTGATCGGTGGTGCTGCCGGCATCCGTGCACCGATCACCTGGGCGATCTCGGTTACTGCGGTCTTGCGTGGACCTGCTTGAACGCCCATGGCTTTGACCGCGAACCGCTCCGGGCTCTTGATCATGCGTTCGGCGAGGGCAGCGGTTAGTCGTGTCTGGTAGGTGCCTTCCTCGAAGAGGGCGAGTTCTTGGCTGCCGATGATGAGCGCGGTCAGCACGATGACCGGGATGACGCCTGGCCGTATCCCGAAAGGAGGCGCTTCGAGGAGTTCGTAGACGGCGTCGAGCCGCAGCGGCTGTTCGGTGGCGGCCCGCATCTGTTGCTGCATGGCGGTCCAGGCCGGGTATAGCGAGTTGCCGGGCTCCGGTTCGTGGAAGCCGAATGGAAGCAGCTCGGTGTCGTCGTCGGTGCGCTGATCGGTGGGGCGGTGCAGCTGAAGGTATTCCAGGACTCCGCTGTACATCGCGCGTTCCGGCCCGTAGCCCTCGATGCCGAGGTACTGATGGGTAGGTGCGGTGATCATGGCGATGATCAGCTCGCGGCGTGCCTTGGCTGCTTGGCTGGTCAGCTTATGCCGGCCCAACATCTCGTTACGTATGTGCGGAGCGTGGGGGAAAACGCTCTCGCACGCCTTGGAGACGAGCTCTGCGAGGCTTCGGCCCTTGATGGTCTCAGCGTCAGCTGTGAAGACGGCGGCCCCGGCCCTGGCCGGCAGCAGGTACCAGGTGGGGGCTAGCTGGCTTGGCAGGAAGGCTTCTGCGACGCGGGTGGCCAGTTCGGCGCTGGCCTGCGCGATACGTTCGCTGACCTCGGTACTGGCCAC
Organism: Micromonospora sp. M71_S20; assembly: GCF_003664255.1. NCBI lineage: Bacteria > Bacillati > Actinomycetota > Actinomycetes > Micromonosporales > Micromonosporaceae > Micromonospora > Micromonospora sp. M71_S20. Next base: position 1,902,979 of record NZ_RCCV01000001.1, on the reverse strand, counting down.
GGCGTCGAGTTCGACGTTGGCCGGTAGCTCGTGGAGAGCGTGTAGGTAGCGGGCGGTACTGAGTACTTTCTCGGCGTGGGCGGTCACACCGGCGATGACAGGGCGGTCGGTTCGAACCGTGGGGATGGTGTATTCGTCCCCGAAGTGGAAGAGCAGGAGTCCGTCTTCGGCGTCAGCGGCGGACGACCCGATGAGCTCGGGCGAGCCTGCGTCGGTGGCCTTAGTGACGAAGTGGCGCAGCATACCGGTGCGTTGGCTGTGCTTGCCCGCTACGACGGCGGTCGGCAGGTAGGCCGAGATGACCTTAACCGCCGCATGGTCGTCGCAGGCGTTGATCAGCTGCTCGATGTGACTGGTGAGGTCGACGTCACTGCCCCGCCAAACCCGGTACTCGTCGCTGAACTGTCGGTACACCAGGAAGCCGCGGTCGACGAGGCTGGTGACTTGGTCGGCGAGCAGTTGTCTGGCCGTCGGGTCGTTGAGCGTGATGGGGTCGCTCAAGGCGAACAAGACAGTGTCCATGCTGGCGCGCAGGGCGCCAGAGGCGTCGACGAGGTTGAGCATGCCGATGGTCTTGAGGATGACCTGGTCTTGCTCAGGAAGGCCATTGGCCTCGGCGATGCGGTTGTCAATCTCCATCCACCGGCTCGCATTGGCCGAGGCCAAGATGGTGGTGCGGCCGGCGGTGAAGAAGTAGTCGAAGGCGTCGGCGATGCGGACGGTGGACGCGGAGGAGGGGCGATTCGAGGCATAGCTCTGCAGGAAGCGTCGCACCGTGTGGGGTTCGTCGTTCGCGATGAACCCGGTCATGCTGCGATCGTGCTGCCCGATCTGCGCGGCGAGCAGCGGCGCGACCACCGTTGTCAACGGGTGTAGGGGGTACACGTGGGTGAACGTGTCGTGGCTTGCGGCGAGGATGCCTTGGAGACCGCGTTCGGTCCAGGCCTGAGCGGACGCGGCGGCATGCTGGGCTATGAGCTTGCGTCCCTTGGGCGACACGCCGTCGTGGTCGAGGGTTCGGCGGATCAGCTCGACGGTGTCGCCGAGGTGGATCGTCATGAGGATGTCCTCGAACCGGCCCTGAACCTTTGCCCACTCCCGGCTCTGCAGCGTGCTCGCGCGGGAGGCGTAGTCGGCGAAAGACAGGTGCTGCAGCGTAAGGAGGTAGAGCGGCACGCCGCGGGAGCCTGCACCGAGCTCAGCGAGTTCCTGCAACAGGAACACGTCACTACCGGCATCGCTGAACTCACCATGGGAGGCGAGGTGCTCTAGCGACTTGCCGAACTCGTCAATGACCAGCATGACCGGTGCCTGCTCGCAGAGAGCCTTTACGGCGGACACGAGCTCCCGATTGCTGAAATCCGGAGCCTTGAGGGGCACGAGCGCTTCCTGCACGGGTGTGGGCATGTGGTTGTCAGGCCAGGCGCGGGCGGCGCCATCGAGCAGCGCTCGCGTGATGCTGTCGAGCAGAGGTTCTCGTCGTGCCGTGGCGACGCAGGTGATGAATCCGTTGGGCGCGGTGCGGTCACGAGCTCTTGCCAACCGGCGGGCCAGGATCGGACTCGTCTCGGCGAGTGCCTCTTCGGCCTCCGTCCGGCGGTTCCCCGCACGGCCGAGCAGCGACACGACGACCAGAGCCAGTGTCGACTTGCCTGAGCCGTAGGGCCCCGTCAGGGACCAGGCGCGGGTATTTGCTTGGTCCTCCAGGGCGGCGGTGACTCGTTCCAGCATGTCCTGTGCCCGGATGCCGATGTGCACCGGGCCGAGATGCTCGTCGCGGACGTCGCGTTCGATGTTCGTCGACCGCAGTCGGCTGCTGACGATGTTGATCCCGGCCGGCGTCTGTGGGCTGGTGCCCGACGGTGCACCATTGGCGGTCATACCAGTGCTCCTGCGAGTCGATCGAGAGTCGGCTGGTCGAGCAGGTCGGTGCGGCCACGTCGCCGCATCTCTCGCAGCATCCCGGGTGGTTGCGTGGCGTACCAAGCTTCCCGATCTGGGAGGCTTGCGCGGGCGCGAACGTTGCCGTAGTAGCCGTCCAGCACGTCCCAGGCCAGGTCCTTAGGATTGCCCTCGAACCGGAGGCTGCGTTGTCCGATGCCCTCCACCAGGGCCATCTGCGGGTACTCGCCGGCGACCTCCTCCAGGGCATGCGCGATTTCCGGCTCTCTGAGCCGGAAGGCGCGCCCTGGGCCGCCCGGCTCATTGGTGAGACGGGCCAGGGCGATGGAACCACTCTGCAGAGGCTCGCTGCGTGCCGCGTAGTCCAGGCATGCGTAGGCGACCAGGGCCGGCGGCAGTGAGGTGCGGGCGTTGCTGGTGAAGTGCCAGCGGCTCGCTGCGTTGTTGCGGCCGAACCCGGTGGGCTCCAGTAGCCCGAGTTCCCGGAAGGGTGAATCGAGCAGGTCCTCGAAACTTCCGCCCGAACCCGCGGTGGGTTCACGCCGGCGTGCGTACATCTTGGTGAGGCAGTCTGCGTCCTTGGTTACGGATGCCTCTACCGGGGGCTCCCAGCCAGCCAACCGTACGTGTCGCAGCGTGGTCTCGGTGAGCTCGCTTGTGGTGAATCGGGACGTCGACTGGGCGTGGAAGGCCACCCACCAGGTGGGAGTGTGGCAGGGTTTTGCCAGTAGCCACCAGTGCAGCAGCCACAGACTCGCAGTGTCCTCAAGGTAGGGGTCGGCGCCGTTCTCGTTGAGCAGCCATTGCGCCTCCCAGGTCGGTGAGGCGACGTTCGCTCGAGACGTGGGGTCCTTTGGGTACTCGATGGTGAGTTTGAAGGCGTACGACCAAAACCGGATTGCATTGACCATGTTCTTACCCACGCCGAGTGTCACCGTCGCGTTGTCGCGCAGAAACACGTCGCTGCCGATGTTGGGGTCAGTCAAGGCGCTGTACGCCTTGTGCAGCCAGCCGAACCGGGGGTGGAAGGTCTCATGGCGGGAGAACGACGGCTCGGCGACGTCCTTGAGCTTGGTTTCAAGCATCGTGTCTCCGCGGTCCTTCCTGCCCCCGGGCGGTTCCAGAGGCAGTCGTGGTGGTGTTTGGGTACAGGGCAGCGTGAACCCGGCGCTCAGCGTCGATCACGTGGCTAATGGCGCTATCAATATCATCGGCGGTAGTGGCGTAGCCGAGAGAGAAGCGGATGGTGCATTCAGCTTCATCCCGGCTCAGGCCCATGGCGAGCAGGACTCGGCTCGGCTCCATGGCACCGGCCGCGCAGGCGCTGCCCTCGGAGGCCGCGATGGCGGGCATGGCGGCGAGCATCGCGTCAGCCGGCAGGCGGTCGAAGGTCAGGCTCGATACGCCGGGTAACCGCCGGTCAGGATGACCGTTGCGGCGGGTGCCGGGTAAGGCCGTCAAGACAGCGGTTTCGAAGCGGTCACGCAGCAACCGGATACGTGCCGCTTCTTGATCGAGGCACCGGGCGGCAGCCTCCGCAGCGGCCCCCAGGCCGACGATGCCGGGCACATTCAGGGTTCCCGGCCGCCGTCCGCGCTCATGACCGCCGCCGTGCATCAGCGGCCGGATCGCCGGCACCGTGCCGCGCCGCACGAACAGTGCTCCAACCCCTTGCGGAGCGCCGAATTTGTGCCCTGACATGGACAGCAGGTCGAGTTCCAGCCTACGGAGATCGATCGGTAGCCGACCAACGAGTTGCGTCGCGTCCGAGTGCACCAGCGCGCCGGCTTCGTGCGCGATTTTCACCACTAGGTCGAGATCACTCAGGACGCCGGTCTCGTTGTTTGCCGCCATGATCGAAACCAGGGCAGGTGAAGTTGCGAGTGCTTCTTCCAGCTCTTCGAGACGTAGTGTGCCGTCCCGGTGCACCCCGACCGTGTGAACCTTGCTCCCAACAGCGTCGGCGACCGCAACTGCCGCTTCGGTCACCGCCGGGTGCTCCACGGTGCTGATCACTAGGCTCTGGCCAGGCGTTGCGGCCGATTGGATGGCTAAGTTGTTGGCCTCGGTTGCACCCGAGGTAAAGATCAACTCGTTCGGCGAGCATGCCAACAGCGCCGCAACCCGCTCGCGTGCCTGATTGACCGCGAGGGACGCGTCCCGGCCTGCTGCGTGCACGCTCGAGGCGTTACCGACTGCCGTCAGCGCCTCGGTGGTTGCGGCCAACGCTTCGGGGCGAACGGGCGCAGTGGCGTTGTAGTCGAGGTAGATGAGGGGATCAACACCGGTATGACCCATCATTCTCCCTCCGTCGCGGTACCCACCTTATGGCCTGGTGGCCTGTAAGGAAACCGCGACGCGTGCCACCAGCCGTGATCATGGGTGGCAAGATTACCGTACGCATGTTCTCTTCCGTCGCCCCCGTAGGCCGGCTCGCGACTGCTCGCCGCATCGACGTTCAACGCCGCTCCGGACGCCCTCAGGGGGAGGCGCAGCTGCACGAGCACGCCCGTGAGCCGCGGTCCCCTTCGAGCATGGTGGCGCGATAGAGTGAGCGCCTGAATCGATGTCGTAGGCATCTTGTTCAATAACCCACGTGACTAGCGACCCGAGGCGAGTCGCGCGGAGGATGACGTCGAGATGATCCACACCGCTGTCATGAGGGCAGTTGCCCGGCACTTCGCAGCCGGTCGCCGGGTGGCCGCCGCGCTCACCCTTCTCTTGCTGATTTCCGCTGCTAGAGCGTGCCGATGACATACACAATCTTCGACTTGTTGCGGACGTCGGGCCGGACGTCGAGCTTCATAGAAGGGCGGGTCCTTCGCGCGATCGGGCGCCTAGTCGACGGCGGGCATGTTCGGCAGGCGCCCAGTGATGCTGTGATCGCGGCTGCGTGCCTCGGCGATCCGATCAACGCGGTCCGTCGCCTCGCCGAGGCCGGTGTGCTGCCCGGCGGGCTCCCGGATGAACAACGACGCGATCTGTCTGCCCGCCTGTCGCTTGGCCCGGATCAGCTCGACAGCAAGGCCGTTCTGGCGAATCCGAGTGCCGTGGCGGTATTTCTCGGTCTCCCCGAGGTGCGCAGCAGCACTGCGGCGCAGATACCGACCGACGCGACGCCGGCCTACGGGCTGTTTCCGCATCAACGCCGTGCCGTGGTCCGCGCCCGTAAACTTCTGCGGCTCGGCCGTACCCGGCTGTTGCTGCACATGCCCACCGGGTCGGGCAAGACTCGCACCACGATGAGCATGGTGGCCGACTACCTGCGCGAGAACGAAGGCCGCGTGGTCCTCTGGTTCGCATCCACGCGAGAGCTGCTGGACCAAGCGGCGCGCGAGTTCCACAAGGCGTGGTCTCTGCTGGGCGACCGGCCCGTCCCCATCGTCTCGGCCTGGGGAGGTCAGGACGCCGACTTCACCGACCTTACCGACGGCCTCATCGTGGCCAGTTTGCAGACCGTCCATGCACGCCGCAGCGACCCCGGTTTCATTCCTGACCTCGGTCGCCGTGTTGGGCTCATCGTGTTCGACGAAGCGCATCAAGCGGTCGCCCGAACCTACCGGTACGTAGTCGACCAACTCTCCGCCGCCGGCCAACCGGTCACTCCCATCATCGGGCTTAGTGCGACCCCGGGGCGGACCTTCCTCGGAGGTCGATCGGACGAAGACCTCGCTGAGTTCTTCGAACACACAAAGGTGGAGCTAGATACCGCTGCTGAAGGGGCGGATAACCCGGTCGCTTACCTGATCAGTCAGGGTTATCTCGCTGAGCCCGAATTCCGGCTCCTCGGAGACCTCCCAGAGGACGATGAACCGGATTGCGGCGGTGACGACGAACCGGATGACATCGGCCTCAATCAGGATGACTACATGCAGGAGGTTCTCGGTGCCACCTTGCAGCTAGTCAGCGAGTCACACCGCCGCATCATCGTGTTCGCCGCCTCAGTGGAACTGGCGCACTCGCTGGCAGCGTCGCTTCGATCGGTCGGTGTCCTGGCGGATGCGGTGGACGGAACGACAGCACCCGAACTCCGCGATACCGCAATCCGGATGTACAAGAGCCCGGCACCCATCCCTCGCGTCCTGGTCAACTACGGCGTTCTGACGACTGGATTCGACGCCCCGCAGACCAGCGCCGTCGTGATCGCGCGCCCGACGCGTTCCCTCGTGCTGTACAGCCAGATGGTCGGCCGGGGCATCCGGGGCCCGAAGGCCGGCGGCAACAGGAAGGCCGTCGTCGTCACCGTGGTCGACCCCGCAGTCCCCGCATTCGGTTCCATCGCCGCCGCCTTCACCCACTGGGAGGACTTGTGGTAACACCCGACACCACCCACCAGGAAGCCCCGCTTCTCTCCGGTGAACAGACCGTCAAGTCCATCCGGGACACTGGCTACAAGGGCACGGACTATGCCCTCGCTGAGTTGATTGACAACTCTTTTCAGTGGGGTCAGGCCCGTACAGTCCTGCTGGTCATCGTGCAGCGCATGGTGCAGGGTAAGCGGCGTGCAACCAAACGTGCCGACGAGATCTGGGTCATCGACGACGGCACCGGCATGACGGATCAGGCCGTGAACCTCGCCCTATCGTTCGGCGGATCCGGCAAGTACGACGACCGATCGGGCATCGGCCGCTTCGGTATGGGCCTGCCGCAGGCCAGCGTCTCACAGTGCGAGCGGACCGATGTCTGGACCTGGCAGAGATCACAACCGGAGAACGCCTCCCATACATATCTTGATCTGAAAAAACTCTCACGCTCCGGCAAGGGATCCACGCTTACCGTCCCGTGGCCGTCGCGCCCTGGTCAGTCGGGCTACGAAGCCATGCCCGATTGGGTCCTCGACGTCTTCAAGCAGCACGCCACCGCGGACACGTCGATGGGACAGCCGCTCTACGGCGGCACGGCCATCCGATGGTCCGCGCTCGATAAGGTCCGCTGGACGACTGCCAGCACCATCCTCAAGCACGCTGAGTACCTACTTGGGCGGATCTACCGCAACTTCCTGGCCTCCGACTCCGAGCCGCGCCACATCAAGATCGCCATTGTCGACGCAGACATGATCGGCGGCCTCATCGAGTTCTACGACGTGCGCCCCAACGATCCCCTGTACCTGCTGCCGGCGGACCAGAGCACCCTCGAGTACTGGGAGCAGGCCGGACCGGACGGCGAGAAGGAGAAGTACGTTCCGGTCACCGACACCGCGCCCTTCACCGCCCACCACAACTCTCGGACCTTCGAGATCGCGCGTGCGGACGGCAAAGGCAACTCCCTGGTCCACGCGCGTCTGTCCCTGGCCCGGCCCGAGGCTCGACCGGGGAGAAATCCCGGCAAAGACACTCACCAGGGACGGCATGCCCGAGACAACGCCGGGATCTCGGTTGTGCGCGCCGGCCGCGAACTCGTCCTCGAACAGACCCTGAACGAGGAAGCCACCGACCGGTGGTGGGGCGTCGAGCTTTCCTTCAGCCCCGAGCTCGACGAGATCTTCGGGGTGACGAACAACAAGCAGGACGTGCCCAACCTGACGCAGGCACTGCAACTAGCGCGCACCTACGATCTGCCGAAGGAACAAGCCCTGGAAGAGGGCCTTTTCGACGAAGAGCACGAGATCGCCGAGCTATACGGGATGGCCCACCAGCTGCTGATACTCGTCCGTTCCCTGCGGCAGGAAGGCCGAGAAGGTCGAGACGCGGCATCGCGAGGCCGCTCTGCCCCTCCGAACATCGCGGGGGTCGCCTCCAACATCAAGAAGACACGCTCCACCGTCATCCCCACGCCCGGCGAGAAGAAGTTCGCGGATGATCCGGACCCTGAGAAGGCCGCCGGCGCTATCGAGACGAAGCTCAAGGCGGACGACGTCCCCGACCAGACCCGCCGGATAATCATCGAGAACTACAGGCGTGGCGTGACCGTCCAGATCCTGACGCACGCCGAGAAGCACGTCCCAGCGTTCTTCCGGCCCGACGAGGCCATGAACCTGGAGCTGCTGTGCTTGAACAACGCTCACCCCGCTTACCAGGCCATCATCGATCCGTTGCGCGCCTCGGGCGATGACATCGCCGCGATGAGCGAAGAGGAAGCCAAGAGGCTCCTCACCAAGAGTGCCGATGCCATCACCTGGCTCCTGCTGGCCTACGCTCGCTGCGAGAACGAGTACCAGGGACATCCCCTCGCGGGCACATGGAAGCAGATTCGCGACCAGTGGGGTCAACGCCTCGCCGAGACAGTGCAGGACTCTGCCTTCAAAGCTGCCGAGCTCTTCGGCGACAGCGCCGAAGACGACAGCGAGAGCGGTGTATGACGCAACCAAACGTCGATCCTCAGCGCTGCGGATTCCGAGTCCTCGAACTCGTTTCCAACGCAACCGCTTTGACGATCGTCGCGCCGTTCATCACCTCGGCCGGCATTAGGCCGATCCTCACGGCGCTGCCGCAGGACGCTGAGCTGCAGGTCTACACCCGGTGGCGGCCAGATGAGGTCGCCGCCGGGGTGAGTGACCCGCACATCTTCGATCTGGTGGACACCCGCGGCGGAACGGTGTCGCTGCACCCAATCGTGCACGCCAAGGGATATTTGGCAGGCTCAGCCGCTTTGGTGGGCTCGGCCAACGTCACCGGGAACGGCCTTGGGTGGGGCCGCCCCGGCGCCGTCGAGATCCTTGTCGAAACCTCACCGAGCGACCCGGCCTTGGTGGCGCTGATGTCTGTGCTGCGGGCGACGTCGTCAACGGCCACGGAAGCGGACCGCGACGCTGTTCTCGCGGCTGCAGCGGCGCTCCCCGCAGCACCACTGCAGGCCGCCGTCGAACCAGTGGACCGAACAGATTGGCTGCCCTCCTACCGGATGCCTGAAGTGCTCTGGCTCGTCTACAACGGACAACGCGAAAGGGAACTCACGGACTTCGTGCAGCCCGAGCTTCAAGCGTTAGGGGTTCCCCGCGGTATCCAAAGCGAACCAGCATTCAACGCCTACGTCGGAGCGATCCTGCGACAAGGCTTCACCGGCCGCATCGCCCAGGAATGCAGCAACCTATCCACTATCAAAGCGGTGCAACGCCTGACTGAACTCTGCACGGCAAGAGGCATCACCATCGAGGACCCAGGTCTACTGTGGGAAACCCTCGCGGCTTGGATCGCACGGTTCATGCCCGGCTTCCAGCGGATTCCCGGTGGTACGCGACTGATCCGCTAACGCCAAAGGCCGATCGGCCGGCCGGTATCGGGATCAAGAACTCGAACCGGCTGAGGGAACTCAGGCTCCGAGGATGGCTGCGACGACTGCTGCGGGATAACCGCGCACCGGCCGAGAGCTGAGCGCAGCAACTCGGCTGCCGCGGCCATCCCGGCTGCCTCGGCCGCGGCGAGCAGGGTGCGCGCAGCCTTTGTCGCCTCCGCCTCTACGACTCCACCCCTCCTTCTGGGACCATCTGCGGTGGGGCCTTGCATCTCGTACAGCCGAGCACGTAGGCGATCAACTTCAGCAGCCAGGCAAGCCTCGAACTCAGTAGACGGTAGCTCCCCATCACATCTTGGTTCTTGCACGACAGCGAGCAGGCGAGCTACTGAATCCGGCAAATAATTTCGACGGGCGCGTTCAAGATTTTCGGCACGTCGCTCCTCGAAAGGCCTGCTAGCCAACGCCACCCCTCTATCCTGCTCCGCCTCGCCACCGGTCGCGGCTCCACGCGCCGGGGCAGTACGGCCGGTCGGACGCTGTCGTGGAACAAGAGCCGGAGTGACGTCCATCAGCGTAGCGGAAGCTGCACGAGGCATCAGGACACCGAACGGCCGATCAGCGGTCTCCCGGCGTCTCGACCGCACCAAGTGGCCCGGCCTCTGCGCGTACAGAGCACGCACAACACATGCTGCTCTCGGGGCACCTGATCAGCTGTTGGCCACGGGCGCTATAAGGGTCCCGGCGACCAGGTACGGGCCGAGGGCGATGCTGCGAGCACAGCCCAATGCCAGGCGCCGCCAGCGCTTCAGGGACGGCAACCTGGGCTTCCCCCGCCTACCACGCGATCCCGCCGGCGTTATGAGGCTTGGTGAGCCGGTCTCGATGCCGACTGCCGCTTGCTGTGAGTGGTTCGCAGGTGACGTGAATGTGATCCTCATGTTTGACTGGATCTATGCGGGCGGGGGAAGCGCGGCTGGCAATCGACTGCGGGAGCCTGGGTACGACTGCGGCGGTGGCTTGGCCGGACGGCAGTTGGACGCCGCTGCTGTTCGACGGCGAGGCGGAACTGCCGAGCGCTGTGCTCCTCGGCCCTGACGGTGCCATGCTGACCGGTCATCAGGCGTGGCAGGCGGCCGTGAGCGCGCCGGACCGGTTCGTTCCGGCTCCGCGTCACGCACCTGACGAGCACCGCCTGGCCGTCGCCGGCACCGAGGTTGACGGCGTCGACCTGGTGGCCGCGACGCTGCGTCGCGTCGCCCATGAGGCGTACAACGCGGTCGGGGCGCGGGTGGAGGATGTGCGGCTGGTGGTGCCCGCCGGGTGGGGGCCTCGACGGCGTACCTGGTTGCGGCAGGCCGCTCATCGCGCGGGTCTGGCGCAACCGCGACTGGTTGAGGCGCCGGTCGCTGTCGCCGAGCATCTGCTCGCCACCGGCGTACAACTGCCGGTCGGATCGTTTCTCGTGGTCTGTGACGTCGGAGCGGGGGCGGAGGTCACCGTCCTGCGCCGAGGCCCGGCCGGTTTCGAGGTCCTCGCCACCCTGGCCGATCCGGCCGCCGGAGGCGCGGCGATCGACGACGCCGTCATCATGGCCCTCACCGCCCACGACGGTACGTGCGACGGGGACGGCGGCCGGTGGGCTCTCGCTGCCAGCGTCCGGGCCGCGAAGCACGCCCTGGCCGACCACGCGGCGGTGACTCTGCCCCTGCCCGACGCCTCGGCCACGGTGCTCACCGTCGGGCTGCTGGAACAGGCCGCTCATCCTGTCCTACAGCGCGTCGCGCACCTGGCGGCCGAGGCGATCGCCGCGGCGGAGATCAGCGTGCACGACCTCGTCGGCGTGTACTGCGTGGGCGGTGTCGCCCGGTTACCGCTGCTGCGGCAGGTCCTCGCCGACGCGGTGCCGGTGGCCCTGACCGTTGTTCCGGAGCCGGCGATGGCGGCGGTACGTGGCGCTGCCGATGTCGGCGCCATCAGCCCCGGAGCGGCGGCGGTACCGCCGGAGGTGCCGGTGCCGCCGGTACGGCGCGCCGTGGCGATCGCGGTGCCCGGCTTCGCGTCGCTGGGCCTGGTCTCGCAGTTCCTGCTCACGCCGGAGTGGAACGGCGCCATGATGTACCGGTCAGCGGTGCTCAACTGGGGCGAGCTCGCGGTCGCGGCGGTGTTCGCGGTTACCGCCAGCCTTGGCGCCGGCACCGTCCTCGGCTCGGCGGTCGCCGCCCGGACCAGCCTGGCGGCGGGACCGTCGCTCAGTCCTGGCTCGCAGACCGGCACCGGGATTCTGGCGTCAGCGTCCCTCGGCGTCGCCGTCGTCGGCATGTACGCCGTCGTCGGCAGTCTCTATATCGGTGATCCCGTCGCGGGATTCCTGCGGTGGTCGTTGCTGCCGGTTGCCCCGATCGTCGCCGCAGCTGCGGTGATGGCCCTCGTCGCGGCCCGGCAGTGGCGCACGCCGGTGGGCGGTTGGTCGCAGATGCTCGCTTTTCCGACCGGGTCGGTGATCGCCGCCGGGCTGGGTATGGCGATGATCCAGTACTCGCTGACCGCCGACCGCTGGCCCGACATGGTGGTGTGGATCGACCTCGCCGGTCGTGTTGGTGGCCTGCTTCTCGGCGTTGGAACCATCATGGCGGTGGTACCCCAGCCGATTCTGCGGCTGATCCTGGGCGCACCACTGGGGGTCATCACCGCCGCGTTGGTCAGCAGGCCGGCCTCGGGGATCCTCGGGGTCATCTACGCCATCGCGGTGGCCGCATGGTGGCTGCATCAACTGTGGACTTGCATCCTGCCCGGCAGAGCTGGTCGACCGCTGCGATGAGCCTGTCGGCCACGGCGCGCTGCCGCGTCCACGCGAAGGGGTGGCGGGGATGAGCTGGCCCCGCCGGGCGATGGGCATCGCGCTCGTACTGCTGGTGCTGGCGGCTCCGCCATGGCTGCTGGCCACCGTCGTCGGGCCGCCGCTGCCCGGATGGCCGACCGGGGCGCAGTTCCGCGACTGGATCGCGGACCCGCTGACCCCGCAGGCACTCACCGTCGGACTCACCGCCCTGGCATGGCTGCTCTGGCTGGCGGTGGCCTACACGGTCGCGGTGACGCCTGCCCGTCGACTACGGGCCGGGGCCCGCTGGCTGCGCCGCCTCCCGCTGCCCACGCCGTGGCAGGCCGCTGCGACGAGCATGGCCGGCGCCGCCGCCCTTACGACCGCCCACGCCCCCGCCCCCGCCTCCGGGCTGCCGGACGTGCCTCTCCCGGCGGCCACCGAGGGACCCCACCAGCTCCCCTCCGACGCGACAGTTCGGGCCGGCGAGGGAGTGACAGTTGCCGGGGGCTGGCTTCCCGACGAGACCGCCCGACAGGTCACAGCCGCAGCAGCCCTGGTGTGGCTGCGCCGCCGTCGCGCCTACCAACCCGGCCGCGATTCCGGCGACGCCGCACTGCTGACGCCGATGCCGGACACGGTGAACGCCGTGCGGGCAGCCGTCGCCGACCGCAAGCCGCCACCGTCCACCACCAAGGCCGCAGCGCCGGACCTGCCCGCTGCCGGGGTGGCGTACATCGGTGACGGTGCCGCCGACGCCACCCGCGGTGTCCTGGTCACGCGCCTACTCGCCGCCCTGCGCGACCCACCCGATGCCGCCCGGGTGCTCGTCACCCGCACCACGCTGACCACCCTGCTGCCCGACCTCGCCCTCGCAGCCATCACGATCCCCGGGCTGAGAGTCGCCGACACCGTCGAGGAAGCCATTTCGCTGCTGCCGTCCCCAGCCGGCGCGCCCGCACTGATCGAGGGCAACAGCGGCCCCCTGGTGCTGATTACCGCCCCGCCCTCCACCGAAACGGCTGACCGGCTGACCGGTCTGACGAGGAAAGCACAAGTCGTCGCGCTTGGCGCGGCACCACTCGGGTACACCTGGCACATCGACCGCCACGGTCACACCATCGACGCCCGGACCGGGCAGGCGGGGCCGCGGCTGTGCGTCCTCGATCGCACCGCCGCGACGGACCTGCTCACCGTCCTCGCCCACCCCACGCCCTCGCTGTCCGACGGCACCTCATCGACGCCCGCACCACAGAAGCCGGCAGTTGACGTAAGCCTTCGGATTCCCCGCCAGCCTGGCAGTGACAACCCACACGCGGTCATCTCGTCACCCGCCGCGTCGCCAGCGGTCCAGTTGCGGGTGCTCGGCCGCCCCGCCCTGACCATCGACGGACAGCCGGTCACCATCCGACGCAGCGCCGCCCTGCAGGTGCTGGTCCTCCTCGCCGTACACCCCGACGGCGCCACCACCACGCAACTGGTTCAAGCCATCTGGCCCGGCGTGCCCGTCCACACCGTCACCGGCCGCCTGTACACCACTGTCAGCGCCCTACGCGTCGCCGTCCGCGCGGCAACCCCCGTGACGGTGCTCGCCAGCACCGACGACCGCTACCACCTGGATCCCGACCGTGTCGATGTGGACCTGTGGCGGCTGCGCACAGCCGCCCACCATGCCGCCGCCAGCCTGACCGATCCGGCGCCCGCCTGGCAATCGGTGATTGACGCCTGCACCGGTGACCTCGCCGCAGGTCACACCTGGCCGTGGATCGACCAACCCCGCGAGGCCATCCGCCGTCTGGCCCTCGACGCCTACGCCAGCCTCGCGGCAGCGCACAACAACGCGCACGACCGGCTGCGGACCCTGCAGGCGGCGATCCTCGTCGACCCCTACAACCAGGACCTGCACCAGCGCGCCGCAGACGAACTCACCGCGCTCGGCGACCCGGTCGCCGCCGAGCGGCTCCTGCACGCCCATCAGCAGCTTCTGCACCGCAGCAGTGTCGCCGCCAGCGAGACACCAGTCGGCACCCGCCGCTGACCGAGGCTTCACTTGTCGACGTCGAGGAGAGTGCAGAATTTGGTACAGCTGCAAGCACCCACCGAGTCGATCTCGACCCACGCACGATGGTGCTCACCCAACCCCACTCGCGTGCCGATGTGGTAACGGCGTTACAACCACTGCTCGTCGATGTTGCCGGCGTACAGGTAGGCGGTGCGGTAGTCCGGCCGCGAGAACAGCTCCGACTCGCCCGAGTACACGGCAGCGAGCAGGCCCGGCCGGTACCACCAGCCGTTCGTGATGCCACCGACCTCGGCGACCGGTCGCATCTCGGCCAGGTCGAGCTGGCCGACGGCCGAACCGGTCAGCCTGGTTACCGTGTCCGCGACGTCCATCGCGGCATACGCCAGAGCCGAGGCCTCAACCCAGCCGTCGATGCTGTGATGCAACGGGACCCACCGTCCATCGTCGCCACCGGCGATGCCGAACGTGCCGTCCGGACCGATCAGGAACGCATACGGCACAGCGGTGCGTTGCAGCCCGGCTTCGAAGAACCATCCTGAGGGAGGGACCGTGTCGTCCCGCTCCGGCGTGTCCACGTTGAGCATCCGCGGGCCTGCGGCATCCTCGGGCATGCCCGGCGCGGACGGCAGGACAAGGCCACCCCACCGGGCCTGATACGCCTCGGCGCGGTCGATGACCTCGGCAGGAATCTGCGCCTCCTGCCACGCGCCTCGAAACTGACTCACCGGCGGCACGTCGAGCCAAACTCCATGAACGCTGACGAACGAGTGGGCCCGCCTGCTCAAACCCGCCGGTGGCCGACGCCACCCGAACACGTGCCCATGGTATCCAGCTATCGGAGACGCGCTTACGCCGCTGAGCGCCCGCCGTCGCAGGCGACGTCGGCCATACCGGCCGCCACTGGGACTTTGCCCTCCAGCAGGCGCTGAGCCGTGGTGAGAGCCCGGCTCCGCAGGCCGAGTGCTGGATCTTCAGCGGAAGAAAGCTCGTGGCTGAGGCGGTTGCCCGTGGTGCCGTCTTCATCGACCGCTCACGCGGCCACCCGCTACGGGTTGACCTGCGAATGTAAGGCCGTGTGAGGCGCTGTAAGGCGCTGTCAGCCGGCGTTCCATCCCACCGCTGTCCCAGTAGTCATAGCGTCACGGCACCGCCCATCCCGCCTGACGACGCCGCCACACGTCGCGGGTCGGACGACGAACGGACGCCACATGACTTCCCGCGCCGCCCGTATTCTCGCGATCGCCACCAGCGCCCTCTCCACGACTGCTGTACCCCTCGTTCTTGCCGTAACCGGCACCTGGACACCGGCACTACCCGCACCGGGTGCCGTGCGGCAGTGGATCGTCCAACCGATCAGCGCCGACTTCATCGCGGCTCTCGCCGTCACCGTTGCGACGGCACTGTGGCTGCTGCTGTCCACCGCCATCTTCACCCACGCCTACCGCGCACTCAGCCACCAGCTTCGCTGGACGGCCAAGGTCCGCCTTCCCGGCCCGATCCAAAGCCTCACGGCGGCGCTGCTCGGCGCGACCGCCGTGACCACAGTCGCCGGCGCCACCGCCCATGCCGCTCCTGTCACCACCAGCGGTGGCGACCTCCCCGCCGCTGAACCCACCCCCACCGCGTCCACCCCGCCAACCAGGGAACTGACCCACCCGGATCCGCCACGGACCACGCGGGCAGGGCCCACCTACACAGTGAACCGCGGCGACAGCCTCTGCCGGATCGCCGAGCGGACACTCGGCGACGCCGACCGCTGGCCGGAAATCTATGCGCTCAACCGCGGCACACACTTCCCCCGCGTCGGCGGCACCCTGCGCGACCCGGACCTCATCCACCCCGGCTGGACCCTCGACCTACCCGCCGACGCGACCCCACCCACCCGGACACCGAGCCACCCGCCACCGCGAAAAGGCCCACCCCACACCCAGCCGCCGCCGCAGGCCCCGCAGGCACCCCCGACCAGTCCGGAGCCGGCCACCAGCACGCCCCGCGCGCCCACTGCCTCACCCCAGACCACCACGGCTCCGAGCCGCAGTGCCGAGGCGCCGACCCCCTCCGCCCCTGACACGGCAAGCCCGGCGACACACGACACCAGCCGTACCAGCGACCGGACGACGCGGGGGGTGTGGTTGCCCAACGGTAGTTGGGTCGATCTCAGCTTGGCCCTCGCGATCGCCGCTGCGGTCGCGCTGGTCTGGGCGCACCGGCGGCGCCGCTACGTGCCCCGCGAGCCCACGGCAGCTCCCCACATGAACGCCCCGGCCCTGGCCCCGATGCCTCAGGTGGTCAAGCAGATCCTGCGTGGCCTGCGCCGCGCCGCCGGGGACAACCCCACCCCGTACGACCGGCACGGCGACCACGACGATGACGCCCACGACCTCGTCGACGAACCGCCACCTTCCGGCACGAGCGACGGCAGTGAGGCCCAAGAGGCCGAGAGACAAGGCGCAACCGCCCGCCCCTTCGGCGACGGCGGCCAACCCGCGCCGCCGCTGACGTTGGACGACCCGCCGTCGGCACTGTGGCCGTCGACCGGATTGGAACTGACCGGTCCCGGCGCGGAGGCCGCCGCTCGGGGACTCCTCACCGCAGCCCTGGCCGCCGACGGCGCACAGCACCCAGAAGTCCCCACCGAGGTGATCGTCCCGTCAACGACCGCAGTCACGCTGCTGGGCACCGCGGCCCTTACCCTGCCGCACACGCCCCGGCTGACCATTACCGCCAGCGTGGACGAGGCACTGGAACTCCTGGAGGCCCAGGCGATGCGGCGTGCCCGTCTGCTGCACCAGCACGAGGTCGACAGCGTCACCGAGCTGCGTCGCGTCGACCCCTACGAGGAACCGCTTCCGCCGGTCATTCTGCTGGCCGGCGCCACGAACCGCCGAGAGTGTGCCCACATCGCCGGCCTCCTCGCGCAGGGAAAGCACCTGGACATCCACGGGGTGCTGCTCGGCACCTGGCCCGAGAACGACACCGCTACCGCTACCGCCACCGACACCGAAGGCGCCCCGCCCACTGACACCGCTCGACTCACCGTGCTCGACCCGAGCCAAGCCATTGTCGTCGCCGCGGACGGCACCACCAGCCGCGCCGACGGCCAGGACGCCGACCACAGGAGCTACCCGGCCGACATCGGCCGGCTGGCCGTCCTCACCCCTACCGAGACCATCGACCTGCTCGCCACCCTCGCCGAGTCCCACACCGGCCAGCCGCACACACCCGCACCGATCGAAGCAGCCAGCACCGCTGCCGAGGAATCGGACAACCCCGCCCGACCGACAGAACAAAAGCCCCCGTCCCAGGCCGTCCAGCCGAAGGCAGACATCCCCTCTTTCTCCGAGGAAGGCGCCGCACTACCGGCATCCGGCCCCGGACCCGTGCCTGCCGCCACGACGATCGCACCGACTCCCTCGGACAGCGGACAGACGACGACCACCGAGACGGCGGCGGCCACCACGCGCGCCAGCACTGCCACCGCACCCGACGCGGACACAACCGATGACGGTGGGGCCAGCGACAGCGCGACGACGCGCGCCATGCAAGAGCCGGACATCGACGGAACAGCCGGAAACAGCCGGCAGGTCGGTCCGGTTCGAGTGGAGGTCACCGTGCTCGGCCCCGCCGCTATCGCCGACGTGCCGCCCGGGCCGACCCTACGCAAGAAGGCCCTCGAGGTGCTCGTCTACCTGGCGGTACACGACGGCAACGCCTCCGCCGAGGCGATCCTCGACGACCTGCTGCCCGACGCCCCGGCCAACAAGGCACCGGGCCGGCTCTACACCTACGTGTCAGACCTGCGCGCCACCATGCGCCGCACCGCAGGACCCGGCACCTACCTCACCCATCCCAACCACCGGTACGCACTCGACCGCGACATGATCGACGTGGACCTGTGGCGCATGCGCGCCGCGATACGCGATGCCAACCAGGCCACCGACCCGAGCGAACGTCTCGCCGCGCTGCGCCGCGCGGTCGACACCTACGGCGGTCACCTGGCCGAAGGCGCCGACTACGAATGGATCGAGCCCTACCGCGAAGCGATTCGACAGCAGGCACTGGACGCCTATCTGGCCCTCGCTGACGCCCTCGCCGGCAACCCGGCCGAGCAACTCCCCGTTCTCGACACCGCGATCCGCCACAACCCGTACGCCGAAGAGCTGTACCAGCAGGCGATGCGGGCGCGGGCCGCGCTCGGACACCTCGATGCGATCCGCGCCCTGCGCCGCACGCTGACCCGCGCCCTCAGCGAGATCGATGCCGAGCCCAGCGACGAGACCATGGCCCTGGCCGACCAGTTGGTCGCCCAGACGCAGCGCCCCACCCGACGCTCTGACCTGCGACCGGGGCCTCAGCCTGGTGACGGAGCGGCTTCGTGACCGCCACACCGCTACCCCCGCAAAACTCCGCCCGCACCCCGCAGGAGGCGGACATCGAGCCCAGGAACCTGAACCGCCTACGGTGGGCCGTGCGGGCCGTGCTCACCCTTGGCGTTGCCGCGTCCATCGCGGCGAACGTCCTGCACGCCCGACCGAACCTCATCAGCCAGATCATCGCCGCATGGCCGCCGCTGGCGCTGCTGCTGACCGTCGAACTCATCTCGCGGGTCCCCGCAGACCGACGCGGTCTGGCCGCCGCACGACTGATCGCCGCCGGTGTCATCGCCGGCATCGCCGCTTGGGTGAGCTACTGGCACATGGTCGGCGTCGCCGCCCGGTACGGCGAAACCAGCGCCGCCGCCTCCTACCTGCTGCCCATCTCCGTCGACGGGCTCGTCGTCGTAGCCAGCATCAGCCTGGTCGAGATCGCGGGACGGATCGGCAACCCCTCCATCAACCCGGCCGACGGTGAGAAATCCGCCACCGTGCCAGCCGAGATGCCGATCCCGACGGCCGAGCCCCAGAGCCTGAAGGCACCGACCCCCGACTCAAGGGTGCCTCCGGCAGCGCAGATGGCCCGAGACCTCGACGTACCGCCGACGGACATGCCGGAGGCCGCGATCCGCAGAGACGAGAGCGCGCCTCCGATCGCGGACACCAGCGGGCACAAGCCGACCGGTGCAATCGACCACGAGGACGCTCACCTCGCCCGGACCGGTGACGACGCCCCGGCGCCCCCGCACGCACCGCCGTTGCGGGGCACGGAACCCTCACACCACGCCACAGAAGGATCTGGAACCAGCAGGTCCCGCACCACTGGCTCTCCAGGCACCCCCGTCGAGGAGACGAACGAGCAGGACAGGGTCAATCCTCCGGGCGCTGCCCAGAGGGTTGAATTGAAGCCCATTGAAGGCCAAGGATATGACCCCGCCCCGGAGGGCGGCAGAAACAGCGCAGACGTGCCGCCCGACACCGCTGGGGCCGTGGCGTACTGGTACCGCCAGGACCCGTCGCTGCATCCGGCCGAGATCGCCACCAGAATCGGTCGGTCCGAGCGCACCGTCCGCCGGTACTGGCCACCCGGGCCACGATCCGCGAACCGACACGACACCAACCGTGCCACCGAGCAGGCGAGCGCCTCGTGACCGCCGTGGTGCTCCGTGCGGTGCCACGACAGCCTGTGGGCCCGCTGACGCAAGCACCCGGCAGCGTGCGGCTCGAAGTGCAGGGTAGTGCCAGATCTCCAAGAGCTGTGGTTCTGACCCAGCGACAGCCTGGCGGCGACAGGATGCCAGTCGAGGTGGGCCAGCACGTTCGGTCGCGTCCGGGATCCGGGCGCCTGTGGAGGCGCCCGGATCCCGGCGGGCCGCGGTCGAGCGGCCCTGTTACAGCTGGGCGATCAGCGGCTGTGCCTGCGGGGCGAAGCTGTACCCGTCTTCCCAGGGGAACCGGTTCTGCCGGTCGGGCCACACCAACTGCTGGAGGAGGATCTGGTCGCGGCCGTAGCGGTTGATCGCCATCGCGGGTGGCAGTTCGTCGGTGGGTGGTCCGTCGATGATGATCGCGTCGTAGCCGGTGATGAGGTCGCTGATGCGCTGGCCGTGGGTGAACCGTTCGGCCTTGTCGTAGGCCCGGCGGGCCAGGTCGTTGAGGAGGCTGTGGGCGACCTTCTGTGGCAGTCCGGCGGTGATCAGTTCGGGGTGGTCGTGGGCGGTGAGTCCGACGGTGTAGGCGAACGGAACGGTGGCGTCGTCGGTGGGCAGCACGTGGGTGACGGCCCAGCCGGTGGCTTCGATGATCTCTTCTTGGCGTCGGAGGAAGTCGTCGATGTCACGCATGAGGGGTGTCTCCTGATCATTCGGGGGTGCGGGCGGAGTCCGGGTCGGGTGGCTCGACGTCGACGAAGCCCCAGAGCCGTTCCATGACCTCGAGTTGCCAGGTGCGGTAGCGGTCGGCGAAGCCACGGCAGACCGCGGGCGGGACCGGACTACCGGCGTAGGGCAGGGTCGAGTGGCAGATGATGTAGCCGGCGCCGCCGCGCGCCTCGGTCACCATCTGCTTGAGCCGGCCGGGTTCGAGGTGCATGGGGTTACCGGGCTTGAAAATGCAGGTGGCGCACTCGCGGGTGAGTCGTCGGGTCTTGCCCAGTTCCGGGTCGCCGACGCTGAGTCCGGGTGACCGGTCGGTACCTGGTTCGTCAGCGGGATCGGACAAGCTGTTCATAGCCAACTCCTTGTCACTGCGGCGCGGAGTCCGCATCGGTGGATGCGGGCCCGGCGGATCCGGGTGAGGGGAATGCCTCGGCGCCGGGTGGCGCCGGTGTGGCCTGGTCAGAGCTGACCCAGCCAGGTCAGCACCGTGTCGACGTCGGCACGGCGCAGCCCGTCGTACGGGTCGACCGGGTGGAGCAGGGTGGGTGCGCCGCTGGCGGTGCGCTGGCCGACGGCGGTGGGGTCCTTGCCGCCGAATTCGTCGTCGAGGACGGCGAGTGGCCGTCGCGTAGCCCAGGCGTACAGGTCGGCGAGTTTGCTCTGGTGGCCGAAGCGGACACCGCCGGCGTGGATGGGGATGTGCGGCCAGGTCAGCAGGCCGAGTCGTGGCGCGATCCATGCGGCGGCGAGGTGGTTCCACCTGGTGCACCACACCGGTTGGGCGTGCTCGGCCAGTTCCCGCAGCCACGGTCCGTGGTCGGGGTGCAGCCAGACGGTGCCGGTGACATGCCGGCCGTCCGGGTCGGGCCCGTCGTAGCGGTGCGGTCGGTAGCCGAGCGTCTCGGCGTGGGCCGGGTCGGCGGGGTTGAGGACGCCGTCGACGTCGATGGCCACGATGGGTGAGGCGGGCTGCGCCAGTGGTCGGGTGCTGGTCACCTCTGGGCCTGCTCGATGGTGACCGGGTGCAGCGGCACGGTGAGCCGGTCGGCGGCGCGGCCGGGCCCGTCCGCGGGTTGCCACCTGTCGGCGGCGGCGCGGGTGGGGAACGGGCCGACGGCGGCGAGCCAGCCTTCGGCACGGTCGAGCAGCACGAGAACAACGGCCCGCGCGTCGTCGGGGGCTGGCCGCAGGACCGGGACGAGGTCGGGCGGTAGGCCGACCCAGCCGGTTGCGGGTAGCGCCGTGGCGGCGGGGTCGTGCAGCGGCACGGGTTTGGTCACGGCGAGCGTGGTGCTGTCGAGCGCGAGCGTGGCGGCGTGGGAGCGGGCCGCTTCGGCGCCGCTGGTGGGGCCGTGGGCGCCGAGTTCGCCGCTGGTGTGGACCGCCAGCAGCGCGTGCGGATCGCGGATCTCCAGGGAATCGAGGACGGCGAGGGTGATCGTGTCCCCGGTAGGTATGTCGCGCAGGGTGAGCAGGACGGGGCGTCCGTCCAGGTCCCGGTTCCAGAAGATGGCGTCGAAGTGTTCGCTGGTGACATCGCCGAGGCGCCGCCAGGCGCGGTTGTCGGTGTCGAAGGGGTATTCGTCGTCGGTGCCGTAACGCATGAGGAACTCCTTGATGGGCAGCGTCGTACCGCGTCCGGGCCGGGTCGGTCGGGACGCGATGCATGCACGCTTCGATGGCGCGGGGTGGTCAAGTCGCGGAGGCAGCAGCGGGGCCGTTCGGCATCGGCCCTCCGCGATCTGCGAGTCGGGCGGCCTGTGGCAGCCCCGCAGTCCTGGCCCTGGTACGTCGTGGGTCCCGGCGCGCGGTGCTGCCCGGCCACTTGGCCGGGCAGCACCGTGGCGCGGGGTGGGACTGGTCGGCCGTTGGCTCAGGGCCGGCCCCGGCCGGGCATCAGGCCTGGGTGAGGGCGGTGACGGCGGCGTCGGCGATCGCCGCGATGGCCCCGGTCGGGTCGGTTACGGTCAGGGTGGTGGCGTGGGTGAAGGTGTGCCCCCAGATCTGGTCCGGGTCGGCCCGATCGCCGCCGGTGGGCGGGTCGGCGGGGTGTAGCCACAGCACGGCGCAGCCGGCGCGGTGCAGGGTGGTGACGAGTTGTTGCCCGGCGGGGATGTCGTCGAGGTAGCCGTCGGAGACGACGGCCAGCATCCGCAGGGTGCGGCCGTGGCGCAGGTCGAGGAGCTGGTCGGCCACCTTGACTGCTTCCGGGAAGGTGGCGGTGGCGCGGCCGGTGCGCATGTGCAGCACCTGCCTGGGGTAGGTGCGTGGAGGCACCAGGACGGTGGTGCGGTCGCCGAACCCGATTGTGGTGGTCGTCGCCTCGGCACGGCGTGCCGCGTTGCTGAAGATCCACGCGGCGGAGGACATGGCCTCGGTGTAGCGGCGCATCGACCCGGACAGGTCGACCAGGACCGCCAGGTGCAGGCGGGGTTTCTCCGGAGGCAGTTGCGCGCGTTGCTGCCACGGGGCGGCTGTCGGGAGTTGTCCGGCGGCGGTTTGTGCTTCGGCGGTGATGGCCTGCCGGGTCCGTAGACGACCGGGTGGGATGGCCGAGGGGCGCCGGCCGGGTTCGGGGTGCTGGGTGCGGGCCTGCCGCAGTCGGTTGGACAGGTCGCGGGCCGCGCGGTGTTCGTGCTCGGTCGGGTCGGTGCGGTCCCACTGGGCTGGTGGGCTGTGCCGGTGGGCCAGCAGCGCGGTGGCGTACTCGGTCGGGGTGACACCGGCGGCGACGGCGAGGTAGTCGACGAGGGCCGCAGCGAGGCGGCCGGGGAACAGGCCGGCGTCCGGTACGGGCGTGTCGTACTGCTGGTCGGGGTCGATGCCGAGGACCTGGCACCAACGGCGGGCCAGGGTGATCATGGTGTCGGCGTCGGTGTCGTCGCAGGTGTGGGCCTCGCGCCAGATGTCGCGCAGTTGCCGCAGGCGTTTGCGGCCGAGGACGCTGGTGACCGCGGCCCGGACCGGGCGGACGTCCTTGCTGGTGACGATGCGGGCGTCGACGCGGGCCAGCAGCAGGGCGGCGAGTTGTCCGGCGTGCCACGGGTCGTCGACGGCCGCGTCGTCGGGGTCGAGGAGGGTCTTCACGACGTGACGCAGCCAGCGGCGGTCGCCCCGGCGGCGGGTGCGTTGGCGTCCCTCGGCCCGGGATTCCTCCAGCATGGCGGCGACGTCGGCGAGGATCGGCGGGGTGCCGGGTGGGGTGGTCCAGCGGCTGTGCGCGGCGTGCGCGGCGCCGTGCACGAGTAGCCCGTAGCCGGTGGGCACGAGGCGCTTGTGTCGGGCCTTGGCCGGGTCGGTGACGTCGGGGCGCTCGGCGATGTAGGTGGCGTCGACCTCGATGCGGTTGAGGTTGGGGTAGAAGCATTCGGGGGCGTCTCCGGCGGCGCCGGGGGCGACGAGGACGGTGAGGTCGGTGCGACCGGTCAGCAGCGGGACGTGCTGGGTCCACGCCTGCGACCAGGCCCGCCAGTCGGCGGTGCCAGCCGGTGCCGGTGGTGTGCCGGGGCGCAGGTGGGTGTGCGGGTGTGACACGGAGTGGCTCCTTCCAGAAAGGGGTGAAGGGTCAGCGCTTGCCGAGGGCCAGCGCGGTGATGGGCGTGCCGGTGTGTCGGGACAGGGCGGCGGTGACGTCGTCGCGGGCGTCCTCGGGGGCGATGCCGGCCAGGTTGGCCAGGGCTGCGGTCGTGCCCAGGTGGTCGCGGACCTTGACGAAGCCGAGCAGTTCGCGCAGTTGCGGCGCCCAGACGGTCTTGCCGGCGGCGAGGTCGGCGTTGAGGTCGATCGCCGCGGCCACGACCTGCTTGGGGACGCCGAGTTGGCGGGCGAGGTCCCAGTCGGTGGTGACGTGCAGGTGGACGGTGAACCGGGAGGCCAGGGCCTCGGTGAGGACCGCGCCGTGCACGCCCGGGTTGTGGCCGGCGACGATGTAGAACCCGTCGACGGCTTCCACGGTCTCGTTGCCGTGGGCGGGGATGGTGATGACACCGCGGCCGTCCATGGCCGGGTACAGCACGGCCAGGACGCGGGGCGGGCTGAGGGTGGCGTCGTCGACCAGCAGCACGCGTCCCTCCCGCATCGCGGTGACGAGGGGGCCGTGGACGAACTCGTAGCCGCCGCCGGGGACCGGGTTGTAGGAGCCGAGGAAGTCGTCGACGACGGTGTCGCCGGTGCCGGCGACGGTGAGCAGGTCGGGGAACGCGGCCTCGACCATGGCGGTCTTGCCGGTGCCGGGTGGTCCGTACAGCAGCACGGGCACCTGCTGGGCGCGGAGCCGTCGCAGTTCCTCGACGTCCCAGCCCCTGCCGAGCCGCCGCGGGTGGTACAGCGTCCCGTTCGGTCGTGGTACCGGCGCGGGCCGGGACTGCCGGCCGCCACCGGCACTGCCGTTGGAGCGGGTGCGGGGTGCGGCGGGTGGGAGGGTGCCGGCGGCGTCGATGCCGGCCTGGGTGATCTGGAAGCGGTGGTGCGGGTCGCGGTGGTGGGTGGCGTGCCCGGCGGTGGCCATCTTCTTCAGCGCCTCGAACACGGCCCCGGACGACGGTGCGCCGATGGCCCGGGTGATCTCGCCGACCTTGAGGATGGTGTCGGGGTGGTCGGCCAGGTGCAGGGCGACCTTGCGGTAGAGGTAGCCGGACCGGCCGGAGCCCGCCTCGGTGGTGGGAGTGCCGGCGCCGCTGGCCGTGGCTGGGTCGTTCTGCGTTGGACCGGCCGGCGGGTGTGGTGTGGTCATGAGGTTTCCTCGATTCCATGGGTCGGGCCCGCGCACCCGTCTCCGGGTGCGCGGGCGGTGGGTACCGCACAGCGGAGACGGGTGGGGCCAACCTCTGCCGGCCCGCGTCGGGCCGGGCAGGTGGGCGACCACGCCCGGTGGTGCTGAAGGGGTACGGCGACGCGCTGGATCGCCGGTGGTGGGTGCTGGCCGGTGTCGGGGCCGCGTGGGCAGAGTCGGCGCCGACGATGCGACCCCCCCCCGCCACCTCAATCGATCAAGTCGAATGGGCGTGCGGTGCGGGACCGCGGGAGCGCCGGCCGACTACGCGTGCACTGCGAGGGCCGGGAGAGATGCGCGCGGCGCGATTGTGGTCAGCGGGCTCTTCTCCTGTTGCTCTCGTTTGTCGTGGTGGTGTCGGATGCCGCCGCCGAAGCCGGCTCGGCTTCCAGTGACGCGGCGTGGCCTGGCCGGGGGCCGGCCTGTGCCTGGTCGGGCTCGGGCAGGTCGCCGACGATCCGGTCGCAGGCGTACGGGTCGACGGCCTCCCAGCACCAGCTGCGGCCCATCACCACGTACCGGCGGTCACCGTCCGGAGGGATGCGTTCGATGGCTTCCGGGTCGTCGGACAGGGCGCGCTGGTCGGCGACGATGACGTCGCCGTCGAAGGACAGGTCGGCCAGTTCCGCGTCGACCCGCCGGTCCAGGTCGTCGGCCGGCACGCCCTGCTCGCGCAGGCGGTGGCGGTACCGGTCGCGGTGGCGCTGCTGGTCGGCGACGATCGCCTCGGCCACTTCGCGGGTGCAGGAGAACACCGCCCATCCGTTCCAGTGGTCGATCAGGGTGCCGACGAACCCGACCTCGATCCGGTCGTCGCCGTCGGGCCCGGTGGTGCGCGCCCAGTCGCCGGAGAACACGCCGACGCCGCCGATACGGACCCGGTCGGGGCGCAGGTGGGACACGTCGCGGCCGGTGGGGCTGGCCGCGAGGTGACACAGTTCAGCGACGCGGTCGGTGACGGCAGTGTCGTAGGCGTCGCGGTAGACAGCCATCGCCTCGTCGCGCTGCTGGATGCCCAGCCCGAACCAGCCGGAGACGTCGCCGGTGGCGTCGGCGAACAGCTCCCACCCGGCGGTGTCGACCGAATCTCCCGCCGAGGAGAAGCGGGGCAGGGCGTCGAGGACGACGGGATCAACTTCGTCGAGGCCGGCCAGGATCCGGCGCGCGGCCAGGCGGGTGCCGCCGCTGGCGCGGGCGCCGATGGTGTCCTGCGCCCACCACTCGGCGGCGGTACGGCCGGCCTCCGTGCCGGCGGCGCGCATCCGCCGCAGCGCGGCGGCCCATCCCGCGGCCTCGGCGACCGGGTCGCCGGTGGGTGGCGGGGTGGCGGCCGGTGCGATGCGGTCACCGTCGTCGAGGCACATCGACAGTGTCGAGCCGCCGTCCCAGGTGACCTCGACGATGTTGTGCCCCTGGTTGTGGCGGCGGACGGTGCCGGTGTCGCCGGTGCGCAGCAGGGTGTACGGGTCGGTGGTGTGGAGCAGGGCGACGCGCTGTCCGGCCTCGTAGCTGGTCATTGGGTCTCCGATCGGTTCTCGGGGTCGGTGGAAGGGCCGGCGTCATCGGCGGCCGGTGGCGGCATGTGGTCGGTGTTCACCGGGTGCTGCCAGTCGTGGGGGTGTGCGGTGGCCAGGGCTTACGGGTGACGTGGCCGCCGAACACCGGGTCGGTGGCGACCGAGGAGCCGCAGCGGGTGCAGCTGGTGGCGGTGTCGTGGCCGTAGCCGGCTATGGACGGCACCTCGACGTGGTCGATCTCGTCGACCGCGCCGCAGACGGTGCACACCGTCATTTCCGCACCGCCCTCGTCAAGAGCGGGCGCGGTGACGAACAGATCCTCGAAGGGGTCGAGGTGGTGGGCGCTGTGCCGCAGCCAGCGGCCGTGGACCGTCGCCTCGTACACCACCACCAGCCGCTGGTCGAGGTGCAGCAGGTACAGCCATTCGAGAGATCCGCCGAGGGTCTCCCGCAGTGAGCCCTGCCGGATCGTGTCGTCCTCGGTGACGGCCGGGTAGCCCAGTCCGGTCACGGGCGGCTGCGGGTCCCAGCGCCTGTGCCTGGGGTTGATGGCGAGGGACCACCAGTCGCGGGCCAGCAGGGCGGCGGCCATGGCGTCGGTGTCGCGGCGGAACGTGTCGGTCCAGATCCGGCGCAGCAGCGGCACCAGGACCTCCGGGCTTTCGCCGAACTGGATCAGGCGGGCGGTGTACCTGGCGCCGAACTCGGCAACTCCGATCAGCGTGGGTGTGCTCACGTGCCTTCCTCCTTGGGAATCTGTGGATGAGGGTTGGAGCGGCCGTCCCCGGCGGGACGGCAGCCGAGCTTGGGTGGCCATGGATCCGCCGGTATCGCTCAGGGCCTTGTGCCGAGCGGCGCGTTCTGAGCGGCCATGAAGGGCACCGGGTCGATCGCGCCGTTTGGGCTGGCATCGCTGCTCTGGTGCACCTCGTAGTGCAGGTGCGGGCCGGAGCTGTGCCCGGTCGAGCCGACGACGCCGAGGGGCTGACCGGCAGCGACCGGCTGCCCGACCGCCACCATCGGCGGCTGGTCCATGTGGCAGTAGCGGGTGAGTAGCCCACCGGCGTGGTCGATGTCGACGTACCAGCCGCAGCCGCGCGTGAGAACGGGGTCACCGTCGCGGTCGCATCCCCATTCGGCGCCGGTGTCGGCGTGGACGGCGTTGCAGCGGACGGTGCGGACGGTCCCGGCGGACGCCGCGCGGATGACGGTGCCGCGCGGGGCACTGAGGTCGACGCCGTCGTGGCTAGGTCGGTCCGAGCTACGGAACCCCGACCCGACAGGGGCGAGGACCGGCTGCGTCCACGGGCCGGTGGCCCCGCACACGGCCAGGCCTTCGGTGGGTAGGCCGGCGGTGCCGGCGGTCGCGGTGACCAACCGGGTGGCCGGTCCCTCCCACTTGGCGTAGGCGTCGGGAAAGGCGCTGACCTGCACGGCCTGGGCGGCCTCGGTGAGTGGCATCGCCTGCCAGCCGTCCACGGCCTGCAGCCTCTGGTAGAACTTCGTCGCCGTGTACCGGGGATCCTGCAACTGTTCGGGGGTGCCCCAGCCCTGGGAGGGTCGCTGTTGGAAGAGGCCGACCGAGTCACGGTCCCCACCCGGGGTGTTGATCAGGGAGGATTCCTGGATCGCGGTGGCCACGGCGATGACCCAGCCGCGGGATGGGACGCCGAGGCGCATGCCGACGGCGGTGATGGTGGCGGCGTTACCGACCTGCTCGGCGCTCCAGTCACCGATCGGAGCGGTCCCGTCCGGAGCGGCGCCGAGCGCCGACGACGCGGTGGCCGTGACGCTGTCGGTCGTACCGCAGGTGCCGGCGCCGCCGCCGAAGATCAGGGTGGTGGCCAACCCTGAGCACAACAGCAGGACGCCGGCGACCGCGATGGCGATCCAGGACAGCACGCGGGTGGTCATGACTGGTCACTCCTTCATGCCAGGCGGGCGGCGGGCCGGTGCAGCGCGGAGACGGCGAAGGCCGCGCGGACCCGTGGAGGGGCGTCGCGCGGCCTTCGGACGAGTACGGGGATCAGCGGGCGAGGACGCCGGGTGTCTCGCCGTGCAGCAGGGACGCCCGTCGGGTCTTTGATGGGGGCGATCCAGATGAGCTGATGCGTGTTCAGGCGGCCAGTGCCGCGACGGGTGGACGCCGGTGGAGCCTGGACTCCGCCGGCGCCGCGTGCGGTACGGGCGTGGGCCGCATCAGGGGCGTCGGCGGGTGGGCGGGGGTGAACCAGCCGGTGAAGCGACGCGGCACGGCGGGAACGGAGGCGCGTCCGCGCGCGACGCCGACCGGGCGCGAGGAGGGCGGTGCGGACGGCGGGGCGAGGGTGGTGGCGCGGCGGGCGCGTTGTTCGGCGCGGCGGGCGGTGCGTAGCGCCCAGCAGGGGCCGTGCTGCCCGCGGCACTGCAGGTTCGTGCAGGCGCCGTCGGATCCGGGTCGGTGGGCGGCGGCGACGTCGACCGCGAGCGCCCCACAGAAGCCTGTCGGCGACGTCGTCCGGTACTGCGGTGCGGTCGCTGGGACGCTGGCTGCGGTCCTCGGGGTGTGCGGGGTGTGCCATGGCGGGTGGCCCTTCGGTCGGCGGATCGCGGGCATGCGTGGTCGTCGCCCGACTCGAGTCGGGGCCTCTGGGGATGCTGATGTCCGTCCGGCGGACGACGACCGGAGCTGATCGACGCTCATCTCTTGATAAAGGTCAAGTCGTGTCGGGCGGGTAGGACGTTGCCCGCCCGGCACGGCGGTGCGGGGTCGCTGCTCGGGGTGGAGGCGTACACGGGTGGTCCGAGGGTGGTGAGCAGGTGGCGGGGGAAGCCGCGCCGGTAGTGGCCCTCGTCGCCGCCGAGCGGCGCATGGTGAGGACCTCGCGCACGTCGACGGGCGCGAGGTCCTCCTGGCGTGTCCGTGAGCGTCAGCGGCGGTGCAGGTCCCGTGGGCGGGTACCCGGCAGTGGCCTGGTGTGGCCGGTGGTGGCGGTGGCGCCGCGTACCCCGGTTCCGGTTTGTTTGGCCTGGTACATGGCGGTGTCTGCCTGGTGCAGCAGGGTGCGGAGGCTGACGCCGAGGGCGGCGCTGGTGTGCCCGACGCTGGCGCGCACGGCCAGCGCGTGCGCGCCGAGGTCGACGGGGTCACGACCGACCGCCCGCCAGGCGGCGCGGGCGACGGCGGCGACGTCGTCGCGGTTGCCGTCGACCAGCAGGGCGAACTCGTCGCCGGAGAGCCGCGCGGCGAGTCGCACCGGCGCTCGCAGTGCGGCCAGGCGTCGGCCGACTTCGGTGAGGACGTCGTTGCCGGCCTCGTGGCCGAGCGTGTCGTTGATGGCTTTGAAGCTGTCGAGGTCGAGCAGGACGAGCCCGAACGGGGTGCCGCGCTGTGCGGCGCGGCCGACGGCGGCGAGCAGGGCCCGCCGGTTGGGCAGACCGGTGGTGTCGTCGTGCTCGGCGGCGTAGCGGGCGCGGGTCAGCGCCTGCTGCTGGCGCCACAGCAGCGCAGCGGCGAGGGCGAGACCGGCGAGGATTCCACCGACGGCGGTGACGATCGAGGTCAGGATGGGAGACACTTCGGGAGCTCCTTGTCGTGTAAGGAGCACCGGGGGCGGGCGTGGTTCCGGGAAGTTCGACGCCCGCCCCCGGGCTACCGGCTGGCGGGGTCGTTCAGGCGGTGGTGTCGGCGAGGGCGAACGCGGCGGGTTTCTCGGCGGCCAGGACCGCCCGCCCGGTTCCGACGAGCTTCACGGCGGCGTTGTGGACCGCGCCCGCGCTGGCCTTCTTCGCGCCGGTTCCCTCGTTGGCCCGGTCGACCAGCCTGCACAGCTCGCTGACCTTGTACTGCTGGCCGGGGTTGGCCTCGAGGATGTCGAGGATCGCGCCGCGCAGGGAACCCGATGCCCGCCGGGTAGAGGCCTGTGCCGCCTCGGCCGCCGCCTCCGTGGCCGGCGCCGTGGCGGGTGATTCGTCCGTGGCCGGGTCGCCGGTGGTGCTGTCGGTGGCCGTGCCGGCGGGAGGCTCGTCCGATACGGCCGGCCCGGCGTCCGCTGCGGGAGTCGTGCCGGTGGCCTGCCCCGTGCCGCCGGTCGCGCCCGGCACCTCGGGCTCGGCGGTCGAGGGGCCGCTGTGGTCGTCATGGTCGGCTCCGGTTTCCGCGGCTTCAGCGACTTCGTCGGGTGCCGCCTCGACGTCACCGGGAGCCGGCGATGCCGGCTCCCGGGTGGCCTTTGGCTGCCCGTCGGCGGGAACCTCGGCGGTCGGCCGCTGGTCGAGCTCCTGCCCGGCAGCCTCTTGGCTCTCCTGCGGTTTGTCCCCGCTCCGCCCTGGTTCTGCGGCGGTGCCGGGCGTGCCGGCGTCGCGGGTGGCGGGCTCCGCTGCGGGCTGGCCGTGATCGCCCTGTTCGGCGTGCGCGCGGCCGGTGTCGGTCAGCCGCCACAGGCTGGGTCCGGTGGCGCTTCGGGTGGGCTCGGCCAGTCCCGCGGTCAGCAGGGTGCGCAGTTTCGGGGTGGTGGTCGAGTAGCCGAGGCCGGCTTCGGTGGCGATGGCGGCGGCGGTGGCCTCGCCGAGCCGGTGCAGCGCGGCGAGGACCTTCGCGACGTTGGGCGCTGTTGCGGGCGTATCGGTGGTCGTGTTGGTCGGGGCGCTGGTCATGGGCGCGTGGCCCCCTTTCTCCTGCCGGCGGCAGGTGTTGGTGAGTGAGGCGTGTGCACTGATGCACGCTTCGATCCGGGTATTGATCAAGTCGTCTGCCCGGAACGTGGGACTGCGGCGACGCGTACGGGTGTGCCGCCCGGTGATCGCTCGCCCGGGCGGCACGTTGGGAGCCGGGTCAGTGCGCGGCGTGGTACGCGTCGCGCACCGCGGCGGGGATGACGCCCCCGGTTCGTGGCCGGGGCAGGTTCAGTCCTTCCCAGTCGGCGGTCCACCACCAGGTGCGGATCTCATGGCTCTGGGTGCGGCAGGTCGCGGCGCCGCGCTTCCGCCGCGGTGCCTGGGGCTGTTTCGGCAGGCGCCGCCCCGCCGTGATGAAAGGGCCGAATGCCGCGGCCATCCGGTCGAAGTTGCCGGCGGACAGGTCGATCTCGTAGGTGGCGCCGTTGAAGGCGAACTGGTAGGTGACGACGTCGTCGGTGGAGCCGTCAAGGTCGTCGACGAGGATCGCGGTGATCCTGGTGGCCATGAGGGAGCCACCTCCTTTCCTCTCGGGGTGGGCTACCGGGCGGGTCGGTGGGTGCCGAGGCCGAGCCGGCGGCCGATGACGGGCCCGCGATGCACGGAGGCGACGGCGGCGGGCAGGTGGCGGCGTTGCCAGCCGTGCAGGGCGGCGGTGAGGTCGGCGGCGTACTTGCGGTGCTGGGTGAGGGCGGCGGCGAGGCCGGCGGCCTGTTCGATGCCGTTGTTGGCGCCGCGCGCGGTGTGGGGGCGCACGGGGGCGAGAGCGTCGCCGAGGAGGACGGCGTGACCAGTTCCGATCGGCCAGACCATGCGGTCCGGTGGGGTGATGTCGAGGACCGGTACCGCCATGCGGGTGGTGGTGGTGTGGACGACGGCGGCGTGGCCGGCCGGGAGGAGCAGGTCGGCGTGGGTGTCGACGTGGGTACGGGCGGCGGGGCTGACGTGCCGGGGGAGGGCGAACACCCGGCGGATGGGGTCGGCGCCGAACCGCTGCGCGTACTCGGCGCTGGTGCAGTTGAGGTAGAAGGTCCAGTCGCAGCCGCCGGGTACCGGGGCGAGGTTGAACTGCACGCCGGGGCAGGGCTGCAGACGCAGGAAGTCCCGCAGGCCGGGCTCGGGGGTGATGTCGGCGATGCCGCGGTGGGCGACGTAGCCGGCGTAGCGCAGGCTCCGGTCGGGATCCAGCAGCCGGCGGCCGGTGGACGACCGGCCGTCGGCGAACACGACCAGGTCGGCGGGCGCGGTGTGGCCGTCGCGGAACCGCAGCACCTGCTGGCCGGCCTCCTCGGCCAGGGCGGTGACCTTCATGCCGGAGTGCAGGACGCCGGCGGGTAGGCGGCGCGTCAGCGCCTGGTGCAGCAGCGTCCAGGTGGTGTTCCGCCCCGGGTAGGTGCGTCGGATGGTTTCGGCCGGCTGACGGTCGCGGACGTTCATCTGGACGATGGCCTCGGAGTCGTGGGCGACGATCTCGTGCTGCGGGATGCCGAGGCGGTCGAGCACGTCGAGGGCGGGGTGTTCCAGGCCGATGAGGCCACCGCCCAGAGGTGCGGACGCGGGCGCGGCCTCGAAGACGGTGATGTCGTCGAATCCGGCGCGCAGCAACAGCAGCGCCGTGACGGGGCCGGTGATACTGCCGCCGACGACGGCGATGGTGGGCTGCCGGCCGGAGGCCGACATGGTGCTGGATGTCATGATCGGTTCCCTTCTGCGGGTGGGAACCCGGGCACGGCCGTGCCCGGGGTATGCGCGGTGCGCGGGTGGCCGGGCGTCGGCCAGGTGGTGCCAGTGGTAGGAGCGGGTCGGCGGCGGTGGGCCGCGGACGCGCTGATCAGCCGCCGTGGTGCGGCGGGCGGATGGAGGCTCGGAAGGTGTGGCGCCGGGCTGCGTCCGCTGGTGCGCGAGGTGCGACCGGGCGGGCAGGGCAGCGGGGGAGGGCGCGGCCCCGGCGGGTTACCGGCCGGGCGTGATGAACGGCGGCGGCACGGGAAGGATCCGCCGCGCCCGCTGGAGCACCTCGTCGGCGACCGGGATCAGCGGCGTCGCGTCCGGTGAAGCGGTCGGGGTCGTGCGGTGCCAGCCGCCACCGGGGCTGCTGGCGATGGTCGTCCAGGTGAACAGCGGGGTGAGAACCTCGGCGACCGCCGTGCTCTGCGTGGCGTAGCTGTCGCGGCAGACCCGCACCCGCAGGACGTACCCGTCGGTGTGGTGCACCCGGGTCAGCTCGTAGGTGCCGTGGCCACCCTGGTGGAACACCTCGTCGACGATCACCGCGACCGGTCCGCCGGGTCGCTGGCGGCGGCGGTCGCCCCGGACGCGACGAGGACCCAGGGCCACTGGTAGGCGCCGATGGCGTAACAGCGGTTGGCGTCCGGGGCGACCCGGTCGTGCTCGACCCAGCGGCTGCCCAGGCCGTCGTCGTCCTCCCACTCGACGACGACCTCGTCGCCGTCGAACCGCAGGCGGGGATGCTCGCCGGGCATGTCACCGGGACAGAGGGCGTCGAGGTGGGCGGCCATGCGCTGCACCGCGAACCGGGGGAAGCGGCACAGCACCCCGGCGCGGGTAAGTGTGGTGTAGCCGGCGGCGACCATGGCGCGGTAGGCGCCGCCGCCGACCACCCCGCAGTTGACGGTCGCCGGGGTCCAGGTGGCAGGCGACGGGCTGATGTCACCACGGCTGCGGGAGATGCGGTAGCGGTCGTTGGTGGCCTCGCTCGCCGGGTCCGGGTGCAGCCCGAACCAGTGCATCCCGTGGTGGCGGGCGTAGCGGAGCAGGTCGAGCAGGTTCCGCCGGCCGTCGAGGTGTTCGGTGTGCAGGGGCAGGAATCCGTGCCCGTCGTCGTCGGGGACCGGGTTGCCGGTCGCGCCGGTGACGGTGTGGGTCCAGGTTTCGGCGAGGACGCGGTGGTCGGTGCCGTCGGCGTCGTACCAGCGGGGGACGCCGTTGGAGGACAACCAGTCGCCGTCGGTGTCGTGGGACCAGATGAGTGCGGCCTGGTCCGGCAGGCCGGCCCGGCACTGCTGCCGGGTCCTGAGGTGCGCGTGGGTGGCGGCGGCGTGTTCGGCGAGAGGCAGGACGTCGTCGAGGCGGAACCACAGTCGGTCGGACATGGCGAGGAGATCTCCTGGTCGTGATCGTGGAAGAGGGAAAGGTCGGCCGCTTCTGCCGGCCGGAGCTTGCGGGGCGCCCCGGCCCGGGGCGCCGGGCGGTGCCGCCCGGGCCGCAGCGGGTCCACGCCACGCTGCTCCGGCCCAGGGGTACGGTGCGTGGCCCGCAGAGGCGGGTCGGATGCACTCCGGGCGGGCGTGGTTCAGGTGGCGGTGGGCTTGGCGAGGCGGCTGTGGCCGCACTCGTTTGGCCGGGTGTGCGTCGCAGGGCAGGGGCCCGGCTGCAGAGTTCGTTTCTGCTGCCGGGGGCCGGCGCGGCGCGGGTGGGGTTGGTGGAGCCGGTCGGCCGCCGCCGATCCCCGGGAGGCAGGGGACGGGTGGCGGCCCGACCGGTTCCCGGTTCGGTGCTGCTACAGGGCGACGGCGAGCAGACGCTGGTCAGCCTCAAGGGTGGTGAGGTAGCGGTTTGCCTGTTCGAGGTAGGTCACCCGGTGGGCGAGGGCGTCGCTCGCTGGCGTGAGCTTGTGCCCGTCCGGCATGAGCAGGGCGTCGCCGCACACTGCCGTGGTGGCGCTGTAGTGCTGGTAGGCCATCGGACCTGCCTGGAACATCTCCAGCTCTCCCACGCTGAGGTGGGCGGCGCCGTAGTTGGCCGCGTTGTGCATCCGCATGGCGCAGACACGGGCCTGGTTGTGGAAGTCCGCCTCGGCCCGCTCGCGCGGATACCGGGCGGGGTCCGCCAGGTGACGGGCCAGCAGGGCCGACCACGGGGTGGCCGGCCGGGTGCCGTGCACGACCTGCTGCCACAGTTGGTGTCGGATGCCGGCACCGACCCCGGCGGCGTGGCGCATGGCGGCGAGGTCGAGCAGCTTGACCGGCCCACCGGCGCAGTACACCGGGCGTCCCTTGCGGGGCGCGACGAGGTGGCCGCGCTGCCACAGCCACATGCCCGGGGTGGCCCAGAAGCGGGGCTGCAGGGTGCCGGACACACCGAAGTGCCGGTCGAGCTGGGTGGCGGTGAGGGCCTGCGACGGTAGGCCGTCGGGCAGGCAGACGATCATGATGTTGATCGTCGCGGTCGGCGTGACCACCGGGGTGGTGGCGGCCGTGGTGCTGCCGGTGGCAGTGGGGGCGGTCGTGCGGCCCTTGCGGGTCGTCACCGTCGGTACGCGGGTGCCGTAGCGGCTCAGGGGAGTCGCGGCACCGTTGGTTGCGGTCATCTGGGGTTCCTCCTTCGGTCGTGCGCGCTGTGGGCGCGCGGAAGTGGCCGGCCCACCGGGTGCATGGGTCGGCTCGCGAAGCGAACAGGGGGCGGGTGCAGGGGGTGGTGCTGGTGGTGCGGTGCGACCTGGGGGTCGCCGCGCGGCGCGGGCGCCGACCGGCCGGGAAGGCGGGTGGGCGGAGGCACCGTGGGGTGCGGCGATGGTTCCCGAGGTGGGACCGGACCGGGTGGAGCGATATGTGGGTGAGGGTGGTGCCGATGAAGGTAGCGGCCGGATCTGTCAGCGCCGGCCACCGTCATGATCGTCAGTAGTGCGGTTGGCCTGCACTGTCAGACGACTGTCCGGCTCCGCGGGTGAGGGGCTGCGGGACTGTGAGATCTTGTCGGTCTCACAGTCGCCCACGAGCGGTGGGCAACCTGCCTCCGCGCGCGGTGGGGGTGGATGTCAGGGCTGCGGGTCGGTGCCGCCGGGTTCGGTGTCGGGGAAGCGGTGCGGGTTGGTGAGCGGGTTGTCCGGGCCGTGGTCGGAGGGCAGTTCGTGCAGCCTGTGGCGATGACCAGGGTCGGTGGTGAGGGTCCAGGTGGGTCCGGCGGGGTGTTCGCCGTGGAGGCCGGTGGCGACGGGCATGGCGGTGGGTACTCCGGCGAGGGCGTCGAGGAGGTGGTGTTCGCGGCGGCGGCCGGGGACGTGCAGCAGCACCGGGTAGCGCGGCCCGTAGGTGGCGAGCTGCTCGTAGCCGCGTAGCTTGCGCAGCACGGTGGCGAGGGGTTCGGTGCCGTTGTCGTGTTCGAGGAAGAACCCGACGGTGCGCCCGTCGGCGTGCCAGATGCCGTGCCCGTCGGGCTGGACACCGGTTCCGCTGCCGGCGGCGTAGGAGGCGGCGGCGAAGGCGGCGGTGGTGTGCTGTTCGGACCACCAGCGCGCCAGCCGGGTGTGCCCGTGGGTGCGGGCGTGGCCGATGAGGTCGATGAACAGCTGGTTGGTGCCGAGCAGGTGGGCCAGGCGGCGGCTGCCGATGATGCGTTCGGTGCGGTCGATGCTGGTCCGGGGGGCGCGGGCGCCGGCCTGGTTCGGGTCGTTGAACTGGGTGGGGTGGACCACGGCGCCGAGAGGGCCGAGGGTGTAGAGGTGCTGGCCGCTGCCGGTGGTGACGTCGACGAACCGGCTGACCGCCTCCATCTGGTGTAACCGGGCGAGGCGCAGCCGGGCTGCGCGAAGCGAGGGGAACAGGGCCGTCGCGACCTGGTCGGTGGACAGCACGTAGTGCTCGGCGAGCCACCGCAGCAGCTGGTGGTCCCGGACGGTAAGCCGACGAAGCCGGTCAAGACGAGCCAGACGAGACGGACGGGAAGCAGAAGAGGCGGAGGACGAGCGGGACGCGGAGTTGCTGGCGGGCACGGTGGATGCTCCAGGCGGAAGAGGAGTCCCTCCGAAGGGAGGGTGTCTGAGTTCGGTGGGGTGGTCACCGCGAGCTGGTGACCGCCGGTGAGCGGCACTGACAGACCCGTACGGCCGGATCTGTCAGTGCCGCGTGGTGATCGGTGGTGAAGGGCTGGTGAAGCCCTCACGGAAGGGACGACCGGGACGCGGGCGACTCCGGTCGAGCGGTCTGTCGATCTCGCTCCAGATGCCCTGCGACGTTCAGGCGTTCGCCTTCGGACCGCTCCTGCCCCGGGGCCGACGGTTGTCGTCAGGCCGGGCCGAGAAGCGGTCGACGAGATCGTCGATCGCGCTGGTGTCCTGCGCTGGCACCGCCTGCGCCGCGGCCTGCCGGATCACCGTCGCCTCGCCCACGACCGGCTTCGGCGGCCGGGTCCTGAGGGTGAACGCCGGCGTCTGCCGCCCGCCGACGACGAGGCGCCCGGCGGCGGTGTAGGCGTCGAGGTGGGTCAGGTCGTGCTCGTCGAGCTCGGGCAGGGTGTGCCTCGCCAGGACGCGGGCATCCTCCGGGGCGACGGAGAAGTACAGCTTGTTGCGGGCGTTGGCCGACGCTGCGGCGAGCAGGTCCTTCGGGAACTGGGCCAGGTCCTGGTGCGCGAGGACGATCGACAGCCGGTACTTCCGCGCCTCCGCCAACATCGAGTCGAGGCTGTTGGCGAGGGTCAGGAAGTTCTGACACTCATCAATTATCAGGGTGGCGTCGCGGCGTTTGTCGGCCGGCACGGCGGCGCGGGCGGTCGCGGCCTGCCACACCTGCGCCAGGACCAGGGAGCCGAGCAGCTTGCTGGTGTCCTCACCCAGCTGGCCCTTCGGGATGCGTACCAGCAGCGCCCCACCGTCGAGGACCTTGCCCATGTCGAAGCTGGACCGGGGGTAGCGCATGCTGCGCTTGACGAAGTCCCGCAGCAGGAACGCCCGCAGGCGGGCCAGGACGGGGCCGATGACCTGGGAACGCAGGGCCGGGTTGAGGCCGTCGTACCACTGCCAGAACCCGGACAGGCCGGCCGGGTCGTCCAAGCCGACGGTCATCGCGCTTCTGAACTGGGCGGAGTTCAGCAGGGGCGGGATGTGCTGGAGGGTGACGTTGGCGTGCCGCAGCAGGGTCAGGCAGGCAACCCGCATGACGTCGTCCATCCGCGGCCCCCACGCCTTGGCGAAGATGTTCCCGAAGATCGACACGAGGTTGTCGACGACGAGGTCCGGGTCATTGCCGGACAGCGGGTTGAGGGTGGGCGGGTTGGGCTGGTCGGGGTCGAACAGCACCACCCGCCCGGCGACGCTGGCGGGAAGCCGGTCGAGGATGTCGAGGACCATGTCGCCGTGCGGGTCGATGACCACGGTGCCACGGCCGGCTCTGATGTCGTCGACGGCCATGTTGACCAGCAGGGTGGTCTTCCCGGAGCCCGTCGATCCGACCACATGCATGTGGTACCTCGCATCGGCGACGGACAGGGCCACCGCGTGACCACCGACTTCGGCGTCGCCGAGGACCTTCATCCCCCGGCCGCCGGTCGGCACCGCCACCGGGGCCGGCATGGACTTCGCCCGCGCCCGGTCCAGCCCCGCAACGGCCAGATCCTGCGGCAGGGCGGCCAGGACGGCCAGCTCGGGGGTGGAGGCCAGGAACCCCGCCCCGAGCCGCCGTGTGGCCAGCGCGGCCACCGGCTGCGGCATCCGCGCCCGGTGGGCGAGGCGGTTGCGGCCGGCGTACACGGCGAACGACGAGGCGAGAGCGTCCGCGATGCCCCGCAGCCTCGGTGAGGGGTCGCTGCCGGCGCGGTGCGTGTTCTTGGCGACCGCGTAGCGGATGCCGATCGTCCACAGCGGGTGGGCGATCTTGTCGAGGATCGCCCGCACGTCGCGCTCCACACCGGGGTCCCGGCGGCCGGCGGGCTGGCCGCCGCTCCGGGGGGTGGCGTGGCCGGGAAGGAACACCTCGATCAGCCACAGCAGCGGCGCGGCGGGATTGATGGCCGGTACGGCGGTCCTGCCGTCGCGTAGCCTGCCCGCCGCGCGCCGGGCCCGTGCGGCGCGGCGTGGGGTGGCGGGGCGGGCGAGGACCTGTGCGCAGGCGTACTCGTCCGGCTTGAGCTGCGACCCGGCGGACATCAGCGCCCGTAGCGGGTCGTTGTCGTGGTCGGTGTGAAACGGCAGCCACTCGGCGGCCGTCGGCAGCAGGTGCCCGCCGACGGCGGCGGGCACGTCGAGCGGGATCGGCGGGGACGCCTGGTCGTCGGTGGTGCAGGCGGCGCCGGGCCAGGCGGCGCGCACGGCGGCCTCGACCGCTCCCTGCGGCACCGTGCCGGGCACCCAGATGCTGATGAGCAGTTGCCGGCCGGTCCAGGTGTACTGCCACACCACGTGCGGGCTGCCGTACAACAGCCGACGTCGGCGGGAGGGGGTGAGGGTGCCGTGCAGGTTCGCCCACAGCGCGGCGGCGCTGTGCGGGTCGACCTCCGGTGGTGGGGCGACGGTGACGAGGCGGGCGCCGTCGGCGTGGCGGCGGTGCCGCCACCCGTCGAGCAGGTTGCGCCCGGCGATGTACGCGACCAGCAGGGCGGCGGCGACGCCGAGCAGCCACGGCCGGTCCACCGCCCACTGCGCGGCGTGCAGAACGCAGCGCGTGGGCGCGCCGGGCGGGGAAATGACACCGGCGCCCGGCCCGGAAGGGCTGGGCGCCGGTGCTGGCGACACGATAAGGGGTGGTGTCACAACTCCTCCTCCCCGTCGTCGGGGTCGAGGTCGGCGAGGTCGGACGGCTTCGTGGTCGCGAGAAGGTGCTCGGCCTGCGAGGAGATCGACTCGAACGCGGTCCGGTTCGTGCCGGAGATCAGCAGGCCGTGCCCGACCCGGGCCGCGAGCAGCATCCGCCGTTCCCCGGCGGTCAGACCGAACGCGTCGGCGACCTGGTCGATGGCCTGCGGGGCCTGCTTGAGCAGAACCTGCGTGGACGCGTTCGACACGACGGCCTGGCCGAGGTCGGTGCCGAGCACGTCGGCGACGTCCTGGGTGATGACCGACAGGCCGGCGTTGCGCTTCCGCCCGGCCTTGGACATCTTGAACAGGAACCGGGCGCCCTCACCGTCGCGCATCAGCAGCCACGCCTCGTCCACCACGACGAGGCGGCGGGTGGCCAGTCGGGCCCGACCCGGTGCGTCTACTGACCGCCAGATCGAGTCGAGGGCGAGCAGCGTGCCGACGGTGCGCAGTTCGTCCGGCAGGTGCCGCAGGCTCCAGACGACCAGGTGCCCGTCCGGGCGGGTCGTGGTTGGTGAGTCGAACAGGTCGGAGAACGAGCCGGCTACCCACGGGGCGAGCCGGGCGGCGAGTTCGTGGGCGGCGGCGTTGTCGTCGGCCCGCAGTGTCGCGACCAGATCCTTCAGCAGGGGTGCGGGCCGGTGGTGGGTGGCCGGGTCGGTGGTGATTCCCGCCTGGCGGTAGACGGCGAGGATCGCCCGGTCCAGGGCGGCGCGCTCGGCGGGCGGCGGCAGCTGCCCCAGTAGCACCGAGATGAGGGTGTGCAGGAACAGGCCGCGGCGGGTGAGCACGTCCGGGCGGGTGTCCCCGGCCGGCAGATCCAGGGGGTTGATCTTCACGCCGGGCGCACCGAGTCGCACGATGGTGCCGCCGACCGCGTCGGCGAGGCGCAGGTATTCGTCTTCGGGGTCGACGACGGCGACCTGGACTCCCTGGTACAGGTTGCGGAGCACGTCGAGCTTGACGAAGTAGGACTTGCCGGCGCCGGAGCGTGCGAGGACGACGCTGTTGTGGTTCTCCTGCGCCCAGCGGTCCCACCAGACGATGCCCTGGGAGTCGGGGTTCACCCCGTACAGCACCCCTGCGGTGGTCGCGGGGTCACCGGGTAGCGGCGCGGGCAGGTCCGCCGACGCGAGGGGAAAGGCGGCGGCCAACGCCTGGGTGTCCATCGTCCGCCGCATCTGCAGGCTGTCAGTGGCAAGCGGCAGGGTGGTGGTCCAGCCGGGAAGGTGCCGCCACGTCGCGGGCTGCACCTCGATCAGGGTGGATGCGGCAGCGGCCTTTACCTGCGCGCAGGCTTCGAGGAGTTCGGCCTCGGTGCGGGCGTGCACGGTCAGGTACAGGCCGACGCGGAACAGCTTCGCCGACCCGCGGGCGAGGCGTTCGGCGAGGTCGGCGGCGTCGTCGGCGGCGGCCTCCACGTACGGGTCGGTCAGCTTGCCCCGCTGCTCGTCCGCCCGACGGGAGGACTCGAACCGGGCCCGTTGGTTACGCAGCCGCGAGGCGGCGATCGGGGTGGGAATCGGTTCGATGTGCAGGGCCAGGTCCAGCCTGCCCGGCCAGGACAGCAGCGGTTCCAGCCACGCCGGCCCGACCTCGGCCGGGTAGCCGGTCACCACCAGGGTGGCGGCGTAGCCGTCCCCGACCCGCAGGAACCGGGGCGTGACCTCCACCGAGGCCGGCGCTACGGTCGCCGCCAGTCCGGTGGATAGCGGGCTGGGACCGGGGTGGTCGTGGTTCTGGGCGCGTCGGCGCCTGGCGGAGATCACGATGTCCTCCTGGTGCGCGGCCCCCTGGTGGGAGTCGCGGTGATGATGGTGTGGGAGGCGGCCAGTCCGCCGGGGCGGGGCGGCCGGTAGGGATCGGCGGCGGCGGCCAGGGCGGCGGTCGTGGCGTGGCCGTCCAGGGCACGGGTGGTCACGCCCAGCCCCGACAGGGCCCGGACCGTCTGGTCGGCGCGGCGTCGGGCGGCGTGCTCGCTTCGTTCGCCCGGGTTCGCGCGGGTGACGATGAGGACCTGCCGGCGCAGCGGATCCCGCCGTTCGGCGAGGTCGTCGAGGAACCGGGCGTGGTCGGCTGCCGCGTCCGCGAGAGCCGGGTGCGGCATCTCTTGCGCCGCCTGGGCGAGGGTGCGGGCTGCGGAGTGCAGATCGACCGGCTGCGCCGACACGACGATCTGCGTCGGCGTGGAGAGGCTGTTGAGCCAGCGGCCGAAGGTGTCGACGAGGGCGGCCTGCTCGTCGGCGGTGCGTAGCGCCAGGTTGACGCTGGTTGCCGCGACCATCGCCGCCTTCACCGCCCCGAGGCTGATCTCGCCGTGTTCGTCGATGGCGTCGGCGGGCAGTTTCAGCGGTGCCGGCAGCATCACCTTCGACGCCGGGGCCTGCACCCAGTCGGGTGTCTTCGCGGTGGTGTCGGTGGTGGACAACGCGCGTGGCGCTTGGGCGTGGCGCACCGCGGAGGCAAGCCACATGTCCATGGGCAGTCCGTCGCGGCGGCCGACAGCGAGGCCGAACACCAGGCCGCCGAGGACGACGGCTGCGCCGAGCAGCACCGGCGCGGGCACGACGGTGTGCAGGGCATTCCAGCCGCCGTAGAGGACGACGGCGGCCACGGCCAGGATCGCGAGTTGTCGGAACGTCAGCCCGTAGAGCACCTTGTCCGGCGCGTCCACGTCGGCGGGCATCCGGGCGGTGACGGCCTGTTCGTCGCGGCGGTCGGGGTTCATCGTCGCACCGACCGAAGGGCGGGGATGCGCAGCCCGCGGGTGAGCTGCTGCACGACGACGACCCGCACGACCGCGCCGACCGGGTTGCCGCCACGCGCGCCGCCGCTGGTGGCGAAGTGCTGCATCAGCCCCGGTACCTTGACCGTGGTCCACAGCAGGACCATCACGACGAAGAGGTTGAGTACACCGCCCGGTTCGACCGGTAGGCCGAGGGCGGGCAGCATGGCGCCGGTGTCCAGCAGCATCCACTGACCGGCGAAGAGCACGAACGCCTGCACCACCGGGATCGCCAGCATGGCGACGTACGACCGCCACCACAGGCGGGCGACCGGCTCGGTTTGCGGCAGGGCGTGGCATGCCAGCGCGATCGGCGCGACCGCGGTGAGCACCAGCGCGACCGCGAACCGGACGATCACACTGCAGGCAGTGGTGGCGAGCAGGAACACGATGATCGCCAGGCAGACGATGAACAGCAGGCCGGCGGTCTGGTCACGCGACGCTGTCAGGTGGGTCTTGACGGCGTCGAGGGCCCTGTCTCCCTTGAAGTCCTGTGCGGTCAGTGCGGTGGTGAGTGCGTTGGCGAACTCGATGAGCCTGCCGGCGATCAGCTGGGAGAAGTGGGCGGTGACGAATCCGACGACGCACCGTGGCAGAAGATCCTTGGCGGTGTAGCGGGCGCGTTCGTCGCCGCCGGCGACCATGGTGAGGACGCCGACAGCGACGAACGCCAGGACGAAGACGGTGTCGGCAACCCAGATCGACCGTCCGGTGAGAGCCTGCACCTGCGGCAGGCTGGTGACGTCCGGGGTGATCAGCAGCGCGTGGGTGATCGCGGTGATGAGCCCGTTCAGGCAGTCCAGTAGCAGGCTGGCGAACCAGTCGAGAATCTGGTTGAGCGTCCAGGTCATCGTCAGCCTCCGACGATTCCCCGGACCACCTGCAGCAGGACCGGAGCGAGCACGGCGAGGCCGTAGCCGGCCAGGGCGTTCTTCAGCGCGCCCTTGGCCTTGTCGACCTGGGTAGGGTCGCCGGCGGCGGTGGCCCAGTACACCCCGGCCAGGACCAGGAACAGGGTGGCGACGGCGGCGAGAATGCCCATTACCCAGGTCTGCAGGTTGAAGATTACGGTCGGTAGGTCGTTGGGGGCCGGAGTGACCGGCTTGTCGGGGGCGGCGGCGTAGGCGGCGGTCGACGCGGCCAGCACCATCGCGGCAGCCCCGACGGGCACGGCGAACCGGACGAGGCGGTGAATCACGCGGGACGTGTAGAGGGCGGTGGTCAGGGCACGGAGACGTGCCCTCATCGTGGGGAACATGGGTGGCTGCACCTCCCGCCCCGGCACGAGCCGGGGCGACACTCGAAGCGGGTCATGAAGGCGCCGCCGGGCTGGGAATCACGTGTCGGACGGGGACCGCGGCGAACCTCGGGAGGAGCTCGTCCTCCCATTCGGGTTGGCGGTGATCGATGAGGTGTCAGCGCATCAACGTGGCGCGGCACCCGAGGGGCCCGATCCCGTGTCGGCCAGGTGTCCCGGCCCGGCGGCGGCGGGACCAGCCCTCCATGGCACCGTGGTGGCGCCGGAGGAGTCCCGCACCCTCAAAACGGCCGTTGTGAGCTGTGGCGAACACCTGCCGGTCCGACAGCGATCCGACACGATCTCGCGGAGGCCTGACAGCCCGGCTCACCGGCGAAATCTGACGGCCATGCCGCGCTCGGAAGGGATCCGCTGTGGGGAACGGCGCGAGAGCCTTACAGCAGCCGGACGTCGCCCCGTGGGACGCCGCCGTCAGGGCTGGGCGGGAGCCGACGCGTGACAGGATCTGGGGAGGTTTCCGCACCGTCGGGCAGCCGGCCGCAGTGGGGTAGGCGGCGGCTCCGTCACACGCAACCGCGGGTTTCGGCGTACGGGTTCCGGTGCAGAGCCAGG
The DNA here is from genome assembly GCF_003664255.1 of Micromonospora sp. M71_S20. NCBI lineage: Bacteria > Bacillati > Actinomycetota > Actinomycetes > Micromonosporales > Micromonosporaceae > Micromonospora > Micromonospora sp. M71_S20. Next base: position 1,858,684 of record NZ_RCCV01000001.1, on the reverse strand, counting down.
TACGCCAAATGTGCAGAGGCCTGGGCGAGTGGCGCTGGGGGACCTTGCGGCGCCACTCGCCCCGGCGACGCACGTCCGTTGCTCACGATGAGTAACCGTTGGACGTGGGCGTCACCCGAATCGCGGCTACTTAGAGACTTGGTTCAGGATCGATGTCCGGCCAGACTCGGTCCAGGTGCCCGGCGAGACGCTCCCACATTGCGGCTGCCCACCGGTGTCATTGGTGTGGCTCTCTCATGGCCTGCGGTCTCGCCGGGCACCGCGCGAGGAGAGGCTGGAAAGGGGTTTGTCCTGCTCGAAGTAGCGGTGCCCTCCTTGCTGACAACCCCATCCGGTTCAGCCAAGGGAGGCGCCGATGTCTGTGATCATCGGGATGGACCCGCACAAGCGCTCGGCCACCATCGAGGTCGTCGACGAACGTGCCCGGGTGCTCGCAGTGGGCAGGTACGGCACCGACAAGACCGGCTACGCGCAGATGCTCGCCGCCGGCCGCCAGTACGCCGATCGGGTGTGGGCGGTCGAGGGTTGCAACGGCATCGGCAAGCACATCGCCCACCGCCTGCTGCATGACGGTGAGACGGTGCTCGACGTACCCGCGAAGCTGTCGGCGCAGGTGCGGGTGTTCGCCAGCGGCAACGGCCGCAAGACCGACCCGGTGGATGCGCACTCGGTCGCGATGGTCGCACTGCGCACCCCGAACCTCGTGCAAGTCCAGCTCGACCCGGACCTGCAGGTGATGGGAATGCTGGTCGACCGTCGCGACGAGTTGGGCCGCGCCAGGACGCAGACCATCAACCGGCTGCACCGGCTGCTGCTGGAGCTTTTTCCCGGCGGGGCAAAGCAATTCCTGTCCGCACGACAGGCACGGGCGCTGATCGCGACCATCAAACCCCGCGACATCGTGGGCAAGACCCGGCGCCGTCTCGCCGTCGAGCTCATCGGTGAACTCGAGGGCATCGACAAGAAGATCAAGACCGCGGAGAAGGACCTCAAGGAACTGGTGGTCGCCCGCAGCTCCACCCTGATGGACCTGCACGGCATCGGCCCCTCAGGTGCAGCCCGGCTGCTGGCAGACGTCGGCGACATCCGCCGCTTCGCCGACCGCGACCGGTTCGCGTCCTGGAACGGCACCGCCCCGCTGGACGCCTCCTCCGGCGACCAGAAGCGTCACCGACTCTCCCGCGCCGGCAACCGCCGCATCAACCGCACACTGCACATCATGGCCGTCGTCCAGCTGCGCAACCGCACCGAAGGCCGCGCCTACTTCGACGCGAAGAAGGCCGCCGGGAAGACCTCCATGGAAGCCATGCGCGCCCTCAAACGCCGACTGTCCAACGTCGTCTACGCCCGCATGATCACCGACCACAAACGCAGGCAGGCGGCGGATCCGGGAGGGCACTCGGGGACGACTCTGCAATCCAGCGTGACCGACCTAACCCCGGACATCGGCCCTTCGGACAAGCCACTTCCCGGACCCGCCACCAACCACCCTAAACCCCTGGTGTCAGCGGCGCCTTGACATAAAGGGGTGCCATGAGCGGACGTCTGCGGCCCGCCAGCTTAGGGCTTGACGCTCGGCGACTGCCGGTGCGTACCGTCGTTAGACGACCGTCAAAGGTTGTGCCCATCCGGGATCTGGCGGTCCGAGTCTCGCTGACGGGCGCTATCCGGGCGCGTCCGAGGCTGCTCGGACGAGCTGGGCGCCGGGGCCACGCACGATCAGCTGGACGCCTCTGCGCCCGGCATCGCCGCCCGCCGGGTCCGGGACGTACAGGCCGACGGTGGCGGCGTCGTCGGCCAGGACATCGTCCATGGCTAGGCACTCCTCGTCGACGAGCAGCTCGGCTGTGGTGGCTGTACCGTCTATGGCGGCGTCCAATGAGCGAGCGGCCTCCTCTTCGACGTTGTCGGCAAGGTGCCGCCATCTAATCGGCTCGCCCGCGGAGTCATCGCCGCTACGACCAGTCCACAGTGAGGCAACGGCGCGGGCGAGGTCGGCACATAATGCTGGCGAAAGGACCTTTACGCCCGTAGCGTGAGGGCTACCTGCTGTCGCACCGACCCACCCGTGGCCGGTGACGACGCCGACGAGCTGTCCGGGCCCCCTGTCCCACAACAGTAGGCTGGCACCGCTGCCCGTGACGCGGGTCCGTAGCAACTCCCGGCCGCGGCGGGCGTCGGCGCCGTAACCGATGCGGTTCGCGAGGGTGGTCAGGGCGGCAGGGTCCCCGGCGGTGGAGCCGACCAGCAGGTCCACGCGGACGCCCCGCGTCACGGCGTCGGAGCAGCCAGCGGCCAATGCCTCGAACACGTCCGGCCCGTCGAGACGGGGAATGGTCAGAGCGACGCTAGTGCGTGCCGATTGGAGCGCCTGGGCCAGAGCGGAGGCGTGCGCCTGCTCGCCGCGCAGTACGTCGTCGGCGGCGAGCAGCACGGTGGTGCCGCGCCGGTGTACCCGATCCTCCTCGGTCGCACCCAAGAGAAGGCGCCGCGCGGGACGGGTCGCCCGACGAGACGTTACATGCGAGCGAGGGGAACCGCCGACTGCTGCGGCGGCCGCGGCTAGGGCCGGGGCTGTCAGGGCGTGGCGCCAGGGCGGCGGCAGGCCGACCACCTGCTTGGCGTCAACGTCAACGTCGAGAGGGAGCCAGTGCGCGTCGCGGCTGATCTCCTCGATTCGGCCGATCCGGCGCACCCATTCACCGGCTTCGCGGTGCAGGAGCTTCTGGACCTGTGCCTCGTCCACAGAGTCGCGCACGATCCTCGTAACAATCCTGGGGGCGGTGTCCCAGACCTCGGTCAGGTCGTCCCGGCGGTAGGACCGAGCCTCAGACTGCCGGGCGACCTGACCGGAGTGACGCTCCATCACCAAGATGCCGGGGCGGGCGGTTTCGACAATCACCGACACGGGCTCCCGATCCCCGCTGACAGCCTCGCGCCCGGCCCCGGTCAGCACGAACGACGCTTGCGGCCCTCCTTGGACGGCGACCCAGCCAGCGTTGACGAGCGTCACGACGGCCTGAACGAGCAGCCTGTCGTGCACGCGGAAAGCTTCGGCCAGCGACCGCAGGGTCGCGCCGCCGTCGGCGACGGCATTGAGCACCATGTGCTCAAGCCGGCTGTACGGCTTGCCGCGGGCGAGGTCGTATGGGACGCGAAACCGGCTCACTGGCAACAGGACGATCATGACAGCCCCCCAAGGTCGGCGCCAAGCCGAACGGCACGGCCAGAGGCGAACCAACCGCTTAGGTCGGTAACAATCCGCTTGAGGTGCCACAGAGGGTTTGCGGTGTCGTCAAGCTCGACGGTGCGGACCTGCTCCTGGAAGAAGTCCCAGGAGCCGACGAGCACGAGCAGCCGCTCGGCACGGGACAGCAGCACATTGAGCCGGCTCGCTTCGTTTAGAAAGCCCAGGCCGTGTCCCGGGTCGTGAAGGTTGTTGCGCACTAGGCTCACCGCGATGACGTCGGCTTGGTTACCCTGGAAGGAGTCGACGGTGTGGACGCCGCTGGCGCCGCCGGGAGCGCCAGGGCGGGCGTTGAGGGTGGGCTTGAGCTCGATTCCCTCAGGGAGGGCGGCCATCCTCATCCGGCGTCGCAGCAGAGACGCCTGCTGGTTGTACGGCGACAGGACGGCGAGTTCCGCGGCGCCAGGTTCCTTTCGCATCAGCGACGCCAGGAAATTTGCCAGGGCCGTGGCCTCGGCGTCGTTGGTGAAGCGCGGTCGGCCCTGGGCCGGCCCGGTCTCGGCGGTCCTGGGGTCGTCGCGGCACCACGGGACGTCGAGCCAGACGATCGCTTTTCCGCGGATGTCGAGCGGCTCGGCGAAACCATGCAACACGCGGGCAATGGGCTTACCTTCTTGGACCGTCCTGTTTACGAGCCGGCCGCCGTAGTACGCGCGCGAGATCAACTCGCCGATGTCAGGGTGCATGCGGTGCTGCTCGATGAGCACGCCCGCGGCGGCACCGCCTGCCGAGTCGTCGGTCAAGCGCTGCCCGGCGTCGCCTTGGCCGACCGCGACCTGGCAGTGCTCGAACGTACGCCTGAAGGTTTTAAGCCAGTCCTTGGCGTAGCCCTGGAAGGCGGCGCGCTCTTCGGTGGTCTTGTCCCTCCACGACGAGACCCACTCCCAGTCCAGGACACCAGGCCCGGTATCCGGCAGCGCCTGCAGCGCCTCAACAACCGCATCGAGAGCGTCGACGCCACGCAGGTAGTCCTCGTACCGATACGGTGGGAGCTGGTTGTGGTCGCCGATCAGCAGCCACCGGTGGCCCGCCTGCAGGGGCAGCGCGAGGTCGAAGCCGTGCGCCTTCCCGGCTTCCTCGACGATGGACCAGTCGAAGGACTGGTCGCCGGCAATGGCCTCAAGCTCACCGGCGCTGGTCGTGCAGTAAGTCAGGTTCGCGCCACGCTTGACCAGTTCGACGAAGTCGGCGGCGCCGGTCCCTCGTGCCTCGTGGCTGGCGAGCTCGTCGGCCATCGCCGTGGCGTGGTCGAGCCAACCCTGCTGGGCGGGCGTGCGGTCAGCCAGGTCAGCGAGGCTACTGCTGCTGTCGCGCAGGACCTGTAGGGCGACGTCCTCGACGGTGTCTTGGGCGGTGTCGTCTTCCCTGCGGGATCCGAGCCGGACCGCGAGGGGCCGGCGCTCCGATGCGACACCCTCGAATGCCTCAGTTACCCGTGCCCGGAGGACGTCGACGGCGCCATGTGCCTGGGCCGTGACCAGGACTTGCGCGACCGGGTCGTCGTGGAGTATCTCGCGCAGAAGCCAGGCGACCAGCGTGGTCTTCCCGGTACCGGGCGGGCCCTGCAGGGCGTAGATGGGACGGACCCGAAGGATGTCCTCGATCGCGCGGCGCTTGGCTTCGTCGACGGTCTCCGGAGCGAGCCGGACAGGCAGGTCGGCCGCGCCGGTGTCGATGTACACCTGGCCGGGTGCGGCCAGGCTGCGCAGCAGATAGCTGTGGCGGTCGAGGGCGTCGATGGCCTGCTTGCGGCGTCGGATGAGCTTGAGGTTCCCGGGCATGCCCGCGCCGCGCAGGTATCCGCGTTCGGGCGGCGGCGGACGGTCGGGATCGAATGTCGGGCGCCTGAGTGTCGCGGTCCGCGCAGTGTCGTCCACGGCGTGGACGCGCCACTGGTTGTCTTTACCGCCCGCAGGCAGAGCCAGGGCGTCCCCGTGCTCGCCGGACAAGATGACGCTGCCGCTGTCAGGCTTGCCAGCCTCGAGTTCGCGCTGCAGGAAACCGGCGAGGTCGTCGTTGTGCAGGAACGCGAGGACCTGCCTGTTCGCAGGGCGTAGCCGCTCACGAACGGTGATTTCCTCGTAGCCGGGTTCGTCGGCTTGGTCCGGCCCGGCGACCAGCTCGATGGGGAAGATCGTCGCGTCGAGCATGAGCAGCTCGATCTGGTGAGTGGCGCGGACGAACTGGTGGAATTGGGCGAGGTCGCGCGCCATGTCGGCGCCGCGATCGATGCGGGGCAACACCGTGTCCCATGTCGCGGACGCCAGGGCCAGGCCGCGGTCGTTGTGGGCGGCCCTTGTCGACCGGACCGCCAGGCGGCCAGCCGGCAGTCGCACTCGGGCCGATCCTCCCTCACTGTTCGTGAGCTGGGCTGGGCCTATACAGAACGCGATTTGCCACGTGGGCGCCTCGCCGCGATCAGAGTATTTGCGCAGCCGGACCACAGTGCGTCGGCCGACCAGTAGAACGGTTTCCTGTTTCGGCACGGCGTACAGAGATCCGCCGTCAAGGTCGCGGCGCAGAAACACCGTCAAGCCGTCGGTGTGGGCGACGTTACGCGGGTCGTAGGGCTGGCCTTCGTCTAGGCCGAGGTGCTCCCGTAGCCCTCGCTCGAGCAGGTAGTCGTAGAGCAGAGTCTGCTTCGGGTTGACGATGAGCGTGAAAGGCCGATCGTCCGCGCGGGCTGCCGGTGGGGCCGCAAGCAGCGCGACGATCCCATGAACGGCGATCTGGACATCATGCGGGCGGGTCATCCGCTCGAGCGGGTTCGGGTCGATCAGGCGGAGAAGCAGCGCCCGTTCGGGCTCGGTGAGCGTGGTCGTGGCGGACTCGATGGCCTTGACCACACGGTTGTACCGGTCGCTCGGAGCGTTGTTCGCGTACGGCTCGAGGTTGAGCACCAGGCGCGCGCACAGCATGCCGAAGCCAAACCAGTCGTCGTCGGGGCGCCAGGCCGCGGTGTCGCCCGCGAGCCGCTCGGGCGGCGAGGACCAGCTGACGGGCGGGTCGGCGTCCAGCGGGCGGCCGAGCCGGACGGACCACTCGAAGCCGCCGAGCCGGATGGACTCGGTGGGCTCGTCGGGCAGGTACAGCAGGGCTGCCGCACCGACGTCGCGGTGCAGGACGTGCTGGGAGTGCAGCACGGCCAGGCCTGCGGCGACGCGGCCAGCGGCTCGCCAAAGCTCCCGCCGATCGGCAGGGTCGCGGGAGGAGAGCCAGCCGTGCTCGGCCCGAGCAGCGAGGGCGTCCGCGACGCTGCCGTAGCCGGGCGCCTGCAGGACCATGACGAAGGACTTCGCGTTGCGGTCGAGACCGGCGTCCTTGAGGACGGCCAGGGTGTCGTCGGCGCCAGGGCTACTGCCGACCTTGTAAAGAGTGCGCAACTCGGCGTCCCAGAGTGCCCGCTGGACGGGGTCGGGCTCGTCGCCGTCGTAGGCCCAGGTGCGGGCAAGGTATTGCAAGCCGTCCTCGTCGTAAGCGGTCCACGCTTCGGCGTCTCCGGCGGCCGACCTGCGGGTTCCTAGCTCGTACCGTCCTCGTAGGAGGGTCGTACCCTCGTCCAGCGGCATGTGCCTCCTTCGTCGGCTCAGGAAGTCTAACTAACCTACGAGCATCTCGGCAGCGCTGGATTTGGGTCGGCGGCGCCGACGCCGTGCACGCCCTCGAGGGCAAAACCGCTCGGTCAGGTCGACGCCCACCACGAGCCGTTTACGCACTCGTGCGCGACGACTCTGGCGCCGGCCAGACAAACGCCACCCGAACGACTGGACCTTCCAGCGCCCCCCACGCACCCAAGCCGCTCATCGGCTAGATCCGGACGCTGCCGGGTCGACCAGAATGACTGACTGTAGTTGATCGTTGCAGAGCAAGCTCGGCCGCGAGCCACAGCCGCACTCGCAGATGTCGATAGCTGCCGTCTGCTTGGTGGCGTACCGGCTCTGCACTCGAAGCCGTACGCCGACAGCGGGTCCGACCAGATGGTCGGGCCCGCTGTCGGGATCGGTCAGCGGTCAGGCTGCTGTCAGCCTCACCTGCGCGGCAGCCGGTCGTGCGCCGTCACCACGGGCGGCCCGGATGCGCTGGCGTCGCTCGGCGGCTGCGGCGAGGTCTTCCCGTACCCGGGGCGAGGTCACCTCGGTGAGAACTCCGGCGGCAAGCGCCTCGGCGATGCGGTTGTCGATGCGCTCGACGCGCCGGCGCAGGGTGTCGACCTCCAAGCCGACAAGGGCGGCGATGGGTTCGATGGCCCGGCGGCCCAGCCGCAGGTCGATGTAGGGCTGCTCGTCACATCCGTCGACGATGCCCAGCTCGACCGCGCGTCGCACCAGCAGGTCGGGATGCCCGTAGGGCCGCTTCGGCGTGCGGGGGCCGGTGACGTGTTCGAGGTTGTCCACCGGCATCGCCTCAGCGCCGTCACGCTGACGCAACTCGTGCCCGGCCCGCCATGCCGCCATGCACAGCGCCGCGTACGGTGCCGGCTTCGCCAGGTCGACCCGGTCACGCAGGGCGGACAGGAAGCCGGTAAGGATCTCGGCGTCCAGGTCGTGGGCGTCGCCGGCCCAGCCGGTGCGCAGCCGGCCGGCGTAGCGGCGCAGCGCGGGCATCGCGAGGGCGACGGCAGCGATGACCCAGGCGGGCCCCTCGACGCGGGCGCGGCGGATCAGTTCCCGCCACACCACGTCGCGAACCGTGTAGGCGTCCGGGTGCGCCAGCAGCCACTGGCGCAACGCCGGCAGGGCGATGACACCGCCGGGGAGGCCGGCGGTGTCATCGAGTTGGTCGGCCAGCGTGTCGAGATCCAGTGACAACGGGGCAGGGCCACAGGTCAGTTGGGCGAACGCGGTGTCCACGGCGTCCAGGGGTGAGTCGGGCCAGTCCTTGCCGGATGCGGTCATGTCACGAACTCCTCGTCAGGGATTTTGCGGCCGGCGTCTGTGGCCGGCGCGCCTGACCGCAATTGCGACACCCCGCTCTCACGGGCCTCTGACAGCGCAGGCCGGCGGGCACGTGCGGCGGTTCGGCAGCGCCGTCCGTCCCGGCTCGCCGGCCGCTGGCCACCGGGCGCCGCCGTGCGTCATGGCCACGTCGACGTGACTTCGACCTGCGCTTTGACACGGACACGTGGCGGCGGAAACGGTGCCGGCGGCGACGAGGCGGTGAAGAGGGGACCGTGGAGTGACAACGCCCCTCCGCCGGCCTGACAGCACCTGACAACGCCGACGGCATACCGGTACCCGACCGTGGTCGGCGGACGCCGCCGTCGAGGGCGTCGTCATCTCACGCCGTCATCGACGGGCCGGCTGACAGTGCCCATCCGGCTGGCCGGGACGGTCTGACGAGACCGCTGTCCGGGTGACAATGCAGCGGCGCGCGGCTCGGTGACGCCGCTGACGTGCGGACTCCGGCAGCGACCTGACAAGACCGGTCACCCCCGTGTCATCGGCGCAGGCCGATGACACGGGGGTGCGTTGTCACAGCCTGGGGTATCTGACAGCACGCGGCGGTGATGGTCCTGGAGCCTCGCGGCGGCGACCCGGCACGGCGGAGCGGGCGTCGCGAGAGCAGTCCCGGCAGCGGGGCGGGACGAGTGGGCGGGGCGTCCGCTGTCAGAAATGTGAGAGATCACCGTAAGGGCAGCAGGTGTTCGCCACCGCTGACAAACACCGGTTTGAGGGTGTCAGCGCATCACGGCGCGGCGTGGAGCCGACGCCACATGAGCGAGCACACGTCGCAGCACCACGATCCCCGTCTCGGCCCGACCGTCGACACCGGCCCGTACGCCGAGGTCGACCCGACACCGACCGACCTGGTCGCCGGCGACCCGCCGGTACCACTCACCGTCTGGCGCACCGCCCGTACCCCGGAGGACGCCGGCCACAGCATCGGAGCCCGGCTTGCCGCCCGGCTCATCAGCGCCTACAGCCGTCCTGGTGAGGCGGTCGTTGATATCACCACCGACCACGCTCTCGCCCGGTCCTGCGCGGCGGGGGACCGTCGTCACCATCCGGCCTGGTTCACCGGGGCGTCCAGCCTGATTGTCGGCCCGGCTACCCCGATCTCGCCGGCCGCTGGTACCACCACGGGCGCGGACCTGGACGAGGAGGACGACCTTCCGGAGATGGGCGCCTGGTTCGGTGACGACCTGACTGACCCCGATCTGCACCCGTCGGCCGAACCGGTGGCCGACCTGCCGTCTGGCGACTCCCTGCAGGCAGCAACGAGTCTCGTGGTCACCTGCTGGCCGCTCGACGCCAACGCCGCCGCCCACCAGGCCCGGCTGTCGCGGCTACTGACGGCCTGCGCCGCGCTGCTGCAACCGGGCGGCTGCCTGATCCTCGTCGGCACCGTCCCGGCCGGCATCACCGCCACCCCGGAGGACTACTCCGGTGTGGTCCGGGCCGCCGCCAGCGTCGGACTGGGCTACCTGCAGCACCTCGTGGCGGTCACCGCCGAGACCGACGGGGACGCGTTCGTCTACCACGTCACCGACGAGGAACTGCTCACCCTCGCCAGCACCGCCAACCAGCGGTGGCAGGTGGCGCACCTGCGGGCCCACGCGGACCTGATGGTGTTCAGCCAGGTCCAGGGCCAGCGCCAACCCTCGCACCGGCGGGGTGGGCGCGACGGCGGTGGTCGCCGTGGGTGAGCATCGCAGAGACCCCGTAGCGGCCCGGCCCGACGGGCGGGCCACCACCAGCGGCGCCGCGGACAGTGCCGGCGGAGAACGGCACCCCGCTGCGGCGGAGCGGCTGTCGGTCTGGGCCACCGCGCAGGCCACCGGCCCCGTCCAGCGCCGCGGCCGGTACGTCCGCGAGTCGGTGCAACACCCGGCACGGATGCTTCCGGCGATCGCCGCGCACGCCGTGGCCGCCTACACCGCGCCCGGGGACCTGGTGCTCGACCCGATGTGCGGGATCGGCACGACCCTGGTCGAGGCGATCCACGCCGGCCGCGACGCGATCGGGGTCGAGTACGAGTCCCGCTGGTCCGACATTGCCGACGCCAACATCAAGCACGCCCACACCCATGGCGCCACCGGCCGAGCCGGTGTCATCCGTGGCGACTCCACCAGCATCCTGTCGCTGGTGCCGGCGGCCCTGGCCGGCCAGGTAGCTCTCGTGGTGACCTCGCCGCCGTACGGGCCGACCGTGCACGGCCTGGTCCGGCCCGGCGCCGACGGCGTGGCGAAATTCGACAACACCTACAACGACGGTACGGATCGGGGGAACCTCGCCTACCGCGACCTCACCGGGCTCGCCGACGGATTCGCCCGGATCCTCGCCGGCTGCCACACCCTGCTCAAGCCCGGCGGAGTCGTCGTCGTGACCGCCCGACCATGGCGCAAGCAGGGCGAACTGGTGGACCTTCCGTCAGCCGTCATCGGCGCTGGCACACGGGCCGGCCTCACTCCCGTCGACCGGTGCGTGGCGCTACTCGCCGCCGTCCGAGACGGCGGACTCGTGGCCCGACCCTCGTTCTTCCAACTACAGGCCGTACGCAGGGCTCGGGCGGCCGGCACCCCCATGCACCTGATCGCGCACGAGGACGTCCTCGTGTTCATCAAGAGTCCGGCGGCGGAAGCCGGAACGGTGCTCTGACCTCACCCACTCACCGCTACCTGCCCTGGGCGCCAGTGTGCGGAGTTCCACGCTCCCGCTGCTGGTCGCCCAGGGCAGGCGACCTCTTCTCTTCACATCAGCAGTGAACGCAGCCGATTCCTCGCCGCCGTCGTCGCACAGCGCCACGACGGCCCCCGTAAGGAGCCACTCCCGTGCCTTCACGACGAACCCGCAGACCCACATCGACCTCGGCGACCGGCAGCACGCCCATGACCTGGACCGTGGAACGCATCACGGCGCTGGGCACGACCACGGACCTCGCGACCGCCGCGGCCATTCTCGGCATATCCCGCTCGGCGGCCTACAAGCTCGCAGCACGCGGCGCCTTCCCGACGCCCCTGTTCCGCGCCGGTGCCCACTACCGCGTACCAACCGCCCCGATCCTGCGGGCCCTGCACCTTGAGCCACCAGCGCCGTCGGTCAACGGCACCGACGACGCTACGGGGCATGACACCGGCGGGCACATGGCCGGCGGCACGGACGCCACCGGCCGGGAACCGCGCTGAGCCCACCCACGACCCACCCTCCCGAGCTGGCGCGAGCCAGCCGGCCGGACCGGGTGTCACGACTTGATTCCGCCCGCCCGTCACGCGTGGATGTCGATCGACCAAACCGATGCCCCGGCCCCCTGAAGAACGGGAGCACGACCTGCCATGCCAGACGGAAGCATCTTCAAACGCTGCGGATGCCGCCAGCCCGACACCGGCAAGCCCTTCGGCAACGCCTGCCCGAAACTGCGCCGACCGAACCGCGCCTGGAGTTCCGAGCACGGCCACTGGGCCTACCAACTCGAACTTCCCGCCACCGGCGACGGCCGCCGCCGGCAACTGCGCCGCGCCGGGCTGGACAGCCGACGTGAGGCCGCCGCCGAACTCGACCACGCCCGCGCGCTTCTCGCGCTGGCCGGACACGACCGCCGCCGCCGTACCGAGATCGCCGACCTGCTCCAGGCCACGGTCCGTGCCGGCGGCGTCCTTCCCGACATCGACGGCGTACGTCAGCGGCTGCGCGGCGACGGCCCACTCGCACAGATGCCGACCGTGGCCGAGTACCTCATCCAATGGGTCAACGAGCTCACCATCGACGCCAACACCATCCGTGGCTACGAGTCGATCGTGCGGGTACACCTCATCCCGCATCTCGGCCAGATCCCCCTGGACAAGCTGCGTACCGGCCACGTCCGTGCCATGTTCACCGCCATCGAGAACCGCAACGAGGAGATCCGTACCGCGAAAGCCAGCACCGATCCCGGGGTCCGCGCCACGGTTACCGGTGTCCGTCTGACCGGGCCCTCGACCCGTCAGCGCATCCGCGCCTGCCTACGCAAGGCGATCAACGACGCCCTCGCCGACGAACTCATCGTCGGCTCCAACCCCGCGGCGCTGGTCAAGACTCCCGCCAGCCGGCCGCTGCCCGTCGTCTGGGAGGACGAACGGGTACAGCGGTGGGAGGCCACCGGGGAGGTGCCCGGCCCCGTGATGGTGTGGACCGACACGCAGATCGTGCGGTTCCTCGACTACGCAGCCGCTCACGCCCCCGACCTGTACCCGATGTGGCACTACATGGCCTACCGCGGGCCCCGCCGTGGTGAGGCGTGCGGGTTGCGCGACAGCGACGTCCGCCTCGACCGCCGCGAGACGACGATCAACAACCAGATCGCCACCCACGGCTACACGACGGTGCAGAAGCCTCCCAAGAGCAGGGCCGGCACCCGCGACCTGATGCTCGACGCCGAGACCGTCAAGGTCCTCGCCGCCTACAAGGCCCGCCGCGCCGCCTGGCAGCTTGCCGCCGGCAGCAGCTGGCCCGACACCGGCCTGTTCTTCGTGCGGCCCGACGGGCAGCCCTGGCACCCCAACGCCGTCACCCAACGCTTCCGCAGGCTCGTCCGAAAAGCTGGGCTGCCTCCGATCCGGCTGCACGACCTCCGCCACGGCGCCGCTACCGTGGCCCTCGATGCCGGTGTCGACATCAAGGTCCTCGCCGAACAACTCGGCCATTCCACCACGACCCTCACCCGGGACACCTACCAGAGTGTCACCAAGGAACTGCACCGCAGCGCCGCCGAAGCGGTGGCCAGGACGATCGACCGGCGCCGCCCGAAGACCGCGTAACGGAAGACGAAGTCCAATGGCCGAGACGTGCACGGCGGCGACGCCAAGGGATGCCCGCCGCACCCCGGCGCTGGTGATTGCGGCAACCCTGGCCAAGCAGCCGGGGGCGACCGGCTTCGGCCGCCCCCACGTGCCGGGTTCAGAGGGGCTTGCGGGCGGTGGTGGATGCGAACTGGTAGCCGCGTACCAGCACCGTTGGATCGGTCATCAGCTCGGCGAACCGGTCCAGCTCGTCGTGGGACAGTTCCTCGGCGAGGAGCCGGTCGCGTAGCTGGGTGGCGTTGTCGGCGTACAGGCGGCAGCCGGCGCTGCCTCCGGCCCAGGTCTCGGCGGACCAGCGGGTGTGGACCTGCTCGAAGCCGTTGGCGAGCAGGGCGGAGGGAACCTTGTCGCCCCAGTGCAGGTCGACACCGCGAGCGGCGAGGATGTCGAGGATGGTGTGCACGACGCGGGTGATGAGTTCGTTGTCGCTGTCGGCGGGGGCGTGCGCGGACACGGGTGCGTAGACGATCTCGCCGAGGACGAGGTGTCCGCCGGGGCGCAGCGCGTTGATCATCTGGTGGAGCAGCAGGTGCCGGTTCGGCAGATGTTCCAGGACGCAGCGGGCGGTGGCGATGTCGATGGTGCCGGGTTCGACCGGCAGTGGTTGGGTGCGTAGGTCGCGCTGGTAGACGTCAAGAACGCCGGTGGGGTCGAGCATGCTGGTGTCGATGTCGACGGCGATGACCTTCCCCGCGTCACCGACCAGTTCGCACAGGTGCTGGGCGATGGAGCCGGCGCCGGCTCCGACGTCGAGGGCGGTGTGCCCGGCGGTGACGCCCAGGCGGGCCAGGTCGTCGAAGGTGACCGGGTCGAGCATCTCCTGCAGGGGGTGGAGCTGGTGGGGGCTGTTGCGGAACTGGTAGCGCTGCGTGGGTGCGGTGGCCGTCATGGCGTGGCTCCTCGTGTCGTCGTGTTGTGGCAGGGCAGGGGCGTGGTCAGCAGCCAGTGCTGTTGCGGCTGCGGTGGTGGGGGTCACCGGTGTGACTCCGCACGGTTGGGCAGGGCGGGTGACGTCAGGGCGAGGTGGTCATGCAGCACCTGCTCGGCCTGGCCGCCGCTGGTGGTGATCGGTCCGGTGAGGCGTCCGTCGGCGAGGACGTGGACGGTGTCGCCGAGCGCGGCGGCTGCGCGGGCGTGTGGGAGAGCGGCGAGGACGGTCACGCCGTGGCGGGGCAGGTCCCGCAGCGCTTGAGTGACGTGCGCGGCCATGGCGGGGGCGAGTCCTCCGGTGGGTTCGTCGCACAGCAGCAGCCGCGGCGCGGTGCGCAGGGCGCGGGCGATGGTGAGCATCTGCTGCTCCCCGCCGGAGAGTTGGTGGCCGCGGTGACGCAGCCGGGCCCCGAGGGCCGGGAACATTTCCAGCAGCTCGTCCACGGTCCAGGTGCGGCTGTTCGGGTGGCGAGCGGGCGGCCGGGCGACGGTGAGGTGTTCGGCGACGGTCAGCGACGGCCACAGCCGCCGGCCCTGCGGGGCGAGGGCGACCCCGGCGCGAGCGGCGCGGACAGGCGTCCAGCCGGTCACGTCGCGGCCGTCGAGCAGGACCCACCCGGCGGTGGGGCGCAGGTGCCCGGCGAGGGTGTGCAGCAGGGTGGTCTTTCCGGCGCCGTTGGGACCGACCACCGTGTGCACGGCGACGGCCGCCAGGTCGACGTTGATCTGGTGGAGGACGGGGGTGTCGGCGTGGTAGCCGGCGGCGAGGTCACCGATGCGCAGCATCGTCACCCCCGGCGCCGAGGTAGAGGGCGGCGACGGCAGGGTCGGCGCGCACCGTGTCGGCGGGGCCGTCGGTGTGGCGGCGGCCGTGGTGCAGCACGGTGATCCAGTCCGCGAGGGCGGCCACGACGTCCATGTGGTGCTCGACGAGCACGACCGCCATCCACCCGGGCAGGCCGCCGAGGATGTCGAGGAGCCGGCTGGTTTCGGTGTCGGTGAGGCCGGCGGCAGGTTCGTCGAGCAGCAGCACCCGGGGTTGCCCGGCGAGGGCGACGGCAAGGTCGAGCATGCGGCGGTGCCCGTGCGACAGCGTGACGGCCGCCTGTCCGGCGTGATCGGCGAGGCCGACGAGGTCGAGGACCTCGGCTGGTGTGCGGTCGGGATGATGGCGGTGGTGCCAGCCGCCCATCCGCACGCAGTCGAGGACCGTGAGGTCGGGGTAGGCGGTGGGGTGTTGGAAGGTACGCCCGATGCCGGTGCGGGCCCGCCAGGCGGCGCCGCGGCGGGTGATGACCTGCCCGTTGTAGGTGATGGCGCCGGTCTGGGTGCGGGTGGTGCCCGCGAGCAGGTCCAGCAGGGTGGACTTGCCGGCACCGTTGGGGCCGATGACGGCGTGCCGATCGCCGGGGGCGACCGTGAACGCGTCCAGGTCGAGGACGGTCAGCCGGCCGTAGGCGTGACGCAGTCCGGTGGCGACCAGGCCGTTGCCGTGGGCGCGGTCGATGTCGCTCGGTAGGCGCTGCGAGGGCACCCCGGCGGGATCGATGCGGTGGACGGTCTTCACAGCGTGCTCCTGACAGTGGATCGGCCCGCCTCGTCTGCCGGGGCCGGGTGGCCCGTGCCGTGGGCAGAGCGAGGGTGAAGGCGGAGGGAGAGGCGGTTGGGTAGGGCGGTGAGGCCGCCGGGCAGCAGATACACCGCGGTGACGAAGAGGGCACCGAGCAGCAGGGGCGCGTGGCCGGGCAGCGGGGCGGCGACCACGTCTCGCACCGTGAGGACCGCGATCGCGCCGGTGGCGGCGCCGGGTAGCGACGTGGCGCCGCCGATGACCACGGCGAGCAGGGCGAGGGCGGCGGTGGTGAAGCCGACGTCGGCTGGGGTGATCCACCGGTGGGTGTGGATCAGCAGTGCCCCGCCGATGCCGGCCACTGCGCCTGCGCCGGCATGTGCCGCCCACAGGTAGGTGGTGACTCGGTGGCCGCTGGCCGTGGCGCGGGCCTCGTTGCCGCGTACGGCCGCCAGCAGCGTCCGCCGGTCACCGCCGAGCAGCGCTATCGCGGCGGCTGTCGCGGCGATCGCGACGACGGCGGCGTAGAGCAGTACCGTGCGGTCGGCCAGCAGTGGCGGCAGGCCGGGCAGCAGGCGGGGGGCGGGGATCCCGGCGAGCCCGTCGGTGCCGCCGCTGACCGTCCGCCACTGGGCGGCGGTGATCGCGGTCAGTTCCGTGGCGGCGAGGCTGAGCATCAGGAACACCGTGGCGCGGTAGCGGACCAGCACCGCCCCGATCACTGCGGCGGCCAGGGCTCCCGCGCCGGCCGCTGCTAGGAGGTGCAGTAGGGCGAGGTCGCTGCCGGCGAGGGCGAGGCGTGCGGTGGTGTAGGCGCCGGCCGCGTACGGGGCGACCTGGCCGAGAGTGGGCAGGCCCGCGTGGCCGGTGACCGCCGCGACGCTGACCGCCAACACCGCCAGGGGCAGCATCCGCGCCGCGGTGGCGTGCAGATACGGATCCGGTGACAACGCCACAACGCCCACCACCGCAGCAGCCAGACCAGGTGTCACCCATGGCCGTCCGCGTCGCGCCAGCGCCCGTGCCACCGTCGGTGGCATGCCGGGTCCCGGGCTGCTCATGCGGGTGCCCGTCCGGGAAGGCTGGTCCGGCGGGCCAGCAGCACCACGGCCATGGCGGTGATCAGCAGGTACGGGGCAACCGTGGGGAAGGACGTCACGCCGACGGTCTGCAAGAGTCCGACGGCGAGGGCGGCGGCGAGCGCGCCGGGAACGGAGCCGAAACCGCCGCAGACCACGATGATCAGGGACAGCAGCAGGGTGGTGTCGGCGGTGTGCGGGCCGACGCCGAGGATCGGGGTGGTCAACGCCCCGGCGAGACCGGCGAGAGCCCCGGCGGCCACCAGCACCGCCGCGTCCACCAGGCGGGGGTTCACACCGATGCCGGCGACCATGGCCCGGTCGTCGACCGTGGCCCGGACGAGCTGCCCGGCGCGGGTGCGGTGCAGCAGCACGTACCCCGTCGCGACGACCACGAGGGCGATACCGAGCACGGCGAGCCGGTCGACCGGATACCGGTGCCCGGCGACCCCCGCGGTCGTCTCCAGCGCCCCGGGCAGGCGGGGTCTCAGGGTGTCGTGGCCGTAGGCGGTGGTGAGCAGGTCCGCGCCGATGAGCGCGACACCGAAGGTGAGCAGCGCCTGGTCGAGATGCCCGCGGCCGCGCAGGCCGGCGGTCGCGGCGGCGAGCAGCCCACCACCGGCGGCCCCGACGAGGGTGGCGTAGCCGGCGGCGAGGGCGAGGCTGGCCCAGGTGCCCGAGCTGGTGGCAGCGGCGACGTAGCCGCCAGCGGCGATCAGGGTGCCGTGCGCGAGGTTCAGCACACCCCCGGCGCCGAACGCGACGGTCAACCCCGCAGCGGCAATCGCCAGAAGCAGCCCGTAGGCGACCCCGTCGACGGCGGGTATCAGGTAGGCGTCCACACGTACCGCACCCCCTTCTCGTTGTAGATGTTTCGGTCAGGGCAGGGTGGTGAGGTCCTGCAGCAGGACGTTGGACAGCACCGGGCCGTCAGGCTTGACCTCGCGCAGGTACCAGCGCTGCACCGGACGGTGCTCGGTAGGCTCGAACTGCCAGTCCCCGCGCGGCGACACGACCCGCCCGACCCGCCCGATCGCGGCGTTGAGCTTCTCCCCGGTCACCTGCCCGTCGACGGCGGACAACGCCCGATCGAGGACGGCGGCCGCGTCGTAGGAGGCCATCGCGAACGTGGTCGGTTGGCCCGGGTGTCCGGCGGCGGACCAGGCGGCGACGAACTCCTGGTTCGCCTGATTGCCGAGGGTCGGGCTGTAGTTGAGGACGCTACGGATCCCGGTCGCGGCAGGACCCTGCGCGGCGAGCACGGACCCTTCGGTGAGGAAACCGGCCGCGTAGAGAGGAACGTCGCGCAGGTCGGACTGGGCGTACTGCTTGACGAACGCCACCGCCGCCGCGCCGGCGTAGAAGGTGTAGACGGCTTTCGGCTTCGACTCGGCGGCTCGGTTCAGGTACGGCAGGAAGTTCTCCGTGGCCGGGAACGGGGTGAACAGTGTCTTGCCGTCTGGGTTGGCGAGTTTCCCGCCCAGGCGGGTGAAGGTGTCGGTGAAGCCGCGCAGTTCGTCCCAGCCGCCCTGGTAGTCCGGGCCGATCGCGTACACCTCACCGTCGCCGACCTGCGCCTTGATGTAGGAGGCGATGGCGATGCCGGGCTCGTCGGAGTTGTAGGAGGTGTGCCACGTGTAGCCGAGGTCGCGGGGCTTGCCGCCCACCGGCGCGAACGCCGGCCTCGCGTTCGATCCGAGCAGCGGAACCTTCCGCTCGGTTGTCAGGGTCTGCACCTTGTCGACCGTCGCGCCACCGACCAGGCCGGTCAGGGCGACGACCCGGTCGCGTTCGAGGAGCTTCTGCGCGGCCGGGACGGCCGTGGCCGGACCGTCGCCCTCATCACCGACGACCAAGTCGATCTTTCGGCCGCCGAGGTTGCCGTCGTGCGTGTCGAGGTAGAGCTGGAAGCCGCGTCGCATGTCCTCGCCGACGGTGGCGTAGGTGCCCGACAGCGACACCAGCAGCCCGACACGGACCGTGCCGGAGTCGGTGGCGGTGCTGTTGCACGCGGCACCCGCCAGCAGGACACCGGCCACGGTCAGGGCGGCGAGTCCGCGTCGCGGGCGTGGGCGGAGAACAGACATGAAGATGCTCCTTCGTGCGGGGGGACAGGTGGGTTCCGTGCGGTCAGGACCGCGTGGCCGCCGAGCGGGGCGCGGCACGGGTGAGAACGTGCTCGACGAGGGCGATCAGCAGCCGGCGGACGCTGTCGCGGTCGCGGGCATCGATGCCGACGATCGGCACGTCCGCAGTCAGGGCGAGGGCTTCACGGATCGCGGAAACGGGATAGGACCGGGCATTGGGGAACTGGTTGACCGCGACGACGTAGGGCAGCCGGACGTGGTCGACGTAGTCGAGATGTCGAAACGAGTCCTGCAGCCGGCGGGTGTCGACGAGGACCACCGAGCCGGCGGCGCCACGGACGATGGCGTCTCACATGAACCAGAAGCGGTGTTGCCCTGGGGTGCCGTAGACGTAGAGCGTCACACCGTCGACCTCGAGACGACCGAAGTCCATCGCCACCGTGGTGGTGGTCTTGGCCGGGATATAGGAGGTGTCGTCGGCGTTGCCGGGCGACATGGCGGCTTCGGTGGTCAGCGGCGCGATGTCGGAGACCGCTCCGACGAGGGTGGTCTTCCCGACGCCGAACGGCCCGGTCAGCACGATCTTCAGATTCGGCGGCGCGCCCGCAGGTGGGCGGGCCGCGATGGCGCGTGTGCTCATCGCCGGCCGGCTCCCACAACGGCGAGGGCACCCGCGAAGGCGGGAGTGAGCTGGTCGCCGACCTGGTCGGCGAAGCGGCCGAGCTCTTCGGTGACGAACGCGAGGTCGGCGTCGCGGGTGGCCAGGGTGAGCAGCGACGCGCCGGTGCTCACCGACACCAGGATCAGGAACCCATGAGCCAGCTCAGTCAGGTTGCCCCGCACCCCGCCTGCGGACAGGTCGCGGGCGGCACCGTTGAGCAGGCTGTTCATTCCGGCCGCGACCGCGGCGAGACGTTCGGCGGCTTCCCGGTTGAGCCCGTCGGTCCAGGCCAGCAGCAGCCCATCGGCCGACACCGCCACGGCCTGGCTGATCCCCGGTACGCGGGCGACCAGGTTGTTGTTCAGCAGGAAACTCAGATCACTCATGACTGGCCCTTCGACTGGGGGAAGCGGCGGTCGAGGCCGCGCTGGTAGGCCCCCGCCGTACTGGCCAGGCCACCCATCGAGCGGACCGGCGCGTCGGCAGCGGGCGGGGGCGGGGGTGTGAATGTGGCCTTGGGCTGGCGCTTCGGCAGGCCGTTGGCCGTGGTGGTGTCCTGTCCGGGCAGCCCGCGCGCAGGAGTGGAGGGCATGTGCACCGTGGCTCCCTCAACGAACCACGCCGGTGGCGGCAGGTGTCGGGCTGTCTCGTCGTAGGCCGGCGTCGACTCCGGCTCAGTCGCCCGGCGGGGCACCGGAATCACCGGCAGCGCTTGAGTAGGGCCATCGGTCGTGCTCGGGGCGGGCGGCCGGCGTCGGGCGGGCAGGGCGGCCGAGCCGCCGCGCCGGGCTGGCACCGCCGTGGGCGCGGGCAGGGTAAGGGTGGACGCAGGTGTGCCGCCGGGAGCACGCCGTCCGGCGATAGGGCCGGGGGGCAGCGCGGCCGGCTCGGGAATGCTGATCAGGAGCTTGTCAGCGGGGATCTCGACTTCCGCGACCGTGCCGTGCGGCTGTCCCGGCAGTAGCCGCACGCGCAGCCCGTGCGCCGCGGCTAGCAGCGCGACGGTGGCCAGGCCCTGGCGCCGGATGTGCTCCACCTCGATCATCGGCGCGGGCTCGGCCAACTCGGCGTTGAGTCGAGCCAGCAGGTCCGGCTTGATGCCGGGACCGGTGTCGGTGACCTGGATGATCGCCCGGTTACCCAGCAGGTGCCCGGTGACCAGGGCGTCACCTGGGCTGTAGCGGGTCGCGTTGTCCAGCAGCGACGCCAACAGGTGTACAAGGTCATCGATCATCGGCGGTGGCACCAGCACCCGCTCGTCGATCACCCCGAGCCGCACCCGCCGGTACTCCTGGATCCGGCCCTGCGCCGCCTGCGCCACCGTCACCAGCTCCGCCGGCTGCGGATGCACCGCCCCCAACGACCGACCCGACAGCACCAACAGGCTCTGCGTGGCGTGAAGCAACTGCGCGGCGAGACTGTCCACCGCGAAGAACGTCGCCAGGGTCGCGGCGTCCTTCTCGTCCCGCTCGGCCATATCCAACTCGCGCAGCAGCCGATGCGTCATCCCCTGACACCGCCGCCCCACCGCCTCCACCGCACCGGCAGCCACCCGCCGCTGCCGCGCCAGATCCGTCGAAATCCGGTACGTGTTCAACGCCAGCGAGTCGAACGCGGCGGCCACCTCGTCCACCTCGTCCCGCGCCGATCCGGATGCCAGCGCGGCCGCCGGCGGCGGAACCGACGCCGGGTCGGCAGGATCCGCCGCGTCGACGCGGCGGACCAGGTCTGGCAGGTCCCGCTCAGCGACCCGGGTGACCGCGTCACGGACTCGCCGCAGCCGCCGAGCCAACGCCCGGCCCTGCCGCCACGTCAGCGCTGCTGCGGCGGCCACGAGCGACACCGCCGTACCCGACAAGACACCGGTGGTCACCCACTGCTCGGTACGCTGCCGACCCACCTTTGCGGCGATGTCGCCGTCAACGCGGGTCTGCACCTCGTGCAGGCGATCACGGCGCTCGCTGGTCGCCGCCGTCCATGCCCTGGCGTGGACCCGCAGACGCTGCCCGACCTGGGTACGGGCGACCGAGTCATCGAAACGTTGTGCCGCCAGCACCTGCGATCCGATCAATGCCTGGTCCAGCCACGACCGCCACCGTGCCGACGACCGCTGCGTCACCGCCAGCAGCGCCTCGTCGTAACCGGCCCGCGTCGCCGCCAGTTCAGCCTGCACCGCCGGGGTCAGCACCACACCATTGCCGGTAGCGACCGATACCTGTTGGATAGCCGCGTACTCCGCCGCCCGGGACAGCGCCGCTGCCACCCGCAGCTGATCCGCGACGGCACCTCCGGCACCGCCCACCTGACCGACGCTCTCCCGCACCGTCAACCCCTGCGAGATCGACACGCGGTAGCGGACCAGGACCGCCGTCAACGACGTTGACCGCGCCCTGACCTGCTCTCGAAGAGCCGGCAACAACCGAAGCTGCTCATCGAACGGCCCAACCAGCTCACGCAGGCCGGCGGAGTCCACTCGGTCGCGGTGCCGCCGATAGGCGTCCACCGCGCGGTCGGAACCTGTCACCTGCTCCAGATAGGCATTCAGGCCTGCCTGTGGATCCGATACCAGGCGGGCGGCAAGCTCACGCTCCCGGCCGAGCTGATGAATCGCCTCACCCGCGCTGGCCGACACCGCGACCAAGGACTGCAATCGGTCAGCGTCGAGCGCTTGCCGACTCGTCGACGCCACACCCCACGCGGCGAAGACAAGGGTCGCCGCCAGCGGAATGAACAACAGGAGCGCAAGCCTCCTGGCAACAGGCACGACAATCCTCTCCGTCTTGCTGTGCCATCCGCGAATGGCCCTCTGCCCCGATGGTCGCTCGATTTAAATGGCTTGGTCGATACCGAAGATGCGGACAAGAGCTCTTGTCCGCATGGGCTTTTTCCTCGCCGAGATTGAACCTGCGATGGGCAGTTCAAGAGCGGACATCCAGCGGCAGGTAAGGCGCTTGGGCGTAGAGTCGGCCATGTCTGAGCGCTCGCGCCGGCCCGGTGGCCCGAAACCTTCGCTGGGCCCTAGCCGGTGCCCCTACGACCGGATGACGAGGCTCGCTGTCGTCCGGTCGCGCGTCGAAGTCGTTCGAGGAGGACCCGTGGGGCTGGCCGACAGGATCGCTGCGTTGTCGGTGGACGATGCCGTCCGCGCCTCGGTGAGCTATGACCAACTGCGTACCGGTGATGGCGGCCTGTACTGGCTGGAGACTCGCCCTGAAGCCGGCGGGGGTGCGACGGTGACACGTTGGCGGCCCGGCGAGGGCAAGCGTGATGTCAGCCCGGAGGGCTTCGATATCAGCAGCGGCGTTCATGCGTACGGAGGCGGATCGTTTGCTGTCACCGATGAAACGTTGTGGTGCGTCGGCGGGGATGGCCTCTACCGGAGCCGTCGGCACGGCGAGGAACTCGACCTGGTCAGCCAGGGATCCTTCGGTGACCTGACGATCGGTGACGGCGAGTTGCTGGCTGTGCGGGAGTCGGAGCAGGGTGACGAACTCGTCGCGGTATCGCTCACCGGTGCTCCGCAGATGCGGACTCTCGCCGTGTCCCGAGGGTTTCTCGGTGCGCCTCGGCCAGGTCCGGAGTTGTTGGCCTGGACCGCGTGGAGCGAGCGCGACATGCCCTGGGACGCGTGTGAGATCTGGGTGGCCTCCTACTCGCCGCGTGGCGTCATCGAGGACCCGGTGAAACTGGCCGGCGGCCCGGATGAATCGGCGGTGGAACCCCGGTGGGGACCCGACGGGGCGCTGTACTTCGTGTCCGACCGTAGTGGCTGGTGGAACCTCTACCGGTGGGACGGCCACCAAGTAAAGGCGGTGGCACCGATCGCGGGTGAGTGCGCCGCGGAGCCATGGGAACTGGGCTACACGTCGTACGGCTTCCTCGACGACGACCGGATCGTCGTGGCAGTGCAGGAGGGGCCGCGACACCGCCTTGTCGTCATCGAGCCCGACGGCACTGTCCGCCCGGTCGACCTGCCGTACACGTCGATCAAGCCGTATCTGGCCGTCCGACGGACGACCGTGGCGTTGATCGGATCGTCACCGACCGCAGCCCCACAGGTCGCGCTCGTGAACCTGGCTGGCGCCCATTCTCAGGTCGAGGTGCTTGCCAGGCCCGAGCCCGCCGAACTCGACGGGACGCGAGTGTCGACGCCGACGGAGCTGCGCGTTCGAGTGACGAACGATCGGGAGGTGCTCGCCCTGGTGTATCCGCCGACGGGCTCGGCGGCGGACTGGCGGGCACCGGTAATCGTCCGGGCGCATCCCGGGCCTACCGCCTCCTGCCTGCTGCGCCTCGACTGGCAGACTCAGTTCTTCACCAGCCGCGGGTTCGCCGTCGTTGATGTCGACTACCTCGGCAGCACCGGCTACGGCCGGGCGTTCCGGGAATCGCTGTACGGCCGATGGGGACTGGACGACGTCGATGACTGCGCGGCGGTGGCGGGCCACCTGCTGTCTACCGGGCGGGCAGTGCCGGGGCAGGTGTTCATCCATGGTGCCAGCGCCGGCGGGTACACCGCGTTGCACACGGTGGCACAGGACGGCCCGTTCGCCGCCGCCACCGCCGTGTCGGCGATCGTGGATCCTGACCGGTGGGCAGAGACGGTACCTCGGTTCCAGCGGGCGCACGCGATGCGGCTGCGAGGTGGTGCCGGCCGGGTCCATGCCGCCGCTGTGCACCGGCCGGTGCTGCTCATCCATGGCACCGCCGACGAGGTGGCCGTGGTCGAGGACGTACGCGAACTCGCCGACGAGTTGGCGTCTCTCGGCATGGCGCCCAAGGTGATGCTCCTTCCTGATGTTGGTCACTATGTGGCGACGTCCAGCCAGGCGGGTGCGGCGTTGGAGGCGGAGCTGGCTCACTACCGCTCGGTGATGGCGGCTGCGGCCAACGGTCACGGGGCTTACACGGCTGCCAGCGGTAGTCGGTGACGCACGTACTCGTCGAACTCGCGGACCTCCGGCTCGCACCGGTAGGGCTCGAGGTCGGCCTGTACCTCGACGATGCGCTGTAGACAGCGGTGAGAGGTGGTTCGTGCGGCGTGGTCAACCGCCTCGAGTGCGATGGCGCAGGCTTCGTCGATGCGGCCGGCAGCGGCCAGCGACGAGGCCAGGAGCGCGGTGTCGATGGCGAGTCGGCGGACGTGGGTGGGGCTCAGCGCGGTGAGGGCGTCGCCCAGGTGCCGCTGGGTTTGCTGCGGTCGGCCCAGGTCGTGGAAGCAGTGGGCGATCTCGTCGGCGAGGTACGCCGCGTCGAAGTACCGGATCCACGCCGGCTCGTCCTCGGGCCTACTGCGAGCCAGTTCCTTCTCCGCGACGGCGACGTGGGTCAGGCAGTCGTCCTCGCGTCCAAGGCGGGCGTGCGCGCGCGCCACCACCGCGTGCAGCGCGGCTGCCACAGCGTGCGTCGCCTGGGTCTCGCTTCCTTTCACCGCCGCCAGCGCCATGCGATGTGCCGGCTCGGGGTGGCCGCAGTGTAGCGCGAGGTGGCCGATGTTCACGGCGAGCAGGTAGCTGCCATACAGGCGGTCGTCGGCGGCTTCCGTCAGACGTAGAGCGCGAAGGTAGCGGCGCTGGGCGAGGCCATGGGCACCGGTGTCGACCGCCTGGTACCCGCAGAGTTCAAAGAATCCCGCCGCCAGGGTGTAGAGGTGGCGGGCGACAGATTCGGAGGCGGGGGTGTTCGCCAGCAGCCGGTTCAGTTCGCCTTCGACGTACCGCTGCACCTGGGCGTGGACTCGTCCAGCGCCATGGGTGTGATCCAGCTGCCGGAACATCGCCAGGGCGGTCTCCGCTGAGTGAAGATTCTCTTCGTCGACTCGGTCAGGCGAGCCGGGTCGTCCGGCAACGGACAGGCGGGGTCCCGCTGAAGCGTTCAGCCAGTCCAGCGCGGCGCGGTCAAGAACGCCTGGCTGGAAGGGAACACGGACAACCATGTCCGCCACCCTGGGCGTCTCGGCCGGTTGGGCGGGCAGCAGAGGGCCGGCGTTGGTAGGACCCCTTGGGGGCGCTATCCGCTTACCCTCGCTGGCACGACTTTCCTCGAGAAGCGGCAGCAGGCGGGTCAAGGCCCCTCCGGCCGCCAACGCCCTGTCGCAGGCCTCGACGAATTCCCGGGATGGAAAACGGTCCGCTGTCTCGATCCGACGCACCAGGTCGGCGCTGAATCGGATCATCGCGCCGAGTCGTGCCTGCGAGAGGTTGGCCCGCTCCCGCAGCCGGCGCAGCTCGGCACCGAAGAAGTGGCGCTCGGACAGGGACGGCTGGAGCATCCGCGGGGTCTGGCCCATAGCGCCTCCTCGGGCTGTTCGCACCACTATGGCGATGAGCAGCATGGATATCGAGCACATAGGGTCACTCAGCATTCAGCGTGGCGCAACCAAGAACGCCGAGATGCGTGGATGCGGGAGAAGCTCATTTGTGGCGCACATGCGGACAACCGCTTCGTCCGCATGCTTGGCATTCACTCCACCGGCTCGACGGCTGATTGTGGAGAGGGGCGCTGGCTACTCGTCAGATTCGCCTCCGACTTGGACGAGCGAGGGAGGTTGCAGTGGAGCAGGAGACCGCTTCGTCGCCGTGATCTTGATACACGCTGGCTGCGCCCTCGGCCTTGCCGCCGTAGGCACGGGCATGCGCATGGACATCCACGCATATTGCATGAGCACCCAAGTGGGCCAGCGGGACGCCACCTGTGACCGGCGCCACATCGACTTCAGACTCCGACGTGACTTGGTGAGTCCAACGGCTTGAGGCTCTGTTGAGCCGAGAAGAGCGGAACGACGGGCATCCGATCTGGAGGCCCTGATGGAAGGGAGAGCACCGCAATTGAGTGTCGACACGGCGAGCGGCGAGGACCTCCACGCCGCAATGGTCGATCAGCTCGTCGCTGATCACGCGGAGAAAGGGCTGATCATGCGGCCCGAGGTGGAGGCGGCGCTACGGTCCGTGCCACGCCACCTGTTCACACCGGATGCCGCGCTGACGGAGGCGTACCGGGCCGACCAGGCCGTGGTGACCAAGCGGATCGGCGACGAGGCCGTCAGCTCGGTGTCGGCACCGTGGCTCATCGCGGAGATGCTCGGTCAGGCAGCCGACGCCATCGACGGCGGATTGTCCGGCCGCCACGTCTTGGAGATCGGTTCCGGCGGATACAACGCCGCGCTGCTGCGCGAGCTGGTCGGCCCGTCGGGCTCGGTCACGACCGTAGACATCGATCGCGAGGTGACCGACCGGGCCACCGCCTGTCTCACGGCGGCGGGTTACGACGACGTGGCCGTGGCGTGCGCGGACGCCGAGCAACCGGTCAACCCGGGCCGTTCATACGACCTGATTATCGTCACGGTCGGCGCCTGGGACATTTCCCCGGCCTGGACAGCGCAGCTCGCCGAGAACGGAACGCTGGTCGTACCGCTGCGGACGTTCGGGATGACCCGCTCGTGGGCAATGCGTCGGACGGGGGACCGGCTGGTCAGCCACAGCCAGCGGTTGTGCGGGTTCGTGTCGATGCAGGGCGCCGGGGCGCATGAGGTGCGGTACGTCGACATCGCTGATGGGATCCACCTGCGGCTGGACGAGGACCAGCAGGTCAACCGGCACGCCGTCGGTGAGCTGTTGGCGCAGCCACCGGCGCAGGCATGGGCCGGGGTGAGCCTGCCCCCTCGCACCGTCCTGGCTGACCTCGACCTGTGGCTGGCGACCCGCATCATCGATGCGGGACAGCAGTTCGTTGTTCTCACGGCTCAGCAGGAAGCCGTCGATGCGGGCGTCGTCGCCCCCGCGTGGCGCTTCGGCACACCGGCGGCCCTCAACAACGGCGCGTTCTGCTACCGCTCGACGCTGCGCTGGACTGACGACGACATGTTCGACCTGGGGGCCTGTGCGCATGGGCCCGATGCCGCAGCGGCGGCCGGTCGGATGGTCGGACACATGCGCGCGTGGCTGGACGCGGGCAGCCCCTCGCCGGTGCTGCACGTCCTGCCCGCTGGTACTCCCGACGGCGACCTGCCGGCCGGGACGGTGCTGGACAAGCGGCACAGCCGCTTCGTCCTCACCTTCACCCCCGCATAGAAGGGAACGCACGTGAACGAAACCGATGCCTCGGAGTTCGCCCTGGACGTCAGCCTGGTCGACGCCGGCCCCACCGCGGGCGGCTACGCCACCGCCACCGACGACGGGTGCGGCTCCGGCAACACCGGCTCCAACGCCTGCACGACTAGGTGCGACGGCGGCAACTGACCAAACCGTTCCTCTCACGATCGGGCCCGGCGTCAAGCGCGCCGGGCCCGTCGATTCGGTGGTGCAACATGGTTCCCGCAGCTGGTGCGGCGCTGATCAGGATCGCCGCCTACCCGAAGGGCCTCGTGCTGCCTGCCTGGCCCGACTTGGCCCACGGTCATCCGGATCAGTGGCGCGAGTGGCTGGACAGGACGTGGAGGCTTCCCGGGTTCGCGGCGGCTGTCACCTGCGCGGCACCGCAGCTGGCCGACCAGATCCAACGCGCTCTGAGCGGTGAGCCGGTGCCTCAGCAGCGGCTGCGGCGCCTGGTGCAGTCAGCGGTCCGGTACCTGCTGCGCTGGACCACCCGTGCGACCCCGTTCGGCACGTTCGCCGGCGTGGCCCCTGTTCAGTTCGGCGTTCGCGCGGCGGTCCGCCTGGGCGAGGCTCATCGCGTGGTCTCACGCCCCGATGGCCAGTTCATTGCCGAGCACACCGCGCGGGCCGAACAGGACCTGGCCGCTCTGCGTGCCGTCGCGGTGGTGACGAACTCGTTGGGATACCGGCGCGGCGACAGGTGGGTGCTGCCCTGTGCCCACGCCAGCGCCGATCGGCGGTGGGACGTCGAGATCCGCCTGACCGGCCCGATCCGGGCTGCGATCCAGGCAGCGCGGTCCCCGGTCAGGTTCGCCGAACTCGCCGCGACGGTCGCCGGACCCGCCAGCGTCGCCGACGCCGAGCGGCTGCTGGCCGAACTGGTCCACAAAGGGGTGCTGCTGTCGGCCCTACGCCCACCCATGACAGCCACCGACCCGGCCCCACGTGTTGCCCGTCACTACGCCATTCCGGAGCCGGGTAGCCGGGTCGCCGTTGATCTACGCGCCGACATCACGGTGACGTTGCCCCCGCCGGTACTGCACGAGGCGGAGCGGGCCGCGTCGACGCTCGTGGCGGTAGCGCCGCCTCAACCGGCCGGATGGACCGAGTACCACAACGCGTTCATCGAGCGGTGGGGCCCAGGAGCGGCTGTTCCCATCCGTGATGTACTGAACGTGCTGGGGTTCCCGGCTGGCTATCGGAGATCCACTCGCCGCGCCCCAGCGCTGTTCACCGCCCGAGACCGGCTGCTCGGACAGCTCGCGCAGCAGGCCGCACTCGACGGCTGCGCCGAAGTGGTGCTCAACGACGCGCTGATCGACCGGCTGCATGGGGATGACGACCGGCCGCCGATCCCGCACACCGAACTGCGGTTCACCCTCGCCGCCGACACCCCGCACGATCTGGACCGCGGCGCGTTCACCCTGACGGTACTCAGCGGGTCCCGCCATGCCGGGGTCGCCGCAGCCCGGTTCCTGCATTTGCTCACCCCCGCCGAACTCGCCGGATTCCAGCAGGTCTACCGGAATCTGCCGACTGCCCTGCCTGGCGCGGCCACAGTGCAGCTGTCCGGACCCCCACTGGACGTCCGTCTCACCGCAGTGGCCCGCGTGCCCGAGCTGCTGCCTGTCCTTCCTCTCGGCGATTTTCACCCGGCACCGCCGTGGACGGTCGAGGATCTGGCGGTGACCGGCGACGGCCGCCGTTTGTGGCTGGTATCGCTGGCAACGGGTCAGCCCGTCGAACCGCTGCTGTTCAACAGCGTGCTGCTGCCCACGCTGCAGCAGCCGCTGATGCGGTTCCTGGCCGAGATCTGGATCGCATGGACGGCGCCGTGCAGCCGGTTCGACTGGGGACACGCCAGCGGCCTGCCGTTCCTACCCCGCCTGCGGCGTGGACGCACCATCGTGCACCCCGCCCGCTGGATCATCGACCACACCGCGCTTCCCGCTTCTGGCGCGGCATGGCCGCAGTGGCGCGCCGCCTGGCAGCGACACCGCCACCAGCGGCACATCCCGCAACAGGTCCTGGTCGGCGACGACGACATACGCCTACGCCTTGACCTGGACGACCACGCCCACCTGGCGGCGCTGCGCGACCACCTCGACCGGCGTTCCCGCACCGTGCTCGCCGAGGCTCCAGGGCCAGCGGGCTGGATCGACGGCCGTCCCGCGGAACTCCTGCTCACTCTCACCCACCCCGCGCCGGCCACCCGACCAGCCCGGCCAGCCCGGACCGCTACCACTGTTCAGCACTGGCCTGGGCGGTCAGGTTGGCTGGAGGCACGCCTACACGGCCGGCTCGACGACATCCTGGCCGACCTCGCCGGGCGCCCCGCCGACTACCTCCCAGCGGGCTGGTGGTTCCTGCGGTATCCCGATCCCGAGCCGCACCTGCGGCTGCGCATCCCGCTTCCGGACATCGGCCGCTTCGCCGACTCCGCCCGTCATCTCGCCGGCTGGGTGCAGCACCTACACGATGACGCCGTCGTACGCGACTACAGCCTGCACCCCTACCGCCCCGAAACCCGCCACGGTGCCGCAGCGACCCTCGCCGCCGCCGAGAGGGTGTTCGCCGCCGACTCCCGTGCCGCCCTGCACAGGCTCACCGGTGACCGACAAGCCGCCACCGCCGCCGGGATGATCGCCATCGCTGACGGCTTCACCGGTGACGGTCCGCGCTGGCTCGCCACGCACGCCGCCCACCGGACCGGTCCCCGCCTCGAGCCCGCCCAGCTCGAACATGCCCGACGCCGGGTGCACGACGAGCAACTCGCGGCAGCGCTGGCCGGCTACCGGTCGTTGGTCGTCGATGACGGGCTCGACCCCGACGAGGTGCTCGGCGATCTGCTGCACCTGCATCACGCCCGCATGATCGGCGTCGACCTCGCCTCCGAACGGCACTGCCTGCGGCTGGCCCGAACCATCGCCCGCACCACCCTCGCCGGGCGTAAGCCGTGACCGCGGGACAGTCCCTCGCCGACGGCGCGGTGGGCATCGCCCTGCTGCACTTGGAAACCGGCAACTGGGCCGTAGCGTACGAGGCACTGCGCCAAGCGATCGCCGGTGGCGTGAGCATCGCCGAGGGGGCCAGCCTCTTCTACGGCGCTCCCGCGCTCGCATTCGTCCTCGCCACCACCGACTACCCGGGGCTCGCCCAGGCACGAGCGGCCACCGCCGACGGCACCGCCACGGTGACCCGCCGACGGCTCGACGCCGCCCACCGCCGCATCGACCGACACCAGCAGCCGCACTACGCCGAGTACGACCTCATCCGCGGGCTGACCGGGCTCGGCGTCGTTCTACGCCGGCTCGGCGAATACGACCTGCTCCGTCAGGTCCTGGACTACCTCGTCCGGCTTACCGAACCGCGAGGCGCACTGCCCGGATGGTGGTGCTGGAACAGGCCCGAACGCCGCCAGGCACCGCCCGTCGGCGGTCACGCGAACTTTGGCATGGCCCACGGCATCACCGGCCCACTGGCACTGCTCGCCCTCACCCTCCGCGACGGCATCACCGTCGCCGGACACACCACGGCGATCAACCGCATCAACCGATGGCTGGACACCTGGCAACAGCACGCCGACGGCACGATCTGGTGGCCGCAAACCATCACCCTCACCGACTTACGCCGCGGAACACCGGCCCAACAGACCCCGCTGCGGCCGTCCTGGTGCTACGGCACCCCCGGCATCGCCCGCGCCCAGCAACTCGCCGCACACGCCCTGCACGACACCACCCGCCAGCACCTCGCCGAGACCGCATTCACCACCTGTGTCACCGACCCCGGACAATCCCGGCGGCTCACCGACCGAAGCCTGTGCCACGGCACCGCCGGTCTGTTGGCCACCGCTCGCCGCGTCGCTTCCTGCGCCCTCACTCCAATACCCCTCGACCTCGTCGACGATCTCCACCAGCAGGCCACCCTGACCACGAATGAGCCCAAGGGGCTTCTCGACGGCAAGGCAGGAGCCGACCTCGTCACCGCCGCCGCCACCGCCACCGCCTGGGACGCCTGTCTCCTCCTCACCTGACGAAAGAGCCGCCGTGGACCACACCCCCTGGCACCAGGTCAACATCACCTTCCCCGGCCAGACCGCCCGCGAGCGCGAGCAACAGGCCGTCGCCCACCTCAGTCGAGTGCTTCCCGCCGCCGAGACCGCCGGCCTGATCACCTCCTGGTGGTTCATCCGCAAAGGCGCCTGGCGCATCCGCTACCTACCCACAAGCAGCCCAGACAGCGGAGACCAGGCTCGCCGGCTACTCACCGAAGGGGTCAACTGGACCAACGACATCTATGAAGCCGAGACTCACGCGTTCGGCGGCCACGACGCCATGACCACCGCGCACACGCTGTTTCACCACGACAGCCGCCACCTCCTCACGTACCTCCACCAGCACCCCACCACCCGGCGCGAACACTCCCTCATCTTGTGCACCGCACTGATGCGCGCAGCAGCACAGGACCTCAACGAGCAAGGCGACGTATGGGCACAAGTCGTCGAGCACCGCGCAGCACACGTCAACCAGGCACCCGCAACCGATGTCACGACGTGGGAGAGCTTCACAGGAGACGTTCGGCGCCTGCTGCTCGGCGCACCTCGCACCACCGGCGACTGGCACACCACATTCGAGAACGCCGGCACAGCCCTACATCGCCAACGGGAAAGGGGAAGGCTCACCCGTGGCCTTCGGGCAGTAATCGCATTGCACGTGATCTTCCACTGGAACAGGCTCGGACTACCCGCCACCACCCAAGCCACCCTCGCCCAAGCGGCCCAGCACGCCATCTTCGGCCTGCCCGGTCCGCACCTGCCGGACCGCGGGTAGACGCACCAGGAACGAGAGGAAGAAAGCGCCATGCCCGAGAAGGTGGTGACCACCAAGGTTCTTTGCTACGTGGTGAGGAAGGGGCACTTGCTCGTCTTCCGGCACACCGACTTC
Source organism: Micromonospora sp. M71_S20 (assembly GCF_003664255.1). Taxonomy (NCBI): domain Bacteria; kingdom Bacillati; phylum Actinomycetota; class Actinomycetes; order Micromonosporales; family Micromonosporaceae; genus Micromonospora; species Micromonospora sp. M71_S20. The sequence continues at coordinate 1,826,299 of NZ_RCCV01000001.1, read as the reverse complement.
AGCTATGAAGAGGTAGGCATCCAGGTGCCGGGCGGCAGCGTCCGCCCGGGTGAGGATCCGGCGGACGCGGCGCTACGCGAGGCCCGCGAAGAGACCGGACTGACCGGGTTCACCGTCTTGCGCAAGCTGGGGGAGGTCGAGTACGACATCAGCCCGCTCCGCTTCGAGATCCAGCGCCGCCACATCTTCGAGCTGGCGCTGCACGGGGCGACGCCCGAGCGGTGGGCGAGCCAGGAAGACCATGACGGCGAGCAGGAGCCAACCCGCTTCGAGTGCTTCTGGATACCGTTACGGGCCGCGCACGTCCTACAATCTGGCGAAGGTGCCCTGGTAGGCCGGTTGTTCGACTGACCAGGAATCCCAGCGGCAACCAGGGGAACCGATGCGGGAAGACGAACTGCGGGATCTGGTCCAGCGCAGTCCGTGGTTGGTGCGGGCGCTGGGCGTCGTTCGGGACTCTGGCCTGCCGGACACCTGGATCGGCGCGGGCGCCATCCGCGACCTCGTCTGGAGCGAGCGGTACGGCGACGGCTTCGACCCGTCATCGGTGCGTGATGTCGACGTCGTCTTCCTCGACCCAGCGGACCTGAGCCGCGAAAACGACGACCGGGCCACCCAGCGGCTGATGGCGGCCTGGCCGGAACCGCCGTGGGAGGCGAAGAACCAGGCCGCCGTGCACACCTGGTACCCAACCAAGTTCGGCGGCGGTCCGGTGGCCCCGCTGCGCACCATCGCCGATGCGGTCGCTACCTGGCCGGAGTACGCCACCGCTGTGGCCGTACGCCTCGACGCGCACGACCAGATCACGGTGTGCGCACCGCACGGCCTCGACGACCTGCTCGACGGCGTGTGGCGGCGCAACCCAACCAGGGTCAGCCCGGAGATCTCCCGGCGACGACTCGCCCGCCACCGCCCCGCCGAACGCTGGCCCGGCGTCCGCGTCGTGACCTGAGCCGGCCTCCGAAGCCTGCTGCCCGGGTCGACCTGCTGCTCGCGGGGTGCCATGGTTGCGGTATGAGAGGCGCGCTACCTCCAGAGGTTCGCCTCGTTCGCACTTGCGGCATGCTGGTCCTGTGTTTGCCAACGACGTAGTCGCAGCCCTTGCACAGTGGTCGCCGTGGTTACCCTTCCACGATGCGGCTGTCTCGGCGCCGCGTCTCCCAGGCGTGTACCTCGCTCGGCAAGGGGCAGCAGGCGGTCTCGTCTACGTGGGCATGGCCGGCGAGCGTCGTGGCCAAGGACTTCGAGGACGGCTCACGGTGTACCGCCGTGGGAAGGCAGCGGTCAGTGGGCTGGGAGAAGCCGTCCTGGATCGGGCCCTTGCCGATGCCGCCTTCGTGCAGGAGCACCTTGAGCAACTCATCGACGGCCAGCCCAAGCGCGCGGCGGCTTGGGCGCAAGACGCCTTGCACTGGGCCGACCTGCATATCAGATGGGCTGTGACGGAGGACCGGCAAGCCGCAGTGACACTCGAGCGAGCAGTCCTGGACGCGTCGGCTGCGTCACCGCTTTGGAACCGAGCAAGATAGCGATTCCTCATCGCGGCATCCCATGCCCTATCCCGAGCGGATAGCGCATGAGCGTGCGTCGAGAGGCGCCGTCACAGGCCGATGGGTCTGTAGTTCAATGCCGCGTCGACGATTGCCGCAGGTGACGCGTCGACCAGCTCCGGTGGTGGCCAGAAGATCAAATCGGTGACTCGTGGGTGCAGGATGTTGGTGGCCAGCAGCAGAACGTAGTAGTCGATGTCGTCGTCGGCTGCCTGTATCCGGCGGACAATCTCGATCAGCTCGTCCCGGTTGATGTTGGCGACCTTCGGCCTTGCCGGTCGGGCGGCTTCGAGCGCGAAGTCCTCAACGTTACGAGACGTCCAGTAGGTAAGGAAGTGATCGGCGTCGTAGTCATGGCCGGTTTCGGCGTTGAACCTGGAGATCGCTGAGTTGGCTGACTCGCCGCGCTCCAGCAGCCTTGCGATGGTTTCGATGGCGGCACACAGTTCTGTGATGCGCTGTGGTCCGACCACCGGCGGGTAGAGCTCGGGGCGCATCGTCATACGAACATTGTCCCTGGGTCGACCCGGCGGCCTCTACTGAGCGCACTCGCACGCTCATCGACACGTCCGGACGCCACCCGGCCAGCTCGGCGTGACGCTTCGTGACGCGCGGATTGCGGCTACTTAGAGACTTGGTTCAGGATCGATGTCCGGCCAGACTCGGTCCAGGTGCCCGGCGAGACGCTCCCACATTGCGGCTGCCCACCGGTGTCATTGGTGTGGCTCTCTCATGGCCTGCGGTCTCGCCGGGCACCGCGCGAGGAGAGGCTGGAAAGGGGTTTGTCCTGCTCGAAGTAGCGGTGCCCTCCTTGCTGACAACCCCATCCGGTTCAGCCAAGGGAGGCGCCGATGTCTGTGATCATCGGGATGGACCCGCACAAGCGCTCGGCCACCATCGAGGTCGTCGACGAACGTGCCCGGGTGCTCGCAGTGGGCAGGTACGGCACCGACAAGACCGGCTACGCGCAGATGCTCGCCGCCGGCCGCCAGTACGCCGATCGGGTGTGGGCGGTCGAGGGTTGCAACGGCATCGGCAAGCACATCGCCCACCGCCTGCTGCATGACGGTGAGACGGTGCTCGACGTACCCGCGAAGCTGTCGGCGCAGGTGCGGGTGTTCGCCAGCGGCAACGGCCGCAAGACCGACCCGGTGGATGCGCACTCGGTCGCGATGGTCGCACTGCGCACCCCGAACCTCGTGCAAGTCCAGCTCGACCCGGACCTGCAGGTGATGGGAATGCTGGTCGACCGTCGCGACGAGTTGGGCCGCGCCAGGACGCAGACCATCAACCGGCTGCACCGGCTGCTGCTGGAGCTTTTTCCCGGCGGGGCAAAGCAATTCCTGTCCGCACGACAGGCACGGGCGCTGATCGCGACCATCAAACCCCGCGACATCGTGGGCAAGACCCGGCGCCGTCTCGCCGTCGAGCTCATCGGTGAACTCGAGGGCATCGACAAGAAGATCAAGACCGCGGAGAAGGACCTCAAGGAACTGGTGGTCGCCCGCAGCTCCACCCTGATGGACCTGCACGGCATCGGCCCCTCAGGTGCAGCCCGGCTGCTGGCAGACGTCGGCGACATCCGCCGCTTCGCCGACCGCGACCGGTTCGCGTCCTGGAACGGCACCGCCCCGCTGGACGCCTCCTCCGGCGACCAGAAGCGTCACCGACTCTCCCGCGCCGGCAACCGCCGCATCAACCGCACACTGCACATCATGGCCGTCGTCCAGCTGCGCAACCGCACCGAAGGCCGCGCCTACTTCGACGCGAAGAAGGCCGCCGGGAAGACCTCCATGGAAGCCATGCGCGCCCTCAAACGCCGACTGTCCAACGTCGTCTACGCCCGCATGATCACCGACCACAAACGCAGGCAGGCGGCGGATCCGGGAGGGCACTCGGGGACGACTCTGCAATCCAGCGTGACCGACCTAACCCCGGACATCGGCCCTTCGGACAAGCCACTTCCCGGACCCGCCACCAACCACCCTAAACCCCTGGTGTCAGCGGCGCCTTGACATAAAGGGGTGCCATGAGCGTACGCCTGATCTTGCGGCCTGCGCTCTCCGGATCGGGCACAAGGGTGCACACGAAATGCCGAATTGCCGCAAATCCGGTACCACGCATCAACGACTAATAGGGCACTTTAGACAGCCTATCGGATTAGAGGCCTTATTGGTCGGTTGGCTGATGAATCGGCTTGTCACGGATTCGCTCAGCTGTTCGTTCGCGCGGGAAATACCGGCCCACGTGCGCTAAGATCGAGCGGTTTGTGACACGCATCTGCGTTGGTGCCAACGGTGGCATTCTAAGGTAATTGAAGGAGAGCCGGTGGATCCGATCGATGAATTCATTGGGCGGTACCTTCGAGAGTATGACTTCTATGCCGAGGCTGCTCGGCTTGCCTCCGATGCAATCAAGCTTGACTTGGATGCTGCGGGAGTTCGCGCAATCGTGACGCATCGAGCAAAAGAAGCTCGACGACTGGAGGCAAAGTGTCGGCAGCGCCATCTCGTCACACCGTACGGATCAGTCGCTGACATTTATGACGATATCGTAGATCTAGCGGGCATCCGCGTTGCGCTCTACTTTCCGGGGGAGCGTGACCACGTAGATAATGCCGTGCGAAAGTTATTCAAGCTTGCGAGCGATCCGAAATTTTTCCCGGAGCCAGGAAAAGCTCGGGCCGGAAAGCGCTTCACAGGATACTCTGCAGTGCACTATAGAGCGCACCTGAGAGAGGGTTCGTTGACCGAATCTACTCGCCGTTACGCAGCCGCGCGAGTAGAGATCCAGGTTGCGTCCGTCCTGATGCATGCTTGGTCTGAGGTGGAACATGACCTTGCATACAAGCCGCTGGAAGGGTCGCTTTCTGAAGAAGAAGAGGCGATCCTCGACGAACTGAACGGGCTCGTTCTGGCCGGAGAAATCGCGCTTGAACGACTACAGAAGGCAGGAAAGGCGCGAAGTTCAATATCGGGTCGCAAATTTGCCAATCATTATGATCTTGCAGCCTACCTCCTCGACCGAGCGGCGAAGCACCTGGATGGACCCGTAACCGATTCCGGCTTGGGCCGAGTAGACCAACTTTTCGAGCTCATCAGAGCTTTGGAGCTCGACACGCCTGAAAAAGTTTCACCCTATCTTCGGGCCCTGCACGGAAATGTGGAGGTTCGCCCTCTGGCGGAGCAAGTTGTTGATGAGTTGCTGACCGAAGACGCTGCCCGGTATGCACTCTATCGCTCCATTCAATCTAAGTACTCGGGTCGCGACCGCGTTTCCGGCGGAGATGCGGCCAGGTTGGAACTAGGGCGGTTTGTTGCAGCATGGATCCTTTTTGAGGAGACTATGCGCGACCTCCTGCCAGGAAGCAGTCCGATAAGCGCGCCCGTGAGCATGCTGAGGAAGTTGGCACTCTCCGGGGTCATTAACGAATCGCAGTTACGCGAAGCTAATTCGCTTAGGCAGTTCAGGAACGAGCTCGTTCATGGGCGCGACGTTCCGCCGCCCGAGGTTATTGCATCCGCTGCCGACGCTTTGACTCGCCTTAATAAGAGCATCCGATCGCAAAGCTCGGGGAACGGCGCAGGTCAGGGTTCAAATGATGACTGAGCCCATTTTCAATCCCTTTGCAAGAGGCTCACCCTTCACCCTCTCATCGACATGAGAGCGCGCGGGCGCGGTTCCGTCATTCGTACGGTCGGGGCGGTCGCCGACTCAACTTCGCAACCGTTAACGACGTTTCCGGGTGCCGCCTTTGGCTTCGCATGCCGCGTCGGCGGTTCAGACCAGGGCGGTGTGGGCTTCGGTGAGGAAGCGGTCGCGGTCGTCGCCGTGGGCGATTGCCGCGTTGTAGACGGCGTCGATCGCGGCGACCAGCGGATCGTCATTCGCCAGGGCGATCAGGGCGGGGAACGCGGCGGCCTGCTGGAGCGCCTCGGTGACGTGACGTGTGCCGGACGTCCTCGCGGCCAGGTGGAGCGTGATGGTGGTGTGCGGCACCTCGGGATCGGACAACAGCCGGTTGAACGCGGCGGTGCCGCCCTGCTCGGTGAAGGGTCGGGACAGTGGGCGGTCGGCCTCGGCGGCGGCGAGCGCGTCGGCGATCCACCCGATCCGTTCCAGCCCGGCCACCCGCATCGCGCGGCGGGCCGCCCAGCAGGCTGCCTCACGCTGACGGGCGGCGGACAGCGCGTCGATGCGGTCGAGCAACGGGCGGTCGATCCGGGCCAGGGACCGCGCCTGGCCGACGAGCCCGCGGACACGGTCCGACGGCGGCGCACCTCCCCATTGCTCGGCGTCGCGCTCGGCCTTCAGGCGGCGGCTCTTCTCGACCAGCGCGGTCGCCCCGGCGGCCTGAACCCGCAAGGTCTCCATCCACGGATACGACCCGGCGGTCTCGAGCAGATGGTCCCAGATCAGGCCAAGGGCGAAGGCCTGCCGACCCAGCACTCCCTCGTGCCGCAGCGTGAAGCCGTCGGGGCCGGACGTCAGCCGTACGGAACTCTGCTCGTCGTCGGGCAGCGTGTCCAGCGGATGGGGGAAGATCGGCTCGCCGGCGGCGGCCCACGACCAGGTGAGAGTCTCGCCGTCGACCCGCTCCAGCCGGACCTCCAGATCACCGGCGGGCAGCACTCCCCCGAAGACCGCGACCGGCACGGGCCGGTGACGGACCACCGTCACCCGGGGCAGGCCGGCGTCATCCTCGTACGGATCAGCTGGCAGCGGCCGAAGGATGGCCGGACGGCCGGACGGGCGCGGCACCAGGGACAACATCGCCCGCTCGGCGGCCTTCGCCGGCTTCTGCTCCCAGGCCCGGCCTCCCGGGTCGGCCAACACGGTGCGCCATGGCGTCTCCTCGGACACCGCCCAGATGTGCAACTCGTGCCGCTCGGGCGGGTCGTCGTCGGTGCGTACCGTCTCGTGTAAACGGTCGCGCGCATGCACCCGCACCCGGATCAGCCCGCGCGCGACGGCGACGTCGGTGAGGGCCGCCGAGGTGCCACCCATCAGGCCGACGACCGACAACCTGCCGCTGGGACTCCAGAGGGTCGCCTCGCTGATCGCGTCCCAGCCGGCGTCGACCTCCGCCGGAGGCCCGGGCAACACACGGACGCGTGCCTCGATCCAGCCGGTGTGTATGCCGCAGAAGCCGGTGAGTTGATTCGGCCCGCCGACGTGCAGCAGGTCGTCACCGAGGACGTAGATCCCCACGCCGGACGCACCCGGCACGGTGAACACCTCGTATTGGCAGTGGCTGACAAACAGCCGCGCCCAGCCGGTCACGGATGCCGGAGTTCGATGATCTGCGCCATGCACATCGTCCACTCCCAGATCCTACGGACGTCGTCATCGGACCCGTGACCCACGGGGATCGACGGGACGTCCTCCCGGGAGCTGTCCGACCAGGCCGGGCGGCCGACCCGGTGCGCACAAGCGTCTGTCACCGCATGATTCGTGACGCAACCGTGGAGGACTGGCCTGAGGCGGGAAGCGGGCCCGGTGCCGCGCTTTGTCGGCGGCAGACGGGTGCACCGCAGCAATACGTGCAGTGCGGCTGGAAGGCTGTGGAGCTCGTCATACTGGTGTCGTGGAAGGGCGGTTCGACCAGGCATCGGCGGAAGCGGCCGAAGCGCGCGGCGACTGGGCTATGGCAATCGCCATGGTCGCTGGATTTTCCGAGTGCTATAGCCATGACCACTACCGGCACAACGCGCATCTGTGGCATATGGAGCTACTCGTGAAGGCCGGGCTCTTACATGAGTTGGCAGAGCGCGCCAAGGCCGACGTTCACGCACGGCGCCGGTTGGACAGGTTGCTGTATGAGGAAGGCCGCGACAGCGAGCTACGGCAGCGTGCCCGGCGCGGCGACAAGACCGCCTTGTACTTTTTGGTGCGTCTGCTTCGCGCGAGAGGAGAGCAAACGGCCGCTCAGCAGGCGGTCGTCGACATCGACCCAGCCGACACCTACGCCATCGAACTGGCACATCAGCCGCTGGCGGACGGGTAGGGCCGGGAACGAGCTCATCGCGGCAAGCAGTCGTGGCGCGTGCTCGACGAGGCGCGAAACCGCATGACGCACTGATCTCGGCTACTTACAGATCTTGAATGGGGAGTGTGGATCTAACGGCTCTGTCTCACATTCGGTGGTGACGGAGGGTGTTGGTTAGCTGAGCAGGATGCGGTGTCGTAGGAGGGCGAAGCCGGCGCGTCCGTACATCTGTCGTTTGATCAGTTTGGTTTTGGTGTTGACGCCTTCGGTGCCGCCGTTGTGGAAGGGGTAGGTCAGGGCGGCGTTGACGGCGTCGCGGTCCAGGCCGAGGCCGCGGGTGAAGGTGTGCAGGTGGGGCAGGGCTGTGGTCTTGACCTCGGCGATCCAGGCGGTGAGACGGTCGTTGTTGCCGGCGGCGGGCGTGAGGAGCGCGGCGAACGAGCCGATGAAGCCAGTCAGCGCGGTCATCGGTGGACAGGCGCCGGTGAGAGCGTCAACGAGCGTCCGCTGATGTTCGTTGAGCTGGTCAGGTGCGGTCAGGAGGTAGCGGGTCAGACGCCTGGGCGACACGGCTGGGCGGTCGGCTTCGACCCGGCCTTGGGTGATGTAGCGGTAGAGCAGGTTGAGGCTGCCGGTGTAGCCCAGTTCCCGGATCTCGGCGAGGAGTTGGGTGGCGCCGACGGCGGGGTCCTGTTGGCGGCGACGGCGTAGGTGCTCGCGGTAGGGATCGACGAGGGTGGGCCGGTACTGCGGTGCGCGGATGAGGCGCTGCGGTTCGCTGATCCGAGCGTAGCGTTTGACAGTGTTGAGGCCGAGGTTGAGCCGGCGGGCACATTCCAGTAGGCCAACGCCTTTATCGAGCAGGTCGTGGACCTGCTGCCACCGCTGCCGGGTGGTCACGGCCCGTATGCCCTCCTGCCGCGGGCCGGCAGTGGCCCAGCACGAGCTGTGCGCGGTGACCTCCTTGCGCACGGCCTCGGCGAGGTTGTGCCACAGGTGCCAGCGGTCGGCGACCTGCAACGCCTCAGGTAGGGCGCGACGGACCGCTTCGGCGTAGGCGCCGGAGGAGTCCCGGCACACCACCTCGACACCGGGATGCTCACGCAGCCACGTCGGCAGGGTCGCGGCCTTGCGGTCGGGCAACACATCGATGCGTTCACGGGTGACCGCGTCGATCAGGACGGTGGCGTAACGGCGACGCCGGCACAGCGCGAAGTCGTCCACCCCGAGCACCCGGGGCACCCGCCGCTCGGGCAACGGCACGCGCAGCAGCGCCCGCAGGGCCGTGTGCCGGGACACGACCACCGCCAGGGCCGACAACAGCCGCGCGCCGCCGCGGCCGGCCAACTGTCGCACCACCGCACCGACCTGGGAGATCAGCCGAAAGGTGCGGCGCTGGTAGCGGTTCAACACCCCGGGCAGTTGTTCCCGGAACGTGCGACGGCAGCCCCGGGTCGGGCACACCAGACGACGTACACGTACCCGAAGCACCACCGGCCGGGCATCGACCGGCACGTCCGCGAGGGTCCGCTGGTGATACCCGTGCACCCGGCCCGTCACGACCGCGCAACCCGGACAGGCCACCGGCCCCTCGGGAGTCCGAGCCCGCACCAGGATCCGCTCGCCCTCGTCCGTCACGTCGTCGATCACCAGCGGCAGCAGCCCCGAGAACACCATCTTCGTAAGATCACCGATCTTGCACACATGACCTCAACGACATCGACTACCTTCGGTCACCACCGAATGTGAGACAGAGCCGTTAGCGAGACAGCCCCGGGGACCGTCATGGTCAGAATCGCGGCGGGTCCGAGTGACCCCAGGGTGGGCGCTCCGTGGTTCTCCGGTGGCGGCGCCGACGGTAGGTATGCGGACGGAACGTCGTTGATCTTCGATGATGTGCGCGGTGTGTGCTCTCCAGCGGGTGCCAACCTGGGTGAACCGGTGCCAACGCGGGTCACCGCGGCCGACGGCCGGTCGCAACCCGGGGTTCGTGTGCTCGGGGTGTGCTCCTGGGCTGGGAGAACGGGGGTGCGGGTGACGTGGGTGAACGTGGGGCACTCCCTGCCACCCCAGGTGAACCCCCAGGTCGCTAGACTAGGCCCTCGCGCCCTCGTAGCTCAGGGGATAGAGCATCGGTTTCCTAAACCGTGTGTCGCAGGTTCGAATCCTGCCGGGGGCACCTCGAAGATCAGCAAAACGCCATCTAAACAGCGAATATGCTTCCGCGTCGATCGGTCGACCCGTGCTGCCGGATGCCGCCTGTAGCCGCCGTTCGCGCAAATCACTGCAATGATTCGGACCGCATGAGCGGGGCTGTCGTGCAGGTCAGTGTCCCCGCCAAGGGGTGAGCGACAGGAGACGCGTCCGCAGCGTCTCCGCCGCGCCGGGGATGCCCAGCACGGGTCTGGCCGAGATTGCTTGCCATCCTCGTGACCATCATCGCCCGGTGACCAGCCGGAGTCGTGGTGCTTCCGCCAGCAACACTCCGGTCGACCCGACTGCGGTAGGCGGACCCGGCCGGCCTGACCGCGGTCGGTACCGGCACCTGGGACACGGTCTTCGACTTCAGCGGTTTCCACCCGCGCCAGCTGGCTGCCACCGCCGGAATGCGGGGACCACGCATCGGACAGTACGTCTTCATGTCCTCTATCGCCGTCTACCCCGCTCGGCCGAGGCGGGCCGGTCGGAGGATGCCCAACTGCTGCCGGCGGAGCCAGACGATGGCGAGTACGGCAACCTGAAGGTCGCCTGCGAGCAGGCGGCCGAGGCGCCGATGTCCGCACGGACGACGTCGGTCCGCGCGGGGATTGATGAGCGGTCTCGGTGATCCGTTCGGCGCGTTCACCAGCTGGGCGCTCGCCACGGCCGGCGCCGAGTGGTCCCGTGCGCGGCTCGGCCCTCGCAGCCGCAGCAGGTGACCGACGTCCGTGACCTCGTCGCATTCCTTCTGCGGGTCGGTCCCGGGCGGTTCAACGTGATGCCGCCGCCGATGACCTTCGACCAGATGCTCGCCACCTGCCGTCGGGCCGGTGGCGGTACGGCGAACGTCAGGTGGACCAGGACCAGAACGTCGACGACCTCGGCGGAGTTCATCGTGCGACCCCGCGACGGGAGTGAAGACGGCGTGTTCCAGCTCTGCGGCGATCGGGCGTGGCTGGCGGGCTACCGGCCGATCGTGGCGACGGCTCGGGGCGCGGTCGAGTGGAGGCTGCGTACGAAGGCGACCTTCACGAACCCGCACTGACGCGTGCTCAGGGTCGACCACTTCGGCAGCCGGCTGTTCAGCGCTGCTCGACGGCACGGCTCGTCGAACCAGATAACGATCCTGTTGGGGTGGCGGCGAGGAAAGCGGCCCGGGGAGCGGAGTGTTGGTCGGCCAGCGGACGCACCGCAGCGACGTCGTGCGTTTTGCGGAGGAGCTGGTACGTCCTCCGCGCCCCGGGCAAATCACCGACGACCGGAAGGAGTACGCCTGGCGGTGCCCGACGAACTCCTTCCGGCGATCGGCGAGCGGTGGCTCAGCTGAAGGTGTAGCAGTACAGCTGCACGTTGGCGGTGTAGTAGTAGTCGCTGACCTTCGTGCTGCTGCTGTAGGTCGTGCGGCAGTCGAGGTACGTGTTGAATCCGCCCATCTGGGCCTTCCACTTGGCGTCGTTCTCCGCCGACCAGATGGCGAGCGAGGCGGAGGATCCCGAGCCGTAGCCCGTGTACCAGCCGACTGCGTTGGCTCCAGCGTCGGCGGACGCGGGGGCCGCACCCGCCAGCAGGGACACTGCGGTCGCGCCGGTGACAGCGGTGGCAGCGAGGATCTTTCGAATCGCGCGCATTGAAGCTCCGTTCTGTTCGAAGGGACGCCCCGAGCCTGCCATGAGAATCAATCACTGTCAATTGGATCGCGCCTTTTGTCGGCAGTTGTTAATTCGTTGGTAGGGCGCGAGGGTTGTTTCGAGGATGGCGTCTGCCGGCTCGGTCCAGGTAGGCGGCTTGAGTCGGCATTCCATGCCGCGATCCAGGCGGTTACATCGGCTTTCAGGTCGGCGAGACTGCGGTAGGCCAACCGACGTGGTTTGCGGTAGGTTGGTTCGCGGAACCAGTTCGACCAGGGTTGAGCCACGAACGAGTAGCTCGGGGTGAAGTGCAGGTGAAACTGTGTGCTCAATGAGCCCCTGTCGGGTGGCGGGCGTCATGTGGGTGGCGTAGCTGCCCAGCATGATATGTAGTTCCAGCTGGGTCGGGGCCTGCTCGGTCGATGGTATGCCGGAGGCGCAGCAACCCCTGGTGGCGGCTGTGCGCTGGGCCTGGTCGATGGACCACGTCCACCCGGCGAACAGGTTGGTGGTGCCGTGGCGGACGTAGTCGGTGGTCACTGTCCGTCGAGAGTTGGGTCAATCCCGGAGGGCGTGACCACGGGGCGGCGCTGGGCCGGTTCGTAATTGTTCCTTCGGCCTGGCGCGCCATGCTGTTGTCGGCCGCGATCTGCTTCCTCTTGAGGTGGTGATGGCGATCGGTGCGGAGGCGAGTTGCCGAGTCGCGGTCAAGCCGCCCATGGGCTGGACCATTTGCAGACTGATCTTGTCCTAATAGTCTGAATCGCCTTCCGTAGTGGCAGGTGGGCGGCCCGCACGAGGCGTGCGTCGCACTGTATTCCTGAGCGGGCTGGTTGTCGCAGGTTCGGATCCTGGCCGGGCGCAGGGAATTGACGAAGGCGCGACCGTGCTCGCCTCGAAAGGGAGGGCTCGTTTGTCTGGTTGCCATGCGCCCCTGCACTCCGTCGTCGTACCCGAATCGCGGCCCGCGTGGGGCGCCGGTGGCCGGTCACCGGCGCGAGGCGAGGTGTCCGCTGAACCGGAACTGCGGCCGTTGCCGACCTGGTGCCCGAGGGATCCTGCGGCGCAGGAAGAGTGGCTACCCGGTGATGCGCGACCCCGGGTACGACGCCGTGGTGCTCAGCGCGGTCGACAGACTCGTCGTCGACGAGACCTCGCCGCTGCACGACCTGTTCGATCCCGACCGCGTCCGCGCACTGATCGAATCGGACAACCGGACGGTGACACACGTCAACGCGGCCCACCTGGTGCTGCCGCTGCTGGAGACCGACACCTGGATGCGCGCGTACGACATCGGGGTCTGCCAGTGACGACGTGACCGGCGGACGCCACCGGGTGGGGGCGGGCACCCGCCTCCCGCCCCTACGCGGCGGACGCCGCCGAAGGCGCCGCCGCGATCGACCGGTACGACCCGTGGAGATAGAGCAGCGGCGCCTTCGCCGGGTTCAGCGTGCCGTAGGACACCGCCTCCCCGATGACCACCGAGTGGTCGCCCTGGTCGGAGAGGTCGCGTACCCGGCAGTCGAAATAGGCCAGTCCCTCGCTGAACACGAGGCAGCCGGTGGCCGGCGCCCGGTGCACCCGGACGCCGGCGAACGCGGCCGCGCCGGAGGGCCGCCGGGCGTCGGCGAACCAACGGGCGACGTCTCGTTGGTCCGCCGCCAGCACGGTGACCGCGAAGATGCCGGAGTCGCGGATCTGGGCGAGCAGTCGACTCCGGTGCTTCAGGCAGGTCAGGACCAGGGTGGGGTGCAGCGAGACGGTGGTGAACGAGTTGACCGTCATCGCCAGCGGGATGTCGTCGTACACGCTGCTGACGATGCCGACGCCGGTGGCGAACGCCCCGGCGGTACGGCGGAACTCCACTGCCCGGTCCTGGTTGGTCATGGCGTCAGTCCTGACCCCAGACCAGGCAGAACGGGTGTCCCACCGGGTCGGCGTAGACCCGGAAGCCTTGGTTGCGGCCCCCGCCGCCGCGCAGCAGGGTGGCGCCCAGCCGGAGCACCGCCTGCTCGGCCTCCTGGATGTCGTCCACCTCCACGTCGAGGTGGGCCTGCTGCGGGAAGGTCGGATCCGGCCACTGCGGCGGCTGGTAGTCGGCGACGCTCTGGAAGCAGAGGCGGGGGTGCCCGTCCGCGCCCTTCAACGTCACCCAGTACCCGTCGCTGTCGGCCCACTCCAGGCCGGTCAGCTCGACGTAGAACTCCGCCAGCTTCTCGGCGTCCGGACAGTCCAGCACCACCGAGTGCAGTCGACCGATCATCCGACCTCTCCCGTCATCGTCGTGTGCGCGATGACCGGCGCCCCCGGCCACCGCGTCAGTGAAGGTACTCGCCGAAGGTGGTGAAGTAGTCGATGGCGCGCACGGGTGGCCCGGTCTCGGTGGAGACCTGGAGCAGCACCACCCCGCGGTCGTCGCCGTCGCCCGGCCCGCCGCTGGCGACGACCACGCCGCCGTAGTCGGCCTTGACGATGCGGCCGGGCGTGCCGCCGTGCGCCCGGGTCGGCCGGGTGGCGGCCTTGACCCACAGCCGGAACCCGCGGTGCGTCGTCCACGCGTTGACGAACGGGTCCGACTGGCCGCGCACCAGGTTGCAGATCGTGGTGGCGCTGTCCCGCCAGTCGATGCGGGTGTCCTCGACCCCGATCCGGTGGTAGAACGACGCCCCCTCAAGCGGCTGCGGCTCGCCCCGGTGCCCCTCGGCGACCCGGTCCAACGCCTCCAGCGTGACCGGCACGTACTCCGCGAGGAGCCGTTCCAGGATCTGCCCGGCGGTGTCGTGCGGGCCGATCTTCACGCGGGCCTGGGTGATGACCGGGCCGGTGTCCAGTTCCTCCGCCATGTAGTGCACGGTGAGGCCGGTCTCCTCCTCGCCGTTGCGGATCGCCCAGTTGACGGCGCCGAACCCGGCGTACGCGGGCAGCAGCGCGTCGTGCGTGTTGACCGCGCCGCGTTCCGGGATCCGCAGCACCTCCACCGGCACCCGGGTCCGCCAGTTGGTGGAGACGATGAGCTCCGGCGCGAGCTCGCGCAGCTGCTCGTGCAGGTCGGGCTCGCGGGCGGTGGCCGAGTAGCGCACCGGCAGCCCCAGTTCCGCCGCGGCCAGCTCCACGTCCGGCTCGCCGAGCCCGCTGAACTCGGCCCGGTGAGTGAGCACCAGCAGCACCTCGTGGTGCGGCGCGATGCCCCGCAGCACGGTCGCGCCGAGCTCGCCGTACCCGAAGAAGACGATCCTCACCGCGTCGCCGCCCCGTCGGTGCGTCCGGCCCGGAAGCGGACGGTGTTGACCCGCAGCCAGCCGGAGGAGTCCCGCTGGTCGAACACGTCGTCGGCCTCGAAGGTGGCGAACGCGGTGTCGTAGCGACTGTGCGGGGAGCGGCGGCCGATCACCTGGACGGTGCCCCGGTGCACCCGCAGGATCGCGTCGCCGGTGACGTCCTGCTGGCTGAAGTCGATGGCGGTCTGCAACATCAGCCGCTCGGGGGCGAACCACAGGCCCCGGTAGACCAGGGCCGTGTACTTCGGCATCAGCTCCTCCTTGAGCTGTGCCACCTCGGGGTCGAGCACCAGCGACTCCACCGCCCGGTGGGCGTGCCAGAGCAGGCTGCCCGACGGCGCCTCGTAGATGTTGCGGGTCTTCATGCCGAAGATCCGGTTCTCCACGATGTCCAGCCGGCCGATGCCGTGCCGGCGGCCGATCTCGTCGAGCGTCTCCAGCACGGCGCTGGCCGACAGCGGAGTCCCGTTGACACCGACCGGGTTGCCGCCCTGGAAGTGGATCTCGACGGTCTCGGGCTCGTCGGGGGTGTCGGCGAGGTCGCGCACCCGGAACAGCAGGCCCTCCGGCGCCGGCTGCGCCGGGTCCTCCAGCGCCTCGCCCTCGTACGAGGTGTGCAGCAGGTTGCTGTCGATGGAGTACGGCCGTTCGCCGCTGCTCAGGTCCAGCTCGATGCCGTGCCTGCCGGCGTAGGCGAGCAGGTCGCTGCGGGAGGCCAGGTCCCACTCCCGCCACGGGCTGATCACCGTGAGGTCGGGGCGCAGCGCGGCGAAGGTCATCTCGAAGCGGATCTGGTCGTTGCCCTTGCCGGTGGCCCCGTGCGCCACGGCGTCGGCGCCGACCTCCTCGGCCACCCGCACCTGCGCAGCGGCGATCAGCGGCCGGCCGATGGAGGACCCCATCAGGTACTGCCCCTCGTAGAGGGCGTTGGCCCGGTACATGGGGAAGGCGTAGTCGCGGGCGAACTCCTCGCGCAGGTCGACCACCCGCACCTCGTCGGCACCGAGCTTCTCGGCCTTGCGGGCGGCGGTGTCCAGCTCCTCGCCCTGCCCCAGGTCGGCGATGAACGCGGTCAGCCGGCAGCGGTAGCGCTCCTTGAGCCAGACCAGGGCCACCGACGTGTCGAGTCCGCCGGAGAAGGCGAGCACGATGTGCTGGGGGGCGATGTTGTTCCGAGTCGACATGATGGTCACACCTCTCCGGCGGGCACGGTCGCCCACAGCTGGTCCATGGTTTCGTGGGTGAAGTCGCGGGTCAGGTCGGACGCCGAGGCGTACCCCATGTTGATGATCTTGCGGCGGCCCTGGCGGACCGGGGCGACCCGGTGCAGCGTGGTGTTGGTCCGCATCAGGTACAGGTCGCCGGGGAACAGTTCCATCGAGTAGATCGGGCGGCTGACCAGCGCCCGGTTGATCTCCGGACGTTCCTTGTTCCAGGTGGTGCCGGGCACGCACTGGACGAAGCCGCCGTGCTCCACCGGCGGGCACTCGACCACCCACACCAGCGCGAAGGTGAAGTCGTCCCAGTGCCAGCCGTGGGTGTCGCCGTCCTTCTCCAGGCAGGTGATGACGAACTGCTCCGGCTCGTACGGGCACGGGTGCACCGGCTCGCCGGCCACCTCCGACAACACCCGCAGGATCGGCTCCGCGGTGTAGATCGCGTTGATCACGGTGCCCAGTTCGGCGATCTCGGCCCGGGTCACGTTGCGCATCCGGCGCGGCGTGTAGTCGGTCTCGGCGAACCGCAGGTCCCGGCGCGTACCGGCCTTGTCGATCAGCTCGTTGACCTCGTCGGCGACGGCCTTCTTGACGGTGTCGGGGGCGACGAAGGAGACCTTCGCGTGCCCCAGGTAGGAGAAGTCGCGGCGGGCCGTGGCGATGTCGTCCGGCGCCACGTCGCGCTCCACGTGCTCCCGCAGTTCCTGGTACAAGACTCTCGAGTCGAACACGGATCCTCCTTGGTTAACCTCGCGCCGCCGCGACGCGTGCGAAATCGATGACGGCCGCCGCCACCTGCGTCACGGCGGCGGAATG